>JAQYMQ010000023.1 GCA_028872475.1 Eubacteriales bacterium | reverse complement strand
GTTTGAAAGAGTTTAATTAAATATCTGGTGACAATAGCATAGAGGCTACACCTGTATCCATCCCGAACACAGAAGTTAAGCTCTATAGCGCCGATGATACTTGGCGGGCGACTGCCTGGGAAAGTAGGACGTTGCCAGTTTTCTAAAAATAGAGTATTTTATACTCTATTTTTTATATGTAAAAAAGTGAAAAGAAATCAGAAAACTGGACAGCGAAGGCTTGAAAAGCCGTAGGAGCGAACTTTGAAATTTATAGAAATGACATGTAAGAGAGTGAGTGTTGCCAGTTTTCTAAAAATAGAGTATAAAATACTCTATTTTTTTGTATTTAAAATAGAGAACAAATGTTGCTTATTTACTTTTGTTTTCTTGTCATATATGATAAAATTTTTTCGTTAGATTGTATTATTTTAGGTAACAATAAGTGGTAATTCTTGCCATAAATAAAGGGAAAATTAATGAATAATATACATATAAAAAATTATAAAAAAATACATATGATAGGCATCGGGGGATCAAGTATGAGTGGATTAGCACTGATGCTTAATGATTTGGGTTATATTGTTACAGGATCAGATGAAAGTAATAGTTATACACTGTCAGCATTACATGAGAAGGGGATTAAAACTATTGTTGGACATGATCCGTTAAATTTAGGTGATGCAGAATTGGTTGTTTATACGGCAGCAGTTCCAGAGATTAATCCTGAGAGAATAGCGGCAACTAATAAAGGTATACCGCAGATAGAAAGAAAAATTCTATTAGGACAGTTAATGGAAAATTATGATAAATCTATTTGTATTTGTGGAACTCATGGTAAGACTACAACTACAGGTATGGTTGCAAAGACGTTGCTTGATTGTGGCTTTAATCCAAGTGTTCATATCGGGGGTTCTTTAGGTAGTATTGGTGGTAGTACAAGGTTGGGTAGCTTAGATTATTTTGTCGCTGAGGCCTGTGAGTTTAATGCTAGTTTTTTTTCTATGTATCCAGATATAGCTATTGTTTTAAATATCAAGGAAGATCATTTAGATTTTTATAAGGATATTGACGATATAGAAAACAGTTTTAGAACTTTCTTGGCTAACTTATCTGAAGATGGTATTGCTATAGGTTGTGGTGATGATGAGAGGGTTAAGAAACTCTTGTTAGAGAAAAAAAATTATGTGACATTTGGATTTGAGAAAGATAATGATTGTTATCCTATTAATATTGAATTTTTGGAAGATGCATGCGCAAGGTTTGATATTGTATATAAAGGGAAAATAATTGCTAATTTAAAGTTAAACGTTCCTGGCAGAGTTCAGATTATCGATGCGTTGGCAGCATTTTTAACGGCATATATTTTAGGTGCTAAATGTGATGAAATCGTAGCGTCACTTAGTCACTTTGAGGGTGTTAAAAGAAGATTTGAACATACTGGTACATATGAAGGTGTTAAAGTATATAATGATTATGGACATAATCCAGAAGAGACACATCAAGTTGTAGAGACAGCAAATATGCTTCCGCATAATAAGTTGTGGGTAGTAATTCAGCCACATACTTTTACACGAGTAAAGAAGTTTTTTAATGATTACGTTCATTGCGCTGATTTGGCAGATAAAATTTTATTTACCGATATTTTTGCTTCAAGAGAGAAAGATCCAGGAGATATAAGTTCTAATGACATAGTGCTTGCGATGAAGGAGAGAGGACTAGATGCTTATTATACACCAAGTTTTGAAGATGCTTTAAAACTTTTGGTGGAAAACTGGGAAGAAGGAGATATAGTTATAACGTTAGGCGGCGGAGATATTAATAAGTTAAATATTGCAATTGATGATTATTTTAAAGAATAATGAATGCTATGTCGTTTACAAATAATAATAGATGATATGATATATTATTTTTGTTGTTTGTATACAAAGAATTGTGTTTTTTTAGAGACAATTTTGTTGAAAGAATTCTTTCGTTATGATAATATTTATATTAGTTATATGGTGTTAGAGATAACACTTTTATTAATTGTATTATTTTAATTTTAATAAAAGAGAGGTAAAAAAGTGAAAAATGTTTTAGCAAAATGGAATAGTATAAACATCGTTATACGTATTCTAATTGGTATGGCAATTGGTATTATAGCTGCAATTGTTTTACCAGATAAGTTAGGATTCTTGGCTTTATTCGGTCAAGTATTCGTAAGTGCATTAAAGGCTGTAGCTCCGATATTGGTATTCTTTATCGTAATGGCAGCTATTACAAAGCATAAGCCGGGTCAGGAAACAAACATGAAACATATCCTAGGATTATATGTTGTAGGTACATTCATGGCAGGTTTATCAGCAGTAGTAGCAAGTTTTATCTTCAAGTTAAATGTGCTACTTCCAGCAGCACCACAGGATGTGCCAACGCCACCAAGTGATATTTGGAGTGTATTAGAAACTTTAGTTCTAAATATCGTTAAGAACCCAGTTGATGCACTAGCAACAGGTAACTTTATTGGTATTTTAACAGCATCTATCTTAATTGGTTTAGTATTAAGAAAAGCACATGACACTACTAAGACTGTGATTTCTGATCTATCTGATGCTATTACCAAAATTGTTGAATGGGTTATTGCTTTAGCTCCATTTGGTGTAATGGGTCTAGTATTCGATGTAGTTGCAACAACTGGTCTAAAAGCTATGGTTCAGGACTACGGAAAAATAATCTTATTATTAGTTGGAACAATGTTCTTTGTAGCATTAATCGTGAACCCAATTATCGTATTTATCGCTACAAGACAGAATCCATATCCGCTTGTATTCAAGTGTTTAGCTAGATCTGGTTTATATGCGTTCTTTACAAGATCATCAGCGGCTAACATTCCTGTAAATATGGAATTATGTGAAGAGTTAGAATTAGATAAAGATACATATTCAATTTCTATTCCTCTAGGTGCTACAATCAACATGGCTGGTGCAGCAATCACAATTGCAATATTAACACTTGCAACAGTACATACATTAGGCATTCAAGTTGATATCGCTACAGCAGTAATCTTGAGTGTTCTAGCAGCGGTAAGTGCTTGCGGAGCATCTGGTGTAGCAGGTGGTTCATTACTATTAATCCCACTAGCTTGTAGCTTGTTTGGTATCCCTGGTGACGTTTCTGCACAGGTTATCGGTGTGGGTCTAATCATTGGAGTTATCCAAGACTCTTGCGAAACAGCTCTTAACTCATCTACTGACGTATTATTTACAGCAGCGGCTGAGTATGGCAAAAGAAGAAAAGCAAAGAAATAAGACAATTAATAAATTAATAATGAAGAGATGTATGTAAAAGTGCATCTCTTTTTGTATATTAGCAAACTTCATATTTATTCAAACTCTATATTAATAAAGTAATATTTATTATGCTTATGTGTTCAATATTATGTGGATTGTAATAGATTAATTTGGTTTATAATATAAGTGTATTTAAGTTTTCAATATGGAGAAATAATATGACAAAGAAAAAAACAAGATATAAAATAATTGGTGGTATTATTTTTATTATAATGACCATCTTAATTGTGTCAGGTATTTGTTATTTTAAATTTAGAAGTGTATATGAGATACAGTCTTTAGTTTTTGAAACACCTAAATCTAAACTGGATGAAAATTATAAATTTAACGGAGAATTAATTACTCCTAGAGATGGGAAAAAGACACATCCTGTTGTAATTATTTCGCATGGATATAATAGTAGTATGGACAATTGTGAGGATGTAGCAAAGGCCTATGCTAAGGCAGGTTACTCAGCGGTGATTTTCGATTTTGTTGGTGGTTCAAGAAATAGTTCTACTCAGGTTCATTCTTCAAATATGACTACATTTACAGAGATAAAAGACTATGAGATTGTATTGGATTATGTGAAAAAAAGTGATGCTTTTGATAAGGACAATATTTTTTTAAGTGGGCAGAGTTTCGGAGGTTTAGTAGCTACAGTAGTGGCAGAGAAACATCAGCAAGACATTAATGCAGTAGTATTGTTTTATCCAGCATATAATATGGTAGAAAATTCAGCTAAAGTTTTGGAAAAAGGCCCTGCTAAAAAGAAGAAAGGCACCGTTGATGGCAGTGTGACAACTAATGGAGATTTATATTTATGGGATGGACTATTGGTCAGTGAAAAATATTTGAATGAATTAAATTCGTTAGATATTGTTGAAATTATAAAAAATATTAGGAATGATGTCATTATAATTCAAGGCGATAAGGATGATGATGTAACTATTGAATCTACAAAATCGTTCCTTCCGAATTTTCAATCGGTAAAAATGGTGACAATAGAAGGTGGAGAGCATGGTTTTTCTGATAATTACTTAGTTCAGGCAGAAAAAGCGGCAATTGAATTTTTGGATAGTCATATAAAAAAATAATATAGATATTAAAATTATGTAAATGTATTGAAAAATAAGTAATTATGGAATTGCTCTACATTAAAAACAATAATAATTAAAGTTATTTTTACTTTATTAATTAAAGTTAATGAAAATAGGGTAGAATAAAGGAAATATAAATTATTTAATTTTATAAATGGAGGTCTTAAATGATAAATAATATAAGTGAAAATATTTTCTATGTTGGTGTTGATGATCACGATGTAGATTTGTTTGAAGCACATTTTGATGTACCAAATGGTATGGCCTATAATTCATATATAATTGTTGATGAAAAAATAGCCGTTTGCGATGCTATGGAATTGGGTAAAATTGATTTATGGATGGCAAATATTTCTGAAGTTATCGGGGATAGAAATCCGGATTATTTAGTTATTACACATATGGAACCTGATCATTCAGCGGCAATAGATATTTTCTGTAGTAAATATCCTAATGTAACGATTGTTGGTAATACTAAGACTTTTAATATGATAGATAATTTTTTCCCAGCAATGAAGCATGAAAATAGACTTGTTGTTAAAGAGGGTGATGTGCTGGAATTAGGTGTGCATAGCTTAGAGATTATGATGGCGCCTATGATTCACTGGCCTGAGGTAATGATGTGCTATGAAAAACATACTAAGACTTTATTTTCAGCAGATGCTTTTGGAAAATTCGGGGCACTTGATGTTGAGGATGACTGGGCATGTGAAGCGAGAAGATATTACTTTGGTATTGTTGGAAAATATGGAGTACAGACACAGGCTGTACTTAAGAAGATAGAGCATCATGATATAAAAACTATATGTTCGTTACATGGTCCTGTCTTAAAAGAAAATATAGAATACTATATAAATTTATACGATATTTGGTCAAGCTATAGACCAGAGTCTGAAGGAGTATGCCTATTCTATACTTCTGTTTATGGACATACAAAGGATGCTGCACTAAAGTTGGAAAAACTACTTTTAGAGAGAGGTGTTCCTAAGGTTGCTGTAGCGGATTTAGTTAGAGATGATATGGCAGAAGCGGTAGAGGATGCATTTAGATACGATACTCTTGTTTTGGCAACGACTACATATAACGCTGAAATGTTTCCAAAAATGAAGATTTTTATAGACGAATTGAAAGAAAGAAATTATCAAAATAGAAGAGTTGCATTTATTGAAAATGGATCATGGGCTCCAACAGCTAAAAAGTGTATGAAATCTGCAATGGAATCTCTAAAGAATATTGAATTTGTCGAACAAGAGGTGACCATTAAATCAGCACTTAATGAAGATAGTGAACAAGCATTGGTACAATTAGCAGATGCCATTGCTGGTAAATATAAAAAATAAAGAGTATGACAGAGAGTATTGCTAGTTGTTGTAATTTATATGCGAGAAGAATCGTGAATTAGCCTGTAAGTTAGGGGTGATAAGATGTTTCAAGAGGAATTAGAAAAAATTGTAGATGTTGAAAAAGAAGCTTTATCTATAAAGAAGGAAGCTAAGAGAGAAGCAAGGAAAATAGTCACGGAAGCGAAGAATGATGCCGAAATTATAATCTCTGATGCACAAAAGCAAGCTAGAGAAATATATGGTCAATATGTTGCGGATGGCGAACAAATTGCTGATGAAGAATACAATAAGGCGATTGCGGGTATTAAAACAAATCAGTCTGTAACTATTCAGCAGGCAAGACTAAACTTAGGCATTGCAGTTGATAAGGTTGAAGAAAGGATAGTGAGTGGAAAGTGGCAATAGTTAGTATGGAAAAGATGGCTGTCATTGGGCTTGACGCTGACAGACATAGTATTATCAAGGGTTTAATGAAGCTTGGTGCTACTGAAATTACGAACTATTCTGCTGAAGATATTCAGAAATATGGCGACATAAATAAGGATGGAGATGACGAGTTAATAAGTAGATTGGAAGCTCGCATCAATAAAACTGGCGTTGCCATTGAGACTTTAGAAAAATATTCGAAAGAAAAAGAACCTCTATTTATAACAAGAAAGCGGGTTCGTAGCGAAGATTTTTATGAAAAGTTAGGTGATGAAAAAGCCATTAGATCTGATATTAGCAGGGTAATGAAATTAGGTAATTATCTTCATAAGACCTTAGATAAAATAAACAAGGAAAAATCGGACTTGCTCGCATTAAAGCCATGGGAGCAATATGATGTGGATTTAGATGTTCACGAAACAAAGAATGTTATAGTTGAACTAGGTGTTATTCCAGCAACAGTAGATGTAGATGCATTGATTAATGATATTTCAGAAATATCAGACTTACTTTTCCTAAAGAAAGTTAATAGTGATAGAGAATTGCATTATGTTGTGTATGTATCTCACAAAGAAGCTGAAGAAGCAGGAATGGATTTCCTTAAAAAATATGGGTTTTCACCTATACCTTTCAAGGAATTTGAAGGTACTGTTACAGAGAATATAGCACGAATTTCGGCCGATATTGAGATTAAAGAAAAGAAGGTTAAAGATTTAGAAGAAAGCATATCGGCTCTTGTTGATAAAAAAGAAGGCATTCAATATCTTTATGATAGACGAGTTATCGAAAGAGATGAAGAAAGAGCAAGGCAAAAAATTCTTAAGACTGAAAGAACCTTTATGTTTGAAGCTTGGGTGCCAGTGCCAGCTAAAAAGAAAGTTGTAAAGCTTCTTGATGAAAATAAATGTCATTATGACTTTAGAGAGCCAAAAGAAGACGAAAATGTGCCGGTATTGGTGAAAAACAATAGTTTTATTACACCGTTTGAGTCCATTATGGATATGTATTCTCTTCCAGACTATAGAGGGATTGATGCAACTGGTTTCTTCTGGTTATCATACGCAATATTCTTCGGAATGATGCTATCTGACGCCGGATACGGAATGATTTTAGCAGGAGCATGTTTCATAGTACTTAAAAAATTTGACCTTGAGGGCATGATGTACAAGATGGTAAAAACATTCATGTGGTGCGGAGTATCGACGATTTTCTGGGGACTGATGTTTGGCGGTTGGTTCGGAGATATGATAAGCGTAGTTGCTAAGACATTCTTTAATGCGAATATATCGCTACCGGCAATTTGGTTTAATCCGCTTGATGATCCGACAAGATTGTTGATTTGGTCATTAATTTTTGGAGTAATACACATATTCTTAGGAATGGGTATTAATGCATACATGCTTATAAAGAGAGGTAAATGGCTCGATGCTGTTTTTGATATATTCTCATGGTATATGTTAATACTAGGTGCCATAGGATTTGCTGTTGGCGACACAATTAGTCCTACTGTGACTTCTATAGGAAAATATGTGGCAATTGCAGGTGCGGTAATAATTCTTCTTACAGGTGGTAGAGCTAAGAAGGGTATTGGTAAGGTAACTGGTGGTCTAGGAGCTCTATATGGAGTTACCGGATATATTTCAGATATACTTTCATATTCCAGATTGTTGGCTCTTGGTCTTGCTACCGGTGTAATTGCAAGTGTAGTTAATACCATGGGATCAATGTTTGGAAATGGTATTTTAGGTATAGTGTTGATGATTGTAATCGGTGTTGTAGGACATATATTTAATATGGCAATCAACGTTCTTGGAGCATTTGTGCACTCAAGCAGATTACAATATATCGAATTCTTCGGTAAGTTTTATGAAGATGGTGGCGAGGAGTTTGAACCGCTTGAAAGAAATACCAAGTATGTAAGAATTATTGACAATGAAGTATAATATCGTTTTCATAAATAGTTAGATATGAATAACGAAACCCGTTGATGGAATAGATAAATATTAAAAAAGAAATTTAAAATTAGATAATGATGGATAAGATAAATTGTTAGTTAAAAGGATTTATTGATTAATTTTGGAGGTAGAAGATGTTTAGTGGAAGCGCATTAGCTCTATTTGGAGCAGCTATAGCAAGTTTAGCAGGTATTGGAAGTGCGGTTGGTGTAGGTATTGCAGGTGAGGCTGCAGCAGGGGTTTTAGCTGAAGATCCTAAGAAATTTGGTAAAACACTTATCTTGCAAGCGTTGCCGGGAACGCAAGGTATTTATGGTTTGCTTATGGCATTTTTGATTTTTATTAAGACTGGCTTACTAGGTGGTGGTTTATTAGATTTAACTGTTGAACAGGGACTATGGGTTTTAGCTTCAGGTATTCCTATTGGTTTAATCGGTATTTGGTCAGGTATTGCTCAGGGTAAGGCAGCAGCTGCTGGTTTGATGTTAATGGGTAAGAGACCAGATCAGATGGCAAAGGGTATTATCTATGCCGCAATGGTTGAAACATATGCTATTTTCGCATTATTGATTTCAATATTAATGCTATTTAGTATTACATTACCTGTAGCATAAAGAGGTAGCAATATGAGTATAGAAAGAATTACTTCAAAGATAATAGATGATGCTAGGGCTGAAGCCGATGTAATTCTAAAACAGAGCAGAGATGAGAGAGATTCTATTGTGAATGACGCTAAGGAAAAGGCGCAGGAAATAATTGAAACTCAGAAGACAGCCGGCGAAAGCGAAAAAGCAAAGATTATAGAAAGAAAAAAGGCTTCTGCCGAAATCGAAGGCAGAAAGATTATGCTTCATGAAAAGCAAAAGCTTATTGATGAAGTAGTAGACGGTGCAATTCAAAATTTAGTAGAAGAAAAACAGAAATATGTTGATTTTATTGTAAAAGGTGTTGAGCAGTCAGGTCAGCGACAAGGTGAAATCATCCTTAATGCTAAAGATAGAGAAGAGATTGGTGAACAACTTATTATGGCATTAAATACAATCATTTCTGATTCTAATTTTGAGTTGTCAAAAGAGACAAGACCGCTACTTGGCGGCTTTGTTATTAGAAATGGTAATATTTTTATCAACGGTAGTATTGAAAATATTATTGAAGAAATTAGAGATGAAATTGCTTTAGAGGTAGCGAAAATAATATTTTAGTTAGGAGTGTTGACGCATGGCGAAATTAAAAAATAAATATAGTTATACGTTCGTAAATGCGTATATAGCTAGTATCAGCAAGAACCTAATGAGCTATCAGGATTTATTGAGAGTTACATCAGCGAAGGATTTATTTACAGCTGAAGCAATGTTGCATGACTTTGGCTATGGAGAAGTTAAAGAGCTGAGAGATGGCTATATTGAAGCTTTCATCAGAAGAGAACAAAAGAAATTACATGATGATATCTATAAGACAATGAGTGATGTTACAGAGCTTGCTTTGTGGTTGATTCCGCTTGATTATCATAATATCAGAGTGTGTTTAAAATCTGAACTTCTTGATATAGACTTGGATCCAGAGACGCATTTGGTGTCATCTGGAAATATTGAGCCTATGAAGATGAAGGCAATGATTCATGAAAGAAATTATACTTTTATGTCTGATACGATGAAGAATGCCATTGAGGGTGCCATCGATATTTTCAGCAGATCTCAAGATCCACAAGAGATAGATATATTGCTTGATAAGGCTTGTTATGAAGAAATGCTATATAAAGCTAATGAAATTGGAGAGCCATTTTTAATTGATATGGTAAAGGCGCAGATTGACCAGAGAAATTTAAAGTCATTTGTGCGAATTAAGAAGATGGGTAAAGATAGTGCTTTTTACAAAAAAATCTTCTTAGTAAATGGTGACGTTCCGCTAGACTTATATGTCACGTCATTTGATGAATCTTATGCGGCAATTGGCGAAAAGCTTTCACCTTATGGACTTAAGCAGGCAGCTAGTGAAGGCGGACAAGAAGTTAAAGAAAATGGTAATTTTGGTATTTTAGAAAAGTATTGTTCAGAATTTATTTTGAAATTAAATCGTAAAGCTAAATATCAGACATTTGGTCTTGCTCCAATTGCTTGGTATTGGTATGCCAAGAATGTTGAGTTAAACAATTTGAGAGTTATACTTCTTGGACTGAAAATCAATATGCAAGTCGATAAGATTATAGAAAGGTTGAGTGATCCGGATGTATAAAGTGGCGGTTATCGGAGATAGAGAATCTGTACTTGGCTTTAAGGCGATAGGCATTACGGTATATGATACAGAGGACATTGAAGAAAGTAAAAAATATCTTCATGAGTTAGTTAACGATAATTATGCGATTATATACATTACAGAGCAGCTAGCTTATGAGATGATAGATGATATTGATAGATATAAAGATGAAATGCTTCCAGCAATAATCCCGATTCCTAATAAGGATGGAGCGACAGGTAGAGGTATGGATAATGTTAAAAAGGCCGTTGAGCGTGCTGTAGGAGCAGATATATTGTTTGGAGGTGACAAATAGATGAGTCATGGTAAGATTGTAAAAGTTTCAGGACCTTTAGTAATTGCGTCAGGCATGGAAGAAGCGAATATGTTCGACGTAGTTAGAGTAGGGGAACTTGGGCTTATCGGTGAAATAATTGAAATGAGAGGAGATATGGCGTCTATTCAAGTTTACGAAGAAACTGCTGGTATAGGCGAAGGAGCTCCTGTTGTAACCACTGGTGCACCACTTTCAGTAGAACTTGGTCCAGGATTAATTGAAACTATATATGATGGAATTCAGAGACCTCTTGAGGCTATGAGACAAAAGTCTGGAGCAAATATTACAAGAGGTATAGAAGTGCCTTCTTTGGATAGAGAAAAGAAGTGGGATTTCAAACAGACAGTGAATGTTGGAGACGAAGTTGAACAGGGGGATATTATTGGAACTGTTAAGGAAACTATCGTTGTAGAACAGAAGATTATGGTTCCTTATGGCATTAATGGTGTGGTTAAGGAAATTAAATCAGGTGAATTTACTGTTGATGAAGTTGTATGTGTTGTTGAAGACAAAGACGGACAACTTCACGATGTGAAGATGATGCAAAAATGGCCGGTTAGAAGAGGAAGACCATATAAGGAAAAGCTTATTCCAGATATGCCACTTGTAACAGGACAGAGAGTTATAGACACGTTATTCCCTATTGCTAAGGGTGGTGTTGCAGCAGTTCCAGGACCTTTTGGATCTGGTAAGACAGTTGTACAGCATCAGCTTGCAAAATGGGCAGATGCTGATATTGTAGTGTATATCGGCTGTGGTGAGCGTGGAAACGAAATGACAGACGTTCTTATGGAGTTCCCTGAACTTATCGACCCGCATACAGGCGAATCTTTGATGAAGAGAACAGTTCTTATTGCGAATACTTCTGACATGCCTGTAGCGGCGAGAGAAGCTTCAATTTATACAGGTATTACAATAGCTGAATACTTTAGAGATATGGGATATTCTGTGGCGATTATGGCGGATTCTACATCTAGATGGGCGGAGGCTCTTCGTGAGATGTCAGGTCGTCTTGAAGAGATGCCTGGTGAAGAAGGTTATCCAGCATATTTGGCATCTAGATTAGCTCAGTTTTACGAAAGAGCGGGTAGAGTTATTTCTCTAGGTAAAGAAGGAAGAGCCGGAGCACTTTCTGCAATTGGTGCAGTATCGCCTCCGGGTGGAGATATTTCTGAACCGGTTTCACAGGCAACGCTTAGAATTGTAAAAGTTTTCTGGGCATTGGATTCGGCCCTTGCGTATAAGAGACATTTCCCAGCTATTAACTGGCTTACAAGTCACTCACTATACGTAGATGGATTGACAAATTGGTTTGAAGAAAATGTAAATAGAGATTTTCCTAAGCTTAGAATGGATATTGTTGTACTTTTACAAGAAGAAGCGGAATTACAGGAAATAGTACAGCTTGTTGGTGTAGATGCACTTTCTCCAGAAGACAGAATTAAGCTTGAAGCTTGTAAATCTATAAGAGAAGATTATTTGCATCAAAATGCCTTCCACGAAGTTGACACATTTACATCTTTAGAAAAGCAGTATATGCTTATGAGACTTGTAATGGATTATTACACTTTGGCGAGAGATGCTGTTAAGAATGGTGCTTCACTGAATGCTTTAACTAAACTTGAAGTTAGAGAGAGAATCGGAAGATTTAAGTATGTTGAAGAAAAAGATACAAAACAGACATTTGAAGATATTAGAAAAGAGCTTAAAGATAGTATCGCAGCTCTAGTAGGTGAGGAGGATTTAGATGATTAAGGAGTACAAGACTATATCTGAAGTTGTTGGACCTCTTATGCTTGTTAAGGATGTCGAAGGTGTAACTTACGATGAACTTGGCGAAATTATACTACAAAATGGCGATAAGAGATTATGTAAAGTTCTTGAGATAAATGGTAAGGATGTATTGGTGCAGTTATTTGAAAGTTCTGCAGGAATTAACCTAGCTGACAGTACAGTTAGATTTTTAGGCCATAGTACACAGCTTGCAGTATCACCTGAAATGCTTGGTAGAGTATTTGACGGTATGGGAAGACCTATTGACGGCGGAGCTGATATTATACCAGAGAAAAAGGTTGATATTAACGGACTTCCAATGAATCCTGCTGCTAGAGACTATCCGGCTGAATTTATACAGACAGGAGTTTCTGCAATAGACGGATTGAACACTCTTGTTAGAGGACAGAAATTACCTATTTTCTCAGGTTCGGGTATGCCTCATGCAGACCTTGCAGCGCAGATTGCAAGACAAGCTAAGGTTGTTGGTACTGACAGTAACTTTGCTGTAGTTTTTGCAGCTATTGGTATTACATTTGAAGAAGCAGAATTCTTTGCTACAGACTTTAAAAAGACGGGCGCTATTGACAGAACAGTAATGTTTATGAACTTAGCGAACGACCCAGCTATTGAGAGAATTGCGACACCTAGAATGGCGCTTACAGCGGCAGAATATCTTGCTTTTGATTTAGGGATGCACGTTCTAGTAATTATGACGGATATTACAAACTACGCAGAAGCGCTTAGAGAAGTATCTGCTGCGAGAAAAGAAGTTCCAGGTAGAAGAGGATATCCGGGTTATCTTTATACTGACCTTGCTACTATGTATGAGAGAGCAGGAAGAAAAAGAGATACAGAAGGATCTATTACAATGATTCCAATCTTAACTATGCCGGAAGATGATAAGACGCATCCAATTCCTGACCTTACTGGATATATCACAGAGGGACAGATTATCCTTTCTAGAGATTTATATAGAAAAGGATTGAAGCCACCGATAGATGTACTTCCGTCATTATCAAGACTTAAGGATAAGGGTATTGGCAAAGGCAAGACTAGAGAAGATCATGCGGATACAATGAACCAGCTATTTGCAGCTTATGCTAGAGGTAAGGAAGCCTTAGAATTGATGACAATCTTGGGTGAAGCAGCGCTTAGTGATGTAGACTTACTATATGCAAAATTCTCTGATGAGTTTGAAAAATTATATGTTTCTCAGGGCTACACGAATGATAGAACTATAGAAGAAACGTTGAACTTAGGGTGGGAGTTGCTTAGAATTTTACCAAAGAGTGAGCTAAAGCGTATCAAGGATGAATATATAGAAAAATATCTATAATCATTGTAGGAGGATGTCAAATGGAAAGAATGAATGTTAATCCTACGAGGATGATGTTGACATCGTTGAAAAAGAGACTAAAGACAGCAACGAGAGGTCACAAGCTTATGAAAGATAAGCGTGATGAGTTGATGAAGGAGTTTTTGGAGCTGGCTAGAGAAAATGGTAGGCTAAGAAGTGAAGTTGAAAGAGGTCTTCAAAGAGTTTACAATCACTTTAGCTTGGCGTCAGCGATTATGTCTCATGAGGTTATGCAAGAATCACTTATGTTCCCCAAACAGGGAATAAATATTAGTGTGGAAACAAAGAATATCATGAGTGTTAATGTGCCTATATTCGATTTTAAGACTACGGCAGAAGATCCTACGGATATATATCCTTACGGTTTTGCCAGAACTTCGGGTGAACTTGATAGCGCCATTGATGCGATGTCTAGCATTTTGCCAAAGTTGTTAGATTTAGCGGCAAAGGAAAAGGAAGTAGCCTTACTTGCAGCTGAACTTGAAAAGACTAGAAGAAGAGTTAATGCATTAGAATATGTTATGATACCTAGACTTCAGGTTACGATAAGGTATATTGCTATGAAACTTGATGAAAATGAAAGAGGCAATCAGACTCGATTGATGAAAGTAAAAGATATGATGCTAAAGGAAGCTATTGAAGAAAGACGTGAAAAAATGTCATAATTTTATAAAAGCAATAAATAGTTTTATGAGAATATGAAGAGGTGGTGCTTATGTGCCATCTTTTTTGTGTAATTTGATAATTTATACAATTTTGCTTTATGTTAATTAGTTCTTTTATTGCAATTGTTTCTTTTTATTCAACTTTATAAAAAAATAAATACATAGTATAATTGTGAAGAGTTTATGGAACTTTTATAAATCTTGATAATAGTATAAAAACAATGGAGTACACAGTTTGTATTACATATGTTTTAGGAAGAGAGAATATAGATGAACGCAATTGTGGTTGTAGATAAAAATTGGGCTATTGGTAAAGATGGTGATTTGCTTTGTCACTTAAAAAAGGATTTACAATATTTTAAAGAAAAGACGACGGGTAAAGTTATTGTAATTGGAAGAAAGACATTGGAGTCATTTCCTGGAGCAAAGCCATTGCCAAATAGGACAAATATTGTGTTGACAGGTAATAAAGACTATAAAAATGATGCTTGTGTTGTCTGTTGTGGTATGGATGCTCTTGATAGTGAATTGTTGAAGTATGACACAGAAGATATTTTTGTTGCAGGTGGAGAGACTATATATCAGCAGTTTTTGGATAAATGCAATAAGTTATATGTTACAAGGATTGATGCTGAGTTTGAAGCGGATAAGCATTTTCCTAATATAGATGAAAATGATGATTTTAAACTTGTAAGCGAGTCAGGTATTGTTGAAGAGAATGGATTTCAATATACTTTTTGCGTATATGAAAGAGTTTAGGTAGTTGAACTAACAAGATGTTAGTAGTATAGAAAAATATAGTTAAAAATATAAAGATAAATAAAAAATAGGTTGGGAAACAAAGGAAGATATGAAAGAAGAAATAATAATTGGTAGAAATGCTGTTTTGGAAGCGATCAATTCCGACACAAATATAGACAAAATTTTAATTCAAGAGGGAGCTACCGGATCAATTAAAAAAATTATATCTAATGCCAAGCAAAAGAAGATTACTATATATACGAGAGATAAGGCTTCGTTAGATAGACTGGTGGATGGTGGTATGCATCAGGGCGTAGTTGCGTATACTACGAGTTTTAAATATGCTACTGTTGAAGATATTGTTGGAGATGCGCAGGCGTCAGATCAAGATGGAATAATTGTTATTCTGGATGGGATTGAAGATCCGCACAACTTAGGGGCAATTATTAGAAGTGCCGAGTGTGCCGGTGTAAACGGAGTAATTATTCCTGAGCGCAGAAGTGCAAGCGTGAACGCAACTGTTGCAAGAACGTCAGTCGGGGCGGTCGCTCATATGAAGGTTGCTAGAGTTACTAACATTTCTAATACTATTGACGAATTAAAGGATAAGGGGTATTGGATTTTTGGTTGTGATATGGGCGAGCAAATGTATTACGAGGCAGATATGACAGGAAATGTGGCTATTATAATAGGTAATGAAGGTAGTGGTATAAGCAAGAGGGTTAGAGAAAAATGCGACTTTATTATTTCTATGCCGGTTCTTGGCAAGGTTGATTCCTTAAATGCATCAAATGCAGCAGCAATAGCTATTTATGAAGCTTTAAGGCAAAGAGAGTGTAAATAAATCAAACAAAAATAGGTGTATAAGATAAGAAAGAGGCAATCCTATCGGATTGCCTCTTTCCAGTTTAGATAGTATTCATCACAAATTTCTTTTACTTCGTCAAACTTTGTTGAATTCCATTTGTCATATATTCCGACTGTGTAAAATCCTGCATTTTTAGCAGTTTTGGCAGCGTATGAAGCGTCCTCAAATATTGCTATATCAGATTTGCTGATATTCGTTGAAAACTTACTAGAGAAGTTATGTTGAGCTAAATTATATACGTCAGGTTGATGTTTTCCTATGCCAACTTCGTCACATGAAAGTAAAAAATCAAAGTATTTCAACATATCAAATCTTTTTAAGCAGAGTTCGATTAGGTGCTTTGACGTAGCTGAAGCTACACATAAATTTACATTTTTAATTTTAAGCGTGTTTAAATATTCGGTTATGTGCGGTTTAATCTGAACATTGTGTCTATAATGATTATACATTATATCATTCATTTCATTTAATGCTGTTTTTGGAGTAGTATTTAGATTAAAATGATCGATAAAAAATATAGCTGCTTCTTCTACTGTCATTGGTTTTATCTTTGACAGAATTTCACTAGGATCAATAATAATTCCATGACGACTTAGATATTCAGCACTAAGATTTCTCCAGTAAAACATTGAGTCAACAAGTGTTCCGTCCATATCGAAAATGGCATATTTTATGTTGTCATTTTTCATAGATTTTCCTTTAAGTTTTAAATATACTTTTTAATATCTGTTGCTTTTACAATAATGTGTTGAATTTATATATCAGCACATTATTTTGTACATATGTTATTCACTATTTTTTAATTACTTTTCTTACTGATGTTTAGCGATTTTGCTATCTATTGTGAATACTCCATGAGGATTGTAATTTATTTTAGCATAAGTCATTACACCGTTAGAGCCTTTTTCAATACAAATCTTTGAACATCCTTTAAGTATTTCCATTAGCTCATCGTAGTCGCCTTCAATCGTTGTTTCGAAAGGTCCTACAACAGTAGGTAAATTAAAGGATTTAATATATGCGATAACCTCGTCAACTACACTTAATAGTTGTTCGTCATTATTTACTGATGGTAATACTTGTATTGCTACGCTTGAGTTTGCCATAATAATTTCCTCCTAATTAGTAAAGCTATAATCCTATTGTATTTTATTGTATATCAGAATGTATAAAATTGTGTAATTTATATTATTCGTTATCAACATTTTCATTATATATATAATATATGCTTTTGTGTATAAACGTCAACGATTGAGGTATTCAATTTTATTGAAAGACCGTATTGACATATTTGCAGGGAATCGTTACAAAAAGGTAATTTTTTAGTATAATGTAGTGTAGATTATTGTGTGAAAACCACTATTTGCGCATAATATTTCAAAATAAAAATATTAATTTGTAAAAGACGATAATATATTAATTTATTAAATTTTGGAGGATTAAAATGAGTGAGAAGATTTTAGTTTACGGACATAAAAATCCGGATACAGATTCAATATGTTCAGCAATCAGTATGGCATATTTAAAGAATCATATTGATAGTGATAATGAGTATGTGGCAAGGGCGGCAAGTGAGCTTAATCCGGAAACAGAATATGTATTAGAGCGATTTGGGGTTGCAAAACCGGAAGTAGTTGAAGATATATCTGCAGAGAGTACAGAAGAAAATCCGATTAAGGTTGTTTTAGTTGACCATAATGAGCAGGCGCAGTGTGTTAATGGTATAGAAACAGCAAAGATAATAGAAGTTGTAGATCACCACAAGCTTGGAACAATGGCTACACTTGAGCCAATTACTTTTACAACTCGTCCAGTAGGTTGTACTTCAACTTTAGTGTATGGAATGTTTAAGGAATTTGGTGTAGTACCACCAAAAGAAATTGCAGGTATGATGTGTTCAGCAATCGTTTCAGACTCAATGTTGTTTAAATCTCCAACTTGTACACCGTTAGATGAAAAATGTGCAAGGGAAATTGCGGAAATTGCTGGTGTTGATTTGTCTGATTTATGGAACGGAATGTTAAAGGCTAGTCTAAACTTAGATGGCAAGACAGACAGTGATATTTTCTATCAGGATTATAAGCAGTTTAAGGGTGCAAGTGTTGCCTTTGGTGCAGGACAAATTTTAGCTGCTAATGCAGAGGATGTTAAGATGTTAAAGGATAGAATGCTTGCATATTTACCAACAGCACTTGCTGACGAGAAACTAGATTTTGTATGTCTTATGATTACAGATGTATCAGCAGATTCTACAGAACTTATTTACGAAGGAAAAGATGCAGAAGCTATCTTAGAAAAAGCTTTTGGAGTAAAAAGCGATAATCAAGGTTTGTATTTAGAAGGCGTAGTTTCAAGAAAGAAACAGCTAATTCCACCTATTATGGCTGTAATTGGTTAATTGTAAGGAATTATGGATTCAGATGTCAGAAGATAAAATTGTGGTAATTGGACATAAAAATCCGGATACGGATTCTATCTGTTCAGCTATAGCTTACGCTTATTTGAAAAATTGCGAGTCTGGTCTTGAACCTTGCGAGGAAGATTATAAATATGAGGCTTATAAGGTTGGAACAATAAGTCCAGAGACGATCTTTGCTTTAGATTATTTTCAAGTTGGTGAACCAAATAATTTAGAAAATGCAAAAGGTAGAATGGTAGTTCAGGTAGATCATAACGGATATGAGCAAGCTGTCGATGGACTTCAAGATGCAATTGTAGTTGAAATAGTTGATCATCATAAGATTGGGACAACTATTACGAATGAACCTATATTTTTTCTAAATAGGAAAGTAGGCTGTACCGCTACGCTTATATATGAGATGTTTTTAGAAAAGGAAATATCAATTCCAATAACTATTGCGGGATTAATGTGTTCAGCAATTATTTCAGATACATTATTATTTCGTTCTCCTACTTGTACTGATAGAGATAAGATTGCAGGCTTGAATTTAGCTGATATTGCAGGGATTAATGTAGATGAATATGCAATGGCTATGTTTAGAGCTGGCAGTGATTTTAATGGTAAAAATATAGAAGAGATATTTTCTACGGATTATAAAACTTTTAATATAGGGAATTTAGAATATGGTGTAGGGCAAATTTCTTGTGTTGACAAAGAAGAACTGGAAACACTTACAGTTAAATTGCTGGCATATATGAAAGAAAGGATTAAAAATTCCGGAGAAAATATGATATTTATGATGATGACCAACATTATTGATGAATATTCAGATTTTCTATGCATTGGCAAAAATGCTTATGAAGTTTCAATAGAAGCCTTTAATATTGACGAGGTGTTATATGATAGCAAGGACAGAATTTATTTGAAGGGCGTATTGTCAAGAAAGAAACAGATTATCCCACAACTTACATCTGTTCTTAGAAAAAGAGCTATGACGCTTTAAATGTATTATTAATTGATAATTATAACAATAATAGTTAATTAGAATTCTTATTAAAGGAGCCAAATTATGAGGATATTAGTTGTTGGTGGCGGAGGCAGAGAGCACGCTATCGTAAAAAAGATTGTTGAAAGCAAAGAAGTGGAGCAAGTTTTTGCATTACCGGGTAATGGGGGTATTGCTAATGAGGCGACATGTGTTGATATCAAAGCTACAGATGTAGAGAAAATTGTTGAGTTTGCATTAGAAAACAAGATTGATTATGCAATCATTGCTCCGGATGACCCTTTGGTGTTAGGTGTTGTGGATGCACTTGAGGATAAAGGTATTAAATGTTTTGGTCCGAGCAAAAGAGCTGCAATTATAGAAGGCAGCAAGGCTTTTTCTAAAAATCTTATGAAAAAATATGAAATTCCAACAGCTGGATATGAAGTGTTTACAGATAAGGAAGAGGCTATTGAATATCTGGAGAAAGCACCTATACCGACAGTTATTAAGGCAGATGGACTTGCCCTTGGTAAGGGAGTAGTTATTGCGTTTACAAGACAAGAGGCTATTGATGCTGTAAAGTCGATGATGGAAGACAAAGTTTTTGGTGCTAGTGGTGATACTATCGTCGTTGAAGAATATTTGGAAGGACCTGAAATTTCTGTATTAGCTTTCACCGATGGTAAGACTATGGTGCCTATGGTTTCTTCTATGGATCATAAGCGTATTGGCGATGATGATACAGGATTAAACACTGGTGGAATGGGAACAATTGCGCCGAATCCATATTATACAAAAGAACTTGCAGAGTATTGTATGAACAAAATATTCTTGCCTACTATGTTCGCTATGAACGCAGAGGATAGAACGTTTAAGGGTTGCCTATACTTTGGCTTAATGATTACAACAGCCGGTCCTAAGGTTATTGAGTACAATTGTAGATTCGGAGATCCTGAGACACAGGTTGTGCTTCCACTTTTAGATACAGATCTTCTTGAAGTAATGCAGGCTGTAACTGATGAAAGACTAAGCGAAATAGATGTTAAATTTAAGGATGAATGTGCTTGCTGTGTTATCATGGCATCAGGCGGATATCCGTCAAAATATGAAACTGGTCATGAAATAACGATGACCGATTGTGAAGATGAACTTATATATATCGCAGGCGCTAAGAAGCAGGGTGATAAACTACTTACTTCTGGTGGCAGAGTATTAGGTGCCGTAGGTGTTGCAGACACTCTTGAAGGAGCGATTGACAAGGCGTATGCCGTAACGAAGAAAATTAATTTTAAAGATGCATATTGTAGATCAGATATAGGTAAAAAGGTACTTAATGTATAAGGAGATTTTAGGCTATGGTATATAGAGTTTTTGTCGAAAAGAAAAATGAATTGGCTAATGAAGCTAAGGGTTTATTAGATGAAATTAGAAATTTATTAGGTATTAAGTCTGTAACAGACGTAAGAGTTTTAAACAGATATGATGTTGAAGATATTGATGAAGCATTGTTTGAAAAGAGTGTCCAGACAATATTTTCTGAACCTCAGTTAGATAATACTTATACTGAATTAAATATTGACGATGAACTTGTTATTGCGGTAGAGTTTTTACCAGGACAGTTTGACCAGAGAGCAGATACTGCTGCGCAGTGTATCCAGATTATTTCGCAGGGGGTAAAGCCTGAAGTTAAGAGTGCTAAAGTATATGTTATCAAGGGGGCTGTAACTGGTACTGAAATAGAAACCATTAAGAAACACCTTATTAATTCGGTTGAATCAAGAGAAGCTTCTCTTGAAATGCCTGAAACATTAAAGATGGAGAGCGAAAGACCTGCCGATGTAAAGGTTTTAGAAGGCTTTATTGATTTTGATGATAAAAAATTAAGCGACTTAATTGCAGAGTATGGTTTGGCTATGGACCTTGAAGATATTAAGTGCTGTAGAGATTACTTCAAGAGTGAAGATAGAAATCCTACGATTACAGAAATCAAGATGATTGATACTTATTGGTCTGATCACTGTAGACATACTACTTTCCATACAATTATAGATAGTGTAAAGTTTGAAGATGAAACTGTTCAAAAAGCTTATGAAAACTATTTGAATGATAGACAGGAACTTGGAAGAACTAAGCCGGTATGCTTAATGGATATTGCTACAATTGCAGTAAAGATATTGAAAAAACAAGGCAAATTAGACAAGTTAGATGAGTCTCCTGAAGTAAATGCTTGTACAGTGAAGATAGATGTAGATGTAAATGGTGCTAAAGAGCCATGGTTATTGTTATTCAAGAATGAAACTCACAATCATCCGACAGAAATCGAACCTTTTGGTGGAGCAGCCACTTGTGTAGGCGGAGCAATCAGAGATCCACTTTCAGGAAGAGCTTATGTATATGGAGCAATGAGATTAACTGGTGCAGGAGATCCGCTTGCGTCTATATCAGATACAATAAAGGGCAAATTACCACAGAGAACTATTACAAAGACTGCGGCAGCAGGATATTCTTCTTACGGAAACCAAATTGGTTTGGCTACAGGTATCGTAGATGAAATTATTCATCCAGGATATATGGCAAAGAGAATGGAAGTTGGTGCTGTTATTGCAGCAGCTCCTGAATCTAATGTTAGAAGAGAAGTGCCAACAGATGGAGATAAGGTAGTATTACTAGGTGGTGCAACCGGTAGAGATGGTTGCGGTGGAGCTACCGGATCTTCTAAGAGTCACACAGTTGATTCGCTTGCTACTTGCGGAGCAGAAGTTCAAAAGGGTAATGCTCCTGAAGAGAGAAAAATTCAGAGATTATTTAGAAACCCTGAAGTGAGCAGAATGATTAAGAGATGTAATGATTTCGGTGCAGGTGGTGTTTCTGTTGCTATTGGAGAACTTGCAGATGGACTGGACATTAATCTTGATTTAGTGCCTACAAAGTATGACGGACTTGATGGTACAGAGCTTGCAATCAGTGAATCTCAGGAAAGAATGGCTACAGTTGTAGAAGCTAAGGATGTTGAAAGATTCTTGGCGTTGGCTGAAAAAGAAAATGTTAATGCTGTCGTTGTAGCTACTGTTACAGAAGAACCAGTTCTAAAAATGAGCTGGAGAGGCAAGGAGATTGTAAACTTAAAGAGAGCCTTCCTTGACTTAAATGGTACAACTAAGCATATTGATATAGAAGTAGAGAAGGGGACATATTTAGAGCGCAAATATAAAGACAGCTTTGTAGAAGCTTTTAAAGATGTTGCAGAAGATTTGAATACTTGCTCTAAGAGAGGATTATCTGAAAGATTTGACTCAACAGTAGGTGCTGGTGGAGTACTGATGCCATTTGGCGGCATTAGACAGAGGACTCCAGTTCAAGCAATGGTTACAAAGATTTCTTTAGAAAGTGGAGATACATCAACTTGTTCACTTATGTCTTGGGGATATAATCCGTTCATGACAGAGGCAAGTCCTTATCATGGTGCATATACAGCTGTTGTTGAATCAGTTTGTAAACTTGTTGCTTCAGGTGCGAAGTTTGAGGATGTATATCTAAGCTTCCAGGAATATTTCTTGAGCATGGGGGCTGACCCTAAGAAATGGGGAAAACCGTTTGCTGCGCTATTAGGTGCGCTTGAAGCCCAGAAACAGTTAGGTATTGCAGCTATAGGTGGAAAAGACTCTATGAGCGGAAGCTTTGAAGATATTCACGTTCCACCTACACTAATATCATTTGCTGTTACAACTGGAAAGACGGATGAGATTGTTTCTCCTGAATTTAAAAAGGCAGGCAATAAGGTTGTAATCATCACTCCTGAAAAGAATGCAGATAATACAGTTAATATTAAGTCCTTAATAGGGGTATTCAACAAAGTTTATGCATTAACTTCTACAGGTAAGGCAGTTTCTTGTTACACTGTTGGTATTGGCGGCGTTGCTGAAGCAATTATGAAGATGGCACTTGGCAATAGACTTGGTTTTGCTATAGATGGGTCAATTAAGTATGATGAAATCTTCGGATATAACTATGGAGCATTTATTTTAGAATTAGCTGATAAAAATGTTGAATTAGCAGATGGATTTAAGTCACTTGGTGTAGTTACTGAGGAATATATAATCAGTTATGATGCAGAAAAGGTTGATTTGGAAGATTTAGAAAACAGATATGAATCTAAGCTTGAACCAATATTCCCTTGCAATGTTAAGGAGGCAGATATTAAACTTGAAACTTTCTCTTATGAAGCAGAAAAGAGATATACAACTTCGATTAAAGTTGCTAAACCTAAGGTTTTAATCCCAGCATTTCCTGGTACAAACTGTGAGTATGACAGTGCAAAGGCAGTTGAAAGAGCAGGCGGTGAAGCAGTTATAAAGGTTATTAGAAACTTAAACGCAGACATGATTAAGAGAAGTGTTGAAGAGTTTGCTAATGAAGTAAAAGCTGCGCAGATGATATTCATTCCGGGTGGATTCTCTGGCGGAGATGAACCAGATGGAAGTGCTAAATTCATTACATCATTCTTTAGAAATCAGGGTGTAACGGAAAGAGTTATGGAGTTTCTAAATGATAGAGATGGTTTAATGTGTGGTATTTGTAACGGATTTCAGGCGTTAATCAAGTTAGGTTTAGTTCCTTATGGAAAAATAATTGATACAGATGAAAATTCACCTACGCTTACATACAATGTAATAGGTCGTCATCAATCTAAGATTGTTAGGACAAGAATAGCATCAAACAAATCTCCATGGCTTGCAAATACAAAAGTCGGAGAAATATATAATGTGCCAATTTCTCATGGTGAAGGTAGATTTATTGCTAGTGATGAGCTTGTGAAAGAGCTTGCTGCAAATGGACAGATTGCAACACAGTATGTAGACTTAAGTGGTCATCCGTCAAAAGAAATACAGTTTAATCCTAATGGATCAACTTATGCTATCGAAGGTATTACGTCACCTGATGGTAGAGTATTTGGTAAGATGGGACATGCAGAAAGAATAGGCAAGGGATTATATAAAAATGTTGTTGGCAATTACGACATTAAGATGTTTGAAGCAGCAGTAAAATATTTTAAATAATAAATATTAGTTAATTTTAAGATTGTTGGGTATAATAGAATATAAATAAAATATGAAGCATGGTAGTTGTATAGTTGCCGTGCTTTAAATTTATGACCGCTAAGATGGAGAAACTTATGAAAATTTTGAGAAAATTAATTTTATTAATATGTATTGCAGTTTTTTGTTATTCAGCTTTTATGATAGGTAAATACTATTATGATGGATATCAAAGGCAAAATGCTTTCAAGGAACTTAAAGTAGAGACTTTAGCTGCATTAAGCAAGAAGAATAAAGATACTTTTGGTTGGATAAAGATAAAGAATACCAAGATAGATTATCCGGTGATGTTTACACCTGATCGCCCTCAACATTATTTGAGAAAAGATTTTAGTGGTAAGTATAATGAAGGAGGAACTATTTTTCTTGGTGATGAAACAGATTTGGAACGTTCTAAAGTGTGGTTTATTTATGGGCATAATATGCATGACGGCACTATGTTTGGCGATTTGACTAAATATAGTGAAAAGAAGGATTTTGTTAAAGATCATCCGATGATTGAGTTAGAAACATTGCGCAACGGTAAAGAAAAATACAAGGTTTTTGCATTTGCTAAAACTACTGCGCTTGAAGATGAAGCTTTTAGTATTTATGACTATACGAATATAACTGATAAGTTTAAGTTTGATAAATTTATTCAGGGAGTAAAACAACACTCAGATTATAAAAATGATATAAATCCGACGTTTGACGATAAGCTAATTGTGCTTTCTACATGTGCTTATCATACTGAAGAAGGTCGTTATTACGTGGTAGGAGTTAAGGAGAAATAATGCAACCAAATCCAATAGCTTTTGAAATTTTTGGGTTCGAAATTAGATGGTATGGCATACTTATTGCAATTGGTATTGCTTTAGCTATTATTACAGCATATAGACGTTCTAGTGCAGTTGGAATTAAGAGTGATGATTTACTTGATGCAGTGATAATTTCTGTGCCAATAGGAATTATCGGGGCAAGAGCTTATTATGTATTTTTCAGCTTAGATAACTATCACAGCTTTGCACAGATGATAGATATAAGAAGTGGTGGTTTAGCGATACACGGAGGTATAATCTTCGGTCTTGCTACTGCGTATTTAGTTTGCAAAAAAAAGAAGATACAATTCTTTAATCTATTTGATTTGGCTGTTCCGTCAATAGCTTTGGCGCAATCAATCGGTAGATGGGGTAATTACTTTAATTCAGAAGCTCATGGAGGCGAAACTAATCTGCCTTGGGCGATAATGGTTGATGGGAAAAGTGTGCATCCAACATTCTTGTATGAATCAATCTGGTGTTTTGTATTGTTTATTGGACTTTCATACTTGTTACTAAAGAAAAGGCAGTTTACAGGACAGATATTTTCGCTGTATGTGATTTTATATAGTGTTGAGAGATTTTTTGTCGAAGGTTTGAGAACTGACAGTCTGATGATTGGACCATTTAGACAGGCACAAGTGCTAAGCTTGGTACTTATAGCTGTGGGTGTTGTGGTTTATGTGTATGGTAAGCGCAAGTGTGTATTATCAAATGATAATAAATAATATTATATTAGAATATTTTATCAAATTTGTAAAAGGCTTCTGGCTAGTATATAATATATGTTGCTAATTTGGAGCTTTTTTAATTTAAAGGAGACATAAAAATATGAAACTAGGGATTGTGGGACTTCCAAATGTTGGGAAGAGTACACTTTTTAATGCTATTACGAAGGCGGGAGCTGAGTCGGCAAATTATCCGTTCTGTACGATAGAGCCAAATGTTGGCGTTGTATCTGTGCCGGATGAAAGACTTAAGGTGCTTTCTAAATTATATAATTCAAAGAAGATTGTTAATACAGCGATAGAATTTTATGACATTGCGGGCTTGGTGAAAGGTGCTTCTAAGGGAGAAGGTCTAGGAAATAAATTCTTAGGTCATATAAGAGAAGTTGCCGCTATTGTTCATGTTGTTAGATGTTTTGAGGACAGCAATGTTGTCCATGTTGATGGCAGGGTTGACCCTTTGTCTGATATTGAAATTATAAATATGGAATTAATTTTCTCAGATTTGGAACTACTTGAACGAAGAATTGCAAAGACTAAAAAAAATGCAAAAGGTGATAAGAGTTTTCAAAAAGAACTTGGGATGCTAGAGGATATAAAAGCATATCTTGAATCCGGCAAATCTGCTAGAGCTTATGAAACAGATGAGGATACTAAGGAATTTATTAAATCCCTTGAATTATTGTCAAATAAGCCAATTATTTATGTAGCGAATGTCGGTGAAGATGATATTATCGATTATTCAGAAAATCAGCTGGTCGCAAAGGTAAAAGAATTTGCTGCGACTGAAAATTCCGGTGTGGTTGTAGTTTGTGCGAAGATTGAAGAAGAGATTTCTCAACTACCAGAGGATGACAAGCAGATGTTCTTAGAAGAACTGGGGATAGAAGAATCTGGTTTAGATAAACTTATTAAGGCATCTTATAAATTGCTTAATTTGATTTCATATATTACTGCCGGTCAGATTGAGACTAGAGCATGGACTATAACAAACGGGACTAAGGCTCCGCAGGCTGCAGGAAAGATTCACACAGATTTTGAAAGAGGGTTCATTAGAGCAGAGACTATTGCTTATGATAAACTTGTAGAGTGTGGTGGGCAGATGTCAGTCGCTAAGGAGAAAGGTCTTGTTAGATCGGAAGGTAAGGATTATGTCGTTAAAGATGGCGATGTAATGAATTTCTTATTTAATGTATAAGATAATAAATGTTTGACTTTTAATATTAATGTATATATAAAATGTAAGAATTACTATTATAAAAGAAAGAAAAGGAGGTTACATAATGAAATCTATAATAGCAGCTATGTATATGATAAATGAATTTAGAAAAGATGAACCTCTTAAGAGTGAAGATTCACAGTTGATACAAAATTTGATATTGCTTGCTGAGGCAACCTCTTTAACATTTAATGGAAAATCATTAATTGATGATGATATCTTAGTTTTTGAAGATGGAATCTGTATTCCAGAAATTGAAGAAAAGTTTACAAAGGTGCAAACGGGTCATTATGACTATGATTTGATTTTGTCACTTATAAGTGAGAAAGACCTTGAGATGCTCGAAAAAGCCTACAACGTGTTTAAAGGCGAAAAGAGTACTCATATCAACATGTTGATTATGCAACTTCCGACGATAAAGAAATACTTGAAGGATATTCAGTTATATTCGTTATCAGAGACTATGGAGACGGTTTATGTTTCGAGGAAAGAGCTTGCAGCGGGATCAGATGTTTTAAAAAGGCTCTATGGTATGGTTGAAACATCACAGAAAAAGGATATGAGACCTGTTACTGTAAATAATATAACTTTTTATTATGATTCTACGCAAATAACCTTGGATGAAAAGATGGTTAATGATTTGAAAATGTTTGCAAGACAGGCTCAGGGAAACAACTATACAATATATGTTGAAGATGATCATTTTATAATTTTCTAAATATTTATTAAAGACATGCAATATCGTTTGCTCTTTTAAAGAGTTGGCGATATTTTTTATATATTTTTTTATAAAAATGGTAGTTAGCTTTAATATTTTATGAGGATTATCTTTTGTGCTATGAATATATATTTTTAAATTTTAATTAAAATTTAAGTATTTTTTAATAGATCATGCATTTATATTTGAGATTTAGAGTTATATATTATTTTAAATTTTTGTATTAGTGATAGGTTGACATGATGAATAAAAGGAATTAAAATAAAAGAACAAATGTTCGTAAAAGTGCGTAAGGAGTTGAAATGGCGAAGAAGTGTAAGACAGTGTTTGTGTGTCAGGAATGTGGATATGAATCAAGTAAATGGCAGGGAAGATGTTCGTGTGGAGCATGGAATTCTTTTGTGGAAGAAAAGCCAATTGATTTTATTGACGACGTTAGATCAAGAAATACAGACAATATTACTAGAGTAAAATCGGTTAAGCTAAAAGAAATAAAAACTGATGATAGACAGGATAGGATTGATACAAAAATAGGTGAATTTAACAGAGTGTTAGGTGGAGGTGTCGTCAGAGGTTCACTTACCCTTATTTCCGGTGAGCCTGGAATTGGTAAGTCTACTATAATTATGCAGTCTTCGAATAATATAGCGAAGCAAGGTCTGAAAGTATTATATGTGTCTGGGGAGGAATCTGCAAATCAGCTAAAGATGAGGGCATCGCGTATTTGTTCTGAAATTTCAGACAATCTAATGGTGATGGCGGAGACGAATATAGAAAACATATTTGATGTTATAAAGGAAATTAAGGCAGATTTTTTGATTGTTGACTCTATACAGACACTTTATTCTTCTGGTTTAGATTCTGCACCAGGCAGTGTTTCACAAGTTAGGCATTGCGGAAATGAGCTTATGAGAATTGGTAAGGCTTATAATATTCCGATATTTATTGTTGCTCATGTAACTAAGAGTGGGGAACTGGCAGGACCAAAGATTGTTGAACACTTGGTAGACTGTGTACTTTACTTTTCAGGAGAGAGAAATCATGAACTTCGAATTCTTCGAGCATATAAAAACAGATTCGGAACTACGAGTGAGATTGGAGCATTTGAGATGGATGAGTCTGGGCTTGTCGAAATAGAGAATCTTTCACAAGCATTTATATCAGACAGAGATTGTGATACAGAGGGCGCTATATTAACAGGTGTTTATGAGGGTAGTAGACCTATGCTTCTTGAAGTTCAAGCCTTGACGGCATCTAATAAAGCAGGTTTTGCCAGAAGGACAGCGATAGGCGTGGATGTATCTAGGCTAAATATGCTCCTTGCTGTTCTTGAAAGAAAAATGGATATTACTCTATCGTATGAAGATGTATATGTTAATATTGTCGGAGGAATAAAGCCAGAAGGTACATATATAGATTTAGCGCTTATTTTTGCTATATATTCTTCTTATCGAAACAAAAAGATTGATTCTAAGACTATTGCTATAGGTGAGGTTGGTCTAACGGGTGAAGTTAGAAATGTTCCTAATACTGATAAAATTATTAAGGAAGCGTCAAGGATGGGTGTTAAAAATATTGTTTTACCAAATATTAGCGTTAAAAAATTAAAGGATAATATAAAAGGGGTTAATTTGATTGGCGTTAGTGACTTAAGACAGGCTATAGATATATTATTTAATTAGGATTATTTCTCTTGAGAAATTATATAGAAAACCCTATAGCATAATTTTAATAAGGAGATAATTTATTTTTTGCGAGGCGATAAATAGTTCTCGCTCTTTTTATTTAATATGTCAAGACATATCGGAAAGTGATTGAAATTTAAGGAAAATATAGTATACTTATACCTGTAACATATAATTGGGCGCTATATGTGAGAGGAGCGAAAATGTTAAATAAAATGAATATGACGATGCTGACAGACTTTTATGAAATAACAATGGCAAATGGTTATCATAAAGTAGGCATGGTGGATGACATTGCGTATTTTGATATGTTTTTTAGAGAGGTACCGGAAAAGGGTGGATTTGCTATTTTGGCAGGTATTAAGGAGGTTATCGAGTATCTGGAAAATTTAAAATTTGAAGACGAAGATATTGCATATTTGAGGAGAAAAGGAATTTTTACTGAAGAATTTTTACAGTATTTAGAAGACTTTGAATTTAAATGTGATGTTTGGTCAATGAAAGAGGGAAGTGTTATATTCCCGGGAGAACCATTACTAACTGTCAGAGGTCCGATTATTCAGGCACAGTTTGTTGAGACAATGATTTTGATGATTATAAATCATCAGTCGCTAATTGCTACAAAGGCTAATAGAATGGTTAGAGCGGCTCAAGGAAGACCTATAATGGAATTTGGAAGTAGACGTGCGCAAGGTGCTTCAGCTGCAATATATGGCGCGAAGGCTGCATATATTGGGGGTTGTGCGGGAACAGCTTGTACTATAGCAGATAGAGACTTGGGTATCGCTGCACTTGGAACAATGGCACACAGCTGGGTACAAACTTTTGACAGTGAATATGAAGCATTTAAGACATATACTGAAATTTATCCGAAGAACGCAGTCCTTTTAGTTGATACATATAATGTTTTGAAATCCGGTGTTCCAAACGCTATTAAGGTATTCCATGAATTGAAACCTCAGAACATGGGTATAAGAATTGATAGTGGAGATATTTCGTATCTAACTAAAAAAGCGAGAAAGATGCTTGATGATGCAGGATTACAAGACTGTAAAATTGTAGTATCAAATTCTTTAGATGAATATTTGATAGAAGATATTCTTAAAGAAGGAGCTTGTATTGACTCTTTTGGGGTTGGTGAAAGACTAATCACAGCAAAGGCTCAGCCAGTATTCGGTGGGGTGTATAAGCTTGCCGCTATTGAGAAGAATGGTGTTATTACGCCTAAGATTAAAGTTTCTGAGAATGTTGAAAAAATAACTAATCCAGGCTTTAAGAAAGTTTATAGATTGTATGATAAAGACACTAACAGAGCTATTGCTGACGTTATAACTCTTGAGCATGAAGGTGCTCCATCAGGCGAAAAATATGAAATTTTTGACCCGCAAAATATTTGGAAGAGAAAGGTTGTTGAAAATTTCGAAGCGAGAGAGTTACAAGTTCAAATATTTAAAGATGGTAAAAAAGTATACGATTCTCCTACATTAGATGAAATTAAAGAATATTGCGCATCTCAAGTTGGGGCGGTTTGGAACGAAATGCTTAGATTTGAAAATCCACACAAGTATTATGTTGATTTGAGTGACGAGCTTTGGACGTTAAAAGATAAAATGATAAAGGATACATCAAAATAGTATGAAGATGAATATTACTCCTAGATCCAAGAGGAATCCGTGGAGAAATACAAGAAAAGATTATTACGTGCCCTGGAATGACGTTTTGGCAACAATTTTTATGATTTTGTTGCCATTGTTAATTTTGAGTTTTTCAGTAAACTTTGTTTTAAGAACATCAATGTTTTATAGTCATTATGCATCTAAGACAAAAATTGTGAAAGAACTGGGCTTTTATATAAGTGATGAAGATTTGTCAGACACATTTACATCATTTATGCAACATAAAGATAAGGTTTTTCAGTTAAAAGAAAAAACAGAATATGAACCGCAAGATGTTTTTACTAAAAGAGCTAGCGATATAATGTATGATTTGCGATGGTTTTACGATTTAGTTGCCATTGTTTCATTTTTACTATTTGTAATTGTTATTGCGATTTTTGTGAGATTATACTTAATTAGTGAAAAGAAATTACTATATGAAAGTTTTAAGCATTCAGGTATTTTTCTCGCGGTTTTATTGTTGTTGCATACAGTATTATTATCGGTTAAACCTATCAGTAAATTGATTTTTAGGGCACTTTTCGGTGTAAGATTTGAACCTGGCGATGCATTAATTACAATATTTAATTCAAGTTTTCCAATTTATTTGTCTGTCGCAACGATTATTGTTGCAGTCTTAATTTTTATTGCAATAGGGTATATCATGATACAGCTTGTTAAGCCTAAGAGAATGCTAGAATCTAGGGAGTTTTAATGTTTTATAATCTAATGCAATCCTATACGGATAAAATTAAAAAGTGTATATGTGAAAAATATGACTCAGAAGTATTGAAATATAAGGCGATTGAAGATATTTATGCTACTATAGATTTACATCATCATACGATTCACAGTGATGGTTTATCAAATGTTCAAGAGATAATAGCTTATATGATTGAAAGAGGGATAACTGTTGGAGCAATTACAGACCATGATGGTACAGGTGGCGTAGAAGAAGGGCTAAAATTAGCGCAAGAAAAAGGGATTATCTGCTTTTCTGGTGTTGAATTTTCAACAAGAACTAAGGAAGATGCGGAAATACATATCTTAGGATATGAGATTGACATAGATAATCCAGGAATACAAAAGTTATGTCAAAAAGCGATGGATGGCAGGACAAGAAAGAATGAAGAGAGATTAAATATCGTTTTGAAAAAGTGGCCTGATTTAAATGAGCAGGTGGCAAAATTAAGGAGCTCAGAATATGTAGGTAAACCACATATTGCAAGAATGCTCCTTACAGAAAAAAAGATTGAGACTTTACAGGAAGCCTTTGAAGGGATATTGGCGGGTACGCCGTTATTAGAGAATCCTGTGATTGAGACTTCGGTTGAAGAGGCCTGTAAGATTATTATTGAGGCTGGTGGTGTACCGATTTGGGCACATCCGGGAATAACTAAAGAATTTGCGACTAGAGAGACTCCTGAATTTTGGAAAGTATGTGCAGAACACATGGAACTTTTTAAAAGTTATGGCGTGAGAGGTGTTGAATGTCTACATAAGAAACATTCAATTAACGAAGCCTTAACTCTTGTGGATATGGCACTGAACAAAGATTTAATCATTACGAGAGGTAGTGATTATCATGGAAGGTATTATCTTTAGGTCTTAAACGTGATATTATATATAGTATATGTTTTTGTGTAATAGGAAGGTGAACAATGGCCTTTTTTAGAGATATTAGAGAAAATATAAAAAATGTAGTAGAAAAAGATCCTGCGGCTCGTAACGGCTTAGAAGTTTTGTTGTGTTATCCAGGAATATGGGCGTTGATTTTGCATAAACCAGCTCATTTTTTATATAGGCATAATCTTAAACTTTTAGCGAGATTTATTTCACAGTTGGCGAGATTTTTTACAGGTGTGGAAATCCATCCAGGAGCTGTTATCGGTAGACGTTGTTTGATTGACCACGGCATGGGTATCGTTATTGGTGAAACTACTATTATTGGCGATGATTGTACATTATATCAGGGAGTTACTCTTGGAGGTACAGGTAAGGACAGTGGTAAGAGACATCCTACATTAGGTAATAGAGTAATGGTAAGTTCTGGTGCCAAGGTTTTGGGACCTTTTAAGGTCGGTAATGATGTGAAAATTGGTTCGGGATCAGTTGTTTTGAAGGAAGTGCCTGATGGTTGTACTGTTGTGGGTGTTCCGGGCAAAGTTGTTAAGAGAAATAATATTAGTATTTCAGATATGAACCAAATAGATTTGCCAGATCCGGTAAATGTAGATGTAGATTATCTTAAAAACAGGGTTGCTAGACTAGAGAAAGAACTTAGAAGTTTAAATGCAAAACTAACTTGTCTAAATCCAGAGATTATAGAGGAAATGAATAGGATTAATATTGATTCAATGGAAGATGAGTTAGATAATGATATTGATTTAGAAATCATGAGAGATGTTAAGATGGAGGGCGATTATGAAAATTTATAACTCTATGAGAAGACAGAAAGAAGAATTTATTCCACTAGTTCCTGGAGAAGTAAAGATATATGTATGTGGTCCGACTGTATATAATTTTTTCCATTTGGGAAATGCAAGACCGTTTGTAGTATTTGATACTTTAAGAAGATATTTGGAATACATTGGTAATAAAGTGTATTTCGTGCAAAACTTTACTGATGTTGATGACAAGATTATAAATAGAGCAAAGGAAGAGGGGTTGACTGCTCCTGAGGTTAGTGAAAAGTATATTGCTGAGTATTTTAAAGATACAAAGGCTCTAAATATAAAAGAGGCAACTGTTCATCCTAAAGTTTCAGATAATATTCCTCAGATAATTGAGTTTATTGAGACTTTAATCGAAAAAGGATATGCATATGAGGTTGAAGGAGATGTTTACTATAGTCCAAGAAAATTTGAAGGATATGGAAAACTTTCAGGACAGAATATTGAGGAATTAGAAGCTGGTGCAAGAATTTCTATTGAAGAAAAGAAAAAGGATCCGCTGGATTTTGCGCTGTGGAAGGCTAGAAAAGTCGATACTGAAATTGCATGGGAATCTCCATGGGGTATGGGTAGACCAGGTTGGCACATTGAGTGTTCTGCGATGTCTAAGAGATTTTTGGGTGAGACAATTGATATTCATGCAGGTGGGCAAGATTTACAGTTCCCTCACCACGAAAATGAGATTGCACAGTCAGAAGCTTGCAACTCTAAGACTTTTGCAAAATATTGGATGCATAACGCATACATTACAATAGATAAAGAAAAGATGTCAAAATCACTAGGTAACTTCTTTACTGTAAGAGATATTTTAGCTAAATATGAGGGCGAAGTAATAAGATTTTTCTTGTTATCTGGTCACTATAGAAGTCCGATTGATTTTAATGACAATCTTATGGATATGGCTAAAGCGTCATTACTTAGAATGCAGACTGCAAAGGTAAATTTGGAGTTCCTAATAAATCAAGAAGATTCTGCTATGACTGATGTAGAGAAAGAGGCGCTTAAGAGCTGTGAACAGTATAGGGAAGAATTCAAAAAGGCTATGGATGATGACTTAAATACTGCTGATGCAATCTCCGCAATCTTTGAGTTAATCACAGCGATAAATACTGAAGTAAAAGACGGCGCAAGTACAGAATTTGCAAGAGAAGCACTTGCTTTACTTCTAGAGTTAGCACATGTTTTGGGATTGCTTGAAAAAGAAGAAGATAATACTGTGGATGACGAAATTCAGGCTCTTGTTGATGAGAGACAGCTTGCAAGAAGTGAAAAGAATTTCAAGAGAGCTGATGAAATAAGAGATATTCTTAAGGAAAAAGGAATAACTTTAAAAGATACTCCACAGGGTGTTCAGATTATTAAAGAATAATTATTATGCTATTAGATGGTTTAGAAAAGATTGATGATATTACTACATTAGCCTATATTGGTGATGCAGTTTACGAACTATATGTGAGAATCGAAGTTTCAAAACTTGGACTATATGGTGCGGATAAGATAAATAAAAGAGGCGTTGTTTATGCCAATGCGATGAATCAAGCAAAAGGTATCAAGAAAATTTTTGAGGAGCTTTCAGAAGAAGAGCAAAAGTTTCTTAAGAGCGCTAGAAATAAAAAGGTGAAGACTAAATCTAAGAATGCAGATATTGGTTCATATAAGTGGGCGACTGCGTTTGAAGCATTAGTTGGTAGACTTTACATAAAAAATGATGTAGATAGAATGGAAGAAATTATTTATAAAGTTATGGGGGCAATTGATGAGTAAGGCAGATCAGTTATTTGTACAGATGTGTAACGATATTTTAGAAAAGGGTTTTTCGTCAGAAGGGCAGACTGTAAGAGCTGTTTGGGAAGATGGAACTCCGGCACATACTATAAAAAAATTCGGGGTTGTAAACAGATATGATTTGCAGGAAGAGTTTCCGGCGTTGACATTAAGACCTACAGCTATTAAATCGGCTGTTGATGAACTTCTTTGGATATGGCAGAAAAAATCAAATGATATTCATGAATTAAATTCACGTATATGGGATGAGTGGGCTGATGAACAGGGAAGCATAGGCAAGGCCTATGGCTATCAGTTAGGTATTAAATATCAATTCCCTCACGGTGAGATGGATCAGGTGGACAATGTAATTTGGCAACTTAAAAATACGCCTTATTCAAGACGTATTTTAACTAATATTTATAAGTTTGATGATCTTATGGATATGGGATTAGAGCCATGTGCCTATAGTGTTACATTCAATGTTTCGGGCAATAAATTAAATGCGATATTGAATCAGAGATCTCAGGATATTTTAGCGGCGAACAACTGGAATGTAGTGCAGTATGCTGTATTAGTGCATATGCTTGCACAGGTTACGGGCCTTGTGCCGGGGGAATTAATGCATGTAATTGCAGATGCTCATATTTATGATAGACATATTCCTTTGATAAAGGAGATGATACAAAGACCGCAGTTTGAAGCCCCAAAATTTACTTTAAATCCGGAAATTAAGAATTTCTATGACTTTACAGTTGATGATATTCTTATTGAGGATTACAAGAAAAATCCACAGATTACAAATATTCCAATTGCTATCTAAGTGTGGTGTCATTAAGTTGTTTTAATAGTTAAAAGCAAAATGGTTAGAGTGTTTAATGCTAAAATACTAAATTGAAAACTAATCAATTAACCAATCAATAGGGAAAGCTAAGTTTGCTAGCTTTCTTTTTTGTAAAAAAATGTTAATTAGCATATGATATAATTATTGTGCTGATGATTCATCATAATGATAAATTTGTGGTAGTTAATGGGGATACATGCTTGAAAGAAGGAGATCGAATATTAATTTTGACAGATGATAGTGTAGATTTTGCAACATTTAGAAAGCAAAATTCGGGGCATTAATTTTGTGAGGTTGATGAAATAATGTTGTGGTGTTAGGATATTAATAAAGAACACTTAGGAATGATGTAATTTATTGTTAATTTAATATTATTTTGTATGTTTTAAAGCTTGTAATTTGGTGACTAGAGTTATTAAAGGAGTATGGAAATGAGAGAGACTGCAGGGATTTTACTTTTGATGATTTGTCTTATATTGACATCTTGTTCTACGGCAGAAGATAATCAAAATAAGACTGTTAAAACTAAGCCGTTGGTAGTTATTATAACTGATGTAGGAGGCATTGGAGATGCTTCATTTAATGATGCAGTGCTTTCTAGTGTTGAAAAAGTTCAAAAAGATGAAGAGTTTGATACTCGATTTTTGGAAGCGCGAAACATTACAGATTATGATTACGTTTTAAAAGAGGCGCTTGGTTTGCAACCTAAAATTATTATAGCGGTTGGAAGTAATATGGCGAAAAGCGTTGAAGTTGCAGCAAAGGCGAACCCGAAAATGAATTATGGTATTGTTGATGCAGCCGTAAAATTTGATAATGTTAAAAGTTTACAGTTCGCAGATAATGAAAGTGCATTTCTAGCTGGTTTTATTGCAGCGAGCAAAACAAAGACGGGGACTATAGGGTTTGTTGGTGGTGAAGACAGGGAGACAGTAAGTTTGTTTTTTGAAGGATATGCTGCTGGAGCCAAGGTTGCGAAGCCTGATGTGAAGATTCAAAGAGATTTTGTTGGAAGTTTTTATGATCCGAAAACTGCGGAGAAAGTGACTGACAGTCTTGTTAGAAGTACAAAAGCAGATGTTGTAATGCATTTGGCTGGACCATCTGGTGTTGGTGTCATTAAGTCAGCAAAAAAGAATTCGATTTGGGCTATTGGTGCGGATAAAGACCAATCAAAATTAGCTTCTCAAACAGTGCTTTGCTCTGCAATTAAAGAAATGGATGGCGGTATATCAAAAATGATAAAAAGTGCTTTAAAAGATAAGTATGACGGGGAGATACTATTTTATGATATGAAGGATGAAGGTGTTGATATAAGTGATAATGCCGGGAACACAGACTCTGAAACAATGAATAAAGTCGAAAAACTTAAAAAAGCAATAAAAGACGGAAAAATTAAGGTTCCTAAGACGCAAGAAGAAAGGATGAAGTTTAAGATGCCAGATGGAATTTTATAGATAAGGGCTTATTTAACGGATTTTTCTTAATATTGTTAATAGAATTTAGCGGTAGTGAATTGATATAAGATTTGCTACTGCTTTTTAATTGTTACTAATGACTTACAAACAGATATAAACATAGCGTAAAATATTGCTTAAAACATTGATTTTTCAGCAAATTAGGCATATAATTATATGATACATAATAATGAAGAAAGGTAAGTCTAATGAAAGAAATATCAAAGAAAATTACAGTTGTATTATTAATTATTACATTATGCCTAGGATGGTTTGGAATGATAGCAGGATTTGGTAAAACTGGACCATTGGTTAAAAAAATCCCGCTAGGGCTGGATATTGAAGGCGGTGTATATGTAGTTTTAGAAGCAAAGACAAATTTGCAGGGTGAAAAACTTAGACAAGTTATGAACCAAACTAAAGAAGTTATAAACAAGAGAGTTGACAGTATTGGTGTAAGTAATGCTGACGTTAGAGTTGAAGGTACAAAGCGTATTAGGGTTGAGCTTCCAGGCGCCAAAAATGCTGAGGATGTTATCAGACAAATTGGTAGAACTGCACAGCTTCAATTTATATTAGCGGATGGTACACCAGTTTTAGATGGTGGAGAAGTTAAAAATGCTGATATATCTCAGGGCAAGAAAGGTGGATATGTCGTAAACCTAGAGTTTAAAGCTGATGGTGCAAAGGCATTTGAGGAAGCGACAAAAAAAGCACTTTCTGGAACAATTAAGTCCACCGCTGATCTTTCGGGCAAGGCTATTTCAGGTAAAAGTATAATTATATTACTTGATAATCAGATTATTTCTGCTCCGGAAGTTAATGAAGTAATAAGTGGAGGAAAGTGCGAAATTTCCGGCAATTTTGATAAGAACGGTGCTACAGAATTAGCGGCACTTATAAGGGGTGGTGCTCTTCCTGTTCCTCTAGAAGAGGTGACTTCATCTGTACAGAGTGCAAAGGTAGGTTTTGAAGCTTTAGATAATAGTATTGTTGCAGGTCTTATCGGAGTAGCATTAATATTCTTGATTATGTTAATTGGCTATAGACTGATGGGATTAATTGCTAATGTTGCTCTTGCAATTTACATCTTATTAATTTTAATAATTATGGGCATTATGGGAAGTGTATTGACGTTACCAGGTATTGCCGGATTGATATTGTCGATAGGTATGGCAGTTGATGCCAACGTAATTATATTTACAAGAATTAAAGAAGAAATTATAGCTGGCAAGAGTATCAGAACTGCTGTTCATTATGGCTATAAAAAAGCAGTTTCAACAGTCTTTGACTCACAGATTACTACACTTATTGCAGCGGTTATTCTGTATCAAGTTGGATCAAGCGCTGTAAAGGGATTTGCAATTACATTGTTAATCGGTATATTGGTAGGGCTGTTGACAGCAGTAGCTATCACTCAGTTGTTCTTGCAATTTGCTATTGGATTTAAGGGATTGAATAAAAAATCACTATTTTGTATTAAAGAGGACAATACTCCTACATTCCAATTAAAGAAACAATTTTCATTTATTAAAAACAGAAAAATCTATTATATTATTTCAATTGCAATTCTTGTTGTGGGTATTGGTTTTAGTGCTATAAGAGGATTTAACTATGGTATCGACTTCACTGGTGGTACTATGATTCAAATCGATATGGGCAAAAAAGTAGAAACTGCTGCAGTTGAAAAGGTATTTAGTGACGAAGGTATAAAAGCTGAAGTTGTATATTCTGGACAAAAACAGGAAGAAGTAATAATTAGAACAGTAAAAGCACTAGATAATGACGATCGAAAAGAGATTATTAACAAACTTCAAGATAAATTTAAGCTTGAAGATAAGGATATTATGGCTCAAGAACTCTTCGGTCCTACTATTGGAAAAGAGCTAAAATCAAATGCAATTCAAGCTATATTGTTAGCTACGTTGGGTATTTTAATCTATGTAAGATTAAGATTTAGAGAATGGATGTTTGGATTATCGGCAATCCTTGGCATTCTACATGACGTTTTGATTGTAGTTTCGTTCTATGCGATTTTTGGCATAACAGTAAACAATCCATTTATTGCAGGCGTCTTGACGGTAGTTGGATATTCGATAAATGATACGATAGTTATCTTTGATAGAATTAGAGAAAACTCAATAATTCTAGCGAAGAACACTGATGAAATTATTGATATTTCAGTCAACCAGACATTGTCTAGATCAATTATGACAAGCTTTACTACATTAATAGTAATGGTTCCATTGTTTATCATGGCATCAAGTAGTATGAGAGAATTTATATTGCCGTTAATGGTTGGTGTAGCTACTGGATGTATGTCATCAATATTTATTTGTAGCCCAATCTATTATGATTTATCAAAGAAAAGAAGAGAGTCTAAGTATAAGTCTCAAATAGCAAAGAAAAAGAAAAAGAATAAGTATGTAGGCGCTAAGAAAAAAGAAAAGCTTGAAGTTTAATTAATTGCTTGTTTTTAAAGAAAATAATTTTGCTGAAAATAGAATCAAAAGAAAATAGGACTGAATCTATGGAAACTAGAAAAGAATTTTTAGATAGTATTCTTGAAATTAATAGTAATTATGATACTAAAATTATAGGTAAGGCTTTTGATATTGCAAACAAAATGCATGAAGGACAGTTGAGAAAGTCGGGAGAACCTTACATTATTCATCCAATGGCTGTTACCAGGATATTGGCTAATTTAGGTATGGATGATAATACTCTTGTTGCTGGTATTTTGCATGATGTTGTAGAAGATACAGAATATACTAAAGAAGATCTAGTTAGAGATTTTGGCGAAGAGGTTGCAGTTTTAGTAGATGGCGTTACCAAAATAGGTGAATTAGTTTACGATAGCATGGAGGCAAGACAGGCTGAGACATTTAGAAAAATGTTTCTAGCTATGTCTAAGGATATTAGAGTCTTAATTATAAAGTTGGCGGACAGAGTCCACAATTTAAGAACAATAAATTATATGTCTGCGCAAAAGACTAAAGAAATATGCACAGAAACTATTGAAATCTATGCACCTTTGGCTGGAAGATTAGGTATTTATTCCATTAAATCTGAGCTTGAAGATGAATCAATGAGATATTTATGGCCTGAAAAATACAAAGATGTTAAAAAGGGGATAAACGAGAAAAAAGCTCAGAGAGATTTGGAACTTAGAGCTACAGTAGAAAGCATAGAGGAAATTTTAAAGACGACCAATATTCAATACGAAATTTCCGGAAGAACTAAAAATTTTTATAGTATTTATAAGAAGATGCAGAAGCAGAAGAAACAGATAGACGAAATTTTTGACCTTTCTGCAGTTAGAGTAATAGTAAATACAGAGGCTGACTGTTATTCAGTTCTTGGTCTTGTGCATTCCAAATGGACGCCACTGCCGGGACGATTTAAAGATTATATAGCAAGTCCGAAGATAAATAGATATCAGTCTATTCATACTACAGTAATTGGTAAAAATGGGACGCCTTTTGAAATTCAGATTAGAACACACGAAATGCATCAGGTAGCAGAATTTGGTATTGCTGCTCACTGGAAGTATAAAGAAGGTGTCAAAAATTTACAGCAGAATGAAGATGAGAGAGGCCTAGCTTGGATAAAGCAGTCTCTTGAGTGGCAAAAAGATTTGGATAATCCATCAGAGTTTTTGGAAAATCTAAAAGTCGATCTTTTTGGTAATAAAGTTTTTGTATTTACACCTAAGGGAAGAGTAATGGAGCTTCCTATAGATGCTACGCCTCTAGACTTTGCTTTTAAAATACATACAGATGTTGGAGCTAAGTGTGTTGGTGCTAAAGTAAATGGAAAGATGGTTCAGATAGACCATACTTTGAAAAATGGTGATGTAATTGAAATAATTACTAATCCTAATTCTAAAGGTCCATCAATAGACTGGCTTAGAATAGTAAAGAGTCCAACTGCTAGAACAAAGATAAGACAATGGCTTAAGAAAGAAAATAAGGGCGATGATATTGAAAAAGGTAAAGTTGCACTAGATAGATATATAAGGAAAAAGGGATATGATCCAAAAGAGGTTATAAAGAATTCCTATATAAATAAACTTTTGAAGGAGAATGCACTAAAAGATACAGATGAATTATACGTGCAACTTGCAAATGGTGGGACTATAGTAAGTAGTATGGCTAATAAATTGTTTGACTTATACAATGTTGAACATGAAACTGAGTCAGATGTAGGCGTTGAAAGCATTGTTTTTGATAAGGCTGGCGAAAAGAAAGATAAGCATATTAGCCAGCATGGGTTACATGTTGAGGGAATAGACGGTCTATTGATTAGAACTGCTAGATGTTGTAATCCAGTACCTGGAGATGAGGTAATAGGATTCATTACAAAGGGCAGAGGAATATCTGTTCACAGAAAAGACTGTATAAATATAAAGACTATGCCTGAAGAAGAGAAAGAGCGTTTTATAGCTGTATCTTGGGAAGATTCTCAAAATGAAAAGTACTCAGCAGATGTGGTTGTTATAGCACAAAACAGGAAGGGCATGTTCGCAGATCTTTCAAGAATTTGTGCGAACTATGATATGGACTTGTCTGGAGTGAATGCAAAGACTGACATGGAGGGTAATGCTAGAATCCATATTACAGTAGAAATAAGTGATACACAGCAAATGACTAAACTTATGGTAGCTTTTAGAGCATTAGACGGCGTTTATGAGGTTTTCAGAGCGTAGTTGGAGTTTGGTGGTAAGAACTTCAAAAAGATACATTTTAATGGAGAGTTTAAATTAGATGAATTTTAATATAAGAAAGATAATGTCTGGACCATTAGCGGCTAATTCATATTTGGTTTGGAATAATGATACGAAGGAAGGATTTATAATAGATCCGGGTGCATATAATGCGACCATGAAAAATTTAATTGAAGAAGAAAATATTAATCTTAAATATATTATTTTGACTCATGGACACTGTGATCATATCGGTGGAGTGCTTGATATTAAGAAGATTTATGGATCTGAAATTATTGCTTCCGAGGCGGAAATTCCTATGCTTTCAGATGTGAATTACAATATGTCAAGAGAAATGCTTGGTGTTGCAGTTGAGTTTGTGCCAGATATTATTATTGATGGAGATAAGACTTTACAGCTTTGTTCGGCTGATGTCGAATTCATAATGACTCCGGGACATACTGAAGGCGGTATGTCAATATTATTAGGTGATGTATTATTTTCAGGGGATACATTGTTTAGAGAATCTATAGGAAGGACTGACTTTAGGGGTGGCGATTTTGATGTGCTTATGTCTAGCATAAAAGAAAAATTATTTGCGCTTCATGATGATACTAAAGTTTGTCCAGGTCATATGGGATCTACAACAATAGGTCATGAGAAGGAGTATAATCCATTTGTATAAATTTTATTTAGCTAATGTAGTTAAGGCACACCAGTATGAAGAACTTATAAAAATATTTTTGAAGCCAGATGAATTCATGATTTATCTTGATGAAAAAGATGAGAATTGCTCCAATACTGAGTGTATAAAAGAGTCTGATACGGTTGTAGATGTATCTTTTTCTTTGGAAAATCATGATAGAGAAGATTTAAAACGACAGATATTTAAGTATTTAGTTGTACTTACTGGGAAGTATCCAAAATGGGGTGCGATAACAGGAATTAGACCTTTAAAAATGTATCAAACTATTCTTGAAGATATGGGTAGTAGAGAAAAGGCAAATAAACGCTTTGCAGAAAAATACTTAACTACGTCTGAAAAAATTAATATTTTAGATAAGATAAGTCAAGTGCAAGATAATTTTTTACCTTTGCTCGACGATAAATCTATAGGAATATATATAGGAATACCGTTTTGTCCGACAAGGTGTCATTATTGTTCGTTTATTACTCAGTTAGGTGGAACACCAGATATGGAAGCCTATGTTGAAGCACTGATTAAAGAAATAATTTTTGTAGCTGGTGCTATTAAAGATAAGTCGTTGAATATAGAAAGCTTATATATTGGTGGTGGTACTCCAACAACGCTTAGTGAGGATTTGCTAGGGAAATTATTAAGTGCTGTAAATAAATATTTCGACTTATCAGAGTGTAAAGAATTTACTGTAGAAGCAGGGCGTGCTGACACTATAAATGAAAATAAATTAAAGATTTTAAAGGAAAACAATGTTGATAGGATAAGTATTAATCCTCAGACAATGAAAGATGAAACGCTTAATTTGATTGGCAGAAGACATAGTGTACAAGAATTTGTTGATGCATATCAATTGGCTAGAAAAGTTGGATTTGCTAACATTAATGCTGATGTTATTGCAGGCTTACCAAATGAGAATAAAGAAGATTTTATAGTTTCATTGAAAAAGATTCTTAAATTAGATCCTACAAGTATTACTATTCATACCTTGGCAATTAAGAAATCGGCAATATTTAAGGAGACAAATGATTTAGTACAGTATGATCAGATTGAATTAATTGATGGTATGCTTGATGAAGCGTATAAATTGTTGGACGAATATAAATTTAACCCATATTATATTTATAGACAAAAGAATATGTCTTATACGGGCGAAAATGTTGGATTTGCTAAACAGGGGTATGAAAACATATATAATGCTCGTATTATGGGTGAAAAACAGTCTATATTAGCACTTGGAGCAGGGGGTATTTCAAAGAGATATTATCCAGATAAGGACTTGGTAGTGAGAGTCCCTAATGTTTCAAATTATGAAGTGTATATTGATCGTATTGATGAAATGATTGAAAGAAAAATTAATAAGTTTTTTGTTTAACTTAGTTGAAATGGAGGAAGATGAGTATGCTAACTAAGGCACCAAAGGGTACAAAGGACATACTACCTAAAGAGGCGTATAAATGGCAATATATTGAATCTGTATTTGATGATGTGTGCAGAAGATATGGATTTAATGAGATAAGGACGCCAGATTTTGAACATACAGAATTATTTGTAAGAGGTGTTGGAGATACTACAGATATAGTTCAAAAAGAAATGTATACGTGGAGACAATTTGATAAGAGCTTAACTCTTAGACCAGAAGGAACTTCTCCAGTAATGAGAGCGTTTATTGAAAACAAATTATACGCATTACCACAGCCTTCAAAAATATATTACGATATGTCATGTTTTAGATATGAAAAGCCACAAGCTGGTAGATTGAGACAATTCCACCAGTTTGGCGCAGAGATATTTGGATCAGATGAAATGATGGCAGATTTTGAAATTATTGCTTTAGCAAATGATTTTTTGAATAAGATCGGCATTAAAAATATTTCTCTTGAAATTAATTCTGTAGGATGTCCTAAATGTAGAGCGGTACATAGAGAAAAGCTAAAGGCATTTTTAGCTGATAAATATGATGAATTATGTCACACTTGTCAATCTAGATTTCATCGTAATCCAATGAGGATAATAGATTGCAAGAGTGAAATATGTCAGGAACTTGTTAAAGATGCTCCTAGAATGCTTGATTACCTATGCGAAGATTGTCATGAAGCATTCGAAAATCTGAAGTTTAATTTAGACAGTGCTGAGATTGAATATACTGTCAATCCTAATATTGTTAGAGGTCTTGATTACTACACTAAGACAGCCTTTGAATTTGTTACTGATACAATCGGTGCACAAGGCACTGTATGCGGTGGTGGAAGATATGATAATCTTGCTGAAGAATTAGGAGGACCGCATATTCCAGGCGTAGGCTTTGGTATGGGTAAGGAAAGATTACTTCTTTTAATGGAAATGAATGGCATTGAGATAAAAGAACCAAAAGGTGTTGACGTTTTTGTAGCATTTATGGGTGATGAGGCAAAGAGAGAAGCAATTAAATTAGTTAGAAACTTAAGAAATAAGGGTATAGTAGCAGAAATAGATGCTATGGAACGTAATTTCAAGGGACAATTTAAGCTTGCTGACAGGCTAGGTGCGAGAAAGACAATAATTATTGGAGAACAGGAAGTGGAACAAAGGCTTGTGGCAATTAAGGATATGGCTACATCAGAGCAAAAAACTGTTGCATTAGATATTGATAGTATTGTTCAAGCTTGTGAGTTTTAAAAAATAAATATAGGCAAAGATTATAGGGAGAAAATAGATGACAATTTATAAAAGAACTAGTATGTGTGGAGAATTAAATTCTTCAAATATTGATCAGGAAGTCGTATTAAATGGCTGGATTGCAAAGAGAAGAAATTTAGGTTCTCTGATATTTTGTGATTTAAGAGATAAGACTGGTATAGTTCAAATTGTTTTTGGCGATGATATTTCAAAAGAAGTTTTTGATAAAGCAGATAGCTTAAGAAGTGAATATGTAGTAGGTATTAAAGGTGTTGTTAAGAGAAGACAGGCTGTAAATGATAAGATTGCTACAGGTGAGATTGAAGTTTTTGCCAGCGATTTAATTATTTATAATGAAGCAGATACACCACCAATTTATATAAAGGATGGCGACAATGTTGACGATAATCTTAGATTAAAATATAGATATTTAGATTTAAGAAAACTTGAAATGCAACAAGCATTGACATTTAGACATAAGGTTGTTAAGCTAGCCAGAACATATTATGATGAAAACGGATTTACAGAAGTGGAAACTCCTATTTTAATCAAGCCTACACCAGAAGGTGCGAGAGATTACTTAGTTCCATCAAGAGTTCATCTTGGAAAGTGCTATGCATTACCTCAGTCACCACAAATGTTTAAGCAATTATTAATGGTTGGAGGAACTGATAGATATTTTCAGGTTGCAAAATGTTTTAGAGATGAAGATTTAAGAGCAGATAGACAGCCTGAATTTACTCAGATTGACTTAGAAATGTCTTTTGTTGATGTTGATGATGTAATTGAAATTCAGGAAGGCTTCTTGAAGAGACTTTTCAAAGAAGTGATGAATGTGGATATTGTTACACCTATTCAGAGAATGCCTTTTGATGAAGCTATGTCAAGATATGGTAGCGACAAACCAGACCTAAGATTTGGCTTTGAGTTAAAAGATATCGCTGACGTTGTTAAAGGTCAGGGCTTTAAAGTTTTTGATGATGTTATTGAAGCGGGTGGAGAAGTTAGAGGTATTTGTATAGATAACGGTGCAGCTACATATACTAGAAAGAAGATTGATAAACTTATTGAGCTTTCAAAATCTTATGGAGCTAAAGGTCTTGTTTGGATTAAGAAAGAAAATGGAGAATGTAATTCTTCTGTTAATAAGTTCTTTGACCAAGTTCAGCTTACAGAGATTGGCGAAGTTTTTGATGCTAAAGATGGAGATTTAATCTTAATTTGCTCAGATAGAGCGAAGGTAGTTTTTGATACTCTTGGCTTCTTAAGAAGACATATTGCCGGTGAATTAGGATTGCTTGACGATAGTGAGTATAAATTGTTATGGGTTACGGACTTCCCGTTATTTGAGAGAGATGATGAAACAGGCGAATTGGCAGCAATGCACCATCCGTTTACTTCTCCTAGATTAGAAGACGTAGACTTACTTGAAACAAATCCGGAGCAGGTGAAGGCAAAGGCTTACGATATTGTTTTAAACGGTGTAGAACTTGGAGGTGGCTCAATCAGAATTCACGATAGAGCATTACAGACAAGAATGTTTAAGGCTCTAGGTATTACAGACGAAGAGATTGAATCTAAATTTGGATTCTTAGTTGAGGCATTTAAATATGGAGCACCCCCTCATGGTGGTTTAGCTTATGGTTTAGATAGACTTGTAATGTTACTTTCAGGAAGAAACAGCATAAGAGAAGTTATGGCATTTCCTAAGAATCAGGCAGCGCAGTGCATGGTTTCTGAAGCTCCAAACGATGTTACAGAGGAGCAACTATCTGAGTTAGGAATTAAGAAACTGTAAACTTGCGTTACGATAATGAATAAGATAAATATCGATGAAAACAATAAGTTGAATACTGAGGAAATATTGAAAGATAAAGATTGTAAAATAGGGATAATGGGTGGAAGTTTTGATCCTTGTCATAAAGGGCATATTGCATTAGCCTTTGATGTTGTAAGGCGTTTATCTTTTGATAAGGTAATTCTGGTGCCAACATTTATACAACCTTTCAAACAGGAAGTTAAAGCTATGCCAGCAGAAGATAGATTGAAAATTTTGAAATTATCTATAGAAAGTGAGTTGAATTTTAGTAAAGGTGACGCACTAGAAGATAGTAGTACTAAAAGTTTGGAAAAAATAAATGGAAAATTAGAAATTAGTGATTATGAAATAAATAAAGGCGAAATTTCATATACTTATGATACATTAATGCACTTTAAGGAAAATTTGTATAGTGATTGTGAAATTTACTTTATTTGTGGAAGTGATTCAATTTTGCATATAGATCGTTGGTATAAGGCGGAAAAAATATTAGACAAGTTTGGTGTGGTTGTTGGACGAAGACCAGGCGATGTTGAAGAGAAGCAGATTAAAGATAAACTTGAACAATTAAGAAGAGATTATAACGCAAATATTTTGGAAGTTGCGAATAATCTTTATGATATATCATCTACAGAGATAAGAAAGTGTCTTAAGGAAGGCTTGCCTATAGATGAGTATGTATATGAATCAGTGGAGGAATATATTTTAAATAATGGGTTATACGTATAGAGGAATAGATTTAATAAAATACTTGGAAGAAAATTTATCTGAGAAGAGATTGGCGCATACTTTAGGTGTTGCCGATGAAGCCAAAAAGCTGGCAAGACATTATGGTGCCAATATTGAAGATTGTTATATTGCAGGCTTATTACACGATATGTGTAAAGAGATGAGTGTAAATGAGTTGGTAGATGCAATTATTAGATATGGTCTTAATACTCAATATTTAGATAATTTAAGAGTTGTGCATGGTAAGGCTGCTGCAGCAATGATTAAATATGACTGGGGCTTTGACAATGATGAAATAATTAATGCAGTATGCAACCATACAACGGGCAGAGTTGGTATGAGTCTATGTGAGAAAATAGTGTATATTGCAGATGCGATAGAACCACTGAGAACCTATGAAGGTGTTGAGAAACTTCGAGAAATGGCGTATACGGATATTGATAAGGCTTGTTTGTGGTATATGACGGAGACCTTGCAAATTTTAAAAAATAGGGGCGAAAAGGTCATTGACGACGATACTCTAAAGGCAAAAGATTGGTTTGAAGAGCAGATTAAAAATGCAGAGCAAAACAACGATATAGATTATATTAAGCAAGTGGCTATAAATGTTGCAAATAAGCTAGATGATAAAAAAGCTGATGATATTGAGGTTATTGCAATTGGTGAAAAATCTGCAGTTGCGGACTTTATGATTATTGCTTCAGCATCAAATGAACGACTTTTAGAAGCCATCGCTGATGAGGCAGAGGAAGTTTTTGTTAAGGCGGATATTGAAAAGATAAGTATAGAAGGCAATGGGCGATCAGGTTGGATTTTACTTGATTATGGTGATATTATCATTAACCTTTTAACTTATGAAATGAGAGACAGATACAACATTGAAAGACTTTGGATGGATTGTAGCAAGATAGAAAGAGAGGCTCGCAATGCAGAGAGAATATAGTTTTAAAGATATAGAAAAAAAATGGCAAGAAGAATGGGAAAAATCTCAGATATATAAGACTGATGAAATTTACGATAAGGAAAAGTACTATGTTCTTTGTATGTTCCCTTATCCATCAGGAAAGCTACATATGGGGCATGTGAGAAACTATGCTATAGGAGATGTGGTTGCTAGATATAAGAGAATGAAAGGTTTTAACGTTCTTCATCCTATGGGTTATGATGCCTTTGGATTGCCGGCTGAGAATGCTGCTATTAAGCATGGATTAGAACCTGCAGATTGGACATATAGTAATATGGCTGAAATGACAGAGCAGATTAAGAAGTTAGGTATGTCTTATGATTGGGATAGACAGTTAGCTACATGTACTCCGGAATACTATAAATGGATGCAGTGGATTTTTATACAGTTTTATAATAGAGGATTGGTGTATAAAAAGGAAAATCCGGTAAACTGGTGTCCTAGTTGTCAGACTGTGCTTGCAAATGAGCAGGTTGTAGATGGCGAATGCGAAAGATGTGGTACTGTAGTTACTAAAAAAGATTTGTCTCAGTGGTACTTTAGGATAACGGATTATGCAGATAGGCTTCTTGATGGATTGGATAATCTACCTAATTGGCCTAATAAAGTTAAGGTAATGCAAAAAAACTGGATTGGTAGATCAGAAGGTACTACAATAATTTTTGATGTATTTGATTCAGATGAAAAGATAGATGTATTTACTACAAGAGCTGATACAGTATTTGGTGCTACTTGTATGGTTTTGGCGCCGGAACATGCTTTAGTTAAAAAGTTTGTGGCTGGTACTGAATACGACGATGAGGTAAATAAGTACATTGAAGAAGTTAAGCACTTGACTGATATTGAAAGAAGTAGTACGGCGAAAGAAAAGACAGGCGTATTTATTGGGAAATATTGTATTAATCCATTAAACGGAAAGAAGATTCCAATTTTCATTTCAGATTATGTATTGCTTGGATATGGAAGTGGAGCGATTATGGTTGTGCCTGCCCATGATCAGAGAGACTTTGAATTTGCCAAAAAGTTTGATCTTGAAATTATTCCTGTAGTCGAGCCATCTGATGAAAGTATTGATATTAATAATTTAACAGAAGCCTTTGTTGCTGAAGGAAAGATGATTAATTCAGGTGAATTTGACGGATTATATAGTGGCGAAGCTTTAGATAAAATTGTTGCAAAGTTAGCCGAAAAAAATATAGCAGAAAAGACTGTAAATTATAAATTACGTGACTGGCTAATCTCAAGACAGAGATATTGGGGAACTCCAATTCCTATGATTTATTGTGAGCATTGTGGTTGGGTTCCTGAAAAAGAAGAAAATCTACCAGTTTTATTGCCTGAGGATGTTGAATTTACCGGTAAAGGAAAGTCGCCGATTGCAAGTAGTAAAACGTTTGCTGATACGGTATGTCCTAAGTGTGGACAACCTGCAACAAGAGAAATTGATACTATGGATACATTTTTGGATTCATCTTGGTATTTCTTGAGATTTTGTGATGCAAATAATGCAGATAAGATATTTGACACTAAAAAGACGGATTATTGGATGAATGTCGACCAATACATTGGTGGAGTTGAGCATGCAATATTACATTTGCTATATGCAAGATTTTTCCAAATGGTATTCTATGATATGGGATTAGTGAAAACGACTGAACCGTTTGAAAATCTTTTGACTCAGGGAATGGTTATAAAAGATGGAAGAAAGATGAGTAAATCTATTGGTAATGTAGTTACTCCAGCTGAAATTTGTGGTAAATATGGAACAGATACAGCAAGATTATTCATTTTGTTTGCCGCACCACCAGAAAAGGAATTAGATTGGTCTGATAGCGGAGTAGAAGGCTCTCATAGATTTATTAATCGTGTTTATAAGATGGTTTTTGAAAATGTCGAAGAATTCAAAGATATTGTGGCAGATGAAACTCCTATATCTAAAGAAGATAAAGAATTGTTATTTATATTAAATTCTACTGTTAAGAAGGTAGGAGAAGATATTGGCGATAGATTCAATTTTAATACTGCAATTTCAATGATTATGGAACTTGTAAATGCAATGTACAAGTACAAGGAAAGCGAAAACTTTAATGCAAAATTATTTAGAGCTGTAATTGAAAAACTTGTAGTAATTCTTTCGCCATTTACGCCGTTTGTATGCGAAGAAATGTGGGAAGCTTTAGGTAAAAAAGAATCTGTAACTCTTGAAAGTTGGCCTGTAATTGATGAGAAAGCACTTGTTAGAGATACTATTGAAATAGTAATTCAAATTAATGGCAAAGTGAAAGAAAAAATTGATGTGCCTACGAAGGCAACAAAACAGGACTTAGAGACAGCGGCTTTAGAAAATCAGAAGATAAGTGCATTAATATATGGAAAGACAATTGTTAAGGTAATTGCTGTACCAGGAAGATTAGTAAATATAGTTGTAAAATAGATATAGAGAGGTTATACAGGATACAAAAAGAAAGGAAAAATATTTATATATAATATGGAAAAAAAGTTAATTAAAAAGCCAATGGGAAAATCTAATAAAAAATTGAGGGTGATTCCGCTAGGAGGCTTAAATGAAATTGGAAAGAATATAACAGCGATAGAGTATGGTAATGATATTATGCTAATTGACTGTGGTATGTCTTTTCCAGATGATGAAATGTTTGGTATAGACGTTGTAATACCGGATTTTTCATACTTAGTGAAGAATGCAGAAAAGGTTAGAGGACTTGTTATTACTCATGGACATGAGGATCACATAGGTGCCGTACCTTACTTATTGCAAAAATTGAATGTGCCTATTTTTGGTACTAGATTGCCACTTGGACTTATAAAAAACAAGTGTGATGAACACGGAATAAAACCTAAATTAAAGAATATAAAAGCTGGTGATAAGTTTAATTTAGGCGTGTTTAAGGTAGAGGCAATTAGAACAACTCATTCTATTGCAGATGCGATTTGTATAGCTATTAATACGCCTGTGGGTAAAATATTCCATACAGGAGACTTTAAAATAGATTATACGCCTGTAGATGGTGATCCAATTGATTTGGCAAAGCTTGCACAACTAGGTTCAGAAGGTGTTTTGCTAATGATGTCAGATAGTACAAATGCTACAAGATCTGGATTTACTGAATCAGAAATGAAAGTTGGAAACGCGCTTGAAACTATCATGAGATCGGCAAAAAATAGAATTATTATTTCTACATTTTCATCAAATGTGCATAGAATACAGAAGATTGTAGATAATGCAGTAAAATTTAGAAGAAATGTTGCATTTTCAGGTAGAAGTATGGAAAATGTAGTTTCTTTGGCAACAGAGCTTGGATATTTAAGCATACCCAAGGGAACTCTTGTAGATATTAATCAAACAGCGTCAATACCGGATAAAAAATTAGTTATTATAACTACTGGTAGCCAAGGGGAGCCGATGTCTGCACTTGCAAGAATGGCAAATTCAGAACATAGATCTATTGAGATTAAAAAAGGAGATACGGTTATTCTTTCTTCATCGCCGGTTCCTGGAAATGAAAAAATGGTATCCAATGTTGTAAATAAACTTATTGAAAAGGGTGCTAATGTTATATATTCTGATATAGCAGATACGCACGTATCAGGACACGCTTGTGCAGAAGAGTTAAAATTAATGCATTCATTAATAAGACCGAAGTATTTTATGCCTGTACATGGTGAATATAGACATTTGAAAGCTGGAGCTGATATAGGCGAACAGATTGGAACTAAGAGAAAAAATATATTTATTTTAAGTAATGGTGATGCTCTAGAGATTGATAAGAAAAATGCCACAGTTGTTAAAGAACATACTACCGCCGGATCAGTACTTGTTGACGGTCTTGGCATTGGTGATGTTGGCAATATCGTTTTAAGAGATAGAAAGGTTCTTTCAGAATCAGGATTATTGATTGTGGTAGCAACGGTAGACAGAAAATCGAGTAAGATTTTATCTGGTCCAAGCGTTATATCAAGAGGTTTTGTATATATGAAAGAAAGTGAAAGTTTTATATCGGAAACAACTGTTATAGCGCGAAAAGCGATAGAGCAAAATTTAAGCAAAAATGTAGAATGGAATACTATTAAAGTAGCAGTGAGGGATGATCTTAGAAAGTTTATTTATTCTAGAACAAAGAGAAACCCATTAATTTTACCAATTTTTATGGAGGTATAGAGATGAACGTATATGAAGAAGCACATAATTTAAGTAAAGCTATTAAGGAATCTGAAGAGTATAAACAGTATAGAGATATTGCTAATAAAGTAAAGGAAAATCCTGAATTAGATAAAATGTTAAAGGACTTTATGGATCAACAGATGCAGGTTCAGGCAAGACAGATGACAGGACAAGAAGTTGGACCGGAAATGATTGAAAGCATACAGAAGCTTACTACAATTGTAATGGCAGATCCATTGGCAGCAGAATATCTACAAACACAGATGAGATTATCTGTTATGATTCAGGATATATATAAAATATTAGGAGATGCTATAGCATTCTAATTTTGCAAGTTGTAAATATATCAATTTAATGTATAATTTAAACAGAGAAAAACAAAGTAAGTAAAAGGAGTATATAAATGATAAGTGCAGGAGATTTCAGAAAAGGTGTAACATTTGAAATGAATGGTGAGCCACACGTAGTAATAGATTTTCAACACGTAAAACCAGGAAAAGGCGCTGCGTTTGTAAGAACAAAGTATAAGAATATTTTGACTGGTGCAACTAGAGAAGAAGCTTTTAACCCAAATGATAAATTCCCTAAAGCTCATATTGAGACAAAGCATATGCAGTACCTATATGATGATGGAGAATTATTCTATTTCATGGATAATGAAACATACGAACAGATTCCAGTTGCTAAGGGACAGTGTGAAGATGCTATGAAGTATCTTAGAGAAAATGATGATGCAACACTTAAATTTTTTCAGGGAGCACCATTCTTGGTAGAAGCGCCTAATTTTGTAAACCTTGCAGTTACAGAAACAGAGCCTGGTGTCAAAGGTGATACAGCTACAAACGTAACAAAGGCTGCAACAGTAGAAACAGGAGCTGTTATACAGGTGCCAATCTTTATTGAAGAAGGCGAAGTTATTCAGATTGATACAAGAACTGGAGAATATCTAGGTAGAGCTAAACAATAATTAAGATTTAAAAAGAACGTTTAATACGTTCTTTTTAGGATATATAAACTTTGTTAAACTAGATAAAAATATGCATAAGATATAAGGATATATTATGAGAAACAGAAAATCTAAAAAAAATAATAAATCAGGTCTTTTGAAAAAAGTGGCAATTTTACTAGTAATAGTAGTTGTTGTGTGTTTTAGTGGAATAAAAATATTGGGTTCTGCCCTTGATTCTGGCAATAAGTCTATGAAAGTAGTAAATATACCAAATGGTTCTGGTACAAGTGTTATTGCACAGACATTAGAAAAAGAAGAGATAATTAAGGGAGCAACTAGCTTTAAAATTTATGCAAAGATTATGGGCTATGATGGGGAATTTAAGGCAGGTGCTTATGAACTTTCGCCATCGATGGATTTATCTATTATATGCAAAAAGCTTTCGTCGGGAGATACTGTTTCAAAGACATTTACTGTTCCGGAGGGATATAGTATAGACAAAATTGGTGATAAACTTCAAAAAGAGGGCGTTGTTTCTAAGGCGGAATTTGAAAAAGCGCTACTAAAAGGCAATTTTAGCTATGATTTTCTTCCAAAGAATATTAATGATGTAAAGGATTATGAAGGTTATTTATTCGCCGATACATATTCTTTACCCTTGGATATTGATGCGAATGCATTAGTGAAAGTTATATTAGATAATACAGATAAAAAACTATCTAAGCTAAAAGACGACATAAAAAAGAGTGGAAGAAGTATTCATGAGATTTTAACTGTAGCATCGATTATTGAAAAGGAATCTAATACAGAGGATATGCCTAAAGTTGCAAGTGTAATTTATAATAGACTTGAAAAAGGTATGAAGTTACAGATGTGTTCAACGTTAAATTATGTATCTGGAAGAGATGCAGTTAAATCTAATTTTAGTGATATTAATTTGCAGTCTCCATATAATACATATTTAAATAAGGGATTGCCGCCAGGACCTATTGCTACGGTATCTATGAATTCAATTAAGGCTGCTTTAAATCCAGACAAGTCAAAATATTTATTCTTTGTTGTTTCTGAAAAGATGGATGGCTCAAATATATTTGCTGAAACTTATGAGGAACATCTGAAGAATACTGAGAAGTTTAATAAGACGTACTATAAAATGTTGAAGGAAGGTAAGATTAAAGAGTAATACTCTATAGTGTTATGATTAAAAAAAGTATATATAGTTTGAGTAATATAACAAATGAGGATATTACTCAATTTCTTGATGAGCGATATATACAAAACGATAAAGGTTTGTATGAGCTTAGATTACAATGTGAGGAATTACAAATTCCTATTATACAAAGAGATGTAGAGATGCTTTTGTCATCTCTTCTTTTACTTAAGCGACCTAAGAAAATTTTGGAAATTGGTACAGCGGTGGGATATAGCGCTATGCTTATGCATAAGGTATCTGGAGCGGAGATTGTTACCTTAGAAAAAATGGAAGATATGGTGGCAAAGGCTGAAAAAAATTTGATAGATTTCGGTGTTGAAGATAATATTACAATATTTCATGGAGATGCTCGAAAGACTATTGAAGACATAAAACATATGAAATTTGATATGGTTTTCATTGACGGTGCAAAGAGTCATTATCTAAAGTTTTGGAAGGATATAAATGAATTTCAAATGCTAGACAATAGTGGAGTGATATTTTGTGATAATGTATTGATGAGAGGAATGACAGTCGATAGTAAGTATGACTTAAATGATAGACATAGGACAAATATTAGACATATGAGAGAATTTTTAGACTATATTGGAGAGGATACTCGTTATCATACGTCAATTTTATCGGTGGGTGACGGAGTTACTATAAGTTACAAGTTATAGTTTTTATCTTATCGTTATGTATAGTGTATAAATAATAAACTTATAGACTTGTAAACTATAATGAGAGAGTATATTAATTGAATTAAATTGAATATAATTCAACAAAAAATAGATTGTAGATTAAAGGAAATAGAATGAAAAAGATTGAATTACTTGCTCCAGCAGGAGATTTAGAAAAATTAAAGACAGCTATTGATTATGGTGCAGATGCTGTATATTTTGGTGGTGAGCTATTTAGCTTGAGAGCTGCAGCGACTAACTTTTCTCTTGACGAAATGAAAGAGGGGATAGAGTATGCACATCAGCGAGGTAAGAAATGTCATATGGCTATAAATATCTTCCCTCATAATGAAGATATTAATGATTTAACAGAGTATGTTCAGCAGATTAAAAATCTGGCTATTGATGCATTTATTGTTTCAGATCCAGGAGCAATGATGATAATTAAAGATGCTATGCCAAATGCAGAAATTCATTTAAGTACGCAGGCAAATCTAACAAATTATAAGACTGCTGAATTTTGGGCAAGACAAGGTTTAAAAAGAGTTGTTGTTGCAAGAGAATTGTCGCTGGAAGAGATAATTTCTATGCGTGCTAATATTCCTGAAGAGTTAGAAATTGAAGCATTTATACATGGAGCTATGTGTATATCATATTCCGGAAGGTGTTTGCTTAGCAATTTTATGGTAAATAGAGATGCCAACAAGGGTGCTTGTGCTCATCCATGTCGTTGGAAGTATAAGTTAGTTGAAGAAAAAAGACCAGATGAGGCTTATGAAATTGAAGAAGACGAGCGTGGTACATATATAATGAATTCTAAGGATTTATGTATGATAAATCATATGAAAGAACTAATTGAAGCCGGCATTGCTTCAGTTAAGATTGAGGGTAGAATGAAGAGTCCGTTTTATATTGCTACCATTGTTTCTGCATATAGGAAGGCTATTGACGAATACTATGCAGATCCTGATAACTATGAGATTAAGGAAGAATGGTTGCAGGAAGTAAGCAAGGTAAGTAATAGAGATTTTACTACCGGATTTTATTTTAATAAGGCTGATGAAGAGGCTCAAAATTATAAGACTAGCTCATATATTAGGGATTATGACTTTATTGGTAAGGTAATATCATATGATGAAATTACGAAGATTGCTACTGTAGAGCAGAGAAATAAATTTTTATTCGGAGATGAAATAGAAGTCTTTGGCCCTTATACAGATTTTTGGACACAAAAAGTTGAATATTTAACAGATGAGGATGGAGTTAGTATTGAATCGGCACCTCATGCTCAGCAAATTTTAAAGATGAAGTTTGATTATCCGGTAGCAGAGAACTTTATGCTGAGAAAGAAAAGAAATATATAATAAATTGGAGAATAGATTGAGAATAGCATTTCACACTTTAGGATGTAAGGTAAATCAATATGAGACTGATGCCATGATTTCTAAATTCGTTAAAAACGGATATGAAATTGTTGGAGAAAACGATGAGGCTGATGTATATTTAGTCAATACTTGTAGTGTAACTAATATGGCTGAAAGAAAGTCTAGGCAGTATATTCGTCGAATGAAGAAAAAGAATGAGGATGCTATTGTTGTTGTTGCAGGTTGTTACACACAGCTATCAGCAGATGAACTGAAGCAGATGCCGGAAGTAGATATTTTAGTTGGAACTAATGAAAAAGCGGATATTGTAAATTATGTTGAAAATTTTATAAAAGCCGATGAAAAGTTTCATGAATATATTAAAGAGTATGATGAGCTTAAGGTGTATGAAGAACTTGGGATTACGAAGCCTGTAGATTCACGAATGAGAGCCTTTGTAAAAATACAAGAGGGGTGTAACAGATTTTGTTCTTATTGTATTATTCCGTATGCTAGGGGCAATGTGCGTTCAAGAGATATAGATATGGTTATTGAGGAATGTAGCCAGCTTATTTCAACAGGAACAAAAGAGATAATTTTGACAGGTATAAATACGGCATTATGCGAGAATTTATTAGAAATTTTAAAAAGACTTGATGAAATGGATGGCGATTTTAGAGTGCGATTGAGTTCGCTAGAGCCTACAGTTGTCAATAAAGAGTATGTAAAGAGTCTATTTAAGTTTAAGAGACTTTGTCATCATTTACATTTATCTGTTCAGTCTGGTAGTGATGCAGTATTGAAGGAAATGAATAGATCTTATAATAGAACACAATACTTGGATATTGTTAAAGAACTTAGAAATTTTGATAAATACTATGGGCTGACAACTGATATAATTGTGGGGTTTCCAGGTGAAACAGATAAAGATTTTGATGATTCATTAGATATTATAAACAAATCTATGTATGTACATACACATGCATTTAAATATTCTAAACGAAAAGGAACGAAGGCTGCAGTAATGCCTAATCAAGTCGATGATGAAATAAAAAAGACTAGGATTGACAAATTGATTGAGGTTGGTTTACAAAGTTCAAAGGCGTTTTTTGAGCTAAATAAAGGCACAGTGCAAAAGGTGTTGTTTGAAGAATATGATGAACAGTTAAAAGCGATTACAGGGTATACTGACAACTATATAAAAGTATATTTGCAGTGCGATTCTGATGATGCAGAAAAATTAATAAATCAATTTGTAATGGTTGAAATGCTAGATAATAATGGTGAAATAGTTCAAGTTGTTGAAGTTAAATAATCCAAATAATCGGCAAAAATTTTGTGTTTATAGTATAATATTTATGAAGTGTTTTTGTAAAATTTATGTCAAATAAGAATATATTTTATTGTAAAATTTGCATTAATAGAATAATATAAGACTGTTGTATTTTTAGTAAATATAATAAGCATTTAAGAGAGGGGAAATGAGATGAGCGATTGTATTTTTTGTAAAATCATTGATGGCGAAATTCCTGCGGATAAGATTTATGAAGATGAACATTTGATTGCGTTTAATGATTTATCGCCACAAGCACCTGTTCATGTTTTGGTAATTCCAAAGAAGCATATTGCATCTACGGAAGATTTGTTGGAAGATGATGCGCCGATAATGGGACATATTATGACTAAGATTAAGGATATTGCTAAACTCGTTGGGATTACAAATGGATATCGTTTAGTAATTAATTGTGGCGAGGATGGACAGCAGACAGTGCCACATTTGCATATTCATTTGCTTGGTAAACGTTCATTACAGTGGCCTCCAGGCTAGAATAAAAACGGATTATATTTGCTATTTAGATAGCAGTATATTATAGAAAAGAGGGGAAAATGAATCAGGATGTATTTCAAATTGTAATTACACTTTTTGGGGGTTTAGCTGTTTTCATATATGGTATGAACTTGATGAGTGATGGTCTGCAAAAAGCTGCTGGCGATAAGATGAGGAACATTTTATCATTGCTTACTGCGAATCCGATTTTTGGTGTTATGGCAGGCGCACTTGTAACAGCAGTATTGCAATCTAGTAGTGCAACTACGGTTATGGTCATAGGTTTTGTAAGTGCAGGACTAATGAAGCTGCCTCAGGCTATAAGTGTAATCTTTGGTGCAAATATTGGTACTACAATTACTGCACAGTTGATAGCATTTAATATAGGTGACCTAGCATGGATATTTGTATTTGTCGGTTTTGTAATGTTTTTCTTCCTGAAAAAGAGAGAGATGGTTGAAAAAATTGGACAGATTATGTTTGGCTTTGGTCTATTATTCGTAGGTATTAATACTATGGGTGCTACGATGAAACCGCTTGCTCATTCTGATTTTTTTGTGCATTTGATGAGTAATGTATCGGATATACCGATATTAGGTGTATTTGTTGGTACGTTGATGACAGTCGTAGTTCAATCATCGTCTGCAACTATTGCTGTATTGCAAAATCTAGCTTCTACAGCAGGTCCAGATGGGATGACAAGTATTCTTGGTCTTGAAGGTGCGATTCCAATATTGTTTGGTGACAATATCGGTACCACTATTACTGCATTACTAGCGTGTATTGGAGGATCTATCAATGCAAAGAGAACAGCGGTAGCGCATACATTGTTTAATTTATGCGGTACATTGATTTTCATTTGGTGGATTCCTCAGATAATAGATATAGTTGGCTTCATTTCGCCGAAAGGGCCTGAAGTAGAGGTTATTTCAAGACAGATTGCGAATACGCATTTATTATTTAATCTAACAAATACTATTATCTTTATTCCATTTATTTGGTTGTTAGTTAAGATTGTAACAAAGATTATTCCAGGTGAAGATAGAGAAGTTGAAAATAGTCAGCCTCTATACCTTGATGATAATGTTTTGATACAGCCTGCATTTGCGACACATTTAGCTGTTCAAGAATTAGTTAGAAATGCATATTTTGCGTTGGATATGGTTAAAAATTCTAGGATTGCATATAGGGATAAGAATTCTAAAATGATACAAGAGGTTATTGATACGGATAAAAATGTCAATAAGCTTAAGGATGATATCATCGAGTATTTAGCGAAGATTTTGACTTCAGAAAGTATAGATGAATATCAGAAAAATAAGGCATCAGCGCTTATGCATGTAGCTTCAGATATTGAGCATATAGGTGATTACAGCAAAAATATTGCGACTTTGGTGCAGACAAGAATGAAAAATGATTATCATTTTACTGATGAGGCAAAGGCACAGATTGAAGAGTTCTTTGATAAGATTGAATTGATGTTGCAAGAAACTATTGTCGCTCTTGAGACAGGCAAGAGGGATGTTGCAAGAAAGATCAGTGAACTTGAAGATGATATGAATATGTACGAGTACAATATCAGAAAAGACCACATGTCTAGAGTTAGTGACAATATTTGTTCGCCAGCAACGACAGTTATATTTCTTGACTTTATACATAATATAGAAAGAATGGGCGATAGTTGTAAGAACATTGCCGACATAGTCCTTATGAGATATGATTATACTAGCTATAGTCGCGCTAATGAAAACGAAAATATAGGATTAAAAGCATAATGAATTATCAAAATTATATTATATAAAAGCAAAATAGAATTTATAAAATATTTATATTAATAAAAGCAATTAAAAACCGCTATACTCGCTGAAATTTCAAAATGTATAGCGGCTTTTTTACTCCTTTTTTACGTTTTAGATTTATTCTATATTTTGAACTTGCTCTCTTATCTTTTCAATATTGCTCTTTATTTCGACTACAATTTTTGTAATATCAAGGTCATTGGCTTTTGAACCGATAGTGTTTGTTTCACGATTCATTTCTTGTATTAGAAAGTCAATTTTCTTTCCACATGGTCCTCCAATACTAACAATTTCAATAAGTTGTTTAATATGGCTCTCCAATCTAGTTATTTCTTCATCTATACTTGCTCTGTCTGCAAAGATAGCAACTTCCTGTACAATCCTGTCTTCGTTAATAGCAGTGTTGCCATCGAGAAGATTGCTAAGTTTATCAGTCAATCTCTGTTTAAATATTTCTGGTAGCTTTACAGCAATACTTTTTATTTCAGAGAGAAGCTTAGTGATATCTTCATTTTTTGTTAAAATATCAGCTTTAAGTTTTTCTCCTTCTGTTATTCTCATTTGGTCGAAGTTAGTTATAGCAACGTTTACTGCACTAAGAATTTCATTTTTTATATCATCTTGATCAGCTTCTTTTGGACGTGTTGTTACAACGTCTTTGATTGATGATATGTATTCAAGTGATAGTTTTTGTTCGATTTCAAGCTTGTCTGCTAGATTGAATAAGGCGATTTTATATTCTTGAGCAAGATTATTATCTACATAAATTTCAACATCAGGTTCGCCGATATTTTCAACTGAAATAAAAACATCTACCTTTCCTCGGTGGATAGTATTCTTTATATCAGATTTTATTTCTTCTTCGGCAAACATGTATTTGCGAGGTAACCTTACAGAAATATCACAGTATCTTTGATTGACAGCTTTAATTTCAACTGTTATCTTTTTATTTTCATTTGTAAATTCGCCGAGGCCATAGCCAGTCATACTTTTTAGCATATAGTCTATTGCACAAAAATGTGCATCTCCTTTCAAAATTAAAAATCAAATTATAGTAATTATAAATTAATTGATAACTATTTAGATTATATCATAATTATATATTACTCGTATTTTTAGTGGTTCATAAAATGGTTTATATACAATATTTTTGTGATGCGTTATAAAGTTGTGTGAATAATTACGACATATGATAGATTGATTAATGTGGTATAATTTTATGATAAAATTAAGAAACAGTATGCTGGTAAATTTTATATTTGTTAGAAAAGATTTGATTAATATATGGAAATAAAGGTGTTTTATGTCATTTGACGGGATATTTACGAGAGCAATTTCAAAGGAATTAGATGGCAAGTTAGTAGGAGGTAGAATAGATAAGATTTATCATCCTGAAAAAAATGAGCTTGTTCTCTTTGTGCGCTTAAACAGGATGACCTATAAACTTTATTCTTCGATTAGTAGTAATGCAGCAGGTATATATATTACAAATCAGACGATTGAGAATCCCGCCAATCCGTCGTCATTTTGTATGTTGTTAAGAAAGCATTTATCAGGTGGAATTATTGAATCAGTAAATCAATATGGCTGGGAAAGAATTGTAGAAATTAATGTTCGTGCAAAAGATGAGCTAGGATTTGATACACAAAAGAAGTTGATTGTAGAGATAATGGGTAAACACAGCAATATTACCCTTGTAGACTCGGCATCAATGAAAATTATTGATACAATTAAGAGACTATCCCTTGATGTTCATAGCAATAGACCGCTATTACCAGGATTGATTTATCAGTATCCACCGCTACAACAAAAAATCTCCCCAGATAGTATTGCAAATAATCTAGATCTTTTAAAAAATATTTCATCAACAAGTCAACTAATGGATAGCATCCAAGGAATTTCGCCACAACTTGCAAATGAATTGTTTTATTCTGATGATATAAAGTGGTATGAGAAATTGGAGTGTATATTAAATAAAATAGAAAACGTGGAATTTTGTCCTGTTGTTTATCTTAATGATGAGAATTATCCAGAAGACTATTATGCACTGCAGCTTGAACATTATTCTCGCTTTTATGAGAAAAAATTTGATAGTATAAGCGAAGCTTTGGAGTATTATCATGTAAATAAGATTGATATAAATAGGATAAGACAGAAGTCGTCAGATATTATGAAGTCTTTAAATCGTCTCATTAAAAAATTAAACAATAAGAGACAGAACTTGCTGAACGATATTAATATTTCCCAGAAAGCAGAAGAATACAAACTATTTGGAGAGTTAATCACCGCAAATATTTATGCTTTTAAAGATGGCGTGAGTGAAATAACGGTGATGAATTATTATGATAATAGTGAAATTACAATAGCTTTAGATAGTCAAATTGGTCTAGTTGAAAATGCGCAACAATACTATAAGAAGTATAATAAGGCGAAGCGTGCAAAAGTAGAGAAGCAAGTTTTTCTTGAAAAGGCTAATAGGGATATTGAGTATCTAGAGTCAATAAGATCGTTTGTTGAGATGGCGGGTAATACTTCTACTCTTGATGAGATAAAGAATGAATTGATTGATGGGGGCTTTATTTCTAAAAGTAAATTGCCACAATCCAAACAAGCAAAAAAAAATTATTCTACATATTATAGATATAAGACTAAAAATGGTCTTGATATTTATGCAGGTAGGAATAATGTTGAAAACGATAAGTTGACATTTAAAGTTGCGGATAAGTCAGATATTTGGTGTCATACTAAGGATATTCATGGTTCACATGTAATTTTAATTACAGGAGGCAGTAAGCCATCAGATGAGGATATTCTTGAAGCGTGTGAAGTAGCAGCATTTCACAGTAAGGCTAAAAATTCTAGTAAGGTTGATGTAGATTTTGTTAATGTTAAGTATGTGAAAAAAATTCCAGGTGCACGTCCAGGGATGGTGATTTTCAATAACAATAAGACGTTGACAGTTATACCTCAGCTTCCTAAAAGTATTGGATAACTTTCTAAAGTGACAGAAAATTTATATATAAGTCACTACCTTGTCATTAGGGTTAGCTATACTATAGTTGTATTAAGTGATTAATACATAACCTCTATATATAATAACGACTCATTTAAAAAGACGGCTATGCCGTCTTTTTTGTCTAATTATATAGTGTTTATCTGGAAGTTAGAATTTACATTTTGAGAAAAGAAGAGCTTAAATGTACGAATAACAAAAACAAAATTTTCCCAAAACTTCTAAAGTAAGGACGATGGTTATATCAACTTTAGTAGCAATTACGGTAAATAATATGTTACCACCATTTTTTTATAACGATGAAGATGAAAAAGAAAAGGCTTTAGATGTATTTGTAGATATTTATGGAATATATCAAAATATTAAATTAACAGATTATGAATATGAAGATTTAAAAGCTAAATATGAAAATTTAGATATATACATTAATCGATTAAGTGTTAGAAAGAATATTAATAATGATATGAATGATGATGATTATAAAAATTTGTTATTAATAATCAAATCGGAAAAAAATGATTAAGGAGGAAATCTAATGGGTGAAATAATTAAAGGTTTTGTTCCACGAATAAATAATAATGAATTATTTGGTAATAAGATAACAGAAGAAAAAATTAATAAATTTACTTTAAAAGATATAAAAGTTAGTCAATTAATACCTTGTGAAAATAATCCATCCCTAGTTTGTCGACTACTGTAAAAGCAGCACCAAGCACAATTTCAGGTACTTGTAAAATAAAATGCACTACTACAATTATAACTCCGAATGCAGAATTTGATGTTACTATTGATGGCAAGGTGTATAAAGGGCATTGTCTTGATCCAATTTATGCAGCACCACTTGATGGTACATATTCATATACTGGCACTTTAGAATCGGATGGAGGATAATTTAACCTTTTATATAAATAAAAAATAATCACTTCACATGAGGTGATTATTTTTATATTTTCTTTAATTATTTGATAATAATTCGATTTACTGTGAATTATTTTATTATTATTTTTTCACTACGATGCGCCATTCTTTTGGATTTTTTTCAAAATCTATAACTTCATGTCCGTTTTCTTGACAATATGTAGGTAGGTTTACTACTGCTTCCGGACAAGTGAAAGTTAAATCTATTTCTTGACCATCTTCTGCTTCAGATAAAGCTTCCTTTAACTTTATTAGTGGTATTGGACAATCCATTCCTCTAGTATCTACGTTAATTTTTTCCATTTTACCCTCCTATTTTTTATTCTTTTTTTTGCCTAAGAACAAATATGCTCCAACAAAGATTCCTAATACTATAAATAATAATGAGAACCACGCTTTCAATGAAAATTGTGATGTTCCAACAAATCCGTTTCCAATAAGACAACCTTGTGCCCAACTTGTTCCAATACCCATGATAAAGCTACCGATTATACTTTTGATAAGGGTATCCCATGTAGGTTTTGTTATCGAAAATTCTTTGCTTAACAATGTTGTTAAGAATGATCCTATGAGTAGTCCTAAGACTAACCAACTTGCCCAGCCAAGACCTTGGCTTCCGACTGCTCACCCTGTTTCTGATAAATCAACTTTGACGCCTAATCCAAGCCATGTAAGCAATGCAGGGCCTATAGAAAATCCTCCACAGCGACCAGATAAATTACTTGATAAAACACCTAGTGCCATTAATATTCCAATTGCGATAGCTGTTACTTCTTTTGACCAAATTTTTTCAAAAAATATATGTCTTAATCCTGAATATTGCGCAGGTATTTTAAATTTAGGTTTATTTTTCTTGTAGTGTTTATACATTATTGTGTATAGAAGTATAACCATTATAGCTGAGATAATGAGCGGAATTGGTGTTTCACCTGAAATTATATCTCCATCAAGTACAATATCCCTATTCATAAATTCGTCAACCATCTTTAAATGTCCGGAGTTTGCTTCATAGTAACCCCAAAGATAAAATGCTATTGAACTTATGCCAACAATTCTACCGTCTCCAGCCTTTACAATAGATGATGTTATGCATCCGCTTGCCATTATAGCTCCTAGACCAAAGATGAAACTTCCGATACCTACTGATATAGGCTTAAAAAATCCGACCCATGATGTATATATGATTTCTGTTTCTGTCATCAAGAAATAGAAAAATGCCTGTGTAAAGATTATAGCTAGTATTAAAACTATATTGTACGGTTTCTTTTCTAAATAGATGTCTCGTATTGTCCCCGTTGGGCAGAATCGCCCTCGTTTCAGGAGAAAACCGAATATTATGCCTAGAATTAAGCTTGAATACATTAAACTCTCCTTATATAAAAATGCTATTTTGTTTTATATTAACATTATAATGTTATTAAATGTTATATCTATCAATAATAAATTGAATAATATTTTTGGTAAGTTTGTTGGCGGTTGCATAGTTTACTTCTTCATCTGATTGTAAAAGTAAACAGCCATTGTAAAGATTTTTGTCATTATATTCATCAATATTAAAATAATATTCATTTAAATCTAAGAACAAAATTTTATCGATTTTTGTAGCATCTTGCATAAGATTTGTAAGTTGCGTTAATTCTTGGATAAGCTTAAATTTATTATCCTTTACTCGAAATTTTAATTTGTACTCATCATCATATATTTGAAAATCTATTGAATTGATTTCGCCCTGTGCAATAAGTGTTTTTTTATGAATATCAATATTATGAACTGTGTAACGGGCAGTTGGGAAGCCATATTTATAAATATATTGGTGTATATCACTTTTTTTGATTATATTAAGGCAACGATATAGCTGAAGGATGTCATCATAGTTATGTAATAGAATTTCATTTTCTAAAACGACTTCTTTAGTTTTTAGGTATTTAGTGTAATTATCAGCGCTTTGTTTGCCGCTGATTTGATCTTGCCTACAATCATTAATTCCTAGATAGGTCTCTATGGTTTTCTGTTTTAAATTTGGCAAAAATTCTCTTATAGGAGAGCAACTCCTAATTAAATTAAATAAATCAAAATTGTATAGTGTAGTGTTAATTTTTACCTTATATTTTTTAGCTTTATTTACTATAAATGGCATATCAAAGCTTGCGCCATTATATGTAATAACATAATCTAAATCGTTTAATATTTTGCTAGTTTTTTCTAATATTTTTTTTTCGTCGTCTGTGTTTTCAGCAAATAATTGTATTGAATATTTTGGCTCGGATTTTTCTATAATAATTAAGCCTACTAAAATAATAGCGTCGTGTTTGAAAAGTCCAGTTGTCTCAATATCTAAAATAGCTCCACTATATTCTTGAAAATAATGGTTAAACGGAGCAAAATGAAATTTTTCAATATCAATCTTCTTTTTTAGAATTTTCATAATATTTACCTTGATAAGTATTTCTGTGTGCAAGTTCTTTTGTTATGCCGTTTAAAATAGTTCTTTTCATATAACTCCATTCAGGAGCCAGTAATAGCTTTCTTGGAACATCGCCATTTAGACGGTGAATTGTTATGTTTGATGGAATTATTTCGATTAAATCGCATACAAAAGAAACATAGTCATCTATTGACGAGAATTCGCAATAAGTGGGATGTGTAATTGCTAGTTTAGATCCACGTGTAATATTTAACATATGTAGTTTAATTCCAAATAAGTTTCTTGCTGGAGCGCAGATATATTTGAGTGAATTTACCATATCCATCCTTGTTTCACCGGGTAAGCCAAGGATTAGATGTGTTACATATTTTATATTTCTTGAATTTAACTTTGCTATTGCATCATCGTATACGGAAAGAGGATAACATCTATTAATTTCTTCGGCGATATTATCTCTTATAGTTTGTAGACCAAATTCTACCCAAAGAAAATATTTTTGATTGATTTCATCAAGTAGTTCTAGTATTTCAGCATTTATACAATCAGGCCTTGTAGCAATGGCAATACCAACGATATTAGGAGCTGCTAAAGCGTTATAATAAAGCTTTCTTAATTCATTAACATCTTTATATGTGCCTGAATAATTTTGAAAATATGCTATAAATTTTTTTGCTTTTGGCCATTTTTTAGATAGTAGTTCTATTTGTGATGGAATGTCACTAGCCATATCTCCTGACCCTTTTTCAGAACAAAAAGTGCAACCTCCAAAGCCTTTGCTACCATCTCTATTGGGACACGTAAAATTACCATCTAGTGATAGTTTAATTACCTTTTCACCGAATGTATTTTTGAGAAATTTATTTATGCTGTAAATTCTGTTCATACTGTTCATTTTCTAATTTCCTTCAAATATATTGTAACATTGTTTGTGGTATAATGACGTAACTAAATGAGAAAGAGCGAAGCGAAGTTCGAATTAAAGTACGTCAGATACCCAAAATCCTTAGAGAAAGCGAGCGCAAAGCGTGAAGATTGAGCTTAGGCTTTAAGGTATAATGACGTAACTAAATGAGAAAGAGCGAAGCGAAGCTCGAATTAAAGTACGTCAGATACCCAAAATCCTTAGAGAAAGCGAGTGCAAAGCGTGAAGATTGAAGTTAGAATTTATGGTATAATATATATTTAATTTTAGTATTTCATTACATAGTAATTTTATAGTGTAATAATTTGTTAAAAGTGTATATATTTGAATAGAAATAAGTATAGAACTTGGGTAGTAGTTTAAGAATTAAAATGAATACAGATAGAGAGAAGAAAAAAATATTATTACATTCCTGCTGTGGTGTTTGTGCGAACGGTGTTATAAATCAATTAAAAGATGATTACGATGTTACAATATTTTTCTATAATCCTAATATTACGGATGAAGATGAGTATTTAAGGCGTAAAACAGCGCAATTGGATGCACTATCAAAATGGGATGAGAATATTGACTTTGTTGAAGGTATTTATAATACTGCTGATTTTTTTGAAGCCGTTAAAGGATATGAAACTAAAGAAGAAGGAGAAGGTCGGTGTAGTATATGTTTTAAGATGCGACTGGAAGAAACGGCTAAGAAGGCAAAAGCGCTAGGATTCGACTTATTTTCGACAACGCTAACTGTGAGTCCACACAAGTCATTTGAAAAAATAAGTAAGATAGGCAATAAAGTTTCTAGGGATTTAAAAGTGGATTATCTTGATGGTAACTTTAAGAAAAATAATGGATTTAAAAATAGCATGGATATTTCAAAACAAATGGGAATTTATAGACAAAATTATTGTGGATGCGAATTTTCAAAGTGGTTTAATAAATAGATTATAGATAGATTGACAAAGTATAAAGATAATTATGTTTATACAACATTTATATAAATAGATTAATAATAAAAATTTAGAATAGAGGAGAATTATATGAGTAAATTATTTGTGCCAAAAGATTATACGCCAGTTATTGACTATATGGAAACGCAGAGGGCAATTAAAAAGATTAAGGATTTTTTCCAGCAAGAACTTGCGTATGGATTACAGCTTAGAAGAGTTTCAGCGCCTTTGTTTGTTACACCGCAGAGCGGATTGAATGATAACTTGAATGGCATAGAAAGACCTGTTGCTTTTACTATAAAGGATATGGATGAGGCAGATGTACAGATTGTACAGTCTTTAGCAAAGTGGAAGAGACAGGCTTTAGGTAACTATGGAGTAAAGGCAGGCCATGGCATATACACAGACATGAATGCTATTAGAAGAGATGAAGAATTAGATAATATCCATTCAATTTATGTTGACCAGTGGGACTGGGAGAAGGTTATTAAGAAGAGCGATAGAACAGAAGAATATTTGAGAGATATTGTGGATAGAATTTATATGGCTCTTAAGAATTTAGGCGATTATGTAAATAGACATTATCCGGAGTTAAAGACAGAACTTCCAAATGAGATTAAGTTTATTACATCTCAGGAACTAGAAGATATGTATCCTGAATTAGATGGTAAGGGTAGAGAAAGAGAGATAACTAGAGAGTATAGAGCAGTATTTGTTTCTCAGATAGGTAAAAAGTTGAAATCTGGATTACCTCATGATGGAAGAGCGCCGGACTATGATGATTGGGAGCTTAATGGGGATATTTTGCTTTGGAATGATATTTTAGACGATGTATTTGAAATTTCATCTATGGGAATTAGAGTTGACGAGGATTCTATGGCTAAACAGCTTGAACTTTCAGGGAAACAGGATAGAGCAAGTCTTGATTTCCATAAGGCTATTCTCAACAAAGAATTGCCATACACTGTCGGTGGCGGTATAGGTCAGAGTAGACTTTGTATGTATTTTTTAAGAAAGGCGCATATCGGTGAAGTGCAGGTTTCTGTATGGCCGGAAGATATGATTAAAGAATGTAAAGAAAACGATATTTTCTTGTTGTAATGTGAATTTGCAATTTGTATTTTTATAAGTGTGAGGGTTTATGAGTTTTGTAGATGTAGTTATAGATAATAAAAGCGATTTTACTGATGCTTTCTATACATACAAATATGATGGATCTGTGCACAAAGGTGATATTGTAAATGTTAGTTTTGGTAGAGGCAAAAAGTTAAAAACTGCATTTGTAGTTGATGTAATGGAGAAACTTGAAAAAGACATTCCTAGCATAAAGCAAATTGACAGTGTAAGAAAAGATTATAGACTTTCAAAAGAAGCTATAGATACAGCTGTTTGGATGAAAAAGAGATATTTTACGAGATATCTGGACTGTATATCGTTGTTTTTGCCAAAGTTAATTAAAGAAAAGAAAATAGATGGTGATGTAAACGCTAAGATAAATATAAATTCAGATATAAATATAAATCTGAATGCTATAAAGCAAATAAATGATGAGTTTTTGAAGCAGAAGTCGTTAACGCAAGAACAAGAGAATGCGTTTGAAAATATTAAATCATCATTCGATAATGAAAAAGAGATATTTTTGTTAGATGCTAAAGTGTCGAGAGATAAACTAGAGTTATATATACATCTTGTGAAAGAAAATATATGTCGAGGAAAGCAGAGTATTATTCTTGTGCCTGAGATGACTATGATTGATCAACTTGAGCGTGAATTTAAGCAGATTTTTATAGAGCAGGTTGCAATATTACATAGCGGTATGGGGGTAAGGGCAAGAAGAAAAGTTTGGGAAGAAATAGATTCCGGTGAGAAAAATATTATTATTGGAACTAGGATTGCAGCGTTTGCTCCGGTACACAATTTAGGATTATTTATCATTGATGATGAACAAGATGATAGTTATTATCCAGAACAGACCCCTAAGTACGATGTTGTAGAAGTTGCTACTAAAAGAGCAAGTTACTATAATGCTACGGTATTGCTTGGCAGCACACTGCCATCAATTCAATCATTATATCGTGCAAAGAGTGGAATTTATAAATATCTACAATTAGAAAATCAACAGTATAATCAAGATAATTCAATTAGGCATATCGTGGATATGACTGATGAAATTAAAAATGGCAATAGAACAACTATTAGTAAGATGCTCTATGAAAAGATAGCGCAGTCAATAGTCGAAGGTAGGCAAAGTGTTGTTATTGTAAACTCTCTTGGATATGCTAGAACTTTGATATGCAGCGCATGTGGTAAAGTGAAGAAATGTAGTAAATGTGATGTTCCGCTCAAATATTATAAAGCTAAAGATATACTGAAATGCAGTATCTGTGGGGAAACAGAAGAATTTGTAGATGAGTGTGATGACTGTGGCGCCGCTATAATACCAAGCAATTTCGCGATAGAAGCTGTATATGAAGATATAAAGAGATTATTTCCGCAGGCAAAAACAGCTATAATGCACAGCCAAGTTGATAGTGATCTTAAAGAGTATTCTAATATTTATAAGGCTTTTAATAAGGGAGATATAGATATTCTTGTTGGAACGCAGGTTGTAACAAAAGGATTTAATAAAGACAATGTAAGTGTAATAGGTATAGTTGGAATTGATGCAATGCTAAATGTACCTGATTATAGGAATAACGAAAGAGTGTTCCGTCTTATTGCAAAGGCAACAGAAGATGTAAATGATGCAGATGTAATTATTCAGACTTTTTTGCCTTCGAATACAGTTATTTTAGATGCGTACAATAATGATAGAGAGTCTTTTTTAGCAGAAGAATCTGACGTTAGAAAAAAGCTAGATTATCCGCCTTATGGAATATTTGTTAAGGTAAGGATTGTGGCTAGTGACTCAGATTATGCCACGAAGATGTTGAGACAATGGAAGACTTTTATTAAGTCCAATTTTGTAGATGTTCAAGATATAGGTGTGTATGCACTTAATATTAATAGCAAACAAAGTGGTAGCAGAGAGTTTAATTTCAAATATAATTATGTATTTAAATTAAAAGAAGAATATAAACATAGATTTATTTCACTTGCGAGTAATTATAAAGATAGTGTTAGAGAGCAATACAGTGAAGGGATTTCATTTGTAGAGATCAATCCTAGAGATATGTGGAGGAAATAAAATGGCGATTAGAAAAATTTTAGTTGAAGGTGATCCATTATTAAATAAGGTAAGTAGGGATGTGATGGAAATTACTCCTCGAATTAAAGTTTTAATAGAGGATATGATAGAAACGATGAATGATGCTCAGGGTGTTGGGATTGCAGCTCCGCAGGTTGGTGTTTTAAGAAGAATATGTATTATAACTAATGCTGAGATGGAACCTAAGGTCCTTATAAATCCTGAAATTATTGCAAGTGAAGGTGAACAAAATGGCAGTGAAGGATGTTTAAGTATTCCAGGATATGTTGGAGAAGTGGTTAGACCTCAGAAGATAACTGTTAGATATAATAATGAAGATATGAAAGAGATTGTTGAAGATTTTGAAGATTTTGCTGCAGTAGTAGCATCTCATGAGATAGATCATCTTTATGGGATATTATATAGACAAAAGGCTGACCAGATGTATGACCTAGATGATTTGCAGGATGAAGAATAATAAATAAGTTAGCAATTTCAAATTGAAATAATAAGTTGTAAAAAAGAACTTATTAGTGAATTTATTAATGGATACTGAGGTTATTGAGGATATTATATGAAAATTATTTATATGGGAACACCTGATTTTGCCGTTAAACCTTTAGAGAAATTAATTCAATCTAGGCATGAGATTGGTTATGTTGTGACGCAACCCGATGCGGTAAGAGATAGAGGCAAAAAGTTAAAAGCTCCTCCTGTTAAAGAATTAGCTTTATCTGAGGGGATAGAAGTGTTGCAACCAGGAAAAATTAGAGAAGGAGATTTTATTGATAGGTTAAAAAAATATAATCCTGATTTGATTGTAGTTGTAGCTTATGGAAAAATTTTACCAAAGGAAGTGTTGGATATTCCAAAGTTTGGTTGTATCAATATTCATGGTTCGCTTTTGCCTAGATGGCGCGGGGCAGCTCCTATTCAAAGAGCTATTATGTCGGGCGATGAAGAGACTGGTGTTACTATTATGTATCTTGCAGAGGGTATGGATACGGGCGATATGATAGATAAGGCATATACTACTACGGCAGGTAAGACAAGCGGTCAAATGCACGATGAATTGTCATTTCTTGGCGCAGATTTATTGATGAAATGTTTAGATGATATAGAAAATGGTAAAGTTGAGGCAACAGTGCAGGATGATAGCTTGGTTACATATGCAAAAATGTTGACTAAAGAAGAAGGTAATCTGGATTTTTCAAAAGATAGTTATATTCTTGAATGTGAAATTAGAGGATTATCGCCATGGCCGGGGGCGTATACGTATTTTGATGATAAACTTATTAAAATATGGGCTGCAACTATAGTGGAAGACAGTAAGATTATTGAAAAATTAAATGAAAATGTTGATGGTACGATAACCGTTTACGATAAGAGATTGTTTATAAAGACGGCTGATGGTGCATTGGAACTTATAGAAATTCAAATACCTGGCAAGAAACGTATGTTGGTTAAGGATTTTATGGTAGGTAATTCTAAGTTTTTTGAAAAGCAATAGATATTCATTAGATATTTACTAATAGATGCTGAGACAAAAGAGAAGATAAATATGGATAGAAATAGACAGACCGCATATATGACATTATTAGATATTGAAAGTAAAAAACAATATTCTAATATATCTTTGAATTCTCATATTAATAAAATGAAGCCTGATAATCAGGGATTTGTAAGAGAATTAGTTTACGGCGTTTTGGAAAATAAAATTCTGTTAGATTATATAATAAAAAAATATATAAAAGGTAGACTAAAAGATGTAAGAAGGTCAGACTTAATTATTTTAAGAATGGGCATTTATCAGATATTGCGTATGGACAGTGTGCCTGCGCATGCAGCAGTAGATGAGTCTATTAAGTTGGCAAGAAAATATTCTAAAGGTCGTCATGGCTTTATTAATGCTGTTTTGCGCAGTTATATAAGAGATGAAAATGGTGTGGCGTTGCCGGATAGATTTGATGATTTGACTCAATATTTATCTGTAAAATATTCTATTAATAAGTGGATTGTAGATTTATGGATTGATCAATACGGTGAAGATTTTGCAGAGGAATTAATTGTTGCAAGTAATGAACGCCCTCCATTGACAATAAGAACGAATTTAAAAAAGATAGATAGAGATTCACTCTGTGACAAATTAAATGCCGGAGGTTATTTGGCAGCCAAGGTTGAGGGAACTAAAACTGCTATAAATGTAAAGGGTAGTGATTTAATCGAAACGGATTTATACAAAGAAGGATATTTTTCTATACAAGATGAGGCGTCACAAAAATTAGTGGATCTTTTAACAAAATACATTGTTGTAGATGATAAAAGTCTAGATAGTAAAGTTATAGATAACAAAACTTTAGATAATATAACCTTTATTGATTTATGTTCAGCTCCTGGTGGAAAGAGTTTTGGAATTTATGAACGCTTTGACTTTATAAAGAGGATGATAAGCTGTGATTTTTATTCTAAAAAGATAGAGCTGATGAAGAATGAGGCTAGTAGATTAGGTCATAAAAGCATAGAATTTGTGGTATCAGATGCTACGTGCTTTAATAAAGAATTTGAACGAATTGCTGACTGTGTAATTGTTGATGTTCCGTGTTCGGGATTAGGTGTGGCTAGAAGAAGACCGGAAATCAAATATAAAAAATACGAAGAAATCAAGGACTTGCCAAAAAAACAATTAGAAATATTAAAAAATTCAAGCAAATACGTTAAAGATAATGGTATTATTTTATATAGTACTTGTACATTGAATAATGTTGAGAACTGTGGCGTGCTTGACGCTTTTTTAGAGCAAAATTTAGAATTTGTTAAATTAGAAGAAGTTGAACTATTTCCAAACATAGATAGGACAGATGGTTTTTATATTTGCATAATTAAAAAAAGGAATTAGTATGATAAGGGTAGGATTTAAAAGTGATCGAGGACAAGTAAAGAGAAGTAATCAAGATGCCTGCTTTGTTATGCCAAAAGAACAAGTATATATTGTTGCTGATGGTGTAGGAGGCGAACTTGCTGGGGAACGAGCTAGTTATCTTGCCGTTGCCTCAATTGCTGATAGTATAAAGAAGCGACCTATTGAAAATATTGAGGAAGAAGATTTATCGAAATATATGAAGAATCTTGTTGAAAAGGCAAATAAGCACATCATTGAACGTTCGTTAAATGATGCATCCTTGAGAGGTATGGCTACGACAGTTGTTGCTGCGTATATCAGAAATGATAAAGCATATTTAATTAATGCTGGAGATAGTCGAGGTTATATATATAGGGATGGTACATTAGTGCAAATAACAAATGATCATAGTTACGTCGGAGAGTTAGTACGTAAAGGAGTTATGACGTCTGATGAAGCGGACAATCATCCTGAAAATAATATTATAAAAAAAGCACTTGGCGCCATGGAACTTGTTAATCCAGAATTTTACAGTGTTGAGTTGAATGACGAAGACATTATTTTGCTTTGTACTGACGGTGTGTTTCATGAGTTAGACCACAATCAGATAAGAAAAATTATAAAGGTTAACAAGGATGCCAATAAGATTGCTGAAGAATTGATTATAGAGGCAAATCATAATGGTGGACGAGATAACATTACAGTAGTTTGTTTAAAAGTAGATGGAGGATTTTAATATGCGAAATAGCAATGTGCTAGCTGGCAGATATGAACTTATTGAAAAAATAGGCGACGGTGGTATGGCAATTGTATATAAGGCAAAAGATAGGCTTTTGAAGAGGATGATTGCTCTAAAAGTTTTGAAGCCTGAATTTGTTAATGATAGCAAATTTGTAGAAAATTTTAGAAGGGAATCCCATTCTGCTGCGAGTTTGAATCATCCGAATATCGTGAATGTTTATGATGTTGGACAAGAGGGAAATATTAATTACATTGTTATGGAGTTGGTCGATGGTATAACATTGGCAGACTTGATAGAAGAAAGAGGTCGTCTTGAATATAGAGAAGTCGTAAATCTTGCTGTACAGATAGCAAAAGGGCTTCAAGCAGCTCATGAAAAAGACATTGTTCATAGAGATATTAAACCTCAGAATATTATGATTACATCAGAGGGAATAGCTAAAATTACGGATTTTGGTATAGCAAAGCCTGTTACTAACACTACAATTGTTGATGTATCTAAAGAAAATATTATGGGTTCTGTACATTATTTTTCGCCAGAACAAGCTAAGGGTGTGAGAGTTGATAATAAGTCAGATATATATTCTCTGGGTGTTGTTATATTTGAAATGTTGACAGGAAGAGTTCCTTTTGATGGCGATAATCCAGTTACCATAGCATTGATGCAGATAAATGAAAAAATAACTCCACCATCTGCATTTAATCCAAATATTCCACCGAGATTGGAACAGATTGTTATGAAGGCTACCGAGAAATATCCTTCAAATAGATTTAATAAGATTGATGAGATGATCGATGCTTTAGAAAATGTGGACAAGATAGGTAATGTTGCCGCTGGGGCAGTTGCAGCCAACGCAAAGACAATGCAGTTTACTGAACCCGAAAAGAATGCATACGATTATATGGGTGATGATTATCGTGATTATGGTGATGACGATGATGACTACGATTATAATGACAAAAAGAAGAAAAAGTCTGGAAAGTCGAAGAAAAAAATATTTATTACAATAGGCGCAATAGTTGCAGTAGTTGCTATTGCTATAGCAGGATTTTTTATACTAAGTCCTAAAAAAGATATTAAAGTGCCAGACTTTAAGGGTATGACTCTTGAGAAGGCTAATGAGAAAGCAGAAGAGTTAAAGATAAGTATCAAGGTAGATTCTTACGAAAATTCGGATAAATATAAGAGAGACGAAATTATGTCACAAGACCCAAAAGATGGCGAAATGGTTGCTGAAGGAGCTACTATTAATGTAGTTATTTCAAAGGGTAGTGAAAAGGGTGTTGTGCCTAACCTAGTTGGTAAGACAGAAGAGCAAGCTAAGGAAATGATAAAGCAATATGATTTTGAACTAGGTAGGGTAAGCGAGCAAGACTCATCAGAACCAAAGGGTACAGTTATTAGTCAGGATCCGTCGTCAGGAAATGAAATTAAATCAGGTGAAACGATTAATATAGTTGTTAGTAACGGCAATGGTCCTAAGGAAATCCCTAATTTGAATGGACTAACAGAATCAGAAGCTCGTAAGTCACTTGAAAAAAATGACTTCAAATTAGGAAGTGTTAAAGAAGCATATTCAAGTATGGAATATGGTAAAGTTATATCACAGAGTCCAAGAGCAAACAGTTTGGGTAAAAAGGGTACAACAGTAGATATCGTTGTAAGTAAGGGCCCTGATCCAAGTTCTATGCCAGATAATACTGGTATAATACCAGATACAGAAAATCCTTAATAGTAATATTATTAAAAGTCTATTAAAGGAGAGCAAGGATGAAGGGACTCATTGTAAAAGCACTTTCAGGATTTTATTATGTAAGACCTGATAATGGTGTTAAAGTTGTTCAATGCAGGGCGCGTGGTATATTTAGAAATGAGGGGAAAAAACCGCTTGTTGGGGATTATGTGGAATATTCAGTAACGACTGATGATGAAGGTATAGTAGATGAAATTCTAGAACGAAAAAACTCATTTATTAGACCACCTGTTGCTAATATTGATAATTTAGTTATAGTAATAAGCTTAAAGAATCCCAAAATAGTGCCACTTGTCGTAGATAAATTACTTGTCACTGCTGAACAGCAGAGTGTAAGACCGGTTATTTGTATAAATAAGCTGGATATAACGGAGACAAAAGAATTAGAAAACTTTAAAAGTATTTATGAAGATATATACGATGTAGCAATTGTTAGTACAACCTCAAAAGATGGTTTTGACGAATTAAAACAGATTTTATTAGAAGAAGGAAGAGATGTAAAAACTGCATTAGCAGGACCATCAGGTGTTGGAAAATCTTCAATTATGAATGTGTTACTTGGTGAAGATATCGTGCCAGTTGACGTTATAAATGCGAAGATGAATAGAGGAAATCATACAACAAGACATATTGAGATTTTTGATACAGAATTTGGTTATATCTTTGATACACCAGGGTTTACAACGCTTGATATAAAAGATATTGATGAAATGGAATTGGATAAATATTTTCCCGAGATTAGAGAGTCTAGCAAAAATTGTCAGTACACAAATTGCTCTCATATAGATGAGATTGGATGTAATGTTTTTAAAGATGTTGAAGAAGAAATTATTAATGAAAATAGGTATAATTCCTATAAACAAATTTATAAGGCTATTTTAGAGGAAAAAGAATATTAAAATTTGATTTATATATTGAAAAAAGGTATATAAAACCATATATAGATTATTAGTGAGTTGTAATGGATTAACTTGAGAAAGAGGAAGAGATGAAAAAGATTGCACCGTCAATATTATCAGCAGATTTTGGATATTTGGTTCGAGATGTTAAAATGATTGAAGATGCTGGCGCAGATTTTATTCATGTAGATGTTATGGATGGACATTTTGTGCCTAATATTAGCTTTGGTGCAGTTGTAATGAAGAGTCTTTTAGGTAGGACGAAGATGCCTTTTGATATTCATTTAATGATTGAAAATGCAGACAAGTACATTCCTGAATTTGTTACAGAAAACACGGAATATATAACAGTTCATCAAGAAAGCTGTGTTCACCTTGATAGGACGATTGAATTAATTAAATCATTAGGTGTAAAGGCAGGTGTATCAATTAATCCCGCCACGCCAGTATGTTTGTTAGAGAATATTCTTAATAAGGTGGATTTAGTTCTTGTGATGTCGGTAAATCCCGGGTTTGGTGGACAGAAATTTATACATAATGCATGTGATAAAATAAAAGAGTTAGATAGAATAAGATTAGAGAATAATTATAATTTTGATATAGAAGTAGATGGTGGAATTTCTTCTAAAAATTCGGCAATGTTATATGACTTGGGGGCAAATATATTGGTTGCAGGGTCTGCAGTATTTAAGGCAGAAAATCCTGAAGAAGAAATTTTTAACATAAAAAATGCTAGTATCAATTGCTAGATATATAAACAATAAGATAGAAAGGAGTGTGTTATGATAAGACTATTGATATTGTTTGGTGGTAAATCTAGTGAACATGATGTTTCGTGTATGAGCACGGCGTCTATATTAAATAATATAGATAAAACAAAGTATGAAGTCACGACGGTTGGAATTACAAAAGAAGGAGAGTGGTTTTTGACCAGCGCAACTCCTGAACAAATAAAGGATGGCACATGGAAAGAGAAGACTGATAATAAGAGAGCAACCGTAAACTTTGATAAAGCAAATAAAGGTTTGATTATTGAAGATGGTAAGACTATTCCGCTTGATTGTGTAATGATAATGATGCATGGTAAGAATGCAGAAGATGGCACAATGCAGGGGTTTTGGGAAATAGTGGGTATTCCATATACGGGACCTGGAGTTATGGCTAGTGCAAACGGTATGGATAAAGTTACCGCAAAGATTATTGCGAAGGATTTAGGTGTAAATCAGGCGGCTTATGCTTGGACTGATAGAAATAAATTTGCATTGGGACCGGAAAAAGAGTTTTCCAGAATTGAAAAAGAACTTGGAGATAAGTATCCACTTTTTGTAAAGCCAGCTAATAGCGGTTCATCAATCGGTATTACTAGAGTTACGAATAGAAAAGAACTCTTTGAAGGAATAAAGTTTGCAGCTGAGTTTGATACCAGAATAGTTATTGAAGAAGGTATTGTGGGTAGAGAAATAGAAGTTGCAGTTTTAGGGAATAGAAGCCCTAAGGCATCTAGAATAGGTGAGATTTTTTCAGCAAATGATGGTATTTATGATTATGAATCTAAGTATATAGATAGTCATTCAACCACGAGAATAGTTACGGATTTACCAGAAGATGTTGAAACTATGATAAGAAATACGGCTGTAAAGATTTATCAGGCATTTGATTGTAGAGGTTTATCAAGAGTTGATTTCTTCTATACGGAAGATGGAAAATTAATCTTTAATGAGATAAACACTTTACCAGGATTTACTCATATTAGTATGTATCCGCAATTATGGGAAGATATGGGATTAAGCTACAGTGAACTGATAGATAATTTGATACAGTTAGCAATGGAGGAAAAATAGACATGGCAAAAATTAATTTTGATTTTAACGACGCAGAAGTAAGAGAAGCGTTTTGGCATACATCATCACATATATTAGCTCAGGCTGTTAAAAATATTTGGCCAGAGGCAATGCTTACAATAGGACCAGCAATTGATAAAGGTTTTTATTATGATATTGATTTAGAATATAAAATTACGGAAGAAGATTTAAAGAAAATCGAAAAAGAAATGAAAAAAATCATTAAGGCAGGATATCCTTTAGAAAGATTTGAATTATCTAGAGAAGAAGCAATTGCTTTGATGAAGGAAAGAAAAGAAGATTATAAGATTGAATTGATTAACGGTCTTCCAGAAGGAGAGATTATTTCGTTTTATAAACAGGGAGATTTTGTGGATCTATGTGCCGGACCTCATGTTGAAAAGACAAGTAATATCAAAGCTGTTAAATTAACAAGTGTTGCTGGGGCATATTGGAGAGGCGATTCAAACAATAAAATGCTACAGAGAATCTATGGCATTAGTTTTCCTTCTCAAGAGGAACTTGATGACTATTTAAAGAAGATGGAAGAAGCTAAGAAGAGAGATCATAGAAAAATTGGTAGAGAAATGGACCTATATGATATATATGAAGAAGGTCCTGGGTTCCCATTCTTTTTACCTAAGGGAATGATTATTAGAAATCAGTTAGAAAAGTTTTGGCGAGAAGAGCACGCAAAGAGGGGATATTCAGAGATTAAAACTCCGCTTATCTTAAATGAAGATTTATGGCATACTTCTGGACACTGGGATAATTATAAAGACAATATGTACTTTACAAAGATTGATGAACAAAACTATGCAATTAAGCCTATGAACTGCCCAGGATCAATGCTTGTATATAAGAGAAGATTACATAGCTATAGGGAATTCCCTATTAAGATGGGCGAACTAGGACAGGTTCACAGACATGAACTTTCTGGAGCATTACATGGCTTGATGAGAGTAAGAACATTTACTCAGGACGATGCTCATATATTAATGTTGCCAGAACAGGTTAAAGAAGAAGTTAAGAATGTAATTGACTTTATAGATTATATGTATGGAATCTTTGGATTTAAATATCATGTGGAACTTTCTACTAGACCTGAAAAATATATAGGCGATATTGAATTGTGGGATAGAGCAACTGATGCACTTAGAGAATCTATGGAAGAAAAAGGCATGGAATATGTTGTAAATGAAGGCGATGGAGCATTCTATGGACCTAAGTTAGATTTTCACTTAGAAGATTCAATTGGTAGAACTTGGCAGTGTGGTACAGTTCAGCTTGATTATATGATGCCGGAAAGATTTGAACTTGAATATATAGGTGCAGATGGTGAAAAGCATAGACCTGTAATGATTCATAGAGTACTATATGGATCTATCGAAAGATTTATTGGAATTCTTACAGAGCATTTTGCAGGTAAATTCCCATTATGGTTAGCTCCTGTTCAAGTAAAATTGTTGACAGTTGCTGAAAAATTTGAAGAATATGCAGCTGTTGTTGCAAGTAAACTGGAAGCTATAGGTTTAAGAGTTGAGATTGATGCAAGAAATGAAAAGATAGGATATAAACTTCGTGAAGCTAGAAATGAGAGAGCGACATATATTGCAGTAATAGGTGAAAAAGAAGTTGAAAACAGCTCTTTATCAATTAGACATAATGTTCTAGGTGAAGTTGGCGAACTTAGTGTTGAAGACTTTATTAGCCGTCTTGTAGAAGAAATCGAAACAAAAAAATATTATAATAATTAAATAGGCTATACAATAATTATTGATATATAAGTACATAATAAATTACTTGATATGAATATTTTAAACCCCTATATATAACTTATGTTGTTGATTTGGATAAATTCAATGATTGACATGTAGTTTGTATACGGGGTTTTGTTTGGTATATATATTGAAGACAAAAGACTATATGTAGTACAATAATAATATATCAATATGTAGAATTGTGGAGGTGCAAACTTTGAAGTGTTCTGTTTGTGGTGATAGAAATACAAAAGTAATAGATTCAAGGCCTATAGATGAAGATCGTGCAGTCAGAAGACGGCGCGTTTGCGAACAATGTGGTCATAGGTTTACTACTTATGAAAAACAAGAAGAAGTAGTTTTGATGGTTATCAAAAAAGATGGCAGTAGAGAAGCTTTTGATAGAAATAAGGTCTTAAATGGTATTATTAAGGCTTGTGAAAAGAGAAAAGTTGAACGAAGCAAGATGGATGCGATCGTAGACAACATAGAACGAGGCTTAGCAAATACTATGACAAAAGAAATAGAGAGCACATTTATTGGTGAACTTATTATGGAAGCTCTTAAGGAAATAGATGAAGTAGCTTATGTTCGATTTGCATCAGTGTACAGGCAGTTTACTGATGTGGAGACGTTTATTTCAGAAATTAATAAGCTATTGGAGAAATAATATGGATACAGTTTTAAGGATAGCTATTGATGGTCCCTCGGGCTCAGGCAAAAGTACAATAGCTAAGATTGTTGCGGATAAGCTTGGATTAGAATACATAGATACAGGATCTATGTATCGTGCGATAGCATTTAAGGTTAGTAAAAAGATTAAAGAACAAAATTTTACTGGTGAGAATTTTCATTTAGATGATTTTTTAAATGAAAATATTTCAAATATTTTGGATGATACAGATATAGATTTTAAAGAAGGTAATGTATATCTTGATGGTCAACTGCTTGGTAACGAGATACGAGTTGATGAGATTTCAATTTTGGCATCAGAGATAGCTCAATTTGAAAATGTTAGAAAAAAACTTGTAGATTTTCAAAGAGAAATAGCTTCAAAAAATAGCGTTGTAATGGATGGTAGAGATATAGCGACTAATGTAATAAAAGATGCGGAAGTTAAAATATTTTTGACTGCAAGTGTCGAAGAAAGAGCGATGCGTCGCTACAAACAACTGTTAGAACAAGGACAGGATTTAGTCTACGAAGAGATATATGATGATATTAAGCATAGAGATATCAACGATAAGACTAGAAAGTTAAATCCTTTACGACCAGCAAAAGATAGTAAAATTTTAGATACTACAGGACTGACAATCGAGGAAGTTGTGGCTATTATTGAGAATGAGGTGAAATTATGGCAAAAATCAAACCGTTTAGGGCAGTAAGACCTTCGAAAGGTTTAGAAGATAGAATTATAGTTAGTCCATTTGAGAAGATGGCAGATGAAGAAATTAAAAAAATTATTGACAACAATCCATATAGTTTTCTAAGAGTTATTCGTGCAGATGTAGACTTAGATGGAGTTGAAGATAGATATTGTACTGAAGTATTTGAAAAGGCTAAAGAAAATATCCAGCTTTTCATTGACGATGAGGTTATGCTCGTTGAAGAGAAACCTGTTATATATATTTATAGACAGACATTATTCGATCATGTGCAGACAGGCATAGTGTGTTGTGTTAATGTAAATGATTATGAAAATGGTGTGATAAAAAAACATGAACAGACAAAGGTTGATAAAGAATATGTAATGATGGATCAACTTTTTGCTACATCAGCTAATACAGAGCCAATTTTTTTAGCATATGCTGGTGAAGATAAGATTAAGGTTTTAATAAACAGCTATATCAACAATAAACCAAAGGAATATGATGTAACGCTTGGTGATGTCAGACATGAGATTTGGACTATTACAGATGATAATATAATTAATGGTATTGTAACTTTCTTCGAAGAAATTGATTCTCTATATATTGCTGACGGACATCATAGAACACATGCAGCTTATAGCTTTTCAAAGAGAATGCATGAGCAACATCACTTGGAAGGAGAGTACGAACTAGATTATATAATGGCAACTATCTTCCCTATGGGAGATTTACAAGTTATAGACTTTAATAGGGTTGTTAAAAATCTAAATGGGCATACGAAGAGAGAACTTTTAGAACAGATTAATCAAGCAGGTTTTGATATTATTCCTACAACTAAAGATAATTGTAAACCAACGAAAAAGTATCAGATTTCTATGTACATAGATAACGAGTGGTATTTCTTGAATTTACGAGAAGAAGAAATTGCAAAATTAGGAGATGTGGTTGAAAAACTTGATGTAAGTATATTACAGGATAAAATTCTTGCTCCGATTTTAGGCATACATGATCCTAGAATTAATCCAAATATTGAATTTGTAAATGGATTAAAGGATATGAAAGGTTTAGAAGAAAGAGTAGATAACGATATGGAAGTTGCATTTGCAGTATATCCAGTCTCAATAGAGGAGATTATAGAAATATCTGATAAGGAAAGAACTATGCCGCCAAAATCTACTTGTTTTGAGCCAAAGTTAGCTATTGGCTTATTTATGCATAGATTATAATTTATTTACTAAGAATTACCTGTAATAATATTGGTAATTCTTAGTTTTATATTTAATAATATTACTTATTTTCAAATTTAAAAATTGAAAATAATGTACTAATAATGATAAAATATATAGTGCTTATTATGTGATTAGGTGTCCTAATAATTTAGGAGGATCTATGAAAATAAAGGAGTTATCAAGGAATCAAAGACCTAGAGAAAAGATGATGTTATATGGTAGCGAAGTGATGTCAGATCAGGAGCTGCTTGCAATTATCATAAAAACTGGTATTAAAGGTAAAAACGCCAATGAGTTGGCGGGAATTATACTTAGTCATTTTATGAATGGGTTGAATGATCTTAGTAACGCTAGTGTAAAAGAGTTGTTAGAAATAAGTGGTATAGGTGAGGCGAAAGCTTGTCAATTAGTAGCAGTATGTGAATTATCGAGAAGATTAGCTATGAAGTCACTAGATAATTCAATAAAAATAACAAGTTCTAAACAGATAAAAGAAATTTATATACCACGATTGAGGAGAGAGAAAAAAGAACATTTTCTGGTTCTTTTACTCGATACAAAAGGCAAGATAATTTCAGAAGAAACAGTGTCTATAGGGGATGTGTCATCAAGTATTGTGCATCCGCGAGAGACATTTAGAAAAGCTATAAAAATGAGCGCTTCAGCAATTATATTAATACATAATCACCCAAGTGGTGATCCTACACCTAGCCAACAAGATATAGATATTACAAAGAGACTTATTGATGTTGGTTTGTTGATAGGAATACAAGTTATTGATCATATTATAGTTGGAGATCATCAGGCAAATAGCTTAAAGGATTTAAATATAATATAAAGGAGATTAAGATGGCAGCTAATTTTAAGGAAATCGGTATTGATTTGGGAACATCAAATACTATTATATACAGTAAGGATTCAGGAGTTATTTTGAATGAAGCTACTGCTATTGCTTTTGATAAATATGATAATTATGAAATTATTGCAGTTGGTAATAAAGCTAGGGCAATGTATGGCAAAAACCCTAAGAATATAGAAGTAGTAAGACCTTTACAAGACGGTGTAATTTCTGACTTTGATAGTACTGCAGAGATGCTAGAAAAATTAATAGAAAAAGCTCTAGGTTCAAAGAGTTTAAAGGGATATAGAGTCGGTATCGGTACACCAAGTGGAGTAACTGAAGTTGAAAAGACTGCTGTTAGTGAGGTAGTAAATCAGATTGGCGCTAGAGAAGTTTATGTGCTTGATGAACCTATGGCAGCTGCAATTGGATCAGGTCTAAATGTTGATGATAGTGAAGCTTCAATGATTACAGATGTTGGTGGGGGTACTACAGATATTGCTATAGTTTCACTAGGAGGTACAGTTGTAAGTACATCAATTAGATATGCTGGTGAGAAAATGTCAGAATCAGTTATAGCATATATCCGAAAGACAAAAGGAATTTTAATTGGTACACAGACGGCAGAGGATATTAAGGCGGCTGTAGGATGTGCTATGGTTGGCGTTGATGAAAATGGAAATGAAATTATTAGAACTATCGAAGCTAGAGGAAGAGAGCTTGTTTCTGGACTGCCTAGAACTTTTGAAGTTACAAATAAGGACATGGAAGATGCGTTAAGAGAATCTGTAGAAACTATTATAGATGCAATAAAGAGTACAGTTGAAAAAGCTCCGCCTGAAATTGCTGCAGATATTGCAGAAAAAGGTATGATGCTGACTGGAGGAGCTTCGTTGATAGAAAACTTTGATAAGATTATTTCGCAAAAGACAGGAATGATTGTAGTTAGAGCAGAAAATCCTTATGAGGCAGTAGCTATCGGTGCATGCAAGAGCTTAGTTAATTCAGATAAATTAAAAGTTTACGCAGAGATAAAAATAAGAGACTAATTTAGTTTTGTTAAAGAGGAAATAAATATATTATGAACTGGCTTAAAAAACACAAAAAGGCCTCAATAATTAGTTTTGTAATAGCCGTGCTTGTAACAATGATTTTAGTATCAGCGTTACTAGGCGGCTCATCTTCTTTTGTTGGGAATATTGTAAAAGGTTTCGTAAATATAATTGAGAAACCGTTTGTTTCTGTTGAAAAAAATATTTTGAACGGACAAGAAGAAAAGACGAAGAAAGAACTTGAAACAGAAAATAAGGAATTAAAAGAGGAAAACGATAAGCTTAGAGAAGAAAATATTAATTTACGATTGACAAAGACTCAATATGAGGAATTTAATGCAATTGCCAGCTTATTTGACACAAAGCCTTACAAAGATTATAACAACCATGTAATTGCTAATATTAAAGAAGTAGATAATTCTGCATTATATAAAGTGTTTACTATTGATAAAGGCAAATCTAGTAATATAGCAAAAGGAGATCTTGTAGCTACTAAGGATGGAATTATAGGATTTGTGTCTAAGGTTAATGACAACGATGCAAAAGTTACATCTATTTTGAATATTAATCAGAGTATAAGCTTTGTAGTGAGCAAAAAAGAAAATGTTGCAGGTGTTTTAAATGGCGATGGCAGTAGGACTCTGGAGGGGTATCTTTTAGACGATAAAGCAAATGTTGTAGCCGGAGATATAATCGTTACATCAGGACGTGGAATATTTCCTAAAGGGATTGTAATTGGTAGGATCGATAAAGTTAATTATGATGCAGATAGTAGACTGAAGCGTGTAAGGGTGAAACCAAAAATTGATTTTACTTCGTTAAGTACAGTTGTGGTGTGTAGATGAAGCTATATTTTGTAATTCCAATATATATATTTATTTTTATATTACAAAAAACAATTTTTAATGTTATATCTATATCAGGTATAACAGTGAATGCGCTTTTGGTGTTATCTATGATCTTTGTTTATGCTTTTGACGAGGAATATAGGGATATTGCTGTGTCATTAGTATTTGCGTTAGCATTGGATAGTATAGGCAGTAATTATGCTGGTATTAGTGCTTTCAGCATGCTTGTAGTTTTATTGCTAATATTGCCAGTGAAAACTATATTTAATAATAGAAGTAAGAGAACGACGGTATTGTTAATAGTTCTAGGAACGATATTATATAACTTAATTTATGTAGCAATTTTAGATATTTTAGGTGTTGTTATAAGCTATACCTATTGTTTAGAAATGTCTTTGTGGCAATCTATTTTAAATATAGCGCTAGGATTACTTATTTATATTCCAGCGATAAAAATTGCAAATAGGTTTGTAGGAAGAACTCAAGAGGAAAGAGACGATTTAATATAATGAAAAAAATAGCTAATAAAATTAAATCTTATAGCAAGGTGAAGAAAATATTTATTTTTCTTGCAGCTATTTTAGTTATTCGTTTAGTAGATCTTTCTGTTGTTCAAGGCGATGAATGGAGTAAATTATCTAAAAATATGGCATATAAGGGTATTTATACACCAGCTGCCAGAGGTTCAATTTATGATAGAAATGGAGTATTATTAGCAGATAATGTGCAGACATTTACGGTTAGGTTGAATTTAAATACAATAGATGCGGACGATATTAATGATTCTATAATTACTACAATAAGGCTTTTAAATGAAAACGGTGACAAAGTAGTAAACAATTTCCCTATGGAATACAAAGATGGGGAAATTAGATATAAATTTCAGGATGAAATAGATAACTGGTTGAGAGCTAATAAGATAGATGTAGGAACATCAGCTAGTCAGGCTTTTGATATCTTAAAAGAAAGATATGAGATAGATTCAAATGATAAATATGAGATTCAAAAAATATTAAATGAAAAATATGCTAAATATCCGCCAATAAACATTAGAAGTATGCGTTATAGGCAGGATATTGAAAAGGACCAATTTCTAGAAAGTTATAACCTAGACAAGAATGAATCTGCGAAAGTGGCATTTGAAAAAATAAAAGAAAAATATGAAGTTGATAAAAACTTGTCTGCTGAGGAAGCTTTAGCAATTGTTGCTATTAGATATGAAATAAAACAAAATGGATTGAAGAAATATATTCCTATAGAAATTGCGAATAACGTTTCTAAGGAGACTATTTTAGAAATCAAGGGAAACCAGATGAAATATCCTGGAATGGAAGTAATTTCAGATATGAAGAGATATTATCCGCAAGGCAATTTAGCTTCACATATTTTGGGATATATGGGTAAAATTTCTGAAGAAAAAAAATCAGAATATGAAAAAAAAGGCTATGATATTTCATCTATGATTGGACAAAGTGGTATTGAAGCTCAATATGAAAGTATTCTAAGAGGGCATGATGGCATGGAAGTTGTGCAGGTTAATACACATGGTGAAGCTATTAAGTCTGTAGATAAAAGTGTAGCTAAAAAAGGGAATGATGTATATTTAACTATTGATTCCAGATTACAAAAAACTACGGAAGACAGTCTGGAAAAACTTATAAAATCAATATCTTCAAGATCTAAAGCGGCATCTGGTGCGGCAGTTGTAATTGATGTTAAAACAGGAGAGGTGCTTGCATTAGCAAACTATCCTGACTTTAATCCTAATCTTTTTGTTGAGGGAATAAGCAGTGAAGATTGGGCTTCTTTGCAGAGTTACAATCCGTATGATCCTTTATCTCCTGCGCCGTTGTTTAATTTAGCGACAAACAGTATGGTGCAACCTGGATCAACATTTAAGCCAATTACTGCACTAGCAGCATTAGACAGTGGATTGAATCCAGATACAGCGTATAAAGATGACGGGCATATTAAAATTGGGCAGCAAGAATTTGGATGTTGGCTTTGGAATGCAAGAAAGGGAAATCATGGATACATAGCTTTGAATAAGGCAATGTCTGAATCTTGCAACTGTTACTTTTGGAATATTGCAACCAATAAGGACTGGTCTAATGGGCAATCGTTGGGTTTAAAGGATATGGGGATTGATAAGATACTTAAATTTGCGAAGCAATTGGGACTTGATGAAAAGACTGGAATCGAAATAGAAGAATCGTCATATGGACTTCCAAGTTTAGATTCTAAAATTCAGGCTAATAAAGCGCAGTTAAAGAGTGCATTATATGCTGAAGCTGAAAAGTATTTTGATAGTAAAGTGGTTGATAATGCTAAAAGGCTAGAAAAAGATATAGATACTATAGTTAAATGGACAGATATGAAGGGTATTACATATAGCAAGATGACTGGCGAGCTTTTGCCGCAAGTTAGTGTAAAACCATCAAAATATAGAGAGTTTGTGGAAAGTTTTCTATATGTATATTTTAATAAGAATTCATGGACGACAGGCGATGTGTTCAATTTGTCTATAGGACAGGGATCTAGTATGTATACTCCAATTCAAATGGCTAATTATATGGCAACATTAGGTGATGAGGGTAGGAGACATAAGGTTACTGTAGTTAAAAATGTTCAAAATGAATACAAAGATAAGAGTAAACAAGTAGATAAGCTTGATACATCTTCAAAAGTTATTGACGACGTACTGGAATCGATGAATGTGACTGCAAAAGATAATAACGCATTTAGAGTGAGTGGTTTGGATTTATGTATGAAAACTGGTACCGCACAAAAATTTGGTAAAGTTAAGACTATGTCTGAAAAAGAATATTTACAGCAACATCTTGGCAGCTTTGGGAATATGTCATGGAACGAGGTAAAAGAAGAAGTTAAGCGCTTAAGAAAAACTAATGCAGAATATTATACCAATGATGATGTGGCTTACAGAAAGGCAGTAATTAACTTATCGAATGGAAGAGAGACAGGAGCATCATTAAATCGTTTCAAGGGTGACTATGATGACTTTGCTTGGATGGTAGCTCTAGCTCCATACAAGGATCCTAAAATTGCAATTGCAGTATATGTCCCTCAAGGAAAAGATGGTTGGACATTAGCTCCTTTGGTTGTGGATATTGTTAATGCTTACATGAATAAAGATAGTAAAACTTATAATGATATGAAGATTAACAAAGGATTGAATTAAAATGGGTAAATCAATAATTATTACATCGGGAAAAGGTGGAACAGGGAAGACAGTATTTGTAGCAAATATTGGCGTTCTTTTAGCGATGAAGGGGAAAAAAGTTTTACTGATGGATATGGATATGGGTCTTAGAAGTTTGGACTTATATATTGGATTAGAAAACGAAGTTGTCTTTAATGTGATGGATGTAATGACTGGAGTTTGTGGAATAAAGAAGGCATTAATCAAAGATAGGCGCTTTGAAAATCTATATTTTATGGCAGCGCCTCCATATAAGAAAGATGAAAATATTTCGCCAATGCATATGAAAGTATTATGTGAAAAATTAAAGAAAGAATTTGACTATATTTTGATTGATTCTCCGGCCGGAATAGGCGAAGGCTTTGATATTGCAGCAGCTGGTGCAGATGAAGCGATTATTGTGACCACTGCCAACGATGCTTCTTTGAGAGACTTAGATGCGGTTATCAGTCATCTAAAACGGGTTGGAATAGAAGAAACTTCATGTGTAATCAATCAAGTTTATGGTGAATTAATTGCCCAGGGCTTTGTGCCTATGTTGTCTGACGTTACGAGATGTGTAAATTTAAAGATTTTAGGCTGTATTCAACATGATGAAAATATCTATATTGCAACAACAAAAGGTTTACCTATAGCTTTGAAAGGCAATACATATATTAGACAGAACTTAGAAAATATTGCTGATAGAATAATAGAAGAATAATATGTAGAAAATATGTTATAATTGTTTGAGATTTTTTAGGAGTGAAAATATGCAAAAGGGGAGATTGTTTGTAATATCTGGACCGTCAGGTGTAGGTAAAGGGACAATATGCAAGAAACTTATTGAAAATAGACAGGATATAGAGTTATCCATATCTGCAACAACGAGGAAGCCAAGGAAAAATGAGGTAGATGGAAAGCATTACTATTTCATTACGAAAGAAGAGTTTATTCGAGAAATTGATAATGGTGGTTTTATTGAATATGCTGAAGTGTTTGGAAATTTCTATGGTACCCCAAAAAAGAATGTATATGAAAGGCTTGAAAAAGGTATCAATGTAATCTTGGAAATTGATGTACAAGGAGCTTTGCAAGTTAAAGAAGTTTTAGATGAAGCAATATTGATATTTATAATGCCACCGTCAAAAGCCGAATTGAGAAGTAGACTTTCACTCAGGGCTACAGACGAGCAGGATGTTATAGAAAGAAGACTTGCAGAGGCTTGTAGAGAAATAGAGTTAGCTCCATTATATGATTATGTATTTGTAAATGATGATTTAGAGAAGGCGCTACAAGATATTGATGAGTGTATTAGTAGCTTCGGTGCTGATGATGAATTTAAAAATAAAAAGGATAGTATTGCAGTTTTAGAAATGATTAAAAACTTTGAGGAGGGAATAAGATTATGATGTTATATCCATCAGTAAATATAATGAGAACAAAGACAGATAGTAGATATACTACAGTGTTGCTTGCTGCAAAGAGAGCAAGAGATATAGTTGATGGCAAGCCTAAGTTTGTAGATGCATATGATCAAGATGGTTTTGAAAGAAAACCTGTTTCAATGGCTTCAGAAGAAATTGCTGAAGATATTATTTCTTATACTAGAGAGGGAGAATAATTATTACAGGTTAGAAAAGTAATGACAGTAGTTATTGCTTTTTTTTGCTTTTGATACAAATAAATGGGTATGAAAGCTGTGGATTATTCTAATATTTATTTGTATAGTTAATAATAGAGAGTAAATTATAATCGTAATAATATAATTTTTAGTTTTTCTGTATTTTTACATGATTGAGCGAATAGATCTGTTTTACTTTTTAACTAATTTTGTTTATATAAATAGAGAATATAGTATGAAGAGAAAATATTTTTTAAAAACATTGGTTTATATGGTTTGTATTTCTTGTATTTTTGTTTCATTATTTATACCAATGAAATCATTTGCGCAAAATGAAACAGAAAGTATAGTTAAAATCCATATGATAGCCAATGACACAAGTTGTAATGCATTTATCGTTGAGTCAAATGGTCACTTTGCCGTAGTTGATTCTGGAGAAGATGACAGCATACCAAGAAATAAAGTCAATGTCAGTGGTGTAACTAGAAGTGGCCATGGTGTCGAAGATTTAGTTATTAATTATATGAGAGAACTGGGAGTGAATGCGGATAATTTTGATTATTATATTGGAACACATGCACATTCAGACCATATAGGTTCTGGAGATGAAGTTATTGATGCAATCCCAGTTAAAACAATTATTACGCCAGAATATAAAGATGAATATATAACAAATAAAAAAAGACTATGGGATAATTTAGAAGTATACAATGATTTAATTGCAGCTGGAGAAAGATGTAAGGCAAAGATAATTACAAAACCAGCAGATTTTGATGGAGATATTCATTCGATTAAACTTGGTGATACAGATTTAGTTCTATATAATTACAGAGCATCGGAAAAAGGTCCATACAATGATGCAAACAGTATGTCTCTTGGTGTCAAGGTTATTGCGCCTAACGGTAAAACAGCATTTATAGGTGGTGACTTAGATGATTTTATTAAGCATGAGACAGTGCTAGCAGATCAGATTGGGAAGGTGGATATAGCTACAATGAACCATCATGGTTATGAGGGTTCAAACAGTTATCATTATGTTAAAACATTAGATGCAAGTATAATATTGTGCCCTAATAGACAAATATATACTACTATCGAGATGGATTTTGGAGATAATGATATAAGTCATAATTCCTATAATTCATTTGTTGATCGTTTGAACGATGGTTCAAGAATATTTTCAGCTGGAGCTGCATACAAGCAGGGCAAGAAAAGTATAATTGCGTCGCTTGATGAAAATCTTACGGTTAATGTTGATATGGATTATAAGGAATCATTGTATGGATTTTTAAAAGGATATAGTGTATATACTAAAGTTGATTTGCTTAATGGAAAAGCTAATGAACCATTAAAGCATTATAATGGGCAATGGCATTTGAATGATAAAGGAAAATGGTATGCTTATAATACTGTTGAGAACTATAGTCCCAACAGTATTTATCCACACAATTGTGTTGAAGTAATAGATGGACTGCAATATATATTTAAAGATGATGGTTATCTTGCAAGTGGATGGTGGAAAAATCCTGAAGGTAAATATTACTTTGCCAATTCGGATGGTACTATAACAATTGGATGGTTAAAAAATAAAGGTGTATGGTATTACTTGAACGATAATGGCGTAATGCAAACTGGCTGGCTAAAGACAGGAGGTAAATGGTACTATTTAAACGGTAGTGGAGTAATGCAAACTGGCTGGCTAAAGACAGGGGGTAAATGGTACTATTTAAACGGTAGTGGAGTAATGCAAACTGGCTGGCTAAAGACAGGAGGTAAATGGTACTATTTAAATGGTAGTGGAGCAATGCAAACTGGCTGGCTAAAGACAGGAGGTAAATGGTACTATTTAAACAGTAGTGGAGCGATGCAGACAGGTTGGTTAAAGATTGGCGGTAAATGGTATAAATTTAACTCATCTGGAGCATGGATAGAATAAATATTAAAGGTAATTAAAATCCATTATTTACAGTTCTAAGTAAATAATGGATTTTTAAAATTCAGTCTATAAAATGATTATTTATTTTGGGATGATAGGCTTACAGAATAAAATCTAGTAAAGTAAAGGATATTAAATATCCTTTATAATATCTGCAATTAGACGCTTTGGAACAATGTAATCTTTATTGTCATCTAGGCTATAAGCAACATCATTGTCAATTATGTCTACAACTGTCGATTTGTGAGATGGATAACCAAATGAGATTACTGCACATAATTCGTCATCATTACTTAAGCCACAGACACTTTTGATAGCATCCTTTGTATAAGATTTGAAAATACAATTTCCAACTCCATGTGCCCAAGCAGCAGTAGTAAGATTTGCCATTGCAAGACCAACGTCGTAATTTGTAAAAGGTGTAAAGTCATTTTTTGCACAGTAAATTACTACATATGCGACCGGTTTTTCTCCATCTTTTGGGGTACCAAGCTCTTTAGGTAGTCTAGCTGCCCATTTTGTATGAGGAAACAATTCTTCAACTTTTTCTTCTGACGTAACAAAGATATATCTGAGAGGTTGTAAGTTTGCAGCGCTAGATATATATCTAACTGATTCTTTCATCTCGTTAATAATTGATTCGTCAATTTTTTTCTCTTGAATATATCGTCTAAAAGTCCTTTTTGATTTTAACAACTCTATAGTATTCATTTTTATTCCTCCTTTTTATTTAAGTATCTGCTTTTTGAAGCTTGAATATGCTCTCTCATCGCTTCTCCTGCTTTGGCTGGATTTCTTTCTTTAATTGCCATAAATATATTTTTATGTTCAATAAACAATTTATCTAAATAATCATCAGGTTTTTCGCTAGAAGAACCTGCATATTTAACTAATTCTTGATATGAAGATAATAGATTTTGAAGCATTCTATTGTGTGTTCCATCATATATCTTTTTGTGAAAATTAGAATTGATAGTCAACATTTTCATTAAATCTTTTTTGTAGGTATAAAATTCCATGAATTCAAAAAGTTCCTCTAATTCTTCTAATTCTTCGTCATTCATTCTTTCGGTAGCCCATTGAACCGCTTGAATTTCATATAATTCTCTTAATACAAAAATATCTAAATAGTCTTGATTAGTCAAGCCTTGTACATAAAAACCTCTGTTTGGAATACTGGTTAAAAGTCCTTCTGTTTCCAATTTATGCAAGGCTTCTCTAACAGGTGTTCTGCTGATATCATATTTTTTGCATAGTATTTGTTCGGTTAATTTTTCTCCAGTAAGTATATTGCCAGAAAGAATAGAATCCTTTAGTGACATATAAAGTTGTTCTGATGCTCCCATTTTATACCTCCAAATATTTTATAACTTGATTAACAAAATCATCAGCCGTGTTGCCATCAATATTGCCAGTCATATTTAACTTTTCGTTTGTTTTATTTAATGCAAAATTTAATTTATCTGCATAATCAATATATGATATGTGTCTTAAAAGCATTTCTGCTGCACGCATAAGGCTTGCAGGATTAGCATAAGCTTCAATTCCTTCTTCTAACATGCGAGGTGCACTACCGTGAATTGCTTCAAACATTGCATATTGTGAGCCAATATTTGCACTTCCTGCTGTTCCAACACCACCTTGAAGTTGCGCAGCTTCATCAGTGATAATATCTCCATATAGATTAGGCAAAATAAATACATTGAATTTACTGTTTATATCATTGTTAATCAGATTTGCAGCACATATATCTACATACCAATCGTCTGTTTTAATTTCAGGATAATCTTTAGAAACCCTTAGACAAGTATTTAAAAATCTTCCATCCGTTTTCTTTAGAATATTAGCTTTAGTGATTATTGAGACATTTAAATTCCCATTATTTTTTGCGTATTCGTAAGCTGATTTAGCTATCCTCTGTGTGCAGACATCAGATATAATTTTGAAATCTAGTGAAATATCTTCTTGAATATCGATGCCTTTACTTCCTAGAGTGTATTCGCCTTCAGTATTTTCTCTAAAAAATATCCAGTTAATATTTTTTTCTGGGATTGTAATAGGTCTAACGTTGGCAAAAAGGTCTAGTTCTCTTCTAAGAGTTACATTAGCACTTTCAATGTTTGGCATGTTGTCATTTTTTCCAGGTGTTGTGGTCGGTCCTTTTAGGATTACGTCACATGACTTTATTTCATTAAGAACATTATCCGGTACAGATTGCATTAGTTTAATTCTATTTTCAATCGTTAATCCGTCAATTTTTTTTAATTCTATAGCTCCACATTCAATTTTGTCTGCAAGTAGACTTTGTAAAACAGTTAGTGTAGACTCCATAATAATTGGACCAATTCCATCTCCGGCAATAGTACCAATAACTATTTTATCTTTTTTAGCAAAATCTGTAGATGTTGTAGAATTTTTGATATTTTCAATCCTTTGAAGTTGTGACAAGATAAGCTCTTTCACTTTATTAAGATTATCATCTAATAATTTGTTATCTAACATTATTGTTTTTAAATTATCATTCATTAAATTACCTCTCGTTATATATAAAGTAATAGTTGTATGTAATTTTAGTCATTACTGCAATTTGCAGACTATTATAGGTTTATAGAGATTTTATATAATTAATTTTGCCACCTGCGATTAGCATGTTTTTCTCTAAATCAGAAAAATCATTTTTTGCTAGGAGTGAAAATCCTTTTGTGATATTTTCTATTTCTATGTAATCGTTGTTTAGTTGATTTACTGCATTATTTATAATTAATTTATCTAAAAGTTCAATTTGTTCGTAATCAGTTATATCTTTAAATGTCAGTGGAAGAATGCCACTATTTATTAAATTTGATCTGTGGATTCTTGCGAATGATTTTGCGATAACCGCTTTAACTCCAAGTTGTAGTGGTGCTAGTGCAGCGTGCTCTCTAGAAGAGCCTTGTCCGTAATTCTCTCCTCCGATAATGGCTACTGAATCTATTTCTTTACATCTATTTGCGAAATCTCCGTCTATTTTTTCAAAACAGTAGTTTGCAAGGTAAGGTATATTTGAACGATAAGGCAGAAGCCTTGAATCTGATGGCATGATGTCATCAGTTGTAATATTATCGCCAGTATAAAGTCCTACAGTAATTTTCAGTTGATCTGGTAGCGAATTGTTTCTAGGGAACGGTTTAATATTTGGTCCCATAACAACAGGGGTATTTTTTTTGTTTGTACCTTCTGGATATATTACAAAATTATCGTTTTTTTCAAAGATTATATTGTCAATATCATCTAATATATCACTAGAATCTAAGTTGTTTGTTAAATAGCCAGTTATTGCCGAAATTGCAGCTGTTTCAGGGCTAACTAAATATACGTTAGCATCGAGAGTACCGGAACGTCCTTTGAAGTTTCTGTTAAATGTTCGTAGAGATACTGCCCCGGATTCTGGAGATTGTCCCATACCTATACAAGGACCACAAGCATTTTCAATTATTCTAGCTCCAGCACTTATCATCTTAGCTAATGCACCATTTTTTGCAAGTTGTTTTAAAATTGTGCTTGAACCAGGTGATACGACAAGAGATACATCCTGATGTATGCTTTTACCATCTAAGATATTTGCAACTTTCATTAAATCTGAGTATGATGAGTTAGTACAACTACCTATAGCTACTTGATTAACCTTTATTTTGCCTATATTTTCAACAGTATCAACATTGTCAGGGCTATGAGGTTTAGCCGCCATAGGTGATAGGGAAGATAAATCTATATTAATTTCTTCGTCGTATATAGCATCTTTGTCTGCAGCAATCGGAATATAATCGTTTTCTCTGCCCTGCGATGCAAGGTATTCTCTAGTACGTTCATCACTTGGAAATATAGATGTTGTTGCTCCAAGTTCAGCCCCCATATTAGTTATAGTTGCCCTATCTGTAACGGATAGAGATTCAATGCCATCGCCAGTATATTCTACAATTTTGCCAACGCCACCTTTTACTGATAATATTCTTAATATTTCTAAGATAACATCCTTTGCACTAACCCAAGGTCTTAGTTTTCCTGTAAGATTAATTTTAATTACTTTTGGTACTACTACAGAATAAATGCCCTGTGCCATAGCTACGGCTACGTCAAGTCCACCTGCCCCTATAGCAATCATTCCAAGACCGCCACCTGTTGGTGTATGACTGTCTGACCCTAGAAGCGTTTTTCCGGGTTTTCCATAATTTTCTAAATGAAGTTGGTGGCAGATTCCATTACCAGGTTTAGAAAAAAGAATTCCATGTCTTTTCGCAACACTTTTGATAAATGCGTGATCGTCTGCATTTTCGAAACCAGTTTGTAGTGTATTGTGATCAATATATGCAACTGACAATTCTGTTTTAACTTTATCTATATCCATAGCTTCTAATTGTAGATAAACCATAGTTCCCGTGGAATCTTGAGTCAATGTTTGATCAATTTTTATTTGTATTTCATTACCTGCAATTAACTCTCCTTTGACAAGATGATTTTCTAAAATTTTATATGCTAGAGTTTTACCCATTGTTAACCTCCAAATTTGAATTCTTGTTTAATTTCTTTAAATTGTATATTTGTATACATTATATTATTCTAGAGCTCGGATTGCAAGAAATTTATTCAAATATAATAATATATAGTGTAAAATGATGGTGGAGTATATATATGAAGATATTGAAGAATAAAAAGTTGATTATATTGTATTTAATAGTTGTTGCTATTTTATTTTTAATTACACAGATTTTGCCAAGATTAGTGCATGAAGCTACGACAACTACAGTTTTAGAATACGGCGAAATAAGTGTTAATACAAAGACTACTGGATACATATTAAGAGATGAAACGGTATATGGTACATCTGTTCAGGGTGACGTTAAATATTTAATTAAAGAAGGTATTTTAGTAAAAGTTGGCGAAAATATAATTCAGTTTATGCAGACAAAACCTAAAGAAGGCGAGAAAGCTAAGAAGAGCCCTTACGATGACATTGCAGAAAACTTAGGGAAAGCTATGATTACAAGTGGTATTAATACGTCTCTTCGCAAGGGAATATTTTCACATTTTATAGATGGTAATGAAACATATTTTACATATGCCAATGTCGACAAAATTACTAATGAAACTGCTGAAAAAAAATCTAGCAAAGTTATAGAGATTGATAAAGATAAAGCTGTAAAGAATCAGCCGTTATATAAGATAGCTGATCAGAGTAAATGGTGGATTTTATGCTGGATTAATACGGAAGATGCAAGTAAATATTCGGAAGGATATAAATATAATATTGAAATTAACGGTGATAGAGTAGAGTTTATTTTAGATAAAAAGGTTGAAGATGGAAAGAAAACAAAGATGTTATTTCATACTAGTAGGTATTATAAAGACTTTGCAAAATTAAGAAAAATTGATATTAAGATTATAGTTGTAGATAAAAAAGGCTTGATAGTAGATAATAAATCTATAGGTAGAAAAGATGGCAAGCCAGTGGTAAACTTACTTGGAAAAGACGGTAAATTTACTTTAGTTCGTGTAAGTACTATTGAGACAGACGGGAAAAAATCTATTGTAAAAGAAAATATGTTTGAAGACGAAAACGGAAAGTTGATTAATACAGTAAATGTATATGATGAAATAGAGAAAAACATTAATTAGTATAGTAGATTATGTTTAGATTTAATTTTAATTAACATTAACAGTAATTTTAATATAAGAGTTTGATGATTGATGCCTATAAAATTTGAAGAAAGTATAAAATTGATATGAACAAGATAAGAAGTAATATTGATGCAATTAAAGAATCTATTAATAGCCATGTAAAACTTATTGCAGTTACAAAGACGAGAAGCGTAGAAGAAATAAATACTGCTATAGAATATGGTATTGAAGATATTGGAGAAAATAAAGTTCAAGAGATTTTAGAAAAATATGATAGCGTTTTACCTGTGCGATGGCATATGATTGGGCATCTTCAGACGAATAAGGTGAAATCAATCATAGATAAAGTTTATTTGATTCATTCAGTCGATTCTTTGAAAATTGCAAAGGAAATTGACAAGAGAGCTAGCGAAAAAAATGTTGTAGTTAAAGTATTATTACAGGTTAATATTGCTGAAGAAGATAGTAAATATGGCATTTTAGTTCAAGATTTTGAAAAATGTTTATTGGATATATCAAAATACTGTAAAAATGTTGAAATAAAGGGTATAATGTGTATAGCTCCACTTTCAGATGACAAAGAGGAAATAGACAGAGTTTTTAGGCAAGCAAAAGAACTTTATGATAAATACAGTCAGTTAGAACTAGATAATGTTAATTTTGAATATTTATCAATGGGTATGTCTAGTGATTATGAGATAGCAATAAAAAATGGTGCTAATATCATAAGAGTGGGCAGTAATATTTTTGGAAAAAGGGTTTATTAGTAAGAAAGGAATAATGGTATGGGAGTTATTGATAAATTTAAAGATTTAGTTGGAGTTGGCGATGAATATGATGAGGAATATGAAGATAGCTATTCTGAAGAAGAGTATGTAGAGCCAAGACAGTCATCTCGTACACAAAGAACAAGCGTTAAACACAATGTTGTTCCTATGCCGACATCAAATGCTGGTGAAATGATGAAACTTATGGTTGTTGAGCCTAATGGATTTGATGAGTCACCAAAGCTTGTAGATGAATTAAAGAGAAGAAAGCCGGTTATTCTTAACTTAGAAAAGATTGATGCAGAGACTGCAAGAAAGATATTTGATTTCTTGAGTGGTGCTACATATGCTTTGAATGGAAATATTCAGAAGATTGCAAACGACATATTTATTTTTGCACCTGAAAATGTAGATATATATGCTAACTCTGTTTCTGAACCTAGTAGAGAGTCAAATCTTACATTTGATAATGATGATTGGAGGTAATTATGATAACACCAGCAGAGATACAAGATAAAGAGTTTACTAAAGGTCTTAGAGGATATGACGTTGAAGAAGTAGATATGTTTCTGGATGTAATTACTTTAGATTATGAAAAAATGATTAAAGAAAATCTTAATTTAAAGGCACAAATTGCAACTATGGAAAAAGAAAGTGTTTGTATACCGGGAAGTGATGTTACGGTAAAGGACACTCTAGAAACAGCACAAAAACTTATGGATGATCTTGCAAAGAGTTCTGAAAAGAGAGCGAACTCTCTTATTGAAAATGCCGAAATGGATGCAGCGATTATTATTAAAGATGCTAAGATGAAAGCCGAACAAATTGCTATGGATTCACAAGAATTGATTGCTAAGTATGAATTTTTTAAGAGAGAGTATAAAGCTCTTTTAGAAAGACATATTGGAGATTTTGATAGCATAAATGAAACTATCGAAATTGATAGATTAAAGGCGATTTTAGAAGATAAAAAATTAAATAGTACTTCTACTGTAACGAAGGAAGCTACGATAATAGATGAAAGATTTTTTACAGATGAAGTATCATCAGTTTCTGATGAAGAGATAAAGGTAGATGATAGAAAAACTATCGTTAATATCAAGTATGAATAAGAGATGGAGGAGGGGCGGCATAGCCCCTTTTTTAATATGAAAATAGTTATTATAGGATTGTTGATAATGGTAGATCAAGTCCTAAAAATTATTACAAGACATAGTATGGACTTGAATCAAAGCATTCCTATTTTGGGTGATTGGATTAAAATAACATATATAGAAAATAATGGTATGGCATTTGGATTACTTGCAGGTAAGCAGATATTTCTTATAGCCGTAACATTTATTTTAATTATTGCGATTGCGGTGGCAATGAAAATATATGCTGACAGATTCAAAAAAGTTTTTGGTTACAGCTGTATACTCGTTATAGCAGGTGGCTTATCTAATTTATTTGATAGGGCAGTATTGGGTAGTGTTACAGATTATATTGATGTAAAATATTTTGCAATTTTTAACTTTGCAGATATTTGTGCAGTAGTTGGCTGTATATTGCTAGGTATATCAATATTGTTTTTTGAGAAAAAGATAAATGTATAATAATATAAAAAAAATAAATGGAAAATATAGAGAACGCAAGTGTTGTTAACAATTTAAGAGATATAAAAATAATTGTAGTTGATTCTGATATAGGGACAAGATTAGATAAGTTTATCGCTAGTCATATTCCTAATATTTCTCGCTCTAATATTCAAAAAATAATAGAAAATGGGGAAGTATCTATTGATGGCATTATTGTAAATAACAAGAAATATAAGGTGGCAAGTGGACAGCAAATTGAGCTTTGTGTTGTGGATAAGCAGGACGATGCGTTGCCCAAACCTAACAATATACGTCTTAATATAGTTTATGAAGACGAAGGTATTGTTGTGATTAATAAACCGTTTGGCATGGTTGTACATCCTGGAGCAGCTAAAGAGGAGGATACAGTTGTTAACGCATTATTGTACAAGTATGATCAGCAATTGTCAGATTTAAACGGTGTTGATAGACCTGGTATAGTGCATAGAATCGATAAGGATACGAGTGGATTGCTTGTTATCGCAAAGAATAACGAAGTTCATGAAAACCTTGCGAAACAATTGGAAAATCATAGTATGACGCGAGAATATTATGCGGTCGTGTATAATAATTTTTTAGATAATAAGGGAACAATAGATTTAAGTATTGGTAGAAATCAGAAAAATAGATTGAAGAAAGCTGTTGACTTGGAAAATGGTAGACATGCTGTCACACATTGGGAAGTTTTGGAGCGATTTGGAAAGTATACATTGATAAAGTGTAAACTGGAAACTGGTAGAACTCATCAGATAAGGGTTCATTTAACTCATATAAATCATCCGCTTGTAGGAGATGGCTTGTATGGTCCAAGTAAAAATAATTTAGGTGTAAAAAGACAGATGTTACATGCAAAAACGTTAGGGTTTATTCATCCTATTACGAATGAATACATTGAATTTAACTCAGAGCTTCCACCAGATATGCAATTATTGCTTGAAAAATTAAGAGGTAAAAAATAACTATGATGAGATGTAGTGAATTTATTATTGAATTAGATAGATATAACCTTGTTGAATTTGCAGATAATAATATTAATGATTTAGAAATCCTAGATATAACATTTAATTCTATAGAGGTATCCAAGCAAACGGCGTTTTTTTGTAAAGGAGAATCCTTTAAAGAAGAGTATCTTGAAGATGCCATAAAAAGAGGTGCTATTTTATACATTTCTGAAAAGAAATATTCAGTTGATTTACCATGTATTATTGTAAAAGATGTAAGAAGAGCAATGCTGGTATTAGCTTCTTTATTTTTTGGTAGACCTGATGAAAAATTAAAAATTGTTGCTGTTACAGGTACAAAAGGTAAATCGACAACAGTTATGTTTTTGAAACATGCTTTGGACAAGTGTTTAGTGGATGAAAATAAAAAGCCTGTTGGGCTTATATCGTCGATATTGACATATGATGGAAAGAATTCGTATGAATCTAGTTTGACAACTCCAGAGGCAATTCCTCTTTATAGAAATTTGTATAATGCTGTTCAATCAGGATTGAAGTACATGATAGTTGAAGTTTCTTCTCAAGCTTTAAAATATGATAGAATTGGAATGTTAGATTGCGATGTCGTGTGTATTTTGAATATTGACAGAGATCATATTAGTGATAACGAACATCCAACATTAGAGGATTATATTGAATCTAAGTTGAAGATATTATCGTTGTCAGATAATGTTGTTTATTATCTTGATACAGAATATCTTGATAAAATAAATGAAATTGCTATTGCGAGAAATATGCAAATAAAAACATTCTCTATTCAGAACGAAAAGGCAGACTATTATGCAGTTGATAAGGGTTTAAACAATGGCAAAACCGAGTTTTCTTATAGAGGAAAGGTTTATAGGCTGAATACATTCGGAAGTTATAATATTGAGAATGCAATGTGTACATTAGCTGTTTCGGAAATATTTGGCTTTAACGCTGAATATATTTTAGAAGCGCTTGATGGCGTGGATGTCGATGGAAGATCTAATTTATATATGACTGAAGATGGCAATATTATAGGCTTAGTTGATTACGCGCATAATGAATTAAGCTTTGAAAAAGCTTTGTCGTCATTAAGAAAGAGTTTTAGTGAATATAAGATATATTCAGTGTTTGGGGCAACAGGCAATAAAGCAAAAAACAGAAGAGTCGACCTGCCTAGAGCAGCATCAAAGTATAGTGACTTTATCGCTATTGTGCCAGATGATCCAAATTTTGAACAATATGAAGATATTGCAAAGATAATGATAGAAAACATAGATGGTGTTGAATATAAAGTCTATAATACTCGTAAAGAGGCAATAGAAGAAATTTTTAATTCATCTGAAGATAAAAAGGTGCTATTTCTCGCTGGAAAGGGGCACGAAGGATTTCAAAAAATTAATGGACAATTGATTCCTATTCAGACGGATGCCGAAGTTTTTAAGGAATGTGCAGAAATAAATAATAATAAATAAATATTTTATTTTTATCATTATTGATGGAGAAAATAATGCAGGTATATTTAGATAATAGTGCAACAACAAAACCATATAGAGAAGTTGTTGAGATAATGACAAAATATTTGACGGAAAACTTTGGCAATCCGTCGTCTTTACATGCTATTGGTGTAGAAGCAGAAAGGGGCGTGAAAACTGCTCGCAAGCAGATTGCTAATTCGTTGGGGGTAGACGAGGCAGGTGTTTTTTTTACTGGTAGTGGAACTGAGGGTGATAATACAGTCATACTTGGTGCTGCCAGAAAGCTAAAGTCAAGAGGAAATAGAGTCATTACAACTACTGTGGAGCATCCAGCAGTTTTAGAAGCGTTTAAAATTTTGGAAGAAGAGGGGTTTGACGTAGTTTATGTTGGAGTTGATGAGAATTATAAAGTTGACACAAAAAGATTATATGAGGCTATCAATGACGATACAATTTTAATCTCTATTATGCATGTGAATAATGAAACTGGAGCTATTAATCCAATAGAAGAAATTGCAACTATGAAGGGAAACGCATTTTTCCATATAGATGCTGTTCAAAGTTATGGGAAGATTGACATCCCGATAAAAGGAGTAGATGCAATAACAATAAGTGCGCATAAAATTCATGGTCCAAAGGGCGTTGGGGCAATTATTTTTCCTTATATAAGCTCCAAGTCGTTATCAAGTGGAGCAGGTGTGCATTATAGCAGCAATAATATTTATCCGTTTATAGTTGGTGGTGGACAAGAAAAAGGTTTTAGAGCAGGAACAGAAAACGTTGCAGGAATTGCTGGTTTTGGATTGGCTGCACAGATGATAAATGGAAAAAGAATAGAAAATTATAAGAAGTGTAAATTATTGAATGACATGCTGCGTGAAAAGATATTCTCAGAGTTAAAAGATGTGAGATTTTTTTCGCTTGATAATGCATTGCCTTATGTTATGTCTATCTCATTCTTAGGAGTTAAGGCAGAAGTTATATTACATATGTTGGAGCAAGAAGGTGTTTATATTTCAACAGGTTCAGCTTGTTCGTCGAATAAGAAAAATAAGGGATCACATGTTTTAAGAGAATGTGGTGCCTCTCAGGATGAGATTGATTCATCAATAAGAATAAGCTTCAGCCATACAAATACTGAAGAGGAAATATTGTATGCATTTGAAAAGATTAAGACTGTGGTTGAAAGATTTAGGACGCTTGGAAAATTTAGATAGATTGAGGAATAATATTATATAAATTAAGTAGCAATATTAGGTAGGGGATAGGATTATATGACAGTTGATATTAATAAAGACAAAAATATTTTTATAGTGAGACTTGGTGAAACAGTTCTCAAAGGCAAAAATAAGTCTTATTTTGAAAAGAAAATCGTGGAAAGAATAAAGAGATTGGTCAAACGTCTTGGTGATGTGAGCGTTGTTCGCAAGGAAGGACTAATTTTTGTTTATTCTGATAAAGATATTAAGGAAGATGAAATTTTGAAGGAAATGGGGAAAGTTTTTGGTATTGCGTCAATAAGCCAAGCTGTAGAACTTGATTCTCATGTTGAAGATATTTATGAAGAAGCTGTAAAGTATATGCTTGATCTGATGGATAAAAAAGAAGTTAAAACATTTAAAGTAGAGGTTAAAAGAGCCGATAAGAGCTTTCCTATTAAATCACCACAGATGGCGAAAAATGTGGGTGCAGCTGTACTTAAGGGTTGTAAAGTTTTAAAGGTAGATGTTAATAATCCTGATGTTAAGTTATTTGTGAATATTAGGCAGGATAAAACATATATTTATCAAGACAAGGTTGACGGATTTGGTGGATTGCCGCTAGGAACTAACGGCAAGGGAATGGTTCTTTTATCAGGAGGAATCGATTCTCCGGTTGCTGCGTTTATGATGGCAAAGCGAGGAATGGCGATTGAAGCTATACATTTTCATTCTTACCCTTACACAAGCCAAAGAGCGCAAGAAAAGGTGGAGGCTCTTGCAGGCAGATTAGCAGTTTACTGTAGTAGATTTAATCTACACGTAGTGAATTTACTTCCTGTACAAGAAGAGATAGTTAGAAAGTGCCCGGAAGAACAGACAACAATATTGGTTAGAAGGTTTATGATGAAGATTGCTGAGGCTGTTGCAAAGGAAAATGCTGCGACAATGCTTATTACAGGAGAAAGTCTTGGCCAAGTTGCAAGCCAGACCTCAGACTCGATTGTTTGTACGGATAACGCAGTTGAAATTCCAGTGATGAGACCACTAATTGCTTTAGATAAGGTTGATATTATTGAAAAGGCAAAAGAGATTGAGACATTTGATATTTCAATATTACCTTTTGAAGATTGCTGTACGGTATTTTTACCAAAAAGACCGGTGACAAGACCGAAATTAAAGGATATTTTGGCGTCAGAATCTAAACTTGATGTAGACACATTAGTGAAAAATGCAATTGATAATATTGAAGTGCTTACAATCTATCCTGAGATATAAAACATTACGAAAATAAATTTATTTTTTTAGCAAATTTATTAATAAGTTGAAAATACAAAAACACATACTGAAGTATGTGTTTTTTATTGTGTTTTAACGATTTAAAAATATTTAAAAAAAATAAAATACAAAGTTTAGCGTTTAGATACAAAAATCACATTTATTTATATAATAATTTTGTAAATAAAAACAAAAAAACTTGATTTTTTAACTAAAAAATGTTTTACTATATATAGTGATGTTATAAAAATAACAAAATCGTTTATCGTTGATTTTTAAAGATTTTCGATAAAAATATTTAGACTAAAATAATCGCGTAGGATATGATTTATGGAGCTTAAACTTTCAATAGAGCAAGAAATTTTAAAAAGGACTGTATCGAAGTTTGCGGCAGAGCAATTAAGACCAATTGCATCTGAGGTTGATGAAGAACATCAATTTCCGTATGAGAGTTTAGAGACTATGAAAAAGATGGGGCTTATGGGGCTTCCTTTTGACTGTGCGATAGGTGGCTCAGGTGCCGACTATCTTTCTTTTGCTGTTGTTGTAGAAGAGTTAGCTAAGGAATGTGCTACAACAGCATCTATATACGCAACACATATTGTGAGATGCTGCTATCCGATTGTTAAGTACGGAACTGATAAGCAAAAAGAAAGTTTATTAAGAAAATTATTTTCGGGGGAATATCTTGGTGCCTTTGGCATGACAGAGCCGAATGCAGGTACAGATTTTAAAAGTCAGTTGACAACTGCAACCTTAGATGGAGATTCATGGGTATTGAACGGTGCAAAGTTTTTTGTAACAAATGCCGGGTTTGCAGATGTATATATTATTATTGCTATTACAGATAAAGAAAAACTTATAAAAGGTGGCATTAGTGCGTTTATAGTGAAAAACACAGATGAGGGTTTTTCGATAGGAACGTCAGAAAATAAAATTGGAAGATGCGGATGTCCGACAGCAGAGATTGTACTTCAAAATTGTAGAATTCCAAAGAATAGACTTCTTGGGAATCTGGGAGACGGTGCAAATATTGCAAAAGATATTGCAGAATTCGGAAGAATTGCTGTTGCCGCGCAAGCGGTTGGCATAGCACAAAAAGCCTTTGATATGACAGTGTCATACATGAAGGAACGAAAACAATTCGGTAAAAAAATTTCACAGTTTCAAGCACTGCAGTTTGAGATTGCTGAGATTATTACAAATATTGAAGCTGCAAGATTACTTATGTATAAGGCTGCTTATTTAAAAGATGTAGGCAGACACTATTCTAGGGAAGCGTCAATGGCTAAGTTATTTGGTGCAAAGACAGCGGTTTCGACGACCAATGCTGCGGTGAGATTACACGGTGGTTATGGTTATATGAAGGACTATCATGTGGAACGATTGATGAGAGATGCCAAACTCACAGAAATTGATGAAGGCTCATTAGAGCTCCAAAAAATGATAATTTCCACATCAGTAATAGGTAAATAAAAGGAGGAGAAAAAATGGCATTTAATATTTTAGTATGTGCAAAGCAGGTACCTGATACTAATGTTATCAAGATTAATCCTAAAACCGGTACTCTAATTAGAGACGGTGTAGCAAGTATCTTGAATAACGACGACGCAAATGCACTAGAAGAAGCGTTAAGAATTAAGGACAAGTACGATGATGTAGTTGTAACAGTAGCATCAATGGGACCTCCACAGGCTCAGGATATGCTAATGGAATGTATCGCTATGGGAGCTGACAACACTGTATTAATCAGTGACAGAGCTGTTGGTGGATCTGATACACAGGCTACTTCTAATGCACTAGTTGCTACTATTAAGAAGGCTGAAAAAGAAATGGGTAAACCATTTGACTTAGTATTTGCCGGTAGACAGGCTATCGACGGAGACACTGCACAGGTAGGTCCTCAGGTAGCAGAAAAGCTTGATATTCCTCAGGTAACTTATGTTGAAGAATTAACTCTAAACGATGCAATGGACGAATGTACAGTTAAGAGAAATATGGAAGACGGTTACGAAATAATCAAGGTTAAGACTCCATGTATGCTTACAGCTATTAAAGAATTAAATACTCCTAGATATATGACAGTTAAGGGTATCTTCACAGCTAAAGAAAAAGATATGAAGGTATGGAGTGCTGCTGACGTAGAAGTAGATCTAGAAACAGTAGGTCTAGAAGCTTCTCCAACAAACGTATTCCGTTCATTTACTCCAGCTCCAAAGGGCAAGGGTGTAATGTTATCTGGAAATACAGATAAAGAAGTTGTAACTCAGTTATTAGTAAGTCTAAAAGACAAGCACATAATCTAATCGAAGGGGAGGAACAATACAAATGGCAATTAAAGTTATTAAAGAAGAATGTAAAGGTTGTAATATTTGTGTTAAGGCTTGTCCTTTCGATGCAATTACAATGGAAAACAAGGTTGCAGAAATTGGTAGTGCATGTACTGCTTGTGGCGTTTGCGTAGCTAAATGTCCATTCAACGCAATCGAAAAAACAGAAGATGAAGAAGAAAAGAAGGGTGTTGACCTAAGTGCATATAAGCATATTTGGGTATTCGCTGAACAGAGACAGGGTAAACTAATGAACGTTGCTCTTGAATTAATCGGCGAAGGACACAGACTTGCTAAAGAAATTAGCGAAGACACAAAGATTTGTGCATTATTAGTTGGTGACAATATTGAACATTTAGCTGACGAATGTTTCGAATACGGTGCTGAAGAAGTTATTCTAATTCAGGATCCTCTATTAAAGAACTACACAACTGATGCTTATACAAAGGTTATTACTGATGCTATCGAAGAATTTAAACCAGAAATCGTTCTTTACGGTGCAACTCACATCGGTAGAGACCTTGCTCCAAGACTTGCAGCAAGATGCAATACTGGTCTAACTGCTGACTGTACTAGACTTGACGTAAGAGTATCTACATATATTGAATATGCTAAGAAGAACACTACTTTAGATACATCTACTCTAGATCCTAACGATCCAAGCACAGGTATTAAGCAGACTCGTCCAGCATTTGGTGGTAACCTAATGGCTACAATCATCTGCCCAAGATTCAGACCACAGATGTCTACAGTAAGACCTGGCGTAATGCAAAAGAGAGAACCTATTGCTGGAGCAAAGGGTGAAATCAAGGTATTTAAGCCAACAATCGAAGCTAAAGATATCAGAACTGAAGTAGTTGAAATCGTTAAATCAGCTAAAGAATTAGTTTCTCTAACTGATGCTGAAATCATTTGTTCAGGTGGTAGAGGTCTAGGTAATGCTGACGGCTTTAAGCTAATCAAGGAGTTTGCTGATAAAGTTGGCGGTGTTGTAGGTTCTTCAAGAGCGGCTGTTGACGCTGGTTGGATTGATCATTCTCACCAGGTAGGTCAGACTGGTACTACAGTAAAACCTAGAATTTACTTCGCTTGTGGTATTTCAGGAGCTATTCAGCACTTAGCTGGTATGCAGACTTCTGATATCATCGTAGCTATCAATAAGGACGCAGACGCTCCTATCTTTGAAGTTGCTGACTATGGTATCGTAGGTGACTTATATAAAGTTCTTCCTATCCTAATCGAAGAGTGGGATAATGCAGAAGCTTTACATGATGCTGCAGCAAAATAAATTTATATGATTAATTAGTTTAACTAGATTGATTATTATAAATATTAAATTAATTCTAAAATTTAATGGGGTGTAGCTTATACACCCCATTTTAATGAAAAAGAGAGATGACAATGAGAAAGTTTGATTCAGATGTACAAATAATTAAAAATAAGGTTTTATCACAGGTTGCAAGATTCTTGTGGCAGGATGAAGAGATTTTTTTACATTTTGATGAGATTGCGGGGATTCTATTAAAGGATAGAACAACTTCAACAAGCTGTTGTATTTATAAAGATAGAGCAAAAATTGCAGAAAGAATAAGAATTGCCCTAGGTGGCGATAAGAACAATCATAATATCATTGAAGTAATAGATATTATATGTGATGAATGTCCTCAGGCTGGTCATGTAGTTACAGACCTATGTAGAGGATGTCTTGCTCATGCCTGCGATACTGCTTGTAGACCGGGTGCTATTTATTATGGTGATGACAACAAAGCGAAGATTGATAAGTCAAAATGTGTAGAGTGTGGACAGTGTGCAAAAGCATGTCCTTATTCTGCAATTATGAACTTTAAGAGACCTTGTGAAAAAGCTTGTAAGGCAGATGCTATTGATATGGCAGATACTGGTGAAGCACAAATTAACAATGAAAAATGTACGCACTGTGGTGCTTGCGTAGTTCAATGTCCGTTTGGGGCTACAGTTGATAAATCTTATATAAAAGAAGCGATTAAGATTATAAAAGATAGCAAGAAAAATACAGAATATAAGGCAATTGCAGTTATTGCTCCGGCTTTTGCTACTCAGTTTAATTATGCTACGACAGGTCAAGTATTGCAGGGGATTAGAGATCTAGGGTTTGATAGAATTTATGAAGCTGCTTTGGGTGCAGACCTAGTGGCATATAAGGAGTCTGTAGAGCTTGAAGAAAAGGGATTTTTGACAACTTCATGTTGTCCAGCTTTTGTATCATATACAAAGATTAATTATCCTACATTGAGAGATAATATTTCTCATAATTTATCTCCAATGGCTGAGACTAGCAAGGTAATAAAATCAAAATATGAGGATTGCAAAATTGTATTTATAGGGCCATGTACAGCGAAAAAAGCCGAGGTACAGCTAGATCATGTTAAGCCTTATGTTGATTGTGCAATTACATTTGAAGAATTACAGGCATTGTTTGAAAGTAAGGATATTGATATTACTACATTAGGTGAAAGCACTATGGATGATGCTTCACCATTTGGTAGAAGATTTGCAAGAGGTGGCGGAGTTGCTGATGCAGTAGTCCAGGCTACAGTAGAAAGAGGTTCAGATTTCAATGTTAAACCGATTGCCGCAGAAGGTCTTGACAAAGTAAAGCCATTACTTATGAGAGCATCTAAGAATGCGTTGTCGGAGAATTTGATTGAAGGAATGGCTTGTGCAGGAGGATGTATCGGTGGTGCAGGATGTTTGACACATACACCAAAGGACAAGATGATAATGGATAAGTATTCAGAAAAAACTTCAAAGAAAAATGTTATGGATACAGTTGAAGAGTATGCTATAGACTAGTACAGATTTGATTTGTCACTCAATAATTTTTAGAAATTTATTTCGGTGTATTGCTGATGAGGCAGTACGCCGATTTTTTGTTTCAAAAAGAACATTTGTTTTACTTGTTGTATATTTTATGATAATATTAATATAATAAATAGATTTGTTGGTGTGGGGTAGTGATATGAGTCAGTTAAAAGAAAGAACAAAGAAAGTATTTTTATACATTAGAGATATGACTAGTAAGAGAGGCTATCCGCCGACAGTGAGAGAAATAATGAATGCTTTGGATATAAAGTCTACATCTACTGTTCATGCAGATTTACGAGCATTAGAAGAAGCGGAATATATCAAAAGAGACCCGTCAAAGACTAGGGCTATTATTATAGTTGATAAGCACGATAGTGATAACTCAAATGAGTTGAGCTGGGATGCAGATACTACTCACAGCGTTGTAAATGTTCCCGTTGTAGGAGATATTGCTGCTGGTACTCCAATTTTGGCTTCTGAAAATGTCGAAGATTTATTCCCGTTACCTGCAAGATTCGTAAATGGCAATACCAACTTTATGCTTAATGTAAAGGGAGAAAGTATGATAGAAGTTGGTATTATGGATGGAGACTATATATTAGTAGAGCAGCAGCAAGTTGCCAATAATGGTGATATAGTTGTTGCGATGATTAATGATAGCATGGAGCCTGAGGCTACGGTTAAGACTTTTTATAAAGAAAAGGGGTATATCAGATTGCAGCCTGAAAATTCATCTATGGAGCCTATAATAGTGAATGATGTAACTATTTTGGGTAAGGTCAAGGGTGTGTTTAGGTATTTGTAGGTTTTTAGAATAGTTATTAATATATTATTATATTTATATAAAACTCTAATATGATTTTTAACTATCTTCTCAAAACTTCTTATATGCCGGTATAGCCTGTCTTTACAGGCGTTTCCGGCATTTTGTATATCGGGAGATACTCACATATTTTCTTAAATCCGCTTGTGTTTTCGCTTTGAAAGGTAGTAAAGAAGTAGTAAAACCTCTCTTTGCCTTTAAGCCGCCAGTCTGAAAAATTCCGCCTGTGCGCTGTCAAAGGTGGCGTGTGCGTAATAGTTCAGGGTCATAGTTATGTTGGCGTGTCCCATAAGATACTGTAAGGCTTTCGGATTCATTCCCGCATTTGCCATATTAGTACAGAATGTGTGCCGCAGGGTATGGGGCGTTGTTATCGCCGGCAAAGCTTCCTCATGGCTTTTGTTGTACTTTCCTACCAGTTTGCGAAACATTGCATCATAACCAATATACATTTTCGGTGTTCCGTTTCTTGTGAGAAAGAGAAAACCTGTATAACCGTCAACGGTAAAATTGCTGTTTTTCCTGTTCTGCAACACTCTCTGCAAGGCTTCAAGTACACGGTCGCTCATTGGAATTTTACGAATGCCGTTGTCCGTTTTCGGTGTTTCAATGCGGTAGGACTTTTTCCCGAAGTATTGAAGCTGATGATCCACATTAA
>JAQYMQ010000022.1 GCA_028872475.1 Eubacteriales bacterium | reverse complement strand
AACCATATGTCAAGAGAAGAAGTAGAAAACCTAGTAGGCGGAGACGCATCTGGTAGGGTTCAAAGATAGGATAAAGAAAATGTCTTTAGGGAGGATGCTCCCTTCCTAAAGATTATTTTTTAACAAAATGGAAAACGATTAGCTAGGTGTAAATATGAAAAATAGTTACTATGTAGATTTTGTTAATAAGAGTGATGGAATATTTAGGTTAAAGCCAAACTTCATTGCTAGAAGAACAGGTGTTCCTGGAAAGCGATTAAGATTACATCCAGATGATTATTATTCTTATGGATTAGACAGAGGGCCGATTAATGAAAGATGGATGGCATCAACACTAATTGCGAATAATGGTCCAAACACACCCGAAAATGAAGGATTAAGTTATGTGGTTGATAAAATTGGTAATGAAGTCATATTTTCTGATTTAATATCAAGCTTAAAATCTGAAATTATTGGAGAAGAATTATATGAAAACTATAAGTCTTGGCCAGTATTTGCAAAGCTATTTGATAATGATATACCTTTATATTTTCATGTACACTTGGATGACAAACATGCAAGTAAGGTTGGCAAAAGGGGAAAACCTGAGGGTTATTTCTTTCCAGTACAATACAACACTTACGAAGGACAATTTCCGTATAGCTTTTATGGACTTGATGCGGATGCAAATATAAAGGAAATAAAAATTAAACTTGAACAATTTAAATTTTATGATAATAGGATTCTAGATTTATCAAAAGCTTATAAACTTAAAACCGAGACAGGATGGTATACTCCGGCAGGAGTGTTACATTCTCCAGGAACAATGTGTACATATGAGTTACAATGGGCCAGTGATGTAAGTGTTGTCTTTGAGAATATTACTGGAACAAATGTAAACGGTTACGATAGATTGTTTGAGGATATTCCTAATGAGGAAAGGGATAATATAGATTCTGTACTGGATGTAATCGATTGGGATAGCAACACCAATAGCAATTATAAGAAAGATAACTTTAGACAACCGGTAATATTGGAGAAAGACGAAAATTATGTACTCAAGGCTATAATGTATAATAACAATTATTTTAGTGCCAAACAATTAATAGTACTTCCACAAAAGGAAATTGAGTTCAAAGAGAAATCAGCTTATGGACTTTTATCTGTACAAGGATATGGTCGGATTAATAATAATAAAATTGAAACACCAACCATCCTAAGATTTGGTGAACTAAGTAATGATGAATACTTCGTGGCTTATTCCAAGGCTATAGAAGGTGTAAAAATTAAAAACGATAGTGAAACTGAACCTTTAGTTTTACTTTTACATTTTGCCAATGATAATTTAATTAAAATTTGACAAGGAGGAATTAGTGTCATTTACAACAATTGCAGCAGTCTTAATCTTGATATCTTTTTTGGTATTTATAGGTTACACTGCTAAGGGAGGAAACCTTTTAATAGGTTTGTATGTTATATCAACGCTTTGGACATTATTATCAATTATATATGGTGCAGTAAATATTGCGCCAGGAGATAGTGTTTTTAATGAAGCAATGAGACAAATAAAAGAGGTCTATCATGGTGGACCTGTTGGTTATGGAGAAACAACAGCGATTATTATATTTGCAAGTTGGTTTGGAAGAGTATTGCTTGACACAGGTATAGCTGGTGAATTAATTAAAAGAGTAGTTGAATATTCGGGTGAGAATAAACTAGGTTTAGTCTTGACTGTTTCTCTAGTTACTTCAGCTATATTTATGAGTATATTTGGACCAGGATCTGTTATAGCTATGGGGACAATAATACTTCCTATATTCTTTTCCTTGGGTATCAATAAAAAATTAGGAGTAGGTGCATTTTTGATGGCAGTTGCCTCAGGAATGTATGTAAATGGTGGATATGTGAGCCAGTTCTCAGGACATTCGTTCTTTGGTCCACTATTTGAAGATAACATAAATAATTTTGCAAATAATTTTACTAAGTTCTCATGGATAGCAACATTTATTCATATAATTATAATGATTATTTACATTATTTTTATGTACAACTTAACTAAAAACGATGTTCGTGCTTGGGAGATGCCAAAAGAAAAAGAAGAAAAAAAGATTAAAGGTTTTGCCTTTGTGGTACCATTTATACCTGTAATTTTAAACTTAAGTGTAAGTATTGCACAAATATGGAATCCTGAAATTGAAGGATTTTCAGTAATATTTACTTTCATAGTTGGTATTTTCTTTGGTTTACTTACAACTGGTCATTTATCTTCATACAAGGAAGCTCTTGAATCTGTTCAAAAGACATTACAAAATGCAATTTCTGACGTAGCTTTACTAATAGGTATGTTGGTTGCTATGAATACATTTGCGAAATCAGCTGGATTGATATCACCAATTATTTCAACTACATTAGGAAGCTCTCTGGATTGGATAGCTGCTAAACCACTGTTAGTTGTAATAATATTCATGGTATTAGCACCACTTGCCCTATTCAGAGGTCCATTTATGATATGGGGATCTGGTATTGCTCTTGCAACAGTAATAAATGCTGTGTTAACTGGAGGAAATCCAGAATTAACAGGTACATTTGCTTTGTTATTTGTTCTTTTCTATGTTCAACCGATAGGAATTACAGCAAGTACTGGTCCTACCCAATCATGGAATATGTGGGCATTATCATATTCAGATTATGCTCCAAAAGAATTCTTGAAATCTAACTTCATTTGGGGATGGTTAATTACTGCTATAAATATTTTCTTAGCATACACAATTTTAATGTAAAATATGAAAGGAATAAAAATGAGGAAAGTAAGAGTAGGAATAGATGTTGGTGGTACACATACTAAAGCAGTAGCTATTGATAATGACACAAGTGAAATAATAGGTATAGGTTCTGTAAAAACCACACACGATGATAAAAGAGGTGTTTCAAAAGGAGTAATAGATGCGTTTAATGCTTGCCTAGACAACAATGGTATTTCAGCTGATGAAGTTGTTTTTATCGCTCATAGTACTACCCAAGCAACTAACGCTCTATTGGAAGGAGATGTTGCAAAAGTTGGAATTATAGGAATGGGAGAATCTGGTATAAATGGTTTTTTTGCAAAAAGAAACACCAAATTAAAAAATATAAGTTTAGATAATGGAAAAGAAATAATAGTATTATCTAAGTATATTAAGAATAAAGAAGTAAATGCACAGAGTATTGATAAGGCAATAGATGAATTTATCAACGATAATGTTGGTGTTATAGTTGCTAGTAAAGCGTTCGGCGTTGATGAAGATAGGGAAGAGAAATTTGTTGTTGAAGAGGCAAACAAGAAAAAAATATTTGCTTCCTCAGCATCTGCAATTACAAAATTATACGGTCTATCTACTAGGACAAAAACAGCGGCACTAAATGCAAGTATCCTCCCTACAATGCTAAAGACGGCAAATAGCACTGAGGATTCAGTTATTGAGTCAGGCATAAAATCACCACTCATGGTAATGAGAGGTGACGGTGGTGTAATGGAAATTTCGGAGATGAGAAAGAGACCAATACTGACAATGCTATCTGGGCCTGCTGCCTCAGTGAGTGGAGCTTTAATGTATTTAAGAGCTTCGAATGCTATTTTTGTTGAGGTTGGAGGTACATCTACCGATATATCAGCAATCAAAGATGGTCAGCCTGCAATTTCTTACTCATCTATTGGTGGACACAGAACTTACGTTAACTCACTAGACGTAAGAGTGACAGGTATTGCTGGTGGGTCTATGATTAGGGCAAATACTAATGGAATAGTAGATGTTGGACCGCGATCAGCCCATATTGCTGGATTAGAATATGCTGCATTCGTGGAAGATTCTTCTCTTTTTGATGGGGCAAAATTAGTTACCTTAAAGCCAACTGAATCTGACCCTGATGATTATATTGCCATTAAATTGAATAACGGAGAGTGTGTTGCTGTTACACCAACTTGCGCAGCTAATGCTATAGATATTCTCAAAGAAACTGATTTTTCAGTAGGTAATAGAGAATCTAGTAGACGAGCAATTGAGATAATAGCAGAGCACATCGGATCAAATATAGAAGATACAGCACAAAAAATTCTAGATGTTTCTTCTAATAAAATTATCCCTGTTATAGAACAATTGATTAAAGATTATGGATTAGAAAAAGATCAAACAACTTTGATAGGTGCTGGAGGTGGAGCGGGTTCCCTAGTTAGGAATACAGCAAAAATAATGGATATGAATATAGATATTCCTAAAAATGCGGAGGTCATTTCTTCTATAGGAGTTGCATTAGCAATGGTTAGAGAAATGGTAGAGAGGACTTTACCTAACCCAACAGTTCAACAAATATCGGAATTAAAGAAAGAAGCTAAAAATGCCGCTATAAGATCAGGGGCTGTTGAAGATACTATAGAAGTGTCAATAAAAATCGACGAACAGTCGCAGAAAGTTTCGGCAATTGCAATAGGTGCAACAGAATCTAAGAATAGCGATTCAGCAGAAATAATAGATGAAGAGGAAGCTTACAGATTAGCAAAGAAAACATTTAAGGATAGAGAAATAGAACTCAAACTACAATATACTAATAGACAAGTGTACGTGTTTGATGCGAATATTAATGGCAATGACAATGTTAGAATTGTAGATTCTCAAGGATTTGTAAAAATACAAAAATCACATGGTGGTGGAGAGAAAACAACATACGAGAGCTTAGGTCAAGCTGTTAATGAAATTTGGGAAAAATATACTAACTTTGCATCTGAAATAAGAATAGCGCCAGATATATTTATTATAGATGGACCAAGAATTCTAAATTATTCGGGAATGTCTTCACCTGATCAAGTTGTAGGATTATTAGAATCAGAATTGATTGGATCTAGTCCTACACATGAATTGTATGTAGTTGGTACTAAAAATGGAGTATTCTAATATAAAATCTTACGATTTGTACAGAGGTTTACTCAAGAAATATAAATATTTGAGTAGTGATAGCATAGACGAGATAATAGAAAAATCTATTGAATGTGCACAAAAGATCTATAAAGAGATAGACAAAGAGGTTCCTATTTTAGAACATTTTGAAAAATACAAAGTAAAAATTTTTGAAATAGATAATGATAAAATAAATATGTTATCTTTTTATGATAAGAGCTCTAATGAGCTTGTTGTTGTAAATAACAATCTCAGGAAATATTTAGAAAATTATAACATTGCTTCTAGCTCTGAAATCACTGAAGATAGGTTGAGACAAATTGTTTTAGCGCATGAGTTTTATCATGTTTATGAGATGAACGAGAAAAATATATATACGTACTCTAATATATATAAAAGAAAATTTTTAGGGTTTACGTGGAAAGATAAAATTCCAGAAGCTAGTGAAATAGGAGCTAATGAATTTTCTAAATTATATAATGATCTTGATTTTAACCCTTTAATAATGAATAAAATAGTAGAATGTAGTTATAGTAAAAAAGAATAATATACGCTATAACAAATGATAGAAATCGTATTGGTTGAAGTATAATGCTTTACTAATACGATTTTTAAAATTTAAAATCGTTAAAACTTTTTTAATTTAGATTTATTGTAAGATAGCTAGTTATCGAGTAAATATAGAATTATTATAAAGAATTTAACTCTATACCTTTATTCATATAATTTTTTAATGATTTGATTTATACAATCTTAAGTATATTAGTAAGAATACAGACATAGAAAAAAATTTGACAATGAAATTAATTAATGATATATTAATAACAAGAAAAGAGAAAGCGCTTTCTTTGATTTAATTAATATATCCTACGAAATCATACGCTGACTTGGCTATGGATATTATTTTTTTAATAAAATTGGAAGCGCTTCTAATATCGGAATATAGTAATTTATAAATTCCCTAAGGAATTGATTAGGTATCCTTATTAAGGAAAGATCTATGTTAAATTACTATCTTCCAATAGCTAATAGAAAAAAGAAAGAAGGAAAAATGAGCAAAGTAGAAACAATCAGCAAAGTCCTAGACTTAGGAATCGTACCAGTAGTAAGAGCAAACTCAGCAGACGAAGCAATCGAATACTGTAAAGGTCTAATCGAAGGAGGAATCAACACCCTAGAAGTAACCTTCACAATCCCAAACGCAATCGAAGTCTTCCAAAGAATCCAAAAAGAACTCCCAGCTGACACATTACTTGGAGCAGGAACAGTACTAGACCCAACAACAGCAAGACTTGCCATAATGAATGGAGCCAAATTCATAGTAAGCCCATCATTTGACAAAGAAGTAGCCAAAATGTGTAACATCTACAACATCCCATACATGCCAGGC
>JAQYMQ010000021.1 GCA_028872475.1 Eubacteriales bacterium | reverse complement strand
CAATTTTGCTTCTGATGATAATTTTCTAATTGACCACATAACCTCATTCCAACTATACTCCTGTGCATACTTGAATTTACTTTGATATACATCCCATAAGGTTTGAATATTTTTATCATTTTCTATTGCACTTAATACTTTTCCCACATTTTCAACCAATGGCAGACTCCCTCTTTTTGTCATGGTTCTTTCAAGTGCAATTCCCATTACGCTGAAATCTATCGGTTGTGATTTTAAGAGAATATGAATATCATAAAAGTCCCTCATTCTTGTATTCGTTACAGATCTTGAAATAATTGTTTCAAGTTTTTCTGCTAAAACTGTTTCAATCGGGTAAGTCAAAATGGGAATTGTTCTATCTTCAAACATCAACCTATATGAATAGGATATTTCTCTTGGAGTAATGACATCGCCTGTAGAAATATCAATTTTCAAAGGAATCACAGCCCCGTCTAATACAGCATCCATACTGAATCGTATTCCTGAATATTCCGCTTCATCCATAATTTCTGATACTTTTTTAATTTGGAATTTCACATTATCATCTAAATCTATATTTGAAATTTCTTTAATAACACGCTCCATATCACTTTGTGTTACAGAAATCCCTTTAATCGTAGTATCAATATCCATTGTAGCTCTTAACTCTACTCCTACAAAAGCAGATACCAACATCCCGCCTTTTAGGATAAAGCTGGCATTATACTTGGACTTAGATACCCTCTCTAAAAATCTCTCCATCATATATTTTCTAATCAATACATGAGCCTCTATCCCACTTGCTTTCGACAGATTTTTTATCAAATCTTTTAATTGTCTTTACGAATGAATCATTACAATAGCACCTCCAAATATTTACTTAAGACCCTATTTACTCTGAGTTTTTCTGCATATTCCATAAGCAGATGTAGATTTTTATCTTTACGACCGATATATGCTTTCACTGCATCTTGAAAAATTTGCACTTCAATAGATGAACGATTACGAATTAAATCGCAAATACTACGCTCAGGATTATAAATCGCAACCTCATTTTCAAAAGGTGTTTTTACCTTAATTCTTCCAAGCTCAAATAGTTCTTTTTTAATCGAATAAACTCTTATATCCTCTTTTCTTAAATGAGTTGCATTATATCCGGTTTTAACCGTAACTGAATGCTTGAGAGGTTCCTGCACCGTCATATCAAGTAAAAATAAAGCTGTATCATGAGAAAAAATCGTCTTAGGACATCTAAGCTGAAGTATATATAACCTGTCTTCCCATACATCCGGAGAACAATAAATCCCATGTGAAACACGCTCATAACTATATTTTTCTACAAAATCAGCCAATGTTGATTTAGAAATACCTCTTTCAAGCACAACTGATGTTTGAATGATTCCATTATTCTCTTTTGAAATATCTTGAATTTCTTTAAGTTAATTCATCGCTCTCACTCCTTTTACGCTTATATTATATATTATATGAGCGTGAAAGTAAGGCTGCTTTATATTTCCAAAGATTAAATACTGTCTCTTTTGACGCACCATTTTAATTCTTTTGTTGAATCTTCACTTTCAACTCATTCATATACCTATAATTATACTCTCGCTTCTTTTCTCTCTTTTTTCTTAGCTTTTCTAATTCTTCAAGTTCTTCCTTTGTAGGCTCTTTTTTCGGCATTTCAAACTTACCGATAAAATTTAGGTGGATTTCAACTTCCTGTATCCTCTCATAGTTAGGAAAGGTGTTTTGGGTATAACCCGTTTAGCTTCCACCCGCATAGCAGGTGGTTTTTTGTTTCGCACGCTTTGCGTACTCAACTGGATTAAATCCTATAATCAAAAAAAATGTCAAAAAGTTTTGTACTTTATGACATTTTAGTTATTAAAATTTTTATATTTTTTCGCAAACAAAAACCTTTATTTTGCAACCATATCAATAAAATATTTATGCACAGTTAAATCTTCTGTAAGTTCAGGATGAAATGCCGTAACTAGTTGATTTTCCTGTCTTGCAGCGACAATTTTGTCTTCTACCACTGCCAAAATTTCCACATTATCGCCAGCACTTTCTACATAAGGGGCTCTTATAAACACCATTGGCACCTCGCCCTTATCTGCAAAGGTTGCCATTACGCTAAAACTCCCCAGCTGTCTTCCGTATGCATTTCTTTTAGCAACTATGTTCATAGTTTGCAGATGCGCCCTGTCGTCATTAGCAATTTTATCAGCTAGAAGAATCAATCCTGCACATGTTCCATATACAGGCATACCGTCTGCAATCTTCTTTCTAATTATATCAAACATTCCCAGTTCTTTAAGGAGCTTACCCTGAACGGTACTTTCGCCACCAGGAATTATAAGTCCATCAAACTCCTGATTCAAATCCTTTAATTGTCTGATTTCAAAATAATCTACATTCAATGCTTCAAGCATTTTTTCATGCTCTAAAAATGCTCCCTGCAATGCAAGAACTCCTATTTTCATTATATGCCCCTCTCAGCCATCAATAATTCGATTTCCTGCTCATTAATACCAACCATAGCTTCGCCTAAATCTTCTGATAATTCAGCAATTAACTTAGCATCTGTAAAGTTTGTAACCGCTTTTACGATTGCATTAGCACGCTTTTGAGGATTTCCTGACTTAAAGATACCTGATCCTACAAATACGCCTTCTGCTCCAAGTTGCATCATCATTGCAGCATCTGCTGGAGTTGCAACACCACCTGCAGCGAAGTTTACAACAGGAAGTTTTTTGTTGTCGTGTACATATTTAACTAACTCATAAGGAACCTGTAATTCTTTTGCTGTATTAAACAATTCAACATTAGACATTACTGTAATCTTTCTAATCTGTTCCTGAATCATTCTCATATGACGAACTGCCTGAACTACATCACCCGTTCCAGGTTCACCCTTAGTTCTAATCATAGCTGCACCCTCATTGATTCTTCTAAGTGCTTCACCAAGATCCTTAGCTCCACAAACAAAAGGCGCCTTAAATTCTGTCTTATCAATATGATATTTGTCATCTGCAGGAGACAATACTTCACTCTCATCAATATAATCTATTTCAATAGCTTCAAGCAATTGAGCTTCCACAAAGTGACCTATACGGCATTTTGCCATAACCGGAATAGAAACAGCTTCCTGAATTCCCTTGATCATCTTAGGATCACTCATTCTAGAAACACCACCTGCAGCACGAATATCAGCAGGAATTCTTTCAAGTGCCATTACAGCGCAAGCTCCAGCAGCTTCAGCAATCTTAGCCTGTTCAGGAGTAGTTACGTCCATAATAACTCCACCCTTTAACATCTGTGCAAGGTTTCTATTTAGCTCTAATCTCTCATTACTCATTTTTTTCTCCTTCAATACATGACAGATAACTTTATAAGTGAAAATATATTCCACTTATAAGTCTCTATCATTCACAAAATATTTTAGTTTAGTAGCTACAATAAGGAATATACAAAAAAACTGATTATATATAAATAACCAGTTTTTGTTTATCGTATATAACCAGATTGTCTAAATCATCACCAATTATATATCCAGTTCCATTTTTCATATATTGCACCAACTTCTACATTAAATGTATAATGTATCTAAGTGAACAGTTTGATTATAGGAGGTAAATCTTTATGACAAATTATAAAAAAATCGCACTTATATCGTCAGTTTTAAGCTTAATTATACTAATCATTTCCAGTATTTGTGGTGCTACAATGTTTGGCTATGCACATACTTCCAATCTATATATTCGTATTATCCAAAACTTATTTCCATTAACATATATATTCGGTGGCTTAGTAATCGTTTCTGCATGGAAATTAGATAATAAAATGTATGCAATTATAGGACTATTAGAAACACTATTTTTACCTCTGTTATTAGGACTTATTCTTAATAATCCAGACACAATGTGGATTGAAGCGTGTCTTTAATCCTCTAAAACTATCCTTAACTATTATTAATCTTCTTTAAGTTGCTTTCTTCTCTGCCTTCTTATCCTGTTAATCTGTCTCTCAAAATCTCCACTATTTATTAATTCAGTTAATACATACTGTTCAAAAACAGATACGGTGCACGAATAAAATCCAAGTTTCTCTTCAAAAACTTTCATAAGCTCCTCAGAAAGCACCATATATCCGATACGTAATGATGAAGAAACCGTATGAGAGAATGTGTTTAAATAGATAACATTAGCTGACTTAGACATCGAAAATATTGTATCTTCGTTTTTCTTTGATACCGTCAATTCAGAGTCATAGTTATCTTCTACCAAAAAACCATTCCTCTCATCTATCCACTTAAGATACTCGTTGCGCTTTGAAATATCAGCTGTTACCAAACTTGGAGAACTATTAAAAGGAGTAACATGCAGTACTTGTGCATCTGTCTTTCTCAACTCATCCGTTTTTATTCCTGTCTTTCCCATCTCTAAAAGTCTACACGAAACACCATTTGCTTCATAAACTTTTTGAATCTGACTGTACGACGGATTCTCTAACGCATATATTAAATCTTTACCGAGTAACTGTGCCACCAAACCGTACAAGTATTCAGCTCCTGCTCCGACAACAATCTGATTCGCCGAAACCTTAATACCTACAGCTCTATCTAAATATTTGCTTATAGCTTCTCTTAATGGTAAACAGCCCTTATTATCAGTCTTGGTAAAAATGGCTTCTCCGTAATCAAGAAGCACCTTCCTTATTGTTCGAGACAATACAGAAAACGGAAAATTTTGATTTGAGTCAACATTTACCAGCTTAATCTTTTGTGCATAATCACTTATTTCAAGCTTGTTCAAATGCGAAATGAAGTCATCTGCCCTATATATAACAAAGTATCCGCTTCTTTCCCTAGACTCAATATATCCCTCATCAGAAAGTAGAAGATAAGCATGCTCAACAGTTACAACACTGACAGAAAGCTCTTCAGCGAGCACCCTTTTTGAAATTAATTTTTGCCCATTGAAATATGCCCCGGATTCAATATCACGTCTAAGCTGATAGTATAGTTGTAGATATGCTGGCATATCTTTATTTTTTTCTATAACATATTTCATAACATCAAGTCCTTATAATAATCTCACACAACACGTAACTTTTTGCTGTACTCAATTACAATATCTTATAGCACTCCATTACAATACTTTGTAATAATCAATTACATCTAATTAAAGCAATCCCATCAGTTTCTGCATAAGGATACAGACAGCTGTAATACTTACCCAGCAAAATGCTCCAAGCATCAACGGTTTACCGCCTGTTTTTATCAAATGCACTATATCCGTTTCAAGACCTATAGCAAACATAGCCATAGCGATCATATATTTACTCATTATTTTTGCCGGAGCAAACGTAGTCTCCGCAATTCCAAAACTTGCCACTACAGTAGTCACAACTGAAGCCAAAATAAACAAGATTATAAACGTTGGCAATAATTTTAAAATATTTATTTTTTCCTTTGCAATTGCAGTTTCATCGCCTAATTGCTGTGTATTTTTAAGCGCAACTTTCTGCTCTTTTTTTTGCCTATAAATTGATAAACCTACCACTATAGGAATAATAGCTAGCGTTCTTGTTAATTTAACGATTACCGCTTTATCCAATGTTGCAGAACCTAAACCCCACATACTATCCCAAGTACTTGCAGTCGCAGTAACAGATGAGGTATCGTTTACGGCAGTCCCTGCAAAAATGCCAAACGCTTCTCCTGAAGTTGTATCAAAGCCAATCATTTCGCCCATTGTTGGAAACACTAATGCAGCAACTACATTAAAGAAAAATACTATAGACATTGCCTGGGCGATACCCCTATCATCAGCCTTAATTACCGGCGCTGTAGCAGCAATCGCTGAACCGCCGCAAATCGAAGATCCGACACCGACTAATATTGACACCTCTGAATCAACCTTAAATAGCTTATATACGATATATGCAACTCCAAGAGATGTTAATATAGTGGCAACGATAATCGGCAGCGACTGTTTTCCTGTCTCAAGAATAGTCATCAAATTTAATCCGAAACCTAAAAAAATTACTGCAAGCTGCAGAATTTTCTTAGATGTATACTTTATCCCTGTAGCAAATATTCCCTTGTCCTTAACAAAGATTGCTATAATCATTCCGGATAATATCGCTATAATAGGCGCTCCTATTATAGGAAACATATTTCCAAGTAACCAACAAGGGATTACACATATTGCACAAAAAATTATTCCATATAATTTATTCATTAAATTCTCTCCACAAACCTATACAAGTTCTCGAAGTCTCTCTACAGCTTCCTTTACTTCACTAGCATTTTCTAATCTATTTACATACTGTCTAAATTTAGCGCTCGACTTCATTCCCTTCGTATACCAGCCAAGATGCTTACGCATTTCATTTACAGCAACTCTTTCACCCTTAAGTTTCACAAGCTCATCTAAGTGATGATGAACAACCTCAATCTTTTCATCTATAGTAACATTTTCTTCAACTATGCCATCCTTCCACAAAGATACGCATTGCCTAAAAATCCAAGGATTTCCAAGCATTCCTCTTGCAATCATAACCATATCACAACCCGTTTGGTCCATCATAGCTATGGCATCTTGAGCAGCGAATATATCACCATTTCCTATAACATTAATTTTTACTGCCTTTTTTATTTCAGCAATAGCATTCCAATCCGCTTTTCCTGAATAATACTGCTCTCTCGTTCTTCCGTGTACAGCTATGCTGCTCGCACCTGCAGCTTCGATAGCCTTAGCTACTTCAAGATAATTCTTAGAATTGTCATCCCACCCAAGTCTAATCTTAATATTAACCGGCTTCGTCGAATTTTCAACAACAACTCTTGTAACATCATAGACCGCAGATACGCTCTTCAAAAGTGCCGATCCCTCACCATTTTTAACAACTTTTGAAACCGGACAACCCATATTCACATCTAATATACTGTTCTTACAAGAATTTAACTCCTTTGTAACTTCTCCTAAAATCTTAAGATCCGATCCAAAGATTTGAAGTCCAACAGGCTTTTCGTCCTCATCTATTTCTATCAATTCATAAGAACTCTTATTTTGATATGAAAGCCCCTTCGCACTCACCATTTCGGTAAAACAAAGAGAAGCCCCCATATTTCTATTAAGCTTCCTCATAACTTTGTCCGTTATACCGGCAAGTGGCGCCGCCAAAAACGGATTTTCTAATTCAACATTACCTATTTTTAACATTATTCTTATATATATTTCTATTCACGATTTCTGTACATAATTACATATAGACTATACCTCTAGATTTTAAGCTAGGTTTATGCTAAGCTACAACTCAAAATCTATAATTCCACAAAAATCTATTTATATCTTCTTTGTCTTTCTCTTATTCTTTCTATAAATAATCTCAAGACCCTCTAGCGTAAGCATTTTATCAATATGGTCAATACATTCAATTCCTTCTGAAATTAAAGTAGCCAAACCTCCTGTAGCAATAACCTTTGGTTCTTTATCAGATCCGTTGATTTCCATAAGTTCTTTTTTCATTTTTTTAACAACAAAATCAACCATACCCATATGTCCGTAAATTAGACCTGCCTGTATAGCCTGATTTGTATTTTTACTAATAACTGTTTCCGGCGTATCAAGTTCAACCTTAGGCAATTGAGAAGTCATTTTGAATAGAGCTTCACTCGCAATTTTAAGTCCCGGAGCAATAGCGCCACCAATATATTCAGCCTTCTCTGTAACCGCACAAAAAGTAGTCGCTGTACCAAAGTCTATAAGAATCAATGGTCCTTCATATTTTTCGTATGCTGCAACAGCATTTACAATTCTATCTGAACCAACCTGTTTCGGATTGTCATATTTAATAATCAAACCAGTCTTTACCCCGGAAGCTATAACAATAGCTTTTTTACCAAAATATTTTTGCGATAAATGCTGTAATGTAAACAAAACAGAAGGTACAACTGTAGCAATAATTACATCTTCAATATCCTTAATATCTATACCCGAATGTGTAAATAACTGATTTACCAGCATGCCATACTCATCTGCACTCTTATTTGCGTCCGTCTTTATTCTCCAATTTTCTATAAGTTTACCATCTTTAAAAATACCTAACACCATGTTAGTATTTCCAACGTCAAATGCTAATAACATTAATTTCCCTCTCTAAACTACATCTTCTCAAGTCTTGTGATAGCAAGTGCCATTGATATTCCTGGCGCAACTCTCTTTGAAACTACATCTGCTCCAAGAAGTGAGTTTATCTTTTTAAGTCTATATTGAACTGTATTGCTGTGTATATTCATAATTTCTGCCGTTTTCTTCATATTCATGTCGGAATCAAGCATAAATACTTCTAAAGTATCAATCAAACCTTGCGCCTTTGCACCACTATTGATTTTTAAAGGCTCAAGGAAATCTATATAATTCTTTTTAATCGGTCCACCACCAACAAATAGCTTTCTCGCATTTCTAACGAAGGTCAAATCGTATTTAGACAATGTTCTTTTTTTGCTAAACACAACTATTGCGTATGGCATAATCTCATTAATAAGAGAAAAAGATTCTATAGCATTCTGAATACCACCAACGCCAATAACGTGAGCAACAACACTGTTTGTATTACTTCTTAAAAGTCTATATAAATCTGTACAGATTCCATCTTTGCTTTCACCGACAAGAACTCCATAAACATTATTATTCTCAATAAATTTTAAAACTGCAATCCCCATATTTTCACAGTATCTATCAATAAGCGTCTGCGATTCACCCTCATTGCCTTCTTTAATGAGGAAAACACTTAAAATCTTATCCGGTTCAAAATCAATTTCCTTTGACAAAATATGCGCTTTCTTTGAATGACCTTTCTGAAGACTGCGAATAAACTCAGCTTTTTTATCAATAGCAGGCTGATAGCCCCAAACACCCATTGACACCTTAACCAAATCGGCTAATCTCATCATTTCATCAACAGTATACTTATTCTTATTGTCGACAATTAATATGTAATGCTTTTCTCCTTGAACCTGAATTGAGCCCCAATATGTATGTATACCATCAACCTCAGCTGTAGAATATCCATTTTCTCTACTCTCAACAGCCATTTCTTTAGCAACGACAACAGCCTTTTCAATTGTAGTAATCTGTTGTGTTTCAACCACTAGAACAGGATTAAATTCCTTACTAAAAAGCACAAATTGAAAATCATTTTCTATAGCGGCTCCCTTAACGGCTTCTTCAAAATTATCATACTTCGTAAAGTTAAGAATTTCTAATGTTGCGTTAGTTGCAAGCCCTGCTCCAATAGAAAGACTATCTCCATAATAAAGGAGTTTAGTCATCTCATCAATAAGTACGCTCTTATCAAAGTCCTTGCTTGAACCTATAGAGATTAAAATAATGTTATTATTTTCACAGCAATCAATGAGTTTCTGGTCAATTTTTTTAACAATCTCTCCAACCCTAACAACAACAATCGCTACAACCCCCAGACGAGATAATTCATTCACCATCTGACATTGACGATTTACATCATCACGCATTGAAAAAAATCCAGTTATTAAAACCATTCCTTCACTCTTTTTAATCTCCCTCATATCTTCAGGAGATGTAGCTTCAAGAACTGATACTCGCTTTATATCTCTATTTGCAAGCCTATCAGAAGTCAAAACTTTTGCATCCTTAAAAGACGGCAAAGAGAAACAATTTTCAACTGTAATTTTCATAATTCCTCCTAGAAATAATTTATATCTTATTTAATATATTAACCAATTATATACTCTTTTGTTCTTTAGCCTCGTCCTTATGTAACTTTTCCTCAGCATGCTGTCTCTCGATGTTCTTATGGAATTGAGCCTCTTCCATCTTGTTTTTCTCCTCAATGTCCTGTTCCTTAGACTGAACTTCTGCTTCAAGTTCTTTTGGAGTAATCTCTCCATCAAACAGTCTAACAAACTGCTTAGCATCAATATTTTCAATAAGCATTAGCGCTTCTGCTACTCTTACTAACTTTTCTTTATTTTCTGTTAAAATTCTCTGGGCAGTCTCATATCCATCATGAACTATACGTTTAATTTCTTTATCTATCTCATTAGCTGTATCTTCTGAGAACGACTTCTTTGAAGTAAAATCACGACCTAAGAAAACTTCATCAGAATCAGCATAATTTACAGGTCCTAAAATATCACTAAAGCCGTATTTTGTAACCATATCCTTAGCAACATCTGTAGCTCTTTGAATATCGTTACTTGCTCCGGTAGAAATATCAGAAAGCATCAACATTTCTGCTACCCTTCCTGCTAATAGATGAACAATTTCCTCTTCCATATCACCCTTTGTGTTGTAATATCTATCTTCTGTAGGAAGAATCATCGTAAATCCGCCTGCCCTTCCTCTAGGAACAATAGAAACCTGATGAACTGGATCTGTACCAGGTAAAACCTGAGCAACGATCGCATGACCAGCTTCATGGATTGCAGTAAGCCATTTTTCCTTCTCACTGATAACTCTACTCTTCTTCGCAGGTCCTGCAATTACCTTAGTAATCGCCTCTTCTATTTCATCCATTCTAATAGCAATACCACTTCTTCTAGCAGTTAGAAGTGCTGCTTCATTAAGCATATTTTCTAAGTCAGCCGGTGAAAATCCTGGAGTTCTTCTAGCCAATACCTTAGGCTCAACACCTTCTGCCAACGGTTTATTCTTAGAATGAATACCAATAATCTCTTCTCTAGCTTTAATATCAGGCATTCCAATCAATACCTGTCTGTCAAATCTACCTGGTCTAAGTAATGCTGGATCTAATACGTCAGGTCTATTAGTAGCAGCCAAAATAATTATGCCACTATTGTCTGCAAAACCGTCCATTTCAACAAGCAACTGATTTAGGGTCTGCTCTCTTTCATCATGACCGCCACCCATACCAGCGCCTCTTTTTCTACCTACAGCATCTATTTCATCAATGAAAACAATACAAGGTGAACTCTTCTTAGCCTTATCAAACAAGTCTCTTACTCTCGATGCACCAACACCAACAAACATTTCAACAAAATCTGAACCTGAAATCGTAAAGAAAGGTACGCCAGCTTCCCCTGCTGTAGCCTTAGAAATATATGTTTTACCAGTTCCCGGAGGACCGACAAGAAGCACACCTCTTGGAATTCTCGCACCCAAATTTGCATATTTTTTTGGTGCCTTAAGGAAGTCAACAATTTCTTGTAACTCTTCTTTTTCCTCATCAAGACCTGCTACATCCTTAAATGACAACTTTCCAACATCGTGCTGTAACTTGGCTCTACTCTTTCCGAAACTCATAGCCTTGCCACCACCCTGCTGTCTCATTATCATAATCCAAAAGACAACAATAACAGCAATGATAAGCAATGTAGGAAGTAATGTCATAAATACTGACGGCTTTTCCTGTTCCTTATTATTAACTACTAATTTACCTTCTGCGCTTTGTTTATCTAATAATGTGTTATGTAGTCTATCCACATCTAAAGCACTATGTGCAAATGCCTTAACTTTTTTACCATCATCCAACTTCGCTGTTATAGTTAACTCATCAAATGTAATCTCTTTTACCTTAGCATCACTTATATATGAAGTCAGCTTAGAATAAGGAATCACTTTAGGCGCTGAATCCTTATTTCTTGTTAAAAACAATGAAAATCCACTTATTACAGCAAAGATAATGATATAAATACCAAATGTCTTTAAAAATCTCTTCAAATCATTTCTCCTTATTAATTATTTTGTTTCAACCATACAGATGATTTAATTGCAATTCTTGTTATTTTAACACAAAAATTTCATTAATTAACGTACAATTTTATCATATTGCTAGTTTTTTTTCAATTACAAGCACCCTTGCATATTTGCCGATAGCCCTATCTGCATTTATACTCCCTAATTGTTTTTTTAACGCTCCAATATCTACTGTAAATCTTTGGTCAACTCTACTGTATCCATTACTTAAAATCACACACAATACTTCTGATCCAATGGCTACAATCGTTGCACTATCGCGATAAAACTTCGGAATCTTTTCGTCAATAAAAAGCCTAGCTATCTTCTTTTTACCATTTTTTATATGAATATAATCTCCATTTCGTCTTTTTCTAATTTCAATCTTTGAATCTAAGTCATCAGTCTCAATGCAATCGTAAATAGCCGATATTTTTTCGTAGTCTAAATATACACTCACCTCATCACGATTTTTTTTGAAGACAACATCCTTCAAAACCGCGCCGTCACTTACTAAATTTAAAACTCTATAAACAACCTCTTCAGTCAATATGGCATTTTTATTAAAGTTTGGATTTTCGTTTAAACAATCACCAGCACAACCCTTCTCTAAATCAGAGTTTCTAAAAAGTCTCACTCTTTCTCCATGCACATTCACCAAAAATATATCATCATATTCAACTATCAATTTATTCCCATGTGGCAAATCAACCTGTGCATTTGGTTTTCCACCACTCAAAACATTGTCGATAGCCATAATGTGCTCATAACCTACATCTCTGCTAACATCAACACTAAGTAAAGCATCTTTAATTAATCTCGTTCTAACAGCAATATCCAAGCACAAAAAATCTTCCCTCGAAAAATTAAGCTTCTTATTTTTTTCAACGATATTCTCAAAATAAGCTTTATCTACGCCTGCATTCTTCTGTAAATTTAATATAGCAGTATAAATATTTGCATTAAATTCTTTCAAATATGGAATCAACTCATTTCTTATCTTATTTCTTGTATAAACTGATTCAAAATTAGTCTTATCAATACAATATTCAAAATTATTGTCTTCACAATATCTCAACACATCTTTTTTCTCAATTTCTAAGAGAGGTCTAATAATATGAAAACCGGTCGCCGACAATCTTTTAAAATCTATACCTGCCAATCCATCAACTGATGTACCACGCAACATTCTCATCAAGACAGTTTCAACCTGATCGTCTAAATTATGTGCTGTTGCTATTTTAATTTTTCTTTTGTCTACACCATCACTCGCTATTTGTATCGCTATCTCATCAAAAAAACCATATCTTGCTAATCTTCCTGCCTCTTCTTCAGAAATATTATTTTCTCTTGCTATCCCTTTAATATCTTGCCTTAACACAAAGCAACGCACATCATTTTGTTTACAAATATTTTTAACAAAATTCTCATCATGCTCACTATCATCACCCCTAAGCTGGTGATTAATATGACAAGCCACTACATTAAAGTTTAAATCACTTTGAAGTTCCAAAAGTAAATGAAAAAGACACACAGAATCCGGGCCTCCGGAAAGACCCAAGATAAGTGTATCTCCACTTTCAATCAAATTATATTTTTCGATAGTTTTCTTTAAATTCTTAATCATTTATGTCAAAAAATCTCTTTGCATTATCTAAAGTTATCTTCGCTACCTCTTCATACTCCATGTTTTTTAAAAGAGCTATCCTTCTTGCCACATGTTCAACATAATAAGTCTTATTTCTCTTACCACGAAATGGCTCAGGCGTCAAAAACGGAGCATCTGTTTCAATCAAAAGATTATCAATAGAAACAACATCGACAACTTCCTGCAACTTTCTACTGTTCTTAAAAGTAATAGGTCCGGCAACAGATATTGTCGCACCTAACTTAACATACTGCGTTGCCATCTGCGCACTACCACTATAACAATGAATCAAAACACGTGCGTCTCCGCTTCCATCCTGTCTCTTAGGAAAAAAATTCTTTCTCTCTTCAGAAAACGCCCCCTCTTCCTTCAGTACATCCATGGTTTCTTGGCTAGCATCTCTACTGTGAACGACAATTGGCATCTTCATCTTATTGGCAAGTTGTATCTGCTTTCTAAAGACATCAATTTGCACATCTCTAGGAGAATAATCATAGTAATAATCCAATCCTATTTCACCAATAGCCTTGACCTTATCCTTCTTTGCCAGAGACTCTATCATCGCAAGTTCGATATCACCCATATCCTTTGCCTCGTGAGGATGATAACCGACCGCAGCATAACACCAATCATATTCCTTGGCATGCTTTGCCGCCAGCATTGAAGACTCCAAATCACAACCAATATCAACTGCATACGAAAGATCCGACTCCTCAATTTCTTCTATCAATTCAACAAATTCTTCGTCAGTAATGCTCTCTGTTTTTAAATGTGTATGTGAATCAAACAGCATGCTTTCACCTATTTTAATGCAGCCTTTGCAGCTTCCATCTTCGCCTTGTTAATATCTTCAAGTTCTTCCAATTCCTTCTCAACATCCATTCTTGGGAAAATAGGTTCACCCTTTTCAACCTTAACATCGCCGGCAATCTTTTCAAACTGCATAGTGTCATCCCAGTTGAATTCACCTGTTAATATGCCTAACTGTGTCTGCATCTTTGTAGCTGTATTGTGCATAAATGGATAAATCAAAATTGAAACAATTCTTAAAATTTCTACAAGCACCTTAAGAACTGTGCAAAGCCTATCTCTGTTGCTCTCATCCTTAGCTAATATCCAAGGAGCAGTTTCGTCTATATATTTATTTGCTCTCCTAATAATCACCCAGATTTCCTCTAACGCATAGTTAAATCTGAACTGATTCATCTCTTCCTCAACCCTATTTGCAGCACCTGTAGCTAAAGCAATAAGTTCCTCATCAATAGCTTCCTTTTTACCCATAGCAGGAATAATTCCGTCACAATATTTTTCAATCATTGAAACAGTTCTGCTTAAAAGATTTCCAAGGTCGTTCGCCAAATCAGAATTCAAGCGTCTAATCAAAACTTCACTTGTAAAGTTGCCGTCTTGTCCAAAAGTATATTCTCTCATCAAAAAATATTTAAGAGCATCAACGCCATATCTTTCAATTAGCTGAACAGGGTCTACAACATTACCCTTAGACTTACTCATCTTGCCACCGTCAATAAGTAGCCAACCGTGACCCATTACATGATCAGGAAGCGGCAAGTCTAATGACATCAACATTGCAGGCCAAATTATAGTGTGGAATCTAACAATTTCCTTACCTACTAAGTGTACATTTGCAGGCCAATATCTATCATATAGTTCCTTATTATCAGGATAACCAAGGGCTGTAATATAGTTTGTTAGCGCGTCTAACCATACATAGATTACATGCTTCTCATCAAGAGGCACCTTAATACCCCAATCAAATGTTGATCTTGAAATACATAGGTCTTCCAAACCTTGCTCAACAAAGGCAATCATTTCATTTCTTCTTGATTCAGGCTGCAAGAACTCAGGATTATTCTTAAATAAATCTAAAAGTCTATCCTGGTATTTGCTTAGCTTAAAGAAATACGCTTCTTCCTGAGCATGTTGAACTGGTCTTCCACAGTCTGGACAACATTTATTTTCATCCAATTGGCTTTCTGTCCAAAAAGATTCACATGGCGTACAGTACATACCCTCGTAAACATCCTTATAAATATCGCCTTTTTCATATATTTCCATAAAGATTTTTTGAACTCTCTCTTTATGTCTATCTTCAGTAGTACGAATAAAATCGTCAAACGAAATTTCCATTGTGTCCCAAAGGCTCTTAACTCCAGCCACTATATCATCTACATACTTCTGTGGCTCAACACCCTTTTCCTGAGCAATTGTCTGAATCTTCTGCCCATGCTCATCTGTACCTGTCAAAAATCTTACATCATATCCTGTAGCTCTCTTAAATCTAGCCATAGCATCCGCCATAACTGTACAATAAGTATGTCCGATATGTAAGTTTGCACTCGGATAGTAAATAGGTGTTGTAATATAATATTTTCCTTTAGTTGTCATTTCGTATCCTTTCCGGGCTAATGAGACCCTCAAAAAATTTCTACACAAATATTTCGTAATTATTTGTAGTTTAACACAATAATTTTATCACATATATCGATGATATTATCCAATTACATACATTATATTCGGCTAAATATTCGTAATTTATATTTATATCTATTATTATTTGTGCCCTTTTTATTTAAAGCGAAAGATTTATCGTCTTTTTCCATGATATTGATAATAGCAAACCTTAATATTTCCATGGAAAAGTTTTCTTCTTCTATCAGCCTTCCTACCACAAGCTCTGTCTTCAAATTCTTCATCACTTGTAATCGCATAAACAGACCAGTCATCTCTATCATTGGTGAGCTTATAAATAGCGGTATAAATTTTTTTCAACTCTTCTTCATCACCGATTCTCTTACCATACGGTGGATTGAGTATCATTATCCCATTTTCACATTTTGGAACAAAATCCTTAATGTCTTCCATTTTCACTACAATATTTTCATCAACACCTGCGTTTATAGCATTTTCTATGGTCGCATCAACAGCTTCCTGCAAAATGTCTGTCGCCCTTATGCTAAGTTTCACATCGTTATCAATCTGCGCATAGGCATTTTTCTTTTCTTCTTTCCACATTTCGCTAGGAATATATTCCCATTCTTGACTTGCAAAACTTCTATTTAATCCGGGCGCAATATTCATTCCTATCATCGCCGCTTCGATTGCTAGAGTACCACTACCGCAACAAGGAACTTCTAAAACTCTATCTTTATTCCAAAAACTTAAATCAATTAGAGCTGCAGCAAGCGTTTCTTTAAGAGGAGCAGGCACTGTCGCCGACCTATAACCTCTCTTATGAAGCGCTTCTCCAGAAGTGTCTACCATAACGATAACTCTATCCTTCAAAATATTAAATCGAACTTTAAACTTAGCTCCGTCTTCTTTAAAGTGATCTACACAGTAAAAATCCTTCAATCGTTCTACGATTGCTTTCTTCACGATGCTCTGACAAGCCGGAACACTGTGCAACTTCGACTTTACACTACTACCTACAACAGTGAATTCACCGTCAATTGGTATAAGTTCCTCCCAAGCATACCCTTTGACATTTTGAAAAAGTTCCTCAAATTCCAACGCCTTAAAATCTAGAACCTTCATATATATTCTATCGGGTGTCCTGAGCCAAAGATTGCTCTTTACAATACCTCTCTCATCTGCCCTATATGTAATCCTGCCGTCTTCTACAGATAAAATATTGTATCCAAGCTTTTGTATTTCTCTTTTCGCTACTGCCTCTAATCCAAAAGTGGTAGTTGCAATTAAATCTATTTGCATTTATGCCTCCTTAATTTTAAAAAAATGGCTATCTTCACAGACAGCCATTTCACTTATTTTAAATTTTTTCTTCTTTCAGAAACATTCTTTCTAAGCTTTGCCATCGTCTCTAAAGCTTTTCCTGTTCCTATCGCAACACAATCCATCGGATCATCAGCCAATTTTACCTGTAAACCTGTTCTATGATTAATTCTCTCAGGTAGCCCGTAAAGCATTCCACCACCACCAGTAATAACAATGCCGCTCGTAGTTAAGTCTGCAGCAAGCTCAGGAGGTGTCTTTTCTAGAACTTCATGAACCGCTTCGCAAATCGCATGAAGGGGTTCTTCTAAAGCTTCCATCATTTCGCTAGAACTTACTTCAACCTCTCTAGGCAATCCTGTAACTAAGTCTCTTCCGCTACAAGTATGTTTAATATCTGTTTCTCTAGGCCAAGCTGTTCCAATTTCCTTTTTCAAGATTTCAGCCATTCTATCACCGATATATAGCTTATGCTTCTTTCTCATATATTTTATAATAGCTTCATCCATCTTGTCGCCGGCAATCTTTATAGACGTGCTTGCAACAATACCACCAAGAGCGATAACTGCAACATCAGATGTACCACCACCGATGTCTACGATGCATATACCATCAGGTTTTGAAATATCAATTCCTGCACCTATAGCTGCCGCTTTTGGCTCAAGCATAAGACCTACGCACTTACCGCCAGCTTCTTTTACAGCATTTTCTACAGCTCTTCTCTCAACTTCTGTAATACCTGAAGGCACACAAATCATTATTTTAGGTTTGAAAATCTTTCCTTTACCGCAAGTTTTCTCGATAAAGTGTTTAATCATTTCTCTTGTCAATTTAAAGTCTGAAATTACACCATCTCTAAGTGGACGTACCGCAATAATTTCAGCAGGTGTTCTTCCAAGCATTTCCTTCGCTTCACTACCAACAGCAACCGGCTCATCTGTCTGTTCATCAACCGCAACTACTGAAGGCTCTTCAAGAACAACACCTTTGCCTTTTATATAAACAAGTACGTTTGCCGTACCTAAGTCTATACCTACTTCTTCTATTAATGCCATTCCTATCTCCTTTATATATAAATTAAAATATCCTTTACTTATGTTATATATTTTTGTATTTATGCCATTTAATTATAGTCTTTTCAATAAGCTTGTGCAAGTAAAAGTATTGTCACATCACGTTCTAAAAAATATGTTCACAACTTATATCTATGAAATTATATATGCACACTATAATATATTGTAATTTTCACAATATATCTAACACGCAAATCATACATCATTGTCATCTATTATTCTTGTAACACGCCTATCTAAAGTACAAATTGTTACTTGAGTATTCCGGATCGCAAGTCACGTCAATCCCTAAACTTCTTAAAATCTGCTCATCCTTGCTATTTAAAATAGCTGTACAGTGAGCCTTACACCCTCTAAGTAATTTCAGTTTTGAAGCTGCAAGTTCAGCACTAGGATTGGTACTGGCACAAACAACCAAAGCATTCAATATTTCTTCTATGTTTAGGCTATAGCTTTCTTGCAACAATGTATTTTTCTTAAGATCCTGAATTCTACTTATTACCATCGGCGAAATAAGATGTAAACTATCATCCATATTAGCCAATCTTTTCACCGCATTAAGTAACGCTGATGCAGGCGCAATCTGAACATCCGAACTTCTACCCCTGACAAATTCGCCATTTGGAAGCTCTATCGACATAACCACGTTATTATCAGCATTCGCAGTCCTACTATCTTTTCTTGCCTCTATCTCTTCAAGGTACTCTCTTGCAATGCCAACAACCTTGCGATCTCCAATCTTAGAATTAACCTCTTCCATCAGCAGTCTTACTCTTTCAAGAATATCCTTATCAATCTTTCCCTTCTTAAAATCACACAGCCCTATTAATTCTCTTCTAATAATCTCTTGCTTGCTCGCATTTTGACATACTTCATCGTCAGTAATAGCATAACCAACCATATTTACACCCATATCAGTTGGCGATTTATATTCACATTCTCCACCTGTAATCTTCTCTAGTATTCTCTTGACAACAGGGAAAACCTCAATATCTCTATTATAGTTAACAGCCATCTCACCATAAGCATCTAGATGGAACGAATCAATCATATTGACATCCTTTAAATCCGCAGTAGCAGCCTCATACGCCACATTCACAGGGTGCTTCAAAGGTAAATTCCAAACCGGAAAAGTTTCAAATTTAGCGTAACGCGCATTATTTCCCCTCTTATTTTCATGATAAAGCTGAGATAGACATGTAGCCAGTTTACCACTTCCACCACCAGGACCTGTAACCACACATAACGGTTTTGTAGTCTCAATATATGGATTGGCACCGTAGCCCTCTTCACTTACAATAATATCCACATCAACCGGATAGCCCTTTGTAAAGTAATGCTTATAAGTCTTAATGCCCCTTCTTTCAAGCTTTGTAATAAATGTATCAACTGAAGAATTTTCCTCATATCGAGTTACAACAACACTGTTTACAGAAAGATCGTACTTTCTAAAAATGTCGATAAGTCTCATTACCTCTAAGTCATACGTGATGCCAAAGTCCTGTCTTGTCTTGTTAACTGCAATATCTCCCGCATATACACAGATAATAATTTCCGCCTTATCCTTAAGCTTTTGCAACAGTTTTATCTTTGCATTTTCGTCAAACCCAGGCAAAACTCTCATAGCATGTTTATCGTGAACCAGCTTGCCACCAAATTCCAGATAAAGCCTCTGTCCGTTACCCTTATTAATTCTCTCCAAAATATGTTTTGATTGTAAATCTATATATTTTTCTGCACTAAAGCCCAAGTCCATCTTTGCCTTCTTTCCTAATCTATTATCCAAATTCTTAAATTTTCACAATGTCTTAAAATCTTAAATTATATATGCATATACACATTTATGTTTGAATACCTAAAACAACATAATTGCACTAAACGCGCCGACAATCATCAGCCCCGCAAGTACCAATGCCGTTATTCTTGCCCATCTCTTATGCATTATCTTTCCTCCAAATAACTAATTTTTAACTTACTACTATTTGTGTGTAAGCCATTTAATCTAGTGTCATATTCTAAGTGCAAGCTACCATTTCCAAATGCATCCAATGTATTTTCCAAATGTTTAGTAAAAACCATCATAGTAAAATTACCCATTGGTGTGTACATCAGCGATTCGTAAGGTTTGTCCAACGAAAACTCCAACCTTCTAACCGGAACATTTTCACCTGACTTAGTAATCTTTACACTGCCTGAAGAAATCTTAATCGTTGTTTGAATATCTACATTATCCTCAATCGGCACCTCTTCTCCATCTTGAGTTATAGCCTCTTCGACATATGAGATATACAAATTTCCATCACGCATTGCTATCTTGGCATCTACTATAGATGTGATTTTATCCCTAGTCTCTTCGTCATACAAATGTTCACTTGAAATTTTTAAACTTGCTTGATACATATCCTCATGCCTCTCTTGTAATATAACCCTATTATTTTACCACATATAAGCATATTTTTTGAATTTTATCCATGATTTTATTACCACTTTTTATATCTGAATTTTTAATCTTCCCATAACGATTGAAGCAACTATCCCCATCAAAACTCCTGTTATCATACCGGAGAATAAGAGTATCGGAAAATATAAAAATATATTCATATTTTCTACTATCAAGCCAGCAGTAATTAACTGTCCCAAATTGTGAAAAACTCCACCCGCCATACTTATTCCTATAATGGAAAACCAATTGGTCTTCTTCAAAAGAACCATTACAGCGTAACTCAAAAGACCTCCAGCAAGAGAATATATTATGCCAAAAGTTCCTGTAAACAGAAATCCCACTAAAAAGATTCTTATTACATTTATTAAAAGCGCATATTTAGCGTTTAACAAATACAGCGCTATCAACACTACAATATTTGCAATACCAAGTTTAATACCCGGTATAGCAATAGCAATAGGAAACATCGCCTCAACGTATGAAAACATCATCGCTAAAGCTACCATCACCGCCGTAATTGCTACATAATTTGCCTTACTTCCATTATTAATTCGAGACTGCATCAAATTTGTCTTTTTTCCCTTCGATTTTTATCACTATTTTGTTAGGCAAGCATACTATAGATTTAGATCCATCGCTAATTTTACCCTGATGAATGCAATCCTGATTTTTACAATTTGAATATTGCATTTGTACTTTTCCGTCCTTTATGCTAACCTTATTTACAGATTGACCTTTTTTTATGTCAATAGATTTATCCTCGTTAAGATTATACTTACCGAATAATTTTTCACCTTGATAAATAACTACAGTCCCTGTCTGTTTTTGCAGAGGCTTGACAACAAAAAAAGAACATGCTAAACCTACAATAACAAGCAAGATAGCAAGCACAATATCTGCTTTTTTCACTTTTAAATATTTATTTTTATTCATACTATCTATTATAAAGTTATACAGAAAGGTATTCAATATGTTATTAAATTCATCAACAAATAAATCACTCAAATATATGTTAGCTATAGCTACCTTGCTAACTACAATAATATTATTTACGGCATGCAAATCAGAACCTGCTGAAACAGTCAAAAAAGAAGAGTTTCACTTCAATACAATCTGCACTATAGAAATAAGAGATTTACCTAAAGATAAAGCCGACAAAGCAATCGTCGAAGCGTTCAAGCAGTGCAAAGAATACGATAACCTATTTAGCAGAACTGTAGAAGGTAGCGATATTTATAAAATAAATCACTCAAACGGTAAACCTGTAGAAGTTTCTAACGACACAATCGAAATGCTAAGATTCGCCATTGATACTTCAAAAAAATCAGGTGGCAGGTTTGACATATCTATCGGAAAGCTGGCAGACTTATGGAATTTCACAGCAGAAAATCCAAAAAAACCTGCGGATAACGACATTTTAAAACTAATCCCAAAAGTTGACTACAACAATATTAAAATAGAAGGCAACACCGTTACTCTTAAAGATCCCGACCAATGGTTGGACTTAGGTGCTGTAGCAAAAGGATTTGTAGCAGATAAGCTTGACAAATCACTAAGAAAAGCTGGCACTAATAGTGCTCTAATTAACCTAGGCGGTAATTTGTCCACAATCGGTAACGCACAGCCGGATAAACCTTGGTATATAGGTATTGAAAAACCCTATTCTGATCGCAAAGAAGCCGTTGGTGCTGTAAAGCTTACAGATCAGACAATAGTAACATCTGGAGTTTACGAAAGATATTTTGAAGAAAACGGAGTAAAATATCATCATATTTTAGATCCAAAGACAGGATATCCTGTAAAAACGGACATTGTTTCTATATCCATTATTTCCAAAGCGGGCAATTCTATGAAATGCGATACTTACGCAACAGTAGGACTGCTTATGGGCTCAGAAAAAGCAGCAGAATTCTTGGATAAAATAGATGATATTGAATACTGTATAATAAAGACAAATGACGGCATAATTCCAAGCAAAGGGTTTAAAATGGAATAGCGACAAAACTATAAAAAAGCTATAAAAAAATAGCAAATTAGATATTGAATAAATAGAATGATATCTGTATTGTACAAATAATTTAAAAGAAACATATTATTTATAAATCTCTATTTGTGCTATAATATCCCCATGGAATATATTAAATACATATTTAAAGAAATGACAACAATAAGCGGCTTCGTAACAACCATTTCCAGATGGTTGCTTGTATTGTTGGCATTTTTTATTTTGCTTAGAGCAATGAAGTCGCTGCTCACAACAAAGATGCCAACAGAAATCTGGGCATATCTATCTCTTGAAGGAGTAACAGCAATACCCCTTTCTCATTGGGAAAACATTATAGGAAGAGCAAGCAATGCCGACATACCAATCGACATAATGACGGTATCTAGAACTCATGGTGCCTTGACCAGAAATGAGGACGGGGAATGGTATTATAGCGATCTGCAATCTAATAGCGAAACAAAACTTAACGGTAGAACAATAAGGTCAAAAGTTCGCGTAAGAATGGGCGATGTTCTAACTATCGGCGGCATAAACTGCACACTTACTCCTGCAAGTCTCGAAGAAAAAGAAAAGAACAAGGAAGCAAGAACGCTTTTAACAAAACCTTTTTATCCGTGGAAATCACTGGTTGCAATATCATTGTTTCAACTTATCGTAGTTATACAATATATGATGTTGGACACAAAAAAAGATGTCTCTTCTATTCCTATCGCGTTTGGAATACTTTTTATTGCAATGTGGGTGTACTCAATTGTATTATACCGACTCGGCTCTCGATCTTTCGAAATTGAAACGATAGCCTTTTTCCTCACAACTTTGGGTATAGCCATCGCTGCTACAAACTCATTGGCTAAGGAAAACGACTCAATCAAAATAGCCTTCACAGCATGCATAGGTATCGGTCTATTCTTTTTCCTTTGCTGGTTCCTAAGAGACCTTAACAGAGCAATGAAAGTTAGACAGTGGTTAGTTATAGCAAGTGTATTGCTTCTATTATTCAACATTGTCTTTGGAAATAACAAATATGGTGCAACAAACTGGGTTAGCATAGCGGGTTTTTCTGTTCAGCCATCTGAACTTGTAAAAATAGCATACATTATGGTAGGCGCTGGAACTCTAGATGAGTTATTTAGACGAAAGAGCATCAGACTATTTGCAGTATTCTCATTATTTTGTTTAGGAACACTTGCACTAATGGGAGATTTTGGAACTGCCTCAATTTTCTTTGTTACATTCCTGGTAATTTCATTCTTAAGAAGTGGAGATATTTCCAGACTTGTACTGCTTGTAAGTGCTGCCGCTATTGGCGTAGTAATGATTTTAAGATTTAAACCATACATTCTCGGAAGAGTGGCAACGTGGATGCATGCATGGGAATTTGCAGATGCCGGAGGATTCCAGCAGACAAGAACAATGTCTGCCGGTGCAAGCGGTGGTCTTGTAGGACTTGGTCCCGGCAAAGGCTGGCTTAATTCCATCGTAGCATCAGACACAGACTTAGTCTTTGGTATCTTACTTGAAGAATTCGGCTTAATAATAGCAATAATGTCAGTAGTTGCAATCGTTACACTTAGTTTATTTGCATTTAAATCAATTCGTGCAGGGCGTTCAGCCTTCTACACAATTTGTGCTTGTGCAGCGACTACACTATTGACATTCCAAACAATATTAAATGTATTTGGTTCTGTAGACTTATTGCCTCTAACAGGCGTAACATTCCCATTCGTTTCAAACGGTGGTACAGCGATGATTGCCTCGTGGGGATTATTGGCATTCCTAAAGGCTTCAGACACAAGAAGACGAGCAAGTATTGCAGTACGCGAAGATGAGGAGGGATTTTAGCTATGAAAAAAATGCAACGAAGAGCTATTATCTGCATGGCATTCTCTCTATTACTTTTACTTGGCTTAGGTGTTTACGTATACAAGTATATAAATGAAGGAACGATGTGGGTAAGCTATCCTGCAAACAAACACATTTTCAACAAGGGAAGAATTGCATCAGGAACAATAGTTGACCGCAATGGAGAAATACTGATTAAAAATTCATCAGGCAATCCTACACAGTACAATCAAAATAAAGCTATTCGTACCGCGATGGTTCATACGACCGGCGATGCACATGCAAATATATCGACAGGAGCTAATGTCGCATTTAGTAACAAGCTTGTAGGATATAACATTATTACTGGGCTATACTCGGCTAGTGGAGAAGGAAGCAAAATTACAATGACAGTAGATGCTAACCTCTCAAATGTGGCAGCACAAGCCCTTGGCAACAGAAATGGAACCGTCGGAGTTTATAACTATAAAACAGGGGAAATATTATGCATGGTAAGCACACCATCATACGACCCTTACAATCCGCCAAGCTATAAAGAGGCTGCCCCGGGGACATTTATCAACAAACTAATAAGCGGCAGATTTACACCCGGCTCTACATTTAAAACAGTTACTGCTGGCGCTGCACTCCAAAATCTTGGAAACATCAAGGATTGGTATTACACTTGTCACGCTAGCGACAAATATGGGACTTACGAAAAAGATAGAGTAACTTGTTATGCAAATACTGCACATGGTTCTGTAAATTTAAAAAGAGCATTACAAACATCTTGTAACTGCTATTTCGGTCGTCTATCGAATAAAGTTGGCTCAAGCAATATGAAAAAATATGTTGATGCCATAGGACTTACATCAAGCTATAATATCGACGGCATTAAAACTAAATCTAGCAAGCTCATTTTTGATGACAACGATTTAAAACTTGCTTGGGCTGGCATAGGTCAAGGCGAAGATGAAGTCAATCCAGCTTCAATGATGATGTACATGGGAACAATAGCTAATGACGGGGTTCAAGTAAGCCCAAAACTTATCAAGGATATCTCTAGTTCTTCACTATTGTCTAAATACAACTACGAAACTACATCTAATGAAGTTATCGATAAATCAATAGCTACTGATTTAAAAGCTATGCTTAGAAACAACGTACAGTCCAGTTACGGACAAGGAAACTATCCCGGTTTAAAATTATGCGCTAAGACAGGAACAGCTGAAGTTGGAAAAAGCAAACAACCTCACGCTTGGATGGTCGGCTTCTTAGACGATCCAGAAAACCCTTATGCATTTGTTGTACTAGTGGAAAACGGTGGCGTTGCTAGTAGTGTAGCAGGTAATTTAGTAAACACAGTTATGCAAGCAGCTGTAGGCAAAAGGTAAAAGATAAAACAAAAAAATTAAAGAAATATAAAACGCAATAATGTATTACAAACATTATTTGAAGTAATTAACAAACGCATATTATAAATATCAGCAAACTCATATTATTTTTACAATTAACTATAAAATAATAAGTAATAAATAATTATTTATTACTGCCGTTATAACAGAATCACAGGAGGTGACTCACAATGAATAACATATTTGAAATAATGGCTCAATCTGACCCGGAAGTTGCAGCTCTTGCCGAAAAAGAATTAAGAAGACAGCAACATCATCTTGAGCTTATCGCAAGCGAAAACATGGTATCTAATGCCGTTCTTGCAGCTGTAGGTTCTCACTGCACAAATAAATATGCCGAAGGTTATCCTGCAAAGAGATATTATGGCGGTTGCGAATTCGTAGACGGCATCGAAACTCTTGCAATAGAAAGAGCTAAAAAATTATTTAATGCTGAACACGCAAATGTACAGCCTCATTCAGGATCTCAAGCTAATATGGCAGTTTATATGGCTTTCTTAAAGCCTGGCGATAAGATATTAGGACTCGATTTGTCACACGGCGGACACCTAACGCACGGCTCTAAAGTAAACTTTTCAGGCAAAATTTATGAATCTCATTTCTATGGCTTAAATATGGAAACAGAAACCATCGACTATGACGCATTCTTAGAAAGAGCTAAAGAAGTAAAGCCTCAGATAATCGTTGCAGGAGCAAGTGCTTACCCAAGAGTTATAGACTTTAAAAAAGTAAGAGAAATCTGTGATGCTGTTGGAGCGATAATGTTTGTAGACATGGCACATATTGCTGGACTAGTAGCAGCAGGTCTTCACCAGAATCCTTGCGAATATGCTGATGTTGTTACAACCACAACACATAAGACACTTAGAGGTCCAAGAGGCGGAATGATCTTGTGCAAGGCTGAACACGCTAAAAAAATCGACAGTTCAATATTCCCGGGTATACAAGGCGGTCCATTGATGCACGTTATAGCAGGTAAAGCAGTTTGCTTCAAAGAAGCTCTTGAGCCTGAATTTAAGGAATATCAACTACAGGTTATCAAAAATGCTAAGGCAATGGCAGACAGGCTTATTGAAAACGGATTTAAAATCGTTTCAGGCGGAACAGACAACCACTTAATGCTCGTGGACGTAACACCTTTTGACGTCAACGGCAAATACGTACAGGAATTAATGGATCAGGCAAATATCACATTAAACAAAAACTCTATACCAAACGAAAAGCTAAGCCCTGCACTTACAAGCGGTATACGAATTGGTACTCCAGCAATCACTACTCGTGGATTAAAGGAAGAAGAGTGTATATACGTAGCTGATTTAATTACTGAATTAATAAAGGGCAAAGAAGAAAAAATTGAGGAAGTTAAGGCTAAAGTCATTGCACTTTGCGACAAATTCCCACTTTATCCAGAAGTATAAATTCATACAAAGATAATTAAATACAATATTAAATACATAAGATTTAATTAAAACAACAAAAAAATTAAGCGAAGATACAATCTTCGCTTTTTATATTTCATCATTTTATGATATAATCGTTAGTCAAAAGCAATAATAATTATACAACAAAGGAGAAATTAATTATAAATTTAAAAAACAAAGTAATAACTTAGTCGGTACTATACATTGCAATTATGGGTGCATCCAACTTTGCAGTGCGTAATATTAACAATGTAAATTACGGCGAACCACAATACATCAACGCAATGTTACCATATATATTAGGTTAGTTGCACATAGATGAGGCGGAAATCTTGCTGCCGAAAACACAATTCTTGGACTTGAAAAAGCAATAACGCAATGGGACAAAAAGACTGATAAAGATATCATCATAGATGAAATTAACAATCTATTGCTAAATCACTAATTGATTATCTAATTAATTAGTTAGTTGATTAAGGAGTTAATCAGCTAGTTCATTTAAAATTAATTAGTTGATCTACTAGTTGATTTATAATTAATTGGGTTATCCGCCAGTTAATTTATAATTAATTAATTAGTCAATCAGCTCGTTAATTTACAATTAATAATCAACAATTAATAGTTAATTTTTGAAAATCAAGAAATTGCAAAAATGCATAAACTATTCAGTACAATGACAAGATAGACACTCAAGCATTGTTACACGAAAACTTTTGTTATAATAAATATATATGTGGTATATGAAAAATAGAAAATCATTCAAAGGAGAGTATGATGTCTAACGAAACGATGTCAAAAAACGTGAAATTAACAAATATGACTAACAAAGGTGGTTGAGCTGCCAAGATGGCACCTGATGCCCTGTCTCAAGTTTTGAGTCAGTTACCAAAGCAATCTCACCCAAATCTTCTAGTTGGCTTTGATACAAGCGATGACGCAAGCGTATATAAGATTGATGACGATAAGGCTATTATTCAAACAGTGGATATTTTCCCACCTGTTGTAGATGATCCATTTTCATATGGACAGATTGCGGCAGCAAACTCTTTGAGTGACGTATACGCTATGGGTGGTACACCTACTCTTGCAATGAATATTTTATGCTTACCTGAAGAACTAGATGATGATGTCGCACATCAGATACTGTTAGGCGGATATTCTAAATGTGAAGAAGCAGGAGCTCTACTTTGCGGAGGTCATACAATCGTTGACAAAGAACCTAAGTACGGACTTTGTGTTACCGGCTTTGTGCACCCTGACAAAATATTTAAAAACGATACATCGCAAGTAGGCGATAAATTAATAATTACAAAGGCTGTCGGTTCAGGAATTTTGAATACTGCAATAAAGGGCAACCTTTTAGAACAAGAAGAAATAGATGCTCTAATTAAGTCTATGGCAACGCTAAACAAAAGCGCATGCGATGTAGCACTGAAATATCAAATTAATTCTTGCACAGATATCACAGGTTTCGGACTGCTTGGTCACACTTACGAAATGGCTAAGGGCAGTGGCAACACAATAAAGATTTTCTCAGAAGCAGTACCTCTATTGCCAAAAGTTTATGAAATGGCAAGTATGGGTATAGTTCCTGCAGGAGCATACAAAAATAGAAACTGGCTAAGTTGCCAAGTTTCTATCGAAAGTGACGTTGATGAAGCAAGAGTTGACAGTTTCTTTGATCCACAGACATCAGGCGGATTGCTTCTATCAGTAAAAGAAGAAGAAAGCGCTCAAATTCTAAACGAGCTAAAGGAGCAAGGTCTTGATGCCGCAATCATTGGCGAAGTGTGTGAGTTCAACCACCACTTTATCGAAGTTGTCAAGTAATCATATAAAACACTCTCACAACAAAAATGTGAGATATACAAGATACACGATATAAAATACAACACATAATGTATAAAATACTTCTATTTCATGGAGAGGGGTCATTTGTACAAAATAAACACAAATGTTGTATATAATTAAGTATAAATATATATATTTATACTTATACATAATATTCATACATAAAATATATAAATGTAAAAACACAAAATTAAAAGAGGATGAATGAATACTCTATCTAGATTTGCTAAATACTACAAACCGTACAAGTCAATATTTTTCATTGATCTATTATGCGCGACTATTATCAGCATAATAGATTTAGCTTATCCTCAAATATTGAGATCAGCTGTTGAATCAATATATCAAATCAGCAATTCTAAGATATTAAGTTACTTGCTACCTATCGCAATCATACTATTTGTCGTATATCTAATTCAATGCGCTTGCAGATATTATGTAACATATAAGGGACACATAATGGGTGCTCAGATGGAACGCGATATGAGACAGGAATTATTCGAACATTACGAAAAACTTTCATTCTCATATTATGATCAAAACAATTCCGGCACCATGATGAGTAGACTTGTTTCCGACTTGTTTGATATCGGAGAATTTGCACATCACGGACCGGAAAACCTGTTTATATCACTAATAAAAATAGTTGGCTCGTTCACATTCCTATTCATAGTAAATTGGATGTTAGCAATTCCTCTTCTAGTATTAGTGTTAATAATGTTCGCATTTTCAATATCTCAAAACAAGAGAATGCAAGCCACATTTATGGAAAATAGGCGCAAGATCGGCGATATAAACGCATCTCTTCAAGATACATTGTCCGGAATAAGAGTTGTACAATCCTTTGCAAACGAAGATATCGAAAGAGAAAAATTCTCTAAGAGTAACCACAGATTCCTCATTTCCAAGAAAAACAATTACAGAGCCATGGCTAAGTTTATGACAGGCAATCTGTTCTTCCAGAGTATGATGTACCTAATGACATTAATATTTGGCGGATATCTGATATCAAAGGGCTTAATGACTCCGTTAGATTTAACCATTTACGCCTTATACATAGGAATATTTGTATCACCAATACAAATACTCGTTGAGCTTATTGAGATGATGCAAAAAGGACTTTCAGGCTTCAATAGATTTACAGAAATACTTGATACTACTCCCGATATAGAAGATTCTCCAAATGCTATAGATCTTACAGATGTAAAAGGTGATATAGCTTTCGAAAATGTATCTTTCAATTATGAAGGAAACGATAATGTGATAAATAATGTATCATTTAAGATTAAAGCCGGCTCATCTATAGCCTTTGTAGGACCATCAGGCGGAGGAAAGACAACTTTATGTTCTCTACTACCGAGGTTCTATGATGTTACAGAAGGCTCAATTAAAATTGATGGTAAGGATGTGCGCGACTTAAAACTAAAGTCACTAAGAAATAATATCGGCATAGTTCAGCAAGACGTATATATGTTTTACGGCACTGTATTAGAAAATCTATCATACGGAAAGCCGAGTGCTTCGTTTGAAGAAATCGTAGAAGCTGCCAAAAAGGCAAATATCCACGACTTCATAATGTCATTGCCGGAGCAATACGACACCTTTGTAGGCGAAAAAGGAACAAAATTATCAGGTGGACAAAAACAGAGAATATCTATAGCCAGAGTATTCCTCAAAAATCCACCAATACTAATATTAGATGAAGCTACAAGTGCGCTGGATAACGACAGCGAGCAACATATCCAAAACAGTTTATACCAACTGGCAAAAGGCAGAACTACAATCACAATAGCTCATCGTCTTTCTACGATACGTATGGCTGATGAAATTTTAGTAATTGCAGATGAAGGCATTAAGGAAAGAGGTAATCACGAATCTCTATTAGCACAAAACGGTCTCTACGCTTACTACTACAATATGCAATTTGATGAAAATGTTTAAACGAAAGGAGTTTCTTATGTTATTAATTTGTTATAAAAGATGTTCAACTTGTAAAAAGCTTGAAAACACATTAACTGAAAAGAATATAGCCTATAATTACAGAAATATAGATACAGAAAATCCCACTGCTAGCGAATTAAAAGAATGGTACAAAAAGAGTGGTCTTGATATAAAAAAATTCTTTAATACAAGCGGACTTGTATATAAAGATTTACAACTAAAAGACAAGTTGCCGGAGATGACACTTGAAGAAAAATACGAAATTTTATCTACCAACGGTATGCTTGTAAAACGTCCTATCCTAATTACTGAAGATAAAATCTTTGTAGGTAGAGATGCTACTAAGTATGCAGAAGAATTATAATAAAACGCAAAAATAGACGCTTACTTCACAGTTAGCGTCTATTTTAATTCATTAAATCAGTCGATATATTATCTTCTAAATTGAGGTTTATTCTCCCTCTTCGAAAAATTCTTTACCTACTGAGCAAAGTGGACATTCAAAATCGTCCGGTACATCTGCCCAAACAGTTCCTGCAGCTACATCCTGTTCAGGTGCTCCTTCAGCTTCATCATATACATATCCACATACAGTACATACATAAGTCATATCAAAATCCTCCATTTTATTTTCTTTATTAATTAATTATTTATTAACTTTCTTAAGTTATTACTTATTATTATAATATTACCACAACAGCAAAATTATAACCAACAAAAGCAAATAAATTTAATTTTTTATATTAATTTTTTCCATAATCCAGTTATATATATCACTAAAAACATCAAACCTGTCAATTTCGTTTAAAATTTCATGTCTATCACCCTGATAAATCTTCATACTTACATCAGTAGCGCCCATATCTTCTATCGACTTCTTGGCAAGTTTAACTCCAACGCCTCGCTCACCAACAGGGTCTTCACTCCCGGACACAAAGAATACAGGTAAGTCAAAACGCATATTCGATAGATACTTTTTGTTATAGAGTTTTAATATTGCCCTAAATAATGTCTCATACCCATTAACAGTAAAATGAAAGTTGCCATAAGGATCTCTCACCTTCCTTGCTGCTATATCATTATCCTTTGTAAGCCATTCCATTCCTGTATCGCCATCATAAAAATTAAGATTATAAGAGCCTATCGCCATCTTATCAATAAACGGACTGATATATCTATCTCCACGCAAGTGCTTAAACATTCCACAGAGCCTCAATCCTGCAAACACCAACCTTCTCGCCTGATGACCGGTTCCCATAATGATTGCTCCGTCAAGTTGATCACTCCACCTAGTTATGTAGTTTCTTGTGAAGAATGAACCCATACTGTGACCGAGTATAAAGAAAGGCTTATCTGGATATTCCTTTTTCAAAATTTTTGACATAGTATGAATATCAACTAAAACTTTCTCAAAGGCATTTTTCTTAGCAAAATATCCAAATTCATTAATCAGATTGCCCGTCTTGCCATGCCCTAGATGATCTTCACCTGCAACAACAAAGCCATGCTCGACCATAAACGAAGCAAACTCCTCATACCGTCCAATATGATCTATCATGCCGTGAACAATTTGAAGAACACCAACTATTTCCACATCTTTATTCGGCGTAAAAATAGTCGCTACAATCTGCTTACCCTCATCTTTTGAATCGTAATAAATTTCACTTTTAATCATATCCCGACTCCTTAGTTATATATACTTTAATAATTTAATAATTTAATTATATAATTGCCAAACTCCCAAATATCAAACTGCCACTAACTAGACACTAACTGAATACTATATACTATATAACCACTAACTTAAACCTAAACAACCATATATCTATTATATTTAAAAGCTATTTATGCATGCCTTATATCAGTAAACTCGGATATTTCTCTGTTGGTAGTACATAGGTCATCTAAAGACAAATCATGCAAGTTTTTATGACCCGTAATTCTTGCAAACACCCTAAGTTCTTCAAGAGATACATTCAGATAATTCGCAACTCTTTGAGCTCCTTTTTCCTCGTCAAGTCTTTCTCTTAGTTCTAATTGTTGTGTCGCAATACCTACAGGACATTTATCAGAACCGCAAATTCTATACTGCTGACATCCTAAAGCTATAAGTCCGGCAGTAGCTACCGCAACAGCATCTGCTCCCATAGCGATAGCCTTTGCAAAATCAGCGGAAATTCTAAGTCCACCGGTAATAACCAACTGTATATCTGATTCTATGCTATCCAAATATTTTCTCGCCCTAGATAACGCATAAATAGTTGGTACACTTGTCGCCTCTCTCAAGAAGAAAGGACTTGAGCCTGTAGCACCACCACGACCGTCAATAGTTATGAAGTCAGGTTGCGCAAATACACATATCGCTAAATCTTCCTCTATACGACCTGCCGCAATCTTAATGCCAATCGGTCTACCCTCTGATCTTTCTCTTAACTCATCAACAAGCGCCTTCAAATCTTCCTTTGAGTCGATACCCGGAATTCTTGACGGACTCTGTACGTCTTCGCCCTGTTTCTTACCTCTAACTCTTGCAATTTCATCCGTTACCTTTTCTCCCGGAAGATGTCCGCCCATACCCGGCTTAGTTCCCTGTCCAATCTTAATCTCAATAGCGTCTGAATTCTTTAAATTTTCATCGGTCACGCTGTATCTATTTGGCACATATTCAAAAATATATTTATCAGCTGCTACCATCTCTTCTTCGAGGATACCGCCTTCGCCACTACACATAGCAGAACCACTCATCGCTGTTCCTCTAGATAGAGATACCTTTGCTTCCCTAGACAATGACCCGAATGACATATGAGAGATATATACCGGATTTTCCAAAATCATAGGCTTCTTCGCATTCTTTCCGATAACTGTCTGCGTTACAACTTCTTCTCCATCGTCTAGTGGCAATCTATCTAGCTGAGCTCCTAATATCAAGATATCATCCCAGCTAGGCATAGGTAATTTTGTCGCCATTGCAGCATCAAGAGATTTACCTGACACAGCCATTTCATGAATCATATTCATATGTCTATAACTGGCATCTTCTCTATATGTAGCCTTGTCGTAAGAAAGGTCTAGTTTATCCGTCATAAGCGTATTGGTTACTGTATTTATCGCAGTTGTATTTACAGCTGAGTTAGTAATATCTGACTGCTTTGTATCTTCTTTTTTACCTGCAATAAGTTCTTCCTCAACAAGCACAAAATGCTCAGGACCAACACCACATAAAGGACATTTTTCTAACTCACTAAAGCTCTTTCCCTCTTTTTCCTCATCAAATATATAACCGCAAATCTCACACTTATACTTTGCCATTTCTTCCTCCAACCTAATTCTCTTCCCACTAATTAAATTACCTACCGTTACATAATCAAATCACTGATTATCAGTTAACTGCACTTCAAATATTATATCAACACTCTTACCATATAATTCCTATACAATGCTAAAAATAATGTTTTAAAATCAATATACTTAAAAACACTAAATACAGAATACGGAATGCTAAACATTAAATGCTTAATGCTAAATACTGAATATTACATATTATCTGCATATCCAATATACAACATACTAAATACTAATGTTTTCAATATTCCATTTTCAACATTTATCCAATCTGTTCAACCCTCATAAGGTTTGTCTTGCCGGATTCGAGCAGTGGCATGCCCGCCGTTATAACTACAGTATCTCCGCTCTCTGCAAACCCTTCTCTCTTAATAGAAAGGAACGATTCATTCAAAAGTTCTATCCAATTATCCGTATAAATAGTTAATATAGGATAAACGCCATAAACCAAGCCTTGCTGATAATATGCTCTCTTATTTGGTGTAGCCGATACAACCGGCATTGACGGTCTATATTTTGCCATCTTTTCTGAAGTGTATCCTGAAATAGTTACAGCAACGATAGCCTTAGCATTCAAATCTTCTGCAGCTTGACAAGCAGCATGTCCAACAGCATCCGCAATATCAAATCTGTTATATAAACTAACTGACTTGGTCAAATCCTGTTTAGCCTGATCTTCTTCCGCCTGAATCAAAATCTTATCCATAACGCTAACCGTTTCTACAGGATATTTCCCGGTAGCAGTTTCGCCCGAAAGCATTACAGCACTAGTTCCATCAAAAACCGCATTGGCTACATCTGTAATCTCCGCCCTTGTCGGAAAAGCCGCCTCGGTCATAGAGTCAAGCATCTGCGTAGCAGTAATTGCAATCTTGCCATACTTTCTGCACTCCGCAATCATCCTCTTTTGGATACCCGGAAGTCTTTCAAACTCAATTTCAACACCCATGTCGCCACGAGCAACCATTACGCCATCAGCTTCATCTAATATATCTTTAAAGTTTTCAACGCCTTCTTCATTTTCAAGTTTAGCGATGATTTTAATATCATTCCCGCCATTGCTTCTTAAAAATTCTTTCAAATCCTTAATATCTTGTTTTCTTCTCACAAACGATGCCGCAATAAAATCAATCTCGTTCTTTATACCAAAGGCAATATCGCTCTTATCCTTCTCGCTCATATATTCCATTTCAAGACTAATGCCCGGAATATTTACACCCTTTTTATTGCCAAGCTTATCGCCTCGAACAACGACACATCTAATATCCGTATCTTCAATCTCCTCAACTTCAAGACGAATCTTTCCGTCATCAAGAAGAATAGTATCGCCAACATGAACTTCTTTGTACAAATCTTCATATGTAATTGCAACTTGATTCTTATTGCCTAGCTCATCACCCAGAACAAGAGTGAACTTGTCGCCCTCTTCAAGCACAACAACACCACCGTCCAAATCCTTTGTTCGAATTTCAGGACCCTTGGTATCGAGCAAAATAGCAACAGGTGCATTCAGTTTCTCTCTTGCCTGCTTTATCTTTTTAATCTTATCAAGCTGTTCCTCATGAGTGCCATGTGAAAAATTTAATCTTGCAACATTCATTCCCGCTTCAATCAATCCCTCAATCATTTCCGGCTTATCAACCGCAGGACCAATGGTACAAATAATTTTCGTCTTTCGCATCTATATATCTCCTCTATTCATATCTGCATTTTAATTTATTAAAGGCTTATTTTGATTCTTTAATTCATAAGCACCTAAATTACTCTTTTTAATAAAATGTTTTAATATTTTATTCTTAGTTTCATAATATCATAAAGCCCGGCATTTAATCGTCAAGTTCTTGTAAAATCTAAATAAATTAAACAATTCCCGCATTCTTCCATAAACCTAATTCACTATATCAAATTTTCTAAATCTAGCAATAAAAAATATATAAAAACTGCGTAGTAACCTGTGCCAATTTCCAAATAAAACTCATGGAATTACATCAAACTACTACGCATAAATTCAACTCATATATGGTTATTATTAAAAATCTTTATATGATTTACAACGCTAATTTTGTATATTAATTTACAATCTTAACAGCAATATTATACTACTTCTATTTTCACTCAATTAGTTAAATAGTGGTAAAACCGCTCCCTTATAAGTGTCTTCAATGAACTTCTTGATAGCATCACTCTGAAGAGCCTTCTTTAAAGCCTTAATCTTAGCTGTATCTTCTTTACCTTCCTTAACTACTAGAATATTTACATACTTCTGTGCTGCTTCAGAATCTGCCTTTTCGTATGCAATTGCATCTGCTGAAGTAAGTTTTGCACCTAGCGCATAGTTACCGTTAATTACAGAAACTGCTGTATCAGATAATCCCTTTGGAATAGCTGCTGCTTCTAATTCCAAAATTTCTAATTTCTTAGGATTTGAAACGATGTCCTGCTTAGTTGCAGTAAGACCTGCGCCATCCTTAAGCTTAATTAAACCATTGTCCTGTAAAAGAAGAAGTGCTCTAGCTTCATTGCTTGGATCGTTTGGAACAGCAACCTTAGCACCTACCGGAATAGCATCTAAAGTCTTAGCAGAACCCTTGTAGATTCCTAGTGGCTCATAGTGGATGCCTGCAATTGAAGTAATCTTTGTTCCTTTTTCCTTATTAAATTCATCTAAATATGGCTTGTGTTGGAAGTAGTTAGCATCGATTTCACCCTCATCTAAAGCAATATTTGGCTGAACATAATCCTGGAATTCAACAATCTCAAGCTTATAGCCTTCTTTTTCTAATTCATCCTTAGCAGCCTTTAAAATCTCCGCATGTGGAGATGGAGAAGCTCCAACCTTAATAGTCTTGTCATCACCTGCTTTATCACCGCAAGCCGTAAAACCAACCGCTGATACCACTAAACCTAGCGCAATCGCTAATCCTAAAACTCTCTTTTTCATAATATCCCTCTTTTCATTCTCTATTTTTCATTTTGCTTTTTAATGTAGTTTTGCTTTTTACTCTATATACATTAATTATTGTATATCTCATTTTTTCTATTATTAGTAGCTTCATAATAAACACATATTTAATATTTTTTACTACTACAATGTTTGTCTAACTATTTTTTGAACATGTTCTAATTTAAAATCTATATTAATTATTTCTGTTGTCTGCTCTCTTCGCAATCTTCATTCCTACAACCTGGAATAACTGTACAACCAGCACTAAAACTGCTATGGCAATCCACATTGTCTGTGGGTCAAATCTGTATAGACCATAATTTAATGCGATTGTTCCAAGTCCGCCACCACCGATAAGTCCTGCCATCGCTGTGTAACCCAACAGCGTAATAACTGCAACTACTGACCCTAACATTATTGACGGCTTCGCTTCAACAAGCATTACCTTTCTGATAATCTGCCATCTTGTAGCACCCATTGACTGCGCTGCCTCGATTACCCCTGGATCAATTTCCTTGATAGACGTTTCTACCAATCTAGCTACAAACGGCGCCGCTGCAACTACTAGACCGACAATCGTTGCATTATTGCCCATCATAGATCCTACCACAAGTTTAGAAAATGGCTGAATTGCTATAATAAGGATTAAGAATGGAATTGATCTGATAATGTTCACTATTACCCCTAAAACTCCATTTATAAACCTATTTGGCTTGATTCCGTCATTGGCTGTCACTGCGAGGATGATGCCCATAGGAAGACCGAGCAAATAGGCTATAGCCGTTGAAATCAGAGTCATATATATAGTGACCCACGTTTCGCTAAGTATCATCTCAGTCATTATTCCACCCCCTCTACATCTTCAATCTCTTTAACTTCTTCAAACTTTATCCTATCGCCAAAACTCTTCAAAAATCCGAGCTGTCTAGCTGCCTTAAATTCATCATCATCCAGCTGAATAATCATCTGACCGTGCGGTCTTCCATCTACTCTCTGCATATTTGCATACACGATGTTTACAAACGAGTTACAAGCAAGCGTCATCTTAGATACAATCGGCTCAATCGCAGCCTGCTCATCAAATACAATTCTTATAAACTTTGACTTAGAACCCTTAAAATCTTCTGTACCCGTTTCAAATGGTAATATCAACTTCTTCGCAACATCCGTCTGAGGTTTTGCAAAAATCTCACCTACATTGCCCTGCTCAACAACCTTACCTCTATCTATAATCGCTACCTTGTGGCAAACCTGCTGAACCACCTTCATCTCGTGAGTAATAATTACAATAGTAATGCCATACTTCTTATTGATACTCTCAAGAAGTTGCAATATTGACTTCGTAGTCTTTGGGTCAAGTGCACTCGTAGCCTCATCGCAAAGGATAACTTGTGGACTACTTGCTAAAGCTCTTGCAATCGCAACCCTCTGCTTCTGTCCGCCTGATAACTGTGAAGGATATGCATTTTCCTTTTCTGAAAGTTCTACAACCTCTAAAAGCTCTCTCGCCTTCTCTTCCGCTTCCTTCTTAGGTACCCCTATAATTTCAAGCGGAAAACATATATTCTCTATAACCGTCTTTTGCATCAACAAGTTAAAATGCTGGAAAATCATAGATATTTGATGTCTTGTAGTATTTAATTCTTTTTCGTTAAGTTCAAGAAGATTTTTATCTCCTATCATAACCTTACCAAAAGTTGGTTTCTCTAATAAATTCATACATCTTACAAGAGTACTCTTGCCGGCTCCGGACAATCCTATAATTCCGAAGATGTCGCCCTTATCAACGGTAAGATTGATATTATCTAACGCTTTCACTGTTCCGTTCTTACTCTCAAACAACTTCGTAACATCTTGCAATTGTATTAAAGGTGTTCTTTCCAATTTATCTTCCCCCTAATCTGTACAATTCATAAAAAAAGCAGACAACCTTTTAGTTATCTGCCTATAATCCCTATGAATATTCCCCTACCGCAAAAAGCGGTAATTTCGACGCAGCTAGCTGTTGGTTGAAAACTTACCTATGGATTTGTTAGACATGCACATGCCCATCATATTCATCATCATTGTAGCGTTGCTTGTATGGTTTCTCATGACATATCTCCTTTCCATTTCAAACAAATTTAACTGCTTGTCTATAAATTTAACACTTTTAATAGATTGTGTCAAGTATTTAATTTTTTATTTTAATATTCACCTTCAATACTAAACTGAACATCCCATAAGTAAAATCTCAATCCCAAATACAATCCTATTAAAAATGGCCTCATCTCAAAAGACGAAGCCATTATAGTTTATTAAGTATATATCTATAAACAAGTTTTTAGTTAGCTTTATTTATCAATATTAAAGCTTAGCTAACAGAATATTAAGACCATTAAACCAGTTTTCTGTCTTCTATACTCATACCGTGTTTCTTAGCATAGTTCAATGTTAGATATGCATATAGCACAGTGATTACACCTGCAACAACATAACTGATCATATAGTCAGCTCTTCCAAACAATGTATCTAAGTTAAATCCGATACTTGCATGTAATATGAAGCTCATTACTACGAATGTATAGAACATTCCAGGAATCAATGAAATCAGACGATTCTTCTGGTGAATGCTCAAGTATACAGTAATCATGCTCAATGCAAAGATTGCGATAAACTGGTTAGTAAATGCGAAGTATCTCCATAGTAAGCTGAATCCTGCAGGCTGTAATTTTGCCCAAACTAGGATAAAGATAACAGGAACGAATATAGCAGCTGAAACCATTACACGCTTAGACCATTTTACCTGATCGATATGGAAATGCTCTGCAATCATCAAACGTAGTGAACGAAGCGCTGTGTCTCCTGAAGTAATAGGAAGTACGATAACACCTGCAATAGCAAAGTATGCACCGATACCACCTAGGAATTCTCTACTGATGTTACCAATCATTAGAGTAGCAGGAGTCTTAACATCGATTCCGCCATTAAATAGAATCATTGCACCGGCTGCCCAGCACATTGCGATAAAGCCTTCAACAAGCATCATGTTAAAGAAAGTCATACGACCGTGTCTTTCGCTCTTAACAGAACGAGAAATCAATGTAGCCTGAGTTGCGTGGAATCCACTTAAGATACCGCAGGCAACTGTAATGAAGAAAATAGGAATCCATGGGCTTCCTGAAATATTCTGCACTTTAATATTTGTAACATCTAGATTCTGTAATCCTGATGAGTTGAATAAAATTCCTACAAATATACCAATAGCACTGATAAGCAGGATTGCACCTAGGATCGGATAAACCTTACCGATAATCTTATCAATTGGGAAAAGTGTAGCTATCAAGTAGTATAAGAAAATTCCGCCATATACAATCCAGGTAGTAGCGTTTCCTGCTGTAGCCTTCTGTCCCAAAAGGTCAGTAACAATAAGGTCTCCAGGAGTGTAAATAAATACAGCACCAACCATCAACATCAATATCATAATAACGATGTTATAGAAACCTCTAGTCTTATTACCTAAGTACTTCTGGATAAGTCTTGGCATCTGCGCACCATTATTTCTCATAGAAATCATTCCACTGAAATAGTCGTGCATACTACCTGCCAAAATATTACCAATAGGAATAGTAATAAACGCTAACGGTCCAAATAAAATACCTTGAATAGGACCGATAATCGGACCAGTACCTGCTATGTTAAGTAACTCAATTAGCGAGTTTCTCCAATTCCTCATAGGTACATAGTCAACACCATCCCCCAAAGCTACTGCCGGAGTATCTCTATCATCCGGTCCAAATACCTTTTCACAGTATCTACCGTAGAGCATACCACCAACAATAAGAATCAACAATCCAATTAAAAAAGTAATCATTGCTCTCCAACCTTTCTATCCCCAAAGGGATCATTAAGAATTTTGTCTTTTGCTATTTTTCTAATAGCAACCTCTCATTACATTTTTTTAGTGTATAGATTTTGTTTACTGAACCAGTATACTCCTATATCTCTCTATTTTCAACATATTACCTTATATCCTGCTAACAAATGTTGTATCAAACTAATATAAATCAAAAGCTCCCAAGAAATTGTATTTTCTTGAGAGCAATTAAATCGTCTGTCTATCGTCTATCCAATATAGCTCCATTAGTTTAAAATAACTCCATAAACTTTTATCTTATAAGCCTACTTCGGACATATCGCATAGCATCTGGCAGTAAAACCTGAACCGTCAACAACCCTAGGGAAGCCCGAAACAATCAACGCTCCTACAGGAGGCACCTTATCAAGATTCTTCAGTAACTCTATCTGATAACGCTGTTGAGCCAAGATGTACGTTTCGCCAACATATCCCTCTTTCTCAGTAATCACCGGCGGATCTGTATCCGATGTTTCATGCCCGATTGCCGTAACATTACGCTTTTTTACCAGATATTCGATAGCATCAACCGTCCATCCCGGGAAATGCTTCATGCCATTAGCGTCACAATTATCCAAGTCATGACCTCTCTTGTACCAGTCCGTCCTAAGAGCTACAAATGATTCTTCCGGCACCTTTCCGTATTTTTCTTCCCACTCAATAATATCTGCCGAAGTAACGCAGTAATCCACATTCTTCGCCACCTTATCCGACACATCCACGACACATAGTGGCAAAATAAGTTCCTTAGCCTCAATTTCATTCAACATTCTGTTGCCCTTAACAAAATGTCCAGGTGCATCTACGTGCGTACCATACTGACTCACAATTGAAAATCTGTTTACATAAAATCCGTCCGGATAATCAAATAGAGTAGCATTCTCCATATCTTCAAATCCTGACCAGTGAGGAGTGTCGGGACTCACTTCATGCGACAACTCAACAAATTCGCAATCGTTTTTCAACTCTTTACATAGTTCCCAAAGCTTATTGTTCATAACTCTTACCTCCTTCGCAAAACTTATGTTGAAAAAAATAATCTGTTCAACATTTTTGTAACATCTTCTACATATATTATTATATCATGACGCCATTAAATATTAATTACTTTCGCATAGCCTTACCCGTCATATGCACAATGTCTAATCTATATATATCTACTTTATTCACAGAAGCCAAAGCATATTTCCTTCCCTGCACTTCAAAGTCGGGACTATACTTATTTGCAATTTTTTCGAGAGCCTTTAGCTTATCCTCTTCAAACACAATATTTCCAAAAACAATGGCACTTTCGTATTCTGTAGAAAATCTTTCCGGCAAAACCTTTGTATGAGTAACAACCGTAAACGACACCTTATCGCAATACTTAATATTTTCATATTTTTGTCCAACACCTGTCGCCACATGAAAATATATTGAACCATCAACATACACATAACTCATAGGCACCCCATATGGGAATCCATTTTCGCCAAAAGTAGCAAGTACACCATATTCACCTTTTTCAAGGATTTCTATAATCTCATCGCGCGAAATTTCCCTTTCGCTACGTCTCATCTTCTTAAATCTTTTTTCCATAGGCTCACCCCAAAATCTTTCATATAGGTACATGTAAATTAACACCCTTACTCTAATCTCACTATAGCACAATCCATCCAAGTTATATATAAGTTGTAATAGTATTTATAAAAGAATATCTGCTATAAATATTTATTGGAAAATACGCGTTATTTATACAATTAAATTGTGTGTTTAGCCTTGACACTGTACCGCAACACAGTATAGGATGTATATATAGAAGAGTTTGTTAAATAAATAATACGGAGGAGGGGATTATTATGGATAATCAAATTAAAAGTGGTAAACCATACCTTAAAGTTGTTGGAATAATAATGATAGTTTTTGCAGTTATTACTGGTGTTGTAAATGTAATCGCGTTACCAAGTCTACTTTCATTAGCTGCATTCATCGGTGCTGGCGGAATGGTTTATCTAGCAATTGTTTTAACCTTTGTAATAATAATTCTTCAGCTTGTTGCAGGTATATATGGCGTTCAATATTGTGCAAAGCCAGAAAAAGCTGATTTTTGTATGAAATTTGGTATCGCAATCATAGTATTAATCATAGTGAACAACATCGTGGGGTTAAGCATTGGTCTAGACTTTAAACCATTAACAATGGCGCTTGGTCTTATCTTACCTGCACTATATATTTATGGAGCAACACTAAACAAAAAGTTACAATAATCTATCAAATTTACCCATAGCTTAAAGGTAAAATACTACATAAAGCAAACATAATACAAAATAAATAGGTGTGTTATTAAATCTCGAGATATATTCTCTGATTAATAGCACACCTTTTTAATTTAAATACTGGCTTAAATTATAGCTTATAAATATTGGTACATCAAATCCATTGGGATTATATGAACGCTTATATTAGCAATATAGCATTAGAATATAAAAATTAATTATCAATTATATAATAACAATTAAACGACTAACATCAAAACTTTAATCGTTTTTTCTATGCTACAAATTTAAAAACCGATAAATTTTTATAGATAACAAAGCAAAATTGTAACAATAACTATAGAAATATACCATTAGTTCATAATAAAATTTTATAGTGCCACATTTTCACGAAAGAGTTCATTAATTGATTTTTGAACTATAGAATCTTCAATACCAATTTTCTTAAATCTAATAGCATAAAGCATCTCTTCCACAAACTTAATATATGCAAGGTGTCGTGCTTCCAATTCCATATCTAATCTACTATGAGTAATTCCGTTACGCAATCCATTAACACTTAAACTAATATCTTCAATTATTTCTTCATATGTTCCCTCAAAAAATCTTGTTATAAATGGCTCCATAATACCTTTACAATCATCTAAAGCATATTTAAAATTATCTCCATAACTCGAATCACTATTCCTGATTCCTCTAGCAAACTCTTGAACATACCCCTTACGTTTTCCTTTTAACTGATTAATTCGCTTTTCAAGTAGTTCTATAATTTCATTTTTTATGTCTTTATAATCTATTGACCTTCTAACATCTTGACCATATATATTACGAAACTCCCTTTCAAAAGCTGCTAATATCATTATTATTCTACTTATCGGATAATAACTCATATCTTCAATGGAATCACAAAAATGTCCAAATGGCATTTCTCCACAATCAATGGCTTATAGGATATCAGCCATATGGTTATCAAGATATTCAGCTCTTATGATGCGTTTTTTTGCTTTCTCATTCTGCTCTCCTTTACATTCCATTTTAAATACAAGCTTTCCACAGTTTCTCACTTTTCCTTTTTCGATAACAATATATGTTGAAATGTCCGTAAAATTAACATTAGTCCTATAACTTACGTATTCAAAAAATCTCTCTACATCTCGTACTTTATCTATCATCTCATCAATATCAATTTTATGAGAAAATTTCATCCTAAAATATGATTTTGAAGCTAGAGGCATTGCTGCCAATGGGTGCATTGTCGCATATGAATCACAAAATATTTCAACATTAACATCCCCAGAAATATAACTTCCGCCATTTAATGCCTCACAATCTACAGTCTTAACTCCCATATATTCAACTTGATTATACTTTTCATTTTTGAATTTTATCTTTTGTTGAAAAGTACGTGATGGACTATAAAAATAATCAATTTCTCTACCATAAAATCTAATCTCATCAATAAACTCATCATCATCATCTGTAATATAATACCAATCAACTTTATATGTATAATAACCATTATAAATACTCGGATTATCCAATGTTCCGAAATATACCAAATACATCTCGGCTGTCTTACCTTTAATAGTAATTTTATCTACCCACTTATGTTTTTTTAAATCAAAGCCAAATCTCTTAACTCCTTCAAATATCCGCTCATACGCATCATTTTCAGTTGTATGATAGAGTTTTAGTTCAAATTTATCTTTATCAAATTCAAATGAGAATTTTAAATTTTGTAATTCTAAAAACCCAACAATTCTTTCAGGTATTCTCAAAGTCATAACTCCTTTTGTAATAAATAAATTATATTCCTAAAATTATCCATAATATTAATTCCTTCATGATTTAAATTAACCCATCTATATCATTCCTTCAAATACACCTCTATCCCAATCTTCACCCAATTTCGCTCTTTTTCTTTCCACGAAATCTTGCCAAACAGCAACTTCCCTGCATCCATCAATCTCGCAAAGATTAAATTATCTGACATTGGTACATATCCAATCTTAACTCCATTTACCGTCTTTATAACTATTGCTTTTGGATCATATGGATTATCAGGTTCTCTAAAAAATTCTAATTTGTCATCAATATGCAAATGTGGTTCCAGCTCTTCCATTCCAATAATATGAGAGGTTCCTGCAATCATAGTATCAAAAAGAAATATATCTCTTTCAAAAGGCTTAGGTATTGTAATTTCACTACTACCACTATGCAATAGCCCTACTAATCCTGCGCTACCAGTTTTAACTATATCACCCATGCTACACCCTCAACATTTCTTCTATCTTTGCCTTATATAACTCAATCAATTCCTGATACTGCTCATAAATATCTTCTAGCTCGCACTTTCTTTCCTCAACTTTTTCTGAATCTTCTAAAATCTCTTTCATAGTATACGGAAATCTTTCCTTAATGCTATCAATCTCACCCTTTATCACTTCTATCATCTCTATGAGCCTCTGCTTTTCTTCCATAAGTTGCACCATAGAGTCTTTGCTCTCACGAGATATATCATCACCAATCATTTCTTCAATAATTCTCAAACTTATCAAGTCACCATCTTCATAAGCCTGCACAGCCTTATTAAACAAGTCTTTCTGCACATCAGTAATATCCGGATTGATATCAGGGTGTAAAGCCTTCACAATTTTATGATAAAGCTTCTTCAATTCTCTTTCATCAGCATTAGATAAAGATTCAAAACGAGACCTATTCAAAGCATTGTTCATCTTTTCTATCTGCTCATTAAGTAATCGTTGATATTCTTCAAATTCACTATCTAAAATATCTTCAAGTTCTGACTCCACAACAGACTCTTGTCTATTTTTCCTAGCCTGAATTAACTCTATCTTTCGCTTTAGTCTCAGAGCCTTGCACTGCACATTATATGCCTTATGTTCTATATGCCCTAATACCAACATATATTCCATTTCTAAATTCTTGCAAACAACTAACGTCAATTCATCTCTGTCATACAAAAACATCGAAAGTTCTGTGCGCAGCCTTTCGACTTCTTCTTTTAGTGCAACAAATTCTGCAAATACAACCACTTTAGAATCTTTTTCCATAATCCTTCTAATGTATATCCTTTCTTGAATACTTAAAATATGCGATAAAAACACATATTACAGCAGCCGCTAAACCAATTGCAACAAGCGACCACTCCAAATGCCCACTAGTCACAATGTCCGCTCCATCACAGTAAGCAAAAGGTGTAATATATTTTAGAAAATCAGCTTTTTCCGTTATATTTGAAATCATATTTACAAAGTACATTAGAGTCGCAATTCCTAGACCTGAACCTATACTGCCCTTTCTCATAAATGCAGAAATCCCGAAACAAATACTTGCTAACTCTATTTGTAAAATAAAATATGCTAAATGGAGTAATCCTAACTCTTTCCAAAGAATCCCTTCACCCACCACAGTGATAGAAACAAGCGAAATAGCAAAAATAATTATATTCATCATTACAATTTGGATAAATACAGCACTTAGCTTTTCCGTGATAACACGCACCCGACTTATAGGGTGAGTCAATAAAAATTCTGCAGTCTTGTCCTTTTCTTCTTTGCTTAAAACGCCAATAGCGCATAATGCTGCATAAAAAGCTCCACCAAGTCCCCAAATATTTCCGCATTCCATAGCATAGTATCCAGTTAACGTTCCAAAATTCAATCTATCAATACCAAATGCTGAAGCAAATCCTCCCATAGATGAAAACATGTCCTGCATTCCTGCCAACTCTAGTTTCATTTCTGAATAAAGAAGAATACATACAGCTAATAAAGCTCCAATAACGCTTGTCCATACTATAAACGGTATCCTGCCACGTCTTAGTTCATGTCTGACAATTATCATTATAAATCGCCTCCCTTTTCATAGTAATGCAAAAATACTTCCTCTAGACTTGGCTCTGAGATTGTTAAATCAGCAACATCGCCATTAGACAATCTATATAGCAAGTTATTCATATCACCATTATATAAAAAGCTTGATATATTATTATGCTCTTGAATATCCTTAATACCATCCAGATTTGTTAGGTCTACTCTACCATATACAGAAATTCGTTTGGTATTGCTCTTACCCAAAGCTTCGACGCTGTCAAACGCAATAATTTCGCCCTCACTAATTATCGCCGCCTTCGTACAATTTCGTTGCACCTCTGACAATATATGACTAGAAAGGAATATCGTAGCACCTTGCTGATTTCTCTCACGTATAATATCAAAAAATTCTTTCTGCATTAAAGGATCAAGTCCTCCAGTAGGCTCATCTAAAATAATTAAAGACGGATTGCTTTGCAAAGCACATACAATAGCAACTTTCTTGCGATTGCCAAATGAAAGCTCATCTACTTTTTTACTCGTATCCAAGTCCAGTCTCTCACATATTTTTTTAGCCTCTTTGCCACAATCGTTCCCTCGCAAATCCGCCGATAATTTCACTATATCCTTAACTTTCATACCGGAATAAAACATCACTTCTGACGGAAGATATCCAATCTCACGCAAAATATTTTCTTTTTCTTTCGTAATATCTTTTCCGAAGATATAAGCACTACCGGAAGTTGGAGAAAGCAGCCCTAATAAAAGCCTAATTGCCGTAGACTTACCTGCTCCATTTGGCCCAATAAATCCAAAGCATTCACCTTTTTCGATAGACAAATTAACATCTATGATTCCCCTAGACTTACCATAATATTTTGTAAGATTCTCTGTTTTAATAATCTCCATAATTTATCTGCCCCCTCATTCAAAAGTATTTAGATATATATCTAAATAAAATGCTATCACAAACGCATATATTGTCAACAACTATTTAGAAATTTATCTAAATAGCTCTATAAGGTTCCCAAACAAAAAAGACTTCTATGTATAAATTGATTTTATCATAAAAGCCTTAATTAAAATTTATATTCTCTATTACGCTACAGCGTTTCAGTATGTTGTTGCTTTTTAGCGACATCTATTTTGTCAATTCCCATGTTAAACCATTGTTTTGAGATTTATATTTAGTTATATTTCCATTTACATCTTCACATTCTAAATAAATAATACCCTTCTCATCAACTTCACCTACAACACTTGGACTTGTATCAGGTATCTCCGAAATATAGATCATATTATTGCCGGCTATGTTCACAAAAAACCATTGGGATCTATGCATTGCACTATTAACCTTTACAATACCATAAGATGAATGATCAATTTTAATTGCATAATCAACAGAAAACTTTTTTAACACATCTTGTGGTAATTCACTGTCAGTTAAAATATCTTCAATATCAGCATTACTTGATTTCGTTTTTACTTTCTGACTCTCATCTCCACATTTAATGTTATAACGAATGATGTCTTCTATATATTCTCTTATCTCATCGTCTTCAATTTTTTTCGGTAATTTAAAGATTTTTTCTATGTCATTATAACTTAACACTTTCATCGTCCAAAAATCTTTTTTTACATAAGCTCTATGTTGCATATACGGATCTGATAAATCTATAGAACCTTTTCCCTCAATATAGTATGTTTTGCCTTCATAATCAAAATCTTTATAAATATAAGTATCTAATAAAACTAATATAGAAGCAAAAAATACCGATATTCCAAAAATAATAATGATTATAATCGCAAGAATAATTTTGTACAACTCACGAATTTTACTTTTTAACAATCTCCAAAACACAAAAATCTGAAATGTCAAAACTACAAATATAGAACTAAATACGATAACATTATTTATTAGTGGTGTAAAATTAACTTTTATTACAAGTCGCCATATCACAAATACGATAATCAATAAAACTATATATACAATTGCTATCAATGCAATTTTCTTGTTTTTAATATAACTCATATTAGTATTACTCTACCCTTCTATATTAGAATCTTCATAACCCCTCTGCAATAAATATACCTACACATCCATACATCCACCGAATATCGCAAATATCACACCTAATTTGAGTAAGTATTATATCTGTATTTTCAAAACTGCTTCTCCATCAAATCTCAATACTCTAAATCAAGAAAATAGGCAATCCTGAATAGAACCGCCCATCTGTTTAAAATTTATAAATTATTAATAAAGCTTTGCTCCTGCCGGAATTCTATTGCTTAGCATCAATAGATTTAGCTTTTCTTCACCTTCTTCATCATGAATAGCTGAAATAATCATTCCGCAAGAATCAATTCCCATCATCTTTCTAGGTGGTAAGTTTGTAATTGCTACAAGTGTCTTTCCGATTAAATCTTCCGGCTTATAGAATTCTTTAATACCTGAAAGAATTGTTCTTTCAACACCCGAACCGTCATTTAATGTGAACTGTAATAGCTTCTTTGACTTAGGCACTTCTTCACAATTTAGAACTTTTACCGCTCTAAAATCTGATTTTGAGAATGTTTCAAAATCCACCATATCTTCAAATAACGGCTCAACCTTTACCTTAGAAAAATCAATCGGCAAATCTGCATCTTCATCGTCATTCTTTGAAACTTCATGACCTAAAGGCTTCATTGTCGGGAATAAGATTACATCTCTTATGCTTGGAGCATTTGAAATTAACATTATAACTCTATCGATACCGATACCTAGACCACCTGTTGGAGGAAGACCTACTTCAAGTGCATTTACATAGTCCATATCCATTGGATGAGCTTCGTCATCTTCTCCTGTATCAAGTTGCTTCTGCTGTTCTACAAATCTTTCGTACTGATCGATTGGGTCATTTAACTCTGAGAACGCATTTGCTATTTCCCAGCTATTCATATATGCTTCAAATCTTCTTGTGATTCTTGGATCATTTGCATCTCTCTTTGCAAGTGGAGAAATTTCTACTGGATGTCCTGTAACGAAAATTGGTCCTTCTAGCAATCCTGGCGCATCTTCACAGTATTCTTCGAACATTTCAGCAATAATCTTTCCTCGAGTCATCTTAGCTACTGCTTCTTCATCCATACCGTATTTGATAGCCGCTTTTTGAGCTTCATCATCTGCAACGATTACGCCAAAATCTATTCCTGTAACTTTCTTAACTGCTTCTGTCATATCAAGTCTTGCCCAAGGTGGAGTTACATCAAAGCTCTTTCCTTGATATTCTACTATTGGACTGCCGTTTACTGCCATAGCTGCCTTATACACAATCTGCTCTGTAATGTTCATCATATCTTCCATATCAGCATAAGCCATATAGCATTCCATAGATGTAAATTCAGGGTTGTGGTTTCTATCCATTCCTTCATTTCTGAACATCTTGCCCATTTCATAAACTCTGTCCATACCGCCGACAATAAGTCTCTTTAGGAAAAGCTCATTTGAAATTCTTAGTTTCATATCTAGCGAAAGAGTGTTGTGATGAGTATTGAAAGGTCTAGCGTTTGCACCACCAGCAATCGTTGTAAGCACTGGTGTATCTACTTCTAAGAAACCAAAGTCTCCTTCAAGTACATTCTTAATAGACTTGATGATTGTAGCTCTCTTGTAGAAAGTTTCCCTTACATCTTGATTCATAATAAGGTCTACATATCTCTGTCTATATCTCAAATCTGTATCCTTAAGACCATGCCACTTATTAGGTAATACCTGTAAAGATTTTGAAAGTAGCACTAACTTGCTCGCCTTAATTGACACTTCGCCGTGCTTAGTTCTAAATACAATTCCTTCAATACCTACAATATCACCTATATCATAAGTCTTAAACCACTTGTAATCATCTTCGCCAATAGCATCTACTCTAACATAAGACTGGATTCTACCTGTTTTATCCTGAATATCGATAAATGAAGCCTTACCCATACCTCTCTTAGCCATAATACGACCTGCAATAGATACCTGCTTTTCTTCAAAATCATCAAAATTATCTTTTATCTGAATACTATTTGCTGTAACATCCCATTTTTCTACTACAAAAGGATTTCTTCCTGCTTCCTGAAGATTTCTCAACTTCTGTCTTCTAATCTGTCTCTGCTCACTAAGCTGCTCTTCTGTAAATTCCTCTACAACTTCCGGATTATTATTTTTTCTTTCTTCGCTCATTTTCTCCCTCGCCCCTATAGTCGCTTATACAGGTTTTCCCTAGAATTTTTCAAATTTAATTACTGTGTACTTTGTCTTTGTCTTTGGCAATTCAACTTCTACAACATCGCCTGCATGACAGCCAATCAATGCTTTTCCAAGAGCTGACTCATTTGAAATCTTACCATTTATCGGATCTGCTTCTGCTGAACCTAAAATAGTATACTGCAGCTCTTTATCTGAACCATCTCTTACAACTGTCACTGTATGACCTACATTAACCTTATCCGTATCAAGCTCATCTTCGCCAATAATCTTAGCGTATCTGATTCTTTCATCTAGCTTTTTGATAAGCGCTTCTAGTTCTGCCTGTTCCTGCAACGCTGCATCGTATTCAGCATTTTCAGAAAGGTCGCCGTGTTCACGAGCTTCTTTGATTCTTTCTTCTACTTCTTTTCTCTTAACCGATACGAGATGCTCATACTCTCCAATCGTTTTCTCAAGACCCTCTTTGGTCAGCAATTCCTCTTTGTTCATCATTTCCTCCACTATATATTACTTATTTGATTCATCAAATCTAATTACTTTTCTAGATGTATTTTTCTTCAATTCTTCTCTTCTTACGTTAATACGTCTAATCTGTCTATATGCCGGACTGTTTTCATTGTACTGGTCAACGATATCCCAGGCAATTTCAGTAAGCCTGTCATCAGAAATATCTCCGTAAATCTCATCTATGTATTCCATATCCATTGAGATACTAGCCGCAATAATAAAGTCTTTCTTTCCTTCTGATTCAGTCTGATATACCATACTTTCTTGAATTCTCTTATCAAGTGAAAGTATATACTCAATTTCCTCAGGGAATACATTTTCACCATTGCTTGTAATGATTACATTTTTCTTTCTTCCTGAGATATAGAAATATCCATCCTTATCAACATATCCGAGGTCGCCTGTTCTGAAATAACCATCTACAAGAACTTCTCTCGTCTGTTCTGGCATCTCGTAATATCCAAGCATTACATTCTTTCCTTTATAGCAAAGCTCACCTATTCCGTCAGCATTCTTATCGTCGATAATCATTTCTGTGCCTGGTAGAACTACACCTATTGAAGAATCTCTCGGTGCATCGTAAGGATTAATAGATGCAATCGGCGCACACTCTGTCAAACCATATCCCTGAAATGCTACTAGACCAAAGTCTCTAAAGTTTTCTAAAACTGACGGTTGAATCGCTGCTCCACCTGAGATAACCATTCTAAGTCTTCCACCAAATATATCAGTAATATCCTTAAAGAACTTATTACCCAAGTTTAAACCGACTTTCTTAGTCACGTTATTTATTTTAATAACTCTCTTTAAAAGTTTTTCCTTGCCCTTTTTACGAACACCTTGCCAAATCTTCTTATTTAGACTTTCGAAGATTGCCGGAACACCTAATATAATTGTAGGCTTTACTTCTTGAAGATTTTTCGCTATATATTTAAGTCCCTGACAATATGCAATAGAAGCTCCCAGATAGATTGGAATCAAAAATCCACAAGTACACTCATAAGTATGGTGTACAGGCAGTACAGAGAAGAAGATATCCTTATCAGAAATCTTAATCAATGATCTCATAGGCATCAAATTCTCTACAATATTCCCATGTGAAAGCATTACTCCCTTAGATAGACCTGTTGTACCTGATGTAAATAACAAGCAAGCTAGTACATCTCTGTCGATTTTGGCATTCAAAAAGTCAGTATTGCCTATCGCTAAAAGCTCATAACCCTTAGTTTTAAGAGTTTCCCAAGACAACACGCCTTCTCTATCACTATCTAAGTCCATATTGATAACGTATTCTAAATTGTTATCTTCTTCTAATGCAGCCTTAAATGTATCTTCGAATCTGTCATCAAAGATTACCGCCTTCGCACCCGATCTCTTAATCAAATCCAAGAGCATATTTTCGGGAAGCTCCTTATCTAAAGGAACCACAACACCTACACCACAGATAACAGATAGATAACTTCTTGCCCATTTACTTGAATTGTTACCAATTAGAGCAACTTTCTCACCCTGAAGTCCTAACTCCATAAGCGCTGTACCAAGTGCGTTCACCTCTGCCAAAAGGTGTCTGTATTTCATAGGCTTATATTCTCTATCACCTTCATTTTTTTCGTATATAACTACGTTGTCAGAAAATATCTCTGCGCTTGTCTCCAGCATATGCTTTAAATTTACTACAGGTCTAATGTCCTGTGTATACCTTATATACGATCTTTTATCTGACTGTATCTTTTTAACAACGTCCTTTGCATACTCTAATTCCTGCAAAAACTTATCATCTCCAGCCATATTTTTTTCATATCTATTCATAAATAACTACCTTTTAATATATTTATATTTTACTTCATATCATTTTTGTGTAAGCAAAATTAAGCTTTTTAATTTTGAAGTCCAGCTATTATACCATATTTTATTGATTCCAGCCAATGATTAAGCTTATTTTCGTTGAAATATCGCCTTTAACAACCATACATTCTAGATGATATTATATAAATCTTCAAACTTTTCGATTATATAATCAGGAGCAAGACTTTCGTCATTTACAAGCATTTCTCTTTCATCTGACCAACCTACTAAAGCAGAAGTTACATCTGCATTTTTAGCGCTTCCAAGGTCAAACTCTGTATCTCCAACCATAACTACATCTTCCTTGCTTACACCAAGAATATCCATAGCTCTTTCAATCGGCTCAGCACTCGGTTTAATTTCTTCTACATCGTCAGATGCGACAATTACCGAAAAATAATCTATTAATCCTTCATCTGTCAAGCCCTCTACAGAAGATTCGTGCATTCTTGAGGTTACAAGTCCCAATACATAGCCATCTTTGTGTAATCTTTGAACAGTTTCCTTCGCATCATAGAACAACTCTCTACGCTTTGCCTTAGATGACAACGCAAACTCTTTATATACAGCAACAACTTCATCAACCGACTTATCAGGAAACATTTCTGCAATAGCTCCCTTAAGAGATTTGCCAAAATATTGCCTTAGATACTCATTTGTCACATCCTCATTTTTTAATTTCTTAAAGACATAACGCCATGACTGAACGATGCCTTCTCTCGTGTCCATCAACGTCCCGTCATAATCAAATAAAATAACTTTCTTTTTCATTATTAATCCTTTATTTTCATAGTCAGACCAACCTTCTGTCTGCCCTCATCAATCTCAATAATTCTCACCTTTACATTGTCGCCAACAGAGACTACATCCATCGGATGTTTTATGTATTTATCGCTCATTTGCGATATGTGTACAAGGCCGTCATTTTTTACACCTATATCTACAAATGCACCAAAGTCAACTACATTTCTAACTGTACCGTCTAATTCCATGCCAACCTTTAAATCCGCAAAGTCTTTTACGTCATTTCTAAAGATTACCTGTGGAGCATCTTCTCTCGGGTCTCTGCCCGGCTTTTTAATTTCTGAGATAATATCCACAAGCGTAAACTCACCAATCTCCAGCTCATCTGCTAATTGCTTTATGGCATATTTCAGTTCTGCTTTTTTATCTCTTTTGGGTGGAGTAATATTTTTTAAAGCTCCAAGCCCCTTCATATTCTTATGTTCAACACTCTTAGACTTCATTGGATATAGAGTAATTATGCGGTCTTCTATATCTGCAACTCCGCCCACATTAAAGTCACTATCTTTCAAACCAAGCTTATCCAAAACTTTTTTTGCTGCAGTATATGATTCAGGATGAACGCCGGTCTTATCTAAAAATTCACTACCTTCGGCAATTCTTAAAAACCCTGCGCATTGCTCAAATGCCTTATCTCCAAGCTTAGCTACCTTTTTCAACTCTTTTCTGTTTTTGAAGGCACCGTTTTCTTCTCTATATGCAACTATATTTTTGGCAATTGTTGAATTGATACCGGCAACATAAGAAAGAAGTGATCTTGACGCCGTATTTAAGTTTACACCAACTTCATTTACACAATATTCAACTACATCATGAAGCGAGTTCTCTAACTCTTTCTGATTAATATCGTGCTGATACTGTCCAACTCCTATGCTCTTTGTTGGAATTTTTACAAGCTCCGCCAACGGATCCTGCAATCTTCTACCAAGAGACATCGCTCCTCTTGTCGTCACATCAAGGTCAGGGTATTCTTCTGTTGCAATAGCTGACGCCGAATAAACAGACGCTCCTGCTTCATTGACAATTGTATATCTTAAATCTAAATTCTTATCCTTTATGTAATTTGCAACAACTTCCTCAGTTTCCCTACTCGCTGTACCGTTACCAATTACGACAGTATTTAGCTCAAACCTTCCAATAAGTTTATCAAAAATCTTAACAGTCCCAACGATATCTTCCTTCGGTTTAGTAGGATAGATAGTAGTATATGCCAGTAGCTTTCCTCTCTCATCTAATACCGCAACCTTACAGCCTGTACGATACCCTGGGTCAATCGCTAATATCCTCGCATTTTTAACAGGTGGCACCATGAGCAGTTTTTCCGTATTTCTAGCAAATACCTGTATAGCATCCTTCTCCGCTCTTTCTGTAAGCGTTGAACGGACTTCCCTCTCAACTGACGGCATAATCAATCTCTTATTCGCGTCAGCAATTATCTGTTTAAGAACATCTACGAAGATAGTCTTTTCATTGGCAATAACCTGTTTTTCAATATCAGAAATCACTCTTTCATCATCTACCACAAGCTTAACTTTTAAGAATTTTTCCTTTTCGCCTCTATTAATAGCTAAAATTCTGTGATTTGGAATAACTCCAGCCTTTTCTTTTGCGCTGTAATACATTTCATATGGACTCTTTGCTTCGCTGTCAACAGCTTCTGTCTCAATAACGCCAGTCGCCCAAACGATTTCTCTCACAAGATCCACTATCTTTGCATCGTCAGAAATCATCTCTGCAATAATATCCATAGCACCTTGCAAAGCTTCCTGCGCACTTGTCACACCAAGTTCTTCATTTATATATTCACCCGCAAGCTCAAGCACATCACCGCTTTCAAGTTCTTGAGCAAATATAAGTTCTGCTAAAGGCAATAGTCCTTTTTCTCTAGCTTTAGAAGCTCTGGTAGCCTTCTTCTTTTTGAACGGCTTATACAAGTCTTCGATTCTCTGCAAAACTTCAGCTTTTAAGATTTCATCTCTTAACTCGTCGGTAAGTTTATCCTGTTCCTCGAGAAGCCTTATAACTTCTTCTTTTCGCTTTTCTAAATTTCTAAGATATTCAAGTCGCTCATTAAAAGTTCTCAAAATTTCATCGTCTAAGCCACCGGTAACTTCCTTCCTATATCTTGCGATAAAAGGAATTGTGTTACCGTCATCTATAAGCTCAACCGTAGCTTCTACAATCTTCTCTCTAATATTAAGTTCTTCTGCTAATTTCTTTATGATATCCATTATTTCCCTCTGCTATATAATATCTCTCTACGCATCTTGCTTAAGCTTTTCACTGATAAAGCAATCTAAATCACCATCTAAAACTTTATCGGCATTACCAACTTCCATTCCCGTTCTGTGGTCTTTAACCATTGTGTACGGGTGAAGTACATAAGACCTTATCTGGCTACCCCACGTAATCTGTGAAAAGTCCCCTTCCAACTCTTTTAAATACTCTTTGTTTTCCTGCTCTTTTAAGTCAATCAATTTTGACATCAACACCTTCATTGCAACTTCTTTATTTTTAAGCTGTGATCTCTCATTTTGACAACTCACTATAATCCTTGTAGGTATGTGAGTTATCCTAACCGCCGAATCCGTTGTATTTACGTGCTGACCACCGGCACCACTTGCCCTAAAAGTATCAATTTTCAAGTCGTTTATATCGATTTCGATGTTGATATCATCATTTATTTCCGGCATTACATCCACCGCCGCAAACGAAGTATGTCTTTTTCCCGAAGAGTCAAATGGTGAAATTCTAACCAATCGGTGAATGCCCTTTTCGTTTTTCAAAAAACCGTAAGCATTTTCGCCTTCCACCATCATTGTCGCTGATTTAATTCCAGCTACAACATCGCTATTTAGATACAATATCTTAGTTCTGTAGCCCTTATCTTCCGCATACCTCGTGTACATTCTCAATAGCATCTCTGCCCAATCCTGTGCATCCGTGCCGCCGGAACCTGCATTAATAGAAAGTATTACATTATTTTGATCATATTCTCCACTCATTAAAATTTCTAACTTAATTTCATCGAAAGCCTTTTCCCACTGTTGAGTTTTTTTAACGATATCTTTTTCTAGTTGAGAATCTTCCTCTTCAGCACAAAGTTCAATCATTATCTCAATTTCTTCTAAGATTTCGGAAAGAGAATCGTATCTGCCTAATTTTTCTTCTATTCGCTTCTTTTCCTGCAACAGAGCCTGAGCCTTATTATTGTCATCCCAAAATCCGCTCTCCATGCTCTGCTCATCCAGTTCGCCTACTCTTTTTCGAAGTTTATCTTGGTCAAAGAGAACCTCCAATCTCCATTAAAGCATCTCTATACTGTCCAAGTTTTCTATTAATTTCTTCTAGCAATATCATCTTCCATTCCTTTATTTATTTTTACCACAGCAGTGCTTGTACTTTCTTCCACTTCCACAAGGACAAGAATCATTTACACCTATCTTTGGTTGCTCTCTCTTGTATGGTTGCTGAGTTTTCTCTCTTTCTGGAATCTCTGCTTCTCCTGGCATACTTCCTCTTGAACCATGAGCAATTTCTCTTTCTACATCAGCTAAGTCCTCTTTTACTCCTTCGCCGTGTGCTGCAGTCTTTCTCTCTGTACTTGTTTCCACAGTTACATTGAAGCAGAATCTTACAGTATCTTCTTTGATAGCTCCAATCATCTCTTCGAACATATCAAAACCTTCCTGAGCATAAGCCGCTGCTGGGTCTTGCTGTCCATATCCACGCAAGTTAATACCACTCTTTAGCTGATCCATTGCATCTATGTGATCCATCCACTTGTTATCTACTACTCTTAAAAGAATCATTCTTTCAAGTTCACGCATATTTTCTACGCCAACTTCTTCTTCCTTTTCTTGGTATAAAGCCTGAAAAGCTTCAAAAATTGCATCAATCAACTGCTCTTCCTGTAAAAAGTCAGCTTCGCCTAAATCAATACCACCAAATCTAGGGCAGATTCTCTTTAGATTCTTAGTAAGCTCATCCAAATCCCATTCTTCTGAATATTGACTTTCCGCAGTCACTGGAAGTACAGCATGAGAAATAATTTCTCTTGTCATATTCATGATATATTCTTTTAAATCATCGCCGAAAAGAACCTTTCTTCTTTCACCATAGATAATTTCTCTCTGCTTATTCATTACGTTGTCATACTGTAGAACGTATTTTCTGATACCAAAGTTCTTGCCTTCTACCTTTTTCTGAGCATTTTCAATCGATCTTGAAATCATCTTAGATTCTATAGCTTCATCTTCTTCAATACCCATTCTCTGAACGATAGCCTGCATTCTTTCGCCACCAAAAAGTCTAAGAAGCTCGTCTTCCATTGAGATACAAAATACTGTTGCACCTGGGTCTCCTTGACGTCCTGAACGACCTCTAAGCTGATTGTCTATACGTCTAGATTCGTGTCTTTCTGTACCAATAATAAATAATCCGCCGCTTTCAATAACTCTCTGCTGTTCTTCCTCTCTTTCAGCTTTAAACTGCGCATGAAGTTGCTTATATCTATCTCTCGCCGCTAAAATTTCCTCGTCCTTTGTAGGAACTTGTGAAGATGCAATAGATACAATATCTTCAGGATATCCTTCTTTAATCATAGCTCTATTTGCTTCAAATTCCGGATTACCCCCAAGGATGATGTCGGTACCTCTACCTGCCATATTTGTAGCAATAGTAACCGCACCTTCTCTACCTGCCTCAGCAACAATCTGCGCTTCCTTTTCATGATTCTTAGCATTCAAGATATTCATATTGCGAATACCACGCTTCTTCAAAATATCTGCAATTAATTCAGAGTGTTCGATAGAAATAGTACCTATAAGCACAGGTTGTCCCTTTTGATGTGCTTCAATTACTCTCTCTGCAATCGCATTGTACTTGCCTTTTTCAGTAGCATAAACAGCGTCGTTTGCATCAAGACGGATAACCGGCTTATTTGTTGGAATTACAACTACGTCCATATTATAGATATCTCTAAATTCCTCTTCTTCTGTCTTAGCAGTACCAGTCATACCAGCTAATTTTTTATACATTCTAAAGTAGTTTTGCAGTGTAATTGTAGCCAAAGTCTTAGATTCAGATCTAACTTCCAAACCTTCCTTCGCTTCAATCGCCTGATGAAGTCCATCGCTATATCTTCTACCGTGCATTAGACGACCTGTAAATTCGTCTACGATGATAATTTCGCCATCCATTACAATGTAGTCCACATCTCTCTTCATCATATTATATGCCTTAAGAGCCTGCATAACATGGTGGTTGATTTCCATGTTTTCTGGATCCGCAAAGTTCTCTATTTCAAAGTATGATTCACACTTGGAAACGCCCTCATCTGTAAGCGATACCTGCTTATCCTTTTCTTCATAAGTAAAGTCGTCCTCTAACTTCAAGCCTTTTACAAATTTATTTGCCTGCTGATAAAGATTTGTTGACTTGTCTCCCTGACCTGAAATAATAAGCGGAGTTCTAGCTTCGTCAATCAATATAGAGTCAACTTCGTCGACGATTGCAAAGTTTAATTCTCTTTGCATCATGTGTTCTTTATATGTAACCATGTTGTCACGAAGATAATCAAAACCGTATTCGTTATTTGTACCGTAAGTAATATCTGCCTGATACGCTGCTCTTCTCTCTTCTTCTGTAATTCCGTGAATTACACAGCCTACAGTAAGACCTAAAAACTTATAGCACTTGCCCATAGTTTCCGCGTCACGCTTTGCCAAGTAATCATTGACTGTAACAACATGTACGCCTTCCCCTGAAAGTGCATTCAAATATACAGGCAATGTAGCAACCAAAGTTTTACCTTCACCTGTCTTCATTTCAGCTATTCTTCCCTGATGCAATGCTACACCACCGATTAGCTGTACCCTAAAATGCTTCATACCCAAGGTTCTGTAAGCAGCTTCTCTACACGCTGCAAACGCCTCTGGCAGAATATCATCAAGTGTTTCACCTTCAGCTAACCTAGCCTTTAATTGTGGCGTAATCGCCTGTAATTCTTCATCAGAAAGAGCTTCCATTTTAGAATCTAAAACTTCTATCCTGTCAACAATCTTTTCAATCTTCTTAATTTCCTTGACATTCAGATCGCCAAAAATCTTTTCCATTAAACTCATTATTAAATCTCCTTCACTGTCATAACTATCTCAACAGCTCTCTTTTTTTCTGCCTTTATTACCTTAACTGTAACTTCTTTTTTCCCGTATATCTTTTTAAAAGTATCGCCGTAAGCTGGAATTTTATCCAACTCTAGCATAACCCATCCATTTACAGTATTTACATCGTCAAATTCTTCTTCTATTTCGAAATATTCAAAAATCTTTGACAGGTTTGCATTACATGCGACTATATATTTATCCCCTTGTATCTGCTTTATTTCCTGAGAAATAATAGGATCGTGTTCATCAAATATCTCTCCCACTAGCTCCTCTAAAATGTCTTCCATAGTAACCAGTCCCTCAGTACCGCCATATTCATCTACGATTATCGCTATCTGAGTTTTCATTACCTGCATTCTTCGCAATAGTGCAGCAATTTTCATTGTTCCACCTACAAATACAACAGGTTTAATCATATCTCTAACACTTTTGCCCTTGCCGATAACATAATTGTGAAAATCTTTTTGATTTAGCACACCAATTATCTTGTCCAAGTCGTCCTCATAAACTGGTATCCTTGAAAATCCTGATTTTAGGAAAATCTCAGCAACCTCATCATTAGACATTTCAAAATCTATCGCCTCTATGTCAACCCTTGGCGTGAGAATATCTTCAGCCATAAGGTCATTAAACTCAATAGCATTTTGAATAAGAATGCTTTGATCTGTTTCAATACCTCCCCCAGTCTCTGCTTCTTCAACAAGAGTCCTTATTTCCTCGCCGGTTATCGTTGTATCATTTGAAATTTTTAAAATTCTAACAAGAAGCTTCTTCCACTTAGTGAATATAAAGTTTATTGGCTTTAGTATAACCATAAGTACACGTATCAAAGGTGCGGAAAATGCGGCATATTTCTCCGGAACTTCCTTAGCCATTATCTTAGGAGAAATTTCTCCAAAAATAAGTACAACTATGGTCATTACAACAGTAGAAATGGTTGCTCCCATTGCTCCATATAAGTTTATAAACAATACTGTAGCTACTGCTGTCATAGCTATATTTACAATATTGTTTCCAACTAATATTGTAGTCAACAGCTGATCATATTTGCCCATTATCTTAATAACTCTTTTTGCACTCTTATCACCATTATTAGCCTTATTCTTAACCTTAATTTTATTTAATGATGTGAAAGCTGTTTCTGTTGCCGAAAAATATGCAGATAATATAACAAGTATAATAATCAAAAGTATCGACAAAATATGCGAACTCATATTTAACTTCCTCCTTAACTAATTAATTATACTATACTTACGTTGATAAATGCCCGAAAGTTACAAATCTCTAAGAAAAAGCACAGCTACAAGATAATTGTGTAACCGTGCTCTCACATTTTTTAGTTATATGTTGTATTATTTAATTTTTAAAAAGTATATCTAGTAAATTTTATAAGGACGAAGCCTTAAAACTTAGCCTATTTTGTATAGTTATCAAAATACCCCTGAATAAACACTATAGGCGTACCCTTATCTCCAGAACCTGAAGTTAAGTCACATAAAGATCCGATTAAATCTGTCAATCTTCTTGGAGTAGTTCCCTGAGCAACCATGCTATCGCCTAAGTCTTCATCTTTATTTCTAATATATTCTTCTACAGCAGCCTTTAACTCATCGCCTGAAAGATGCGCAAAATCATTATCTGCAATATATTTCAACTTAATTTCATTAGGTGTGCCTTCTAAACCCTTAGTATATCCAGGAGAAACAACAGGGTCAGCAAGTTCCCAAATCTTGCCTACAGGATCTTTGAATGCACCATCACCGTAAACCATTACTTCTACATCTTTTCCTGTAGCTTCTTTAATATTTGCCTGAATTTTCTCAACAAGAGCAGTAGCATCATTAGGGAAAAGCTTAATAGTTTCTTCTGTAGCCTTGTTTGAACCTAAAAGACCATATTTAGTATTAAAACCGCTTCCATCTACGCTGGTTGTCAAAATCTCGTCCATACCGAAAACTTTTTCACCACCTGCAGCCTTAACTAATCTCTTTGTTCTTTCTCTAGTATGAATGTCGCAAACCAACACATTTTTCGTAAACTTTACGATAGCCTTAGGGCTGTTAGCTAATATAATTTCTGCTTCAGCACCCTCTTCTTCGATAATGCCTTTGTAATAATTTACATAGTCCATGCCAGTAAAAGTATGCTTTGATTTTCCGAATTTTTCTTCAAACTCTGCCTGAGTAAGAACGTCTGAATAAGGATTTACACCCTTTTCATCTAACAAATCAATATCAAGTAGATGATTTCCAACTTCATCACTTGGATAGCTTAGCATCAAGATAACTTTTTTTGCTCCTCTTGAAATACCTCTCAAGCAAATTGCAAATCTGTTTCTGCTTAAAATTGGGAAAATAACACCTACTTCTTCACCGCCAAATTTGTTTTTAATATCAGCAGCAACCTGATCAACTGTTGCGTAATTGCCCTGAACTCTAGCTACAATAGATTCTGTCATTGCAATGATATCTCTATCGTTTATTGTATATTCCCCAGCTTCTTGACCACCTAATATAACATCGGTAACCATCTTCTCTAAATTATCACCTTCTCTAATAATAGGTGCTCTCATGCCTCGTACTACAGTACCAATTCGTCTTTCCATATCAATCTCCTTTTATTATGTCGCTACTTAAAGCAAATACATTAAGTAATTATTTAACATCGTTAATGTTTTAAGCACTCTATGATCTCTCAACAAAGACCTTCCTTAAAATACTTTTGCATTATATGACAAACGATAAATAAATACAATAATAAATTAAACTGTATTATTATTTTCTATATTAAAAATAATCGAGCATTAGTTATTTAAATATTACGCAAACTTTTCCAGTCTTTTTCTCGTTATTTCTTCACCCAAAATCTGTTGAATTTCCCAGATATCAGGAGAATTTGTTCTGCCCATTACAGCCAATCTAACAACTGTACTTACATGACCGACATGTCCTTTAAATTGATTTGGATTCTTCTTATAATCCTTAGGTCTAAGAGCATAGCCAAGCTCATCAGCTATTTCTCTAATCTTATTAAACCAAGTTTCTTGATTGTCAGAATGATTGTATGAAGCTAAATATTTTTCTAGAATTACCTTTTTATCTTCAACAACTTCAGCAGGCAATTCATCTTCAATAACAAACCTTTCTTCAAAGAAATAACTGATAAATTTCACAATCTGCTTTGCATAAACCAAGTCTTTTCTTGGCTTATTACCATCTCTACCCAAGTCCAAGATTTTTAATAAATAATCTTCTCTACCCACGATTAATTTATAAAAGCTTTCATCGTATTGTTTAGACCAGTCTACAAGGAAGTCATACAGCTCTTTAGCATTTAGCTTTAACAACACATCTTTAGAAACATCGTCTAGCTTATTCATATCAAACAGTGCACCTGAAGTTGACATCTTTGCCATTGTAAACGCAAAATCATTTGCATCAGCATCCGGATTTGCAATTCTCCACTCTTCAAAGTTAGAGTTAAGTATTGTCAATAGATATTCCCTTATTGTCAACGGATGGTATCCCTGTTCTGTGTAATAACCAAGAGATAACTCAGGGTCTTTTCTCTTTGAAAGTTTTCTCTTGTTGCCGGTCTCGTCAATTTTCATAAGCTGCGCTGTATGACAATACATCGGAATTTCAAAGCCTAACTTTTCGAATAATTCAATATGTATAGGCAATGTAGAAAGCCACTCTTCACCTCTTACTACGTGAGTCGTTCTCATTAAGTGATCGTCAACAACATGCGCAAAGTGATATGTAGGCACGCCATTAGTTTTCAATATAACTGTATCATGAAAATTTTCAGGAATTGAAAGTTCACCCCTTATACCGTCTTGTACAGAGATATATTTAGCATTTTCACCTTCTACACCATCTGATTTAAGTCTCACTACATAAGGTTGACCACTTTCAATCAACTCTAAAATTGTATCTTCACCCGCATTCCTATACTTAGAATAATCCCCATAGATACCTGGTGTCGCCTTGCTATTTTCTTGATTTTGTCTAATTTCTGCAATCTCTTCTTCAGTTAAGAAACAAGGATATGCCTTACCTTCTTCCATCAATTTCTTTGCATACACATGATAAATATCTACTCTTTCACTCTGAGTATATGGACCATAGTCGCCCATCTCCCCCTCTGCAAGAGCACCTTCATCAAATTCTACGCCAAAATATTTAAGACCTTCGATAATCTGCTCAACAGCGCCCTCTACAAGCCTTTTATCATCCGTATCTTCTATACGTAAATAAAATTTACCGCCACTTTGATGCGCCAATCTTTCGTCTACAAAAGCACCATATAGATTGCCCATATGAATAAAGCCTGTAGGGCTTGGTCCCAATCTAGTCACAAAAGCTCCCTCAGGTAAATTTCTTGATGGATATCTTTTTTCTAAATCTTCCGGCGTTAAGCTTACATTATTAAAAATCTTATCTACTACCTTTTTCATGTTGAACCTTTTCCTTTTCTATATTATTGCTTTTCTATATTATTATTTCTTCTCTCTCGCTGATTTAGCTAAAGCTTTCTTATGAATATCCATCAGCATCATCGTATATTCTTTATATGCGTCATACTTATCAAAGAAGTGCACGCCGTCTGACCCTTTATATAGTTCGGGATGTTTTTTTGAATGTGCATTCCAGTCCATAATTGTAACATAATTGTACTGCGGAGCTACATTATACATAGCCTTAACTAACATTGAATCTGGATTTTTCGCATTATGAGGAATTACAATAATCAATCTTTTCCCATAAGGAACACTTTCTATAACCTCTCTTACAGCCTTTTCCCCAGAATAATTTGCATCATTCACACCCATAGAAGTAACTATAGTTTTACCTAATCGCCCTTCTTTTTCTAAACTTGGTATTATTTCCTTTGCTTTGAAAAACGGTCTATTCTTCTGTGCATTAACAACTGTATTTGGAACATGTTTTGGAATATATCCCGTCATCGCAAGCATAGTACTATCTCCAATAACAGAGATTGAATTGTCAGCTTTCAAATCTACATATGAACTACTATTTGTTCCAGCTTGAAAATCAACTTCCTTCTTTTCATCTTCCATTGCACTAACATTAGCAACTAACCCTTGTTTCCAGATGTCCTTTTCTAACTTAATCATATCAGGCGCATTTACTTGTAACACCGCACCTACACATATTATACCAATGAACACTGTAAACTTAATAGCCCCAGATAAATTTGCACTTACTTTCTTTTTAATCTTAACAATTTCTTTTCCTTTAAAAAATGGCTCCCAAACAATTTGATTGAATGATACCATTATTGCAGTCCCCATCAAAACAACTAAATATTTGATGTTTCCTTCAATTATGGAATCTGCAAAAACCCATATCGGCCAGTGGAATAAATATATTGGGTAAGTCCATACAGATAATCTCTTAGCAAATAAACTTTCGTCTCTAGTCCTTCCAAAATAATACGAAAGAATAATAATAGCTGAAATTATATCTACTAATAAGAAAATTATCAAATATATCGATTTATCACTATACGAAAAAATGAATGAAATTACTATTAACGCCAAGAAACATACTGGACGTATATAATCGGGAATCTTTATCCTTTTTTTAGAATAAACCAATCCTGCTACAAATGTTCCCACAAAAAATGATAGCAGTCTCGTTAATTCAGAAAAATACATAAACGATGTGCTATATAAACTCCAAATTCCACCTAAAAGATAAAACGCATAGGCTACAAATGCAAAAAATAGAGAAATTCGTCTTATAAGCTTGCCCATTTTAATTTTAACATTAACTGTTTTATCAGCTATTTTCTTCTTCAAGAAAACTAAAACAAGTGGCCATACAATATAAAAGTGTATTTCTATACCAAGCGACCATGTATGCAAAAATATGTGTTTGATAAATTGTGATTCATAGCCGGAGCCACTCGCTATCTCATACCAGTTTGTCGAAAACGATAATGTTCCCGTAAGCTGGCGCATTATATCCACCCTATAGTCACTGTTCATAAAAACTAATAAAACAAGTCCAAGCACTACCATAAGAAGTACTGCAGGCACTATTCTATTAAACCTCTTATTATAAAATTTCTTTAAATCAATACCATCTTTTGTAATACTTTCAGGAATTAAATGGTAAGTAATCAAAAATCCTGACAATACAAAAAGAACATTAACTCCTATAAATCCTCCAGGACAAAATGTTCCAAACAAATGGTAAAGCAACACTAATGTCATCGCTAAATTTCTAGTTCTATCTAAACCCTTAATCCTCATTTCTTTAACTTGCTCCATTTGCCATCTTGCTTTGTCCAAACATCACCATTTTTTAGCCTTATCTTTTGAGCTTTTACTGTTTCGCCATCTTTAAAAATGCCCTCAAAAGACCAGCCCTGTTTCGATTGAAAAACGCCCTTACCTGAAAATTTCCCATCTTCAAACGTTCCCTTATATTGACCTATATCTTTTATGTCCAGCACTCCTTCGTCAACGAATTTGTTTTTCTGGATTTTACCGCTGTAAGTCCAGTCATTATCTATCTTCTTTTCCTTCACATCCCCGTCGTGGATGTTTATAATCGTAACAATAGAAAAAGGGACTAAAAGAACAATAAACAACTTTTTAAAAGCAATTTCCCACTCTATTTTTATATGATTTTTCTTCAATAAATGTCTATCACTTCTCACTGTGTCATACCCTCAAACCCCTTGAACTTTCCAAAAAAATATTATATCACAATTATCCTTTTACTTTATATCATTATGGGTATATAATCTAATATCAGATGAGGTATTAAATACAAAATCATCTACAATAGATGTGAAAGGATTTGAAAATGAACAATTTAATTATATTAGGAAGCGGACCTGCAGCCATCTCTGCAGCACTATATACACAGAGAGCTGGCATAGATACTACTATTATTCACAAGGGATATGGGGCACTGGAAAAAGCTCACCAAATTGATAATTACTATGGAGTTTATCCTAGTCTATCCGGCAAAGAATTGCATGATAGAGGTATTGAGCAAGCTAAAGCTCTTGGCGTAAAATTTATTGAAGAAGAAGTTTTTTCAATTATGTATACTGGAAATTATGAAATAACAACTGATAAAAACAAATATGAAGCTGCCGCCGTTATAATGGCGATGGGTAGCTCAAGAGTTTCCTCCAAAATTAAAAACCTTAAGGCATTAGAAGGTTTAGGCGTCAGCTACTGCGCTGTATGTGACGGATTCTTTTACAGGCAAAAAAATGTAGCCGTTCTAGGTAACAGCGACTATGCAATTCACGAAGCTCAGGAGTTATTGCCAATCGTTGGCTCAGTAACGCTTTTAACAGACGGCAAACTGGCACCTGACAAATGTCCTGACGGTTTACTTATAGATACAAGAGAAATTTCTGAAATATTAGGAAGCGAGCATGTCGAAGGCGTTTTATTTAACGACGACACTAAACTAGATGTAGAAGGCGTATTCGTTGCACTAGGCGCTGCAGGAAGTTCAGAAATCGCTAGAAAGGTTGGCGCTATAATTGAAAACAATAAAATCGTAGTAAATGAAGATATGGCAACAAACTTACCTGGTCTATATGCAGCAGGCGACGGAAGTAGCAAAGTTCTTCAAGTTTATGCTGCTGTATATCAAGGTGCAAAAGCCGCATCAAGCGTAATTAAGTATCTGAGAGATAAAAAATAAAGAACAATGAATGCAAAATCAAGACAAACAGGCTTCGCAACAATAATTTTAGCTACAATCTTATTCAGCTCTATGGAAGTAAGCATCAAACTTCTCAATGGCTCTATAAACCCTATACAACTTAATCTTTATAGATTTTTAATAGGCGGAACCATCTTACTACCATTTGCTTTAGGACAATTAAAAAAATCCCGATATAAACTGACTTCAGCTGATTATCGGCATTTTTTTCTGTTGGGTTTTATTTGCGTAATTATAAGTATGTCATTATTTACAACAAGCATTCTATTTTTACCTGCATATAAAGTGGCAATTCTATTATCTTGCAACACTTTCTTTTCGATACTGCTCGCAAAGCTAATATTAAAAGAGCCAATAAAGACAACTACAAAACTTTCTCTATTAGTAGCCTTTATTGGAATTCTTGTAATTGTTAATCCATTATCAATAGCTGGCGAAATGCTGGGGATAAGCTTAAGTCTATTATCTTCTTTTACTTTCGCTCTTTATATAGTTTTATCCAAACATTATACAGAACCACAAACGACAGGTGGCACAGTAGCAACTTGCCTAGCATTCTTTGCTGGAGCTACTGAATTACTACTAGTAATATCCCTTACAAACACCCCTCTTGTAGCAAACTTTATGAAATCAATCGGCTTAGATATCTGGGCAAACGTCCCCATCTTTGACGGAATAACTGCTGGCAACTTGCCGTTATTGCTATTTATTGCAATAGGTGTAACCGGAATCGGCTTTGCATCCTACCATATTGCAATTGAAAATGTAGGTGTAACGCTATCATCACTAATATTTTTGTTAAAACCGGTACTATCTCCAATAATTGCATTTGTAATATTAAGAGAAGTGATATCACTAACCAATATCTTCGGACTTGTAATTATCACAATTGGTTCAATTATGCTGTTTTTCTCTAATCTACAAAACGATACGAAGACAACTAATCCGTCACATAATGAAGAAGAATAAAGAATATTATAAACAACATTATAAAAGTCATTCTAACTTACGAAAAATTTTATTCGCAAAAGATAAAAAAACTACTACATAAAATAAATATTTCACATAAAAAACAATCAAACAATATTAATGATGCATTTATAATATTCCATTATGAAAAGAAAATAACCTATCCGTCATTGATGAGTTTTACGCAAGCTATAAGAAAAAGTACAAGACTAACGGTAAGTCTTGGTACGAAAACGAGCTGGCAAAGCGTGGCACTTCATGGAAGAGCAGGCTTCAATTTGATATTGACAGAATGATAAAACAGGCTAAGGATTGGGACGAATTTCTAAAGAAGATGGCGGATCTCGGCTATGAAATCAAATATGCTAAGCACATTGCTTTTAAACCAAAAGATAAGGCGAGATTTACAAAGGCTAAAACTATCGGAGAAGATTACACCGAAGAAAGATTAAAAGAACGCATTGCAGAAAGAGTATCTATTAAAACCCCTGCTATCAAAAAACGCATCGGCAATGTGATTGATATGAACACCAATATGAAAGTAAAAGAAAGCAAAGGCTATGAATATTGGGCAACCAAACATAACCTTAATACAATGGCTGAGTCTGTTATCTTCCTCAGAGAACAAGGTATCAAATCCGTTAAGCAACTTGATGAGTACATACAAAAAGCAGCTGATGAAAGGCAAAATTTACAGGATAAAATCAAGACTATTGATAAGGAAATGCAGGAGCTTTCTATAATTATGGAGCAAGTTCACACTGTTAAAAAATACAGGCAGTACTACAAAGAATATAATACTGCTCCATCTGATAAAGCTTTTTTTGAAGAATACAAAGCTCAAATTACCCTATATGAAAATGCCATTTCAGAGCTTAAAAAATCCTATTCCAAACTCCCAAATTCAAGGGATATTTTAGATAAACTTGATAAATTACAAACAAAAAAGAATACCCTTATGCAAGAGTATTCTTCCTCAAAATCCACTATGGACGAGCTTTATCAAATACGAAAGAACTATGGAATTTATATGGGTAAGGAGATGGAGAGATAATCTTTATCTCCTATTTTTTATTTAAAAAATTCTAAAGATAAAGATTAATCTCAAAACCTTTTGTCCAGTCGCTTCTTACTTCAATATCTATTTTTAAAGCATCCGCTAACTGTTTTACAAGATATAATCCCATTCCTGTTGATTTCTTCCTTGTATTCCCGGAATCTCCCGTAAATCCTTTTTCAAATAAATGAGGCAAGTCGCAAGCCTTAACTCCACATCCATTATCTCTAATAACAATAACATTCTTTTCATCACATTTTTTCGTTGAAATATTTAGTTCAGGATTTTCTGTGCTATATTTTGCTGCATTAGAAATGAGTTGAGAAATGATAAATTCAAAGCTACGACGATCTGTATAAGATATTCCGTGAATGCAATTTAATTCAACTTTAAAATTCTTTTCTTCCAATAAGGGTTTAAAGCTCTCTAAAACATCGCATATACTTTCTTGTAGATCAACATCTTCAAATAGGAAATCTTTTTTATCACTTTTTATTCTGTGATAAAATAAAATCTGAGATACATTGCTTTGAATTTGATTTCTTACATAATCTAATTTAAAAGCAACATCTTTAGGTAAGTTCTCATTTTGATTATCCAAAACAAGAGAAAGAAGAGAAAGAGGCAATTTAATTTCATGAGCCCACATCTCAACATATTCTTCATATTCTGATAATAAAGATTTTCCCCTTTCTATATCCATCTCCTTTTCATAAAAAGCAGATGCCATTTCCGTAATACATTCTTTTTCCGATTCACTGCATAGTCGCAACAATTCAAGTTCAGTGTTTTTTTCAGGATAAGATAAAAATACCTTATATCCATTTATCTTTTTTATTTCTTTTCCTACAAGTACAGTTGATAAGATTAAAAATAATACTATCGTGGTTAAAATCAAAAGGACTGAAAGTGCCTGAAATATTCTTATATCTGAAAGCCAAAGCAAGATTACAGTGAACATATCAAAGCCTAAAAGAATAAATAACCAAGGTAAATATGCGTCCAAATATTTTAATTTATTCTTCATTGTTCACCACCCTTTCCAATTTATATCCTATCCCCCTTACAGACTTAACTTGAAAAGCAATGCCCACTTCTTTCATCACTTTTTTTAATCTTGTAATATTTACTTGCAAAGCATTTTCGTCAATAAATTCAGTGGTATTCCAGAGCTTCATGCTAAGATCTTCTTTTGTTACCACATTGTCGTCCGTTGTCAACAGAGCTTCTAATAGCTTTCCTTGATTTTGAGGAAGCAGGATAGAATTCCCATCAATATAAAGTGTGTATGTATTTCTATCCAGCAAAAAATTATCTTTTTCGAGTAGATTATTTCTTCCTTCATAGCGTTTTAATAGATTTTCTATGCGTGCCAAAAGCCTTTCTTTTCTGAAAGGCTTTGTCAAATATTCGTCTGCTCCTAACTTTAAAGCGTAAATTTCATCTTTTAACTGCTCACGGGAAGTAAGGACTAATATGGGTATAGAGCTTTTAGTTTTTAAGTTTTTACAAATTTGAAATCCAGTTTCTCCCGGTAAATTTAAATCTAATATAATTAAATCTGTTTCATATCTCTGAACCTGTTCAGTGGTTTCTTTAAAATCAGTTATTTTACCAACTTGATATCCAGCTTTTTCTAACAGAATTACAATCTCATCTCTAATCAACGGCTCATCTTCAATTACTAAAATGTGCTTCATATCAGTCCCTCCTTTCCATAGTTTTTATGATTTTATTCTTCTCTTTTGGGTTCCATTAAAGACAGCAAATATTTATTGCTATTGCTCTTTACAACTCCCATATATATAACCTCAAATATAACTAACAAAAGTATTATGAAAATCGCTATCATAAATACTTGTGATATATTTCCCTTTACACTTGATGGCAAGATACCCGTAAACAGCGAACGAACTCCAAAGAAACTGTTTATAAGTGCAATGACTATTGGCAAACCGAAATACCAGTTGATCTGTTTCCCCGATGATTTGCAAAGTGTTTCATAAGTAGCACCAAGATGAATCAAAGTTTGGTATCGTCTATGTGATTTTCTTTGTCCCATCAAGAACTGTACACCAATTATAGTATTCGCAACCACAAGTAAAATAGTTGCAAGATAAATGGTGATGTAACTTGCCGATATAATGAAGAACAACTGCCTGCCCATATTCTGTATATAACTTTCATATTCAATGGAAGCCTTGTCAAGTTTTTCGTTTGTAGCAGAAATAGCCTGCATCAACCCTTTTTCTTCAACAATATGTGGAGCTAAAATTCCACTGACATAATTTGAATGGATACCACCTGTATATTCTGCAAAAATATCGTCTGAAACCACCATTGCTACTGAAATTGTAATCTCACGATCAGTTACTATGGGTAAAGACTGCACATCTTCGGTGATTTTAAAAGTTTTTCCCATAATTTTTATGTGCGGATTTGCCTGAACAACATCATTCATTAAGACTGAATCAATTAAAAATTCTTGCCCCATGTATAAAGCAGCTTCATTATCTTTTAATTCGATTGGTTTTAATCTTGCAGCCTTTCTTAATTCATTATATCCGGAAAGGGAAATCAACTTACAATCATCATATTGCTCCAAGTTATGAATCAAAATCTCTTTGTTTTTGCTATCTTTCAAGTTTTTTAGGATATTTACAATATTCTCAAATGATACTTCCCCATCCGCTTTTGGATTTCCTATCTTAATTTCAATTATTTTTTCAAATTGAGATTCCAGATCTGCATCTTTAAGTTTTTTTACTACTTTATTCACATCAATATTTTCATCTGCAGCAAGATCATTATCCTTAAATGTATAATCCAAAATATGCGTCTGATTATTTGAACTATTGCTTGAAATTGCAACACCTGCTCCAAACAAACATAACGCAGAAAAAATCAAAAGAGAACAAATTGCAAGTACAGTGGAACGCTGGATGACCAATTCCTGAATCTGCCTGAAATTATAAGCACGAAGTTTGCGTTTACCTCCTAAGCTTACCAAAGCACCTATAAATAAGCGTATTCCAAAGAATAGTAAAATCGTACCCAAAGTACCGAGCAAAACTGTGATTCCCATATTTCTTGTGCTGTCCCACGCTTCACCACTTATTCCATAATGATACGCTTTGACAAGAAACATAATACCTATAATAGAACCAACTAAATAAATTCCTTTTGGCAGCATTCTTTTAACTCCAGAAGGTGAATATGTAAGAAGCTCTCCAATTTCCTTGTTTGCTATTCTTGTACTCAAAATTATAAAAGCAATAAATTTTACAATCATAAACCCGACAATAGTAAACAGTATTGCCATAAATGACAGCGAGAATCTATGACCAATAATGCCAAGTCCAACGATTTTTGCTGTTATAAGACTTATTAGTTCTGAAATCATTATTGCAATAGGAAGTCCGATTCCAAGAGCAATTATATTATTTCTAAAGTCCTCCAGCATGAGCATCGAAAATAAATTTTGTCTACGCATTCCTAATGTAAGATAGACACCAAATTCATGTTTTCTTCTTTCCATCTGCATACTGCTCGCAAAATATATCAGAAAAAACAGTATCACCAAAGTCGATATATAAAAAATCGGAATGATTGTAAAAAGTCTGCTTACTGCATCACTCTCCATTTTCTGCAAAAAAATCATAACATCCTGATGTGATAACGAAAGAATGATATAAAAAGCAATAATTGATATAATCATTGAACCGAAATATAATCCGTTGTTTTTCCTATCTCTCTTACTATTTCTCGCGACCAATTTAGAAAACATTAAGATCACCTCCAGCAAGTGTTGACATAACCTTCAATATTCTTTGATGAAAATCTTCTTGAGTTTCCCTTGGATAATCTCGTCTTATTTCATGGAAGAGCTTTCCGTCTTGAATAAATAAAATCCTATTACAAAAACTTGCTGCCACTGAATCATGAGTAACCATAAGAATTGTTGTATCTTCTATTTCATTCATAGCTGATAATTTTTGCATTAAAATATTTGCATTTTTTGAATCTAATGCACCTGTTGGTTCGTCTGCAAATACAATCTTAGGATCTAAAATCAAAGCCCGTGCAGCAGCCACTCTCTGCCTTTGTCCACCTGACATCTGTGTAGGAAATTTATTAAGAAGTTCAGAAATATCAAAATATCCTGCAAGCAATTCCAATCTTCTTCTACTTTCTTTTTCATCCACATTATGCAACGATAACGGTAATAATATATTTTCTTTTGCCGTCAGGTTATCCAAAAGTTCGAAGTTTTGAAATAGATAGCCAATCATTTTACCTCTATAATCGGCTAAACTGTTTCCTTTTAAATTACTTAAATCTTGATTTTGCATTTGAATTAAACCATCAGTCGGTTTGATTATGGTTGCAAGGCAATTAAGCAGTGTAGTTTTTCCCGAACCACTGCTCCCCATAATCCCCAAGAATTCACCTTTCATAACTTGAAAAGATATGCCATTTAGTGCCTTTGTTATGTTATGATCTTTTCCATAATATTTTTTTAATGATTCTACTTTTAAAATTATTTCCATATATAACACCTCCATAATTTGTTAATCTAATTTTAGTCTGTGGCGAACTAAAATAACACTTACGGATGATGTAAGAAATCTTCATAGAAATATATGCTATTGCTCATCGTCAATAATAGATCTGCTTACTGAGATTAGCTCTCCAAAATCGGTATTGAGAGCAACGCAAATTCTATAAAGAATTTCCATACTAACAAATTCTCCTTTACCCATTTTTGCTATGGTTGCAGGGGCAATACCAAGCTTTTCCTTTAAGTCTTTTTTATTCATGTTCTTGTCTATCAATAGCTTCCATAACCCATTATAGTTCACTTTCATTTTTACACCCTTTATATTCATATTGTTGAATTTATACTTCATGTATTATAACACAATTCCTCAACTAAAAAAATAGCCGGTGCAGTCCTAAGACCGCACCGACCATAAGTTTATCTCTCAGCTGCTTTTGATGCTTTTTTCTTTTCTTTAGGCTTTTCCTTATCTTCAGCTTGATATTTCTTGATAGCTCCAAGTACAGATTTTTTCTTTTCTTCCTGTCCTTTCATCTGTTCCTTTGCCTTTAACAATTTTGAAGAAGCTATTTATTGATAAAGATGGTAAAAAAGTAGAAGCAACAACAGAGGTTGAGATTAAAGAAGTAAACGGAAAATTTGAAGTAGAATTTCCTGAATTTAATTCTACAGGCTTTGAGGGTGATTTAGTTTGCTTTGAAGAAATCTACGATAAAGATGGTAAAAAAATAGATGAGCATAAAGTATTTGAAAATAAAGATCAGACTATAAGAGTTTATCCATTAGCAAGCGTTAATTTTAATTACAATGAAGTACCAGGACAAAATGAAAATACTGGAGTAAATACAGGGGATTATACTAGTCTACTATCATTAACAATAATGTTTATTTTATCTCTAGCTGGCATTTATGTATTAAAAGGAGAAAAATAATGATAGAGGTATCTTTAATGGAGAATCATCTAATGAACGATATATTAAGGAATTAAAACGAATAGGAATCTATTCTTATGTTATATAAAAAATAATTATAATATAAAAAAGTATAATGTTTATACGTATTTTTTTGTTGTAATTAAATATATTTACAATAAAAATGTTTATTATATTTGCCTTAAAATTTGCTAATATCCAACTAAAATGTTTATAATAAACAAAAATAGTAGTCATTTTACACATTTTTTTTAAAAAGATATGCATTTCTACTTGACATTCAAGCTCTTAGAAAGAAATACAATGAAAGAATTAATAATATTTACAGAATCTTTTTTATAGCTCTAGACTTAATAAAATTGATACATGTTAATTTATTAAATAAAAAAGGTTAATCATGACGGTTAAAGAAATATTAAAAAAAAGTCAATTAAATCAAAGCGAATTTTCAAAACTTTTCGGAATACCACTTCGTACTGTTCAAGATTGGCATGCAGGAAAAAGAAACCCTCCAGAATATGTTATAAATCTACTAGATATTGTTATAAGCAATGGATACATCAAAACAAAAATTTAGTATTACAAATAAAAATTTTACTACTTTGAAAAACAAATTAATATTCTGCAAAGAAAACTTATTAAGTGAGATTGAAAGAGCAAAGGCAAAGATAAAAGGAATGATCGTTGATGAAATGTTTAAATGTTCAAAGCATACAGTTTGCAATTCCCTTGACGATGCAGTTTTCCACGAATATATGCACGCAAAAACAACAAAAAAAGTAATGTACGCTAAATATGAGCAATTATGCGAGGCTGATGGATATGCCGAAATAAGTGAGGTTGCTGAAAGTGATTTAGCAGAAACTATAGCTGAAATAGGCGTATTAAAGAAGCAAGGGAAATATGAGCTTGTGTCGGATAGAGGAAAGAAAATTTTTGAAGAAATAATAGGGGATTAAATGGTTAAGGTAGATAGATGTGGATGGTGTAAGCATGACCTCGGAAAAAAAGGAACAATTCCTGTGTGTAAAGCGTTCCCGAATGGTGAATATCCAAAACATTTTGAAGAAAATGGAGAAGAATGTAATAGAGGCTATCACTTTGAGGTAGATCCTGAAAGACAGGAAGCGTATCAACGAATACGGGAAGAACCGTTAAAAGATGATGGAATAGAATTTGAACCAATAGAAATTGGGAATATTACAATAGAATAAACTAGAAAGGAGTAAACCATGCCATGCGTTCCTGTGTTATAGGTAATAGAATATGATAATAAAGGCTGGCTATATTAGTCGGTCTTTTTTTATACAAAAAATTATTGCTAAGTGCAAAGCGTAATATTGCACAACGAGAGGGAAGCGACCCCGTAAAAAGCGTATCGAAGAAGGAGAAGAAATGAAAAGAGAAACTATTGAAAATTTACTTAAAGACTTGAAAGTGCCTTTGCAGGCGTTAAAAAGACGGTTGATGCAACAGACAAAGAACTAAAACAGCTAGAACAAGGAATAAAACAGGCAACTAATAAGTAATGAGGGAGCTACAAATAAATTATTATGCAAATATGGGTACGCTAAAAATCTTGCACAAGACATAATATTCTTTGTTACTAGTACGTTACTAGTACGTTACTAGTGTGTTACTAACAAGCACGATTTTATGACATTTCATAGATAATTAAAGAAACAAAAAACCTTGAAAACACTGAATTTTCAAGGTTTTTAAGTTTGAGTTTATTATCTCTTTGAGAACTGAGAAGCCTTTCTCGCTTTCTTTAAGCCGTACTTCTTTCTTTCCTTCATTCTAGAATCTCTAGTTAAGAATCCTGCAGCCTTTAAAGCCGGTCTATATGCTTCTGCATCAACTGTGCATAATGCTCTTGAAATACCATGTCTTAAAGCTCCAGCCTGTCCAGTAAATCCACCACCTCTTACTGTAGCGATTACGTCGAACTTATCTACGCATCCAGCAATTTCAAAAGGTCTCTTTACTTCTCTCTTAACGATTTCTAATGCTAGGTAATCATCAAGATCCTTCTTATTAACTGTAATCTTACCAGTGCCAGGAACTAGTCTAACTCTAGCAACAGAAGATTTTCTTCTACCTGTTCCGCAATATTGCATCTTTGCCATCTGTCATCCCTCCTACACTTCTAATACTTCAGGTTTCTGTGCTGCATGCTCATGTTCTGCGCCTGCATAAACCTTTAGCTTCTTAAACATCTGTCTACCTAATTTGCCCTTTGGCATCATGCCTTTAACAGCATGCCTTACAACCTCAGTTGGATGCTTTTCTAATAACTGTTCAAAAGTCATCTCTCTTAAGCCGCCTGGATATCCAGTATGTCTCTTATAGATCTTTTCTTTTCTCTTTTTGCCTGTTACAGCTACCTTTTCTGCATTAATGATGATTACATAATCTCCACAGTCAACGTGTGGTGTGTAAATTGGCTTGTTCTTACCTCTTAGTACAGACGCAACTTCTGCTGCCATACGACCTAAAGTCTTACCCTCAGCATCAACGATGTACCATTTGCGCTCTACTTCATGAGGCTTTGCGATAAATGATTTCATTTCATCTTCCTTCCTACCTACTCAAATGTCTCCATTCTTTTCGGTCGCATTTACTCGGATAATTTATCGGTTTCAATGCTTTACTAATAACTTTTAGCGTAGCTCGCACGAAGTCTCCCTCTACAAGCGTACTCAAATATTTTATGCTCAAATTGCTTAAATGTCAATATAAATAAGCAATTTTACAAGCTATAAATCTATAAATTTAAAGAATTTTCTAGTTTTTCTAATTCTTCTCTTAATTCTTTTGGAGTTCTATCACCAATCTTGTCATAAAACTCTTTAATACTAGCTACATCCTCTTTCCAATAATTATCTTCTACTTTCAAGATTGACTCCAAAGCTTCTAAGCTAATATCACAATCATCTATGTTGATATCCTGAGCTTCTGGCATGTATCCGATTGCAGTATCCTTCGCTTCAATTTCGCCATGCACTCTCTTTAATATCCACTCAATTACTCTTAGATTATCTCCAAATCCTGGCCATATAAAGTCACCATTATCGTCAACTCTAAACCAGTTTACATTAAAGATTTCAGGAACATCACCTGCCAAATTCTCCATATCTAACCAGTGCTGCCAGTAGTCACCCATGTGATAACCACAGAAAGGTAACATTGCCATTGGATCTCTTCTTACAACACCAACCTGTCCCATTATAGCAGCTGTAGTTTCTGACGCCATTATTGAACCAACAAATACGCCATGCTTCCAATCTCTTGATTGATATACTAGCGGTGCAGTTTTAGCTCTTCTTCCACCAAATACTATAGCACTTAAAGGAACGCCTTCTGGTTTATCAAATGCTGGCGAAATACAAGGACAATTTTTTGCATAAGCTGTAAATCTTGAGTTTGGATGAGCCATATTTGTACCTGATTCAGGAGTCCAAGGCTGTCCCATCCAGTCAAGTCCATTCTTTGGAGGATTTTTATCTAATTTTTCCCACCAAACTGTATTGTCATCTAAGTTAAGACCAACATTAGTAAATATCGCATTCTTCTTTGTTGATGCAAGTGCATTAGGATTAGATTTTTCGCTTGTTCCAGGAGCAACACCAAAGAAACCGTTTTCAGGATTAATCGCCCAAAGTCTACCATCTTCACCAACTCTTATCCATGCAATATCGTCACCAATACAAGTAACTTCCCAACCATCCTTCTTATAGCCTTCTGGCGGAATAAGCATTGCAAGATTTGTCTTACCGCAAGCTGATGGAAATGCTGCTGCGATGTAGTCCTGTCTACCTTCAGGATTTTTAACTCCTAAGATGAGCATATGTTCTGCCATCCATCCCTGAGCTTTACCTAAGTATGACGCAATTCTAAGAGCTAGACACTTCTTACCAAGCAAAACATTTCCGCCGTATCCTGAGTTAATTGACATAATCTCATTATCTTGAGGGAAATGCACTATATATCTTTCTTCAGCGTTAAGGTCAGCTTTTGCATGAAGCCCCTTTGTGAATTCACCTTTTTCCTCAATCGCCTTCATTACTTCATTACCTATTCTTGTCATAATAGCCATATTTACTACTACATATATAGAATCTGTAACTTCAATGCCGTATTTCGCAGACGGAGAATCTACAAGCCCCATAGAAAATGGTATAACATACATAGTTCTACCCTTCATAGAATCCTTGTACAATGTTTTTAGCTTTTCTCTCATCTTTGCAGGGTCCATCCAGTTATTTGTAGGGCCTGCCTCTTCCTCAGTCTCTGTACAAATAAAAGTTCTTCCTTCAACTCTAGCTACATCGTTCTTGTCGCTTCGGTGTAAATAACATCCTTCTAACTTTTCATCATTAAGCTTAATAAGTTCCCCTGTGCCACAAGCTTCTTTTCTCAAGTCTTCCAGCTGTTGCTCTTCTCCTGTAATCCACACAACTTCATCTGGGTTTGTCAATTCCACTACCTGTTTCAGCCATGCTAAAATTTCATCATTTGTAGTAGGTATATTGTTTAACAAATCCTTATTATTCACAGCGCTATCCTCCTATTATTTTGTACCGTAAAGTCTATCCCCTGCATCTCCTAGGCCTGGGATAATATATGCGTTTTCATTTAATCTTTCATCTTTTGCCGCTATTAAAATATCAATGTCAGGATGAGCTTTAGATAACGCTTCAACTCCTTCAGGCGCAGCGATAAGACACATAAACGTAATATCATTACCACCCTTTTGCTTAACTAATTCAATAGCATCAATAGCTGAACCACCTGTTGCAAGCATTGGGTCTACAACAAAAATCTTTCTCTTATCGATGTCCTGTGGCATTTTGCAATAATATTCAACCGGCTTATGAGTTTCCGGATCTCTGTAAAGTCCTACATGACCAACCTTCGCATTTGGAACTAGCGACAACATTCCGTCAACCATTCCAAGTCCCGCTCTTAAAATCGGAACAATCGCCACATCTTCTCCATCTAGTACATTAACTTCTGTAGAGGTCATCGGCGTCTTAATAACTTCCTTCTTTAAAGGTAGATCTCTAGTAGCTTCATAGCCCATAAGGGTTCCTATTTCCTTTGCCAACTCACGAAAATCTTTAGTTGTTGTCCTCTCATCCCTAAGCAACGCTGTTTTGTGTTGAATCAATGGATGATCAAAAACATAAATTTTTCCCACTTTATACTCCCTTCCATAACATTTTATTTTAATTAATTATATTAATTTTTCAGTTATATCGCCTATTAGCGTTTTATCTTTATTCTTATAAGTTCGACTTTTTCACAATTAATAACTGTTCAAAAGATCTACTCTCTTTTGATGTCTGCCACCTTCAAACTCGGTAAATAGAAATTTATTTAGGATGGATAATGCAACCTCCGGTTTCGTCGTTCTTCCTCCCAGCGCCAAAATATTAGCATCATTATGTTTTCTAGTCATTTCAGCCATTTCTTCACTCGTACAAAGAGCACATCTAGCTCCTTTTACCTTATTTGCAGCAATGGAAATGCCAATACCGGTTCCACAAACAACAACGCCTCTGTCAGCTTCTCCACTAACGACAGCTTCTGCACATTTCTTGCCAAACTCTGGATAATCAACTGATTCTGCACTGTTAGTTCCCAGGTCCTCAACTTCAAAACCCATCCCCATTACAAAACCTATAATATACTCTTTTAGTTCATATCCACCGTGATCACTTGCTATTGCTATTTTCATACCTTCACCACTTTTCCTCCAGCCGCTTTAACCATTCTGTTCATAACAGCCATTCCAATACCTTCTCCTGCTATACTCGTAGCTAATATAATATCTACATCTTCTTTATCAAATTGCCTTAATCTATCAAACAAATCATGCGCTGCCTGGTTTTTATCTGTATATTCAAAATGCATTATTCCAACTTTTTTCCCTGTTTTTTCGTACTCCAGTCGCAAAGCCGCAATCTTTTTATCGACTTCTTGTCCAACTCCTGCAACGACTATCATCTCCGCCTTTGGTGCATAATGCCTATATTTCATCCCTGGTGACATTGGCTTAAAATCTGATATTTCACTTTCCAAACCTGCCAATGTCCTATCTAATGCAACCATTTTACCAAGTACCGTCTCAATTTCTTTTTTTGAAATTTTACCTGGCCTTAATATCGTAATATTCTCATCAAACACAGATATCACCGTCGATTCCACACCTATTTTACAGTCCTCACCACAGACAATAGCATCTATTCTACCCTGCATATCATCAATTACATGATTGTACTTTGTGGGACTTGGCTTGCCCGATAAATTTGCACTTGGCGCTGCAATCGGCACATTCGCATTTTCTATAATTTTCTGAGCTACAAAATTTTGTGGTAATCTAATCCCTACGGTATCCAGCCCGCCTCTAGTTTGAACCGGAATATTTTTCTTTGCTTTAACAACAACGGTCAAAGGACCTGGCCAAAATGCTTCTATGAGTTTTTTACATTCTTCGGTAACTTCTTCAGCCAAGTCATATAATTGCTCTATATCACTTATATGTAATATCAGTGGATTATCACTAGGCCTGCCCTTTGCAACAAATATCTTTTTAACCGAATCAGCGTTCATACCGTTTGCGCCTAAGCCGTACACCGTTTCTGTAGGAAACGCCACAATGCCACCATCCCTGATAATATTACCGGCTAATTTTAAATTTTCTTCTGTTGTAGAAAGAATTTTAGTTTCTATCACTGCATCGCCTCTTAGAAGTTCTTCATTTTTTCTGCTTGATCGCTTGTAATAAGTCCATCAATAATTTCATTTAAGTCTCCATCAATAAACGAATCTAACTTAAATAAAGTAACACCTGTTCTGTGTTCTGAAACTCTTCCCTGCGGGAAATTATATGTTCTTATTCTCTCAGACCTATCTCCAGAACCAACCTGACTCTTTCTTGTCTGAGAAATTTCATCGTTTTGCTGTTGCATCATTAGATCGTAAAGTCTGGATTTTAATACCTTAAAAGCCTTTTCTTTATTCTTAATCTGTGATTTTTCATCCTGACATGTAACAACTAATCCTGTTGGCTCGTGTGTCAATCTAACTGCTGAGTCAGTAGTATTAACACTCTGTCCGCCATTACCGGATGCTCTATAAACGTCTACTCTAACATCATTTGGGTTCAAATCAACTTCTACGTCATCAACTTCAGGTAATACCGCAACTGTTGCAGCTGATGTGTGTACTCTTCCAGAAGATTCTGTCTCAGGAACTCTCTGCACTCTATGCGTGCCTGATTCATATTTTAGTCTTGAATAAGCACCCTTACCCTTAATAAGCATAACAGCTTCCTTAATACCGCCTATGCCTATTTCGTTTAATTCCATAATTTCAGTCTTCCAGTTTTGTCTTTCTGCATATCTCGAATACATTCTAAGTAAATCAGCCGCAAAAAGTGCCGCCTCATCTCCGCCTGTACCTGCTCTAACTTCTAAAATTACATTCTTTTCATCATTCGGATCTTTTGGTAAAAGTAATATTCTTAATTCTTCTTCTAAAGGTTCTACTTGATCTTCCAACTCTGAAAGTTCCATCTTTGCCAATTCCTTTAATTCGTCATCAAGACCTTTTTCTCCAAGAAGTTCCTTATTATCTGCAATGTCCTGTTTAATTTTTTTGTATTCTTCATACTTCTTAACAATCGGTTCAATTTCAGCAAGTTCTTTTGCATGCTTTTGCCACTGAGCCTGATTACTTATTATTTCCGGATTTGCAAGCTTTTCCGATAATTCCACATATTTATCAGACAAAAAAGCTAATTTATCAAACATATTTATATATTACGACATAATTGTCGTAAATCTCCTTTCCATTCTTCGTATCCTTTAATCTATTTTTTCACATACCTATCAAAATTATACCATTATGCAAAAACTGTAACAACAGTCAAAATTCAGATTTTGCCATTGTTACAGTCTATTTAAATTTTAATTAAGTAATATCTTCTATGAAGAATAGCTCAAATATTACAAATTACTTCTTTATATAATCTTTAATTTCTTTATTGTATGCACTAATTCCACTATCTACTAGAGCCTTTGTTCTATCATATGACGCCTTAGGTTCACCGGTACTATTGCTCTTCGCTTCAACTACCACATGCTTTCTACTTCCGCCGTTGGTCCTCATATCTACCCATGTTGGAATATAGTCAACTGACTTAACATATGCATTTCCTTTATTATCTCTAGCTATTGTTGTCTCTAAAAACATGCCGTCTTCTGTGTGTTTTGTTCCTAAAACACCTCCCATAAACTGAATCCTCTGATTAGAGACCGCATTGCCTAATGAATAAAGACAAAAAACCGGTTTTTTAGTTTTTTCTTGATATAAAACTTCCGCTGGTTGGACAACATGTGGGTGACCACCTATTATCGCATCTGCTCCTAAGTCTGCCAGTTTCTGCGCCATCTTCTTTTGATATGTATTTTCTTTAAGCTGATACTCTTCACCCCAGTGCATATATACTAAGTTAATTTCAGCCCCATCTTTTTTAGCAGCTTCCATATCATCTTTTACCCTGCTATAAAAATCATCTAATTCATTATAGTTAAAAGAATTAATCTTTCCTTCTATATCTTTTGTTATAGGTATACCATTGATAGTTCTTGTTCCATTAGATTTTTCTGTCTCAAATGTATAAACTAAAAACCCAATTTTAAACCCCTTTATATCCTTAACAAGGTAATTCTTTTTCTCTTTATCTTTACGCGTTCCTACATAATCTAATTTTTGCTCTTCTATATCTTTAATTGTGTTTTCTAGACCCTCAAGACTATTATCCAATGCATGATTATTTGATGTAAGAAGCATATCGAACCCGGAATCTTTAAGGTTTTTAATAATTATAGAAGGTGTCTTAAAAATTGGATACCCAACATATGGCGGTTTTGATATTGTAGTCCCTTCATAATTAGCTACTGCATAATCATATTTCCCAATAACATCCTTAATCTCATTAAATATGAAAGAAAAATCGTAATTACCACTCGAGTCTTGCCCACCTTCTACAAGATAGGTATGCATAAGCACATCACCAGTATGCATTATAGAAATTTCAGAAGCTCCCTTTGTCCTTGTAGCTTCTTTTGACCCACCTTTACTTGAACCAAAAATAGTGCTTACTAGCCAATACACACTTCCAACTATTATAGCTAATATTACCAGCAGCACAATAAGTCTTCCAAGCTTATTCTTTCTCTTGCTCTTGCGCCTTTTAGTCGGTCTATGTCTTTGACTTCGTCCCGTCGCTCTCTCTGTTGCAGGTACATATTGTCTTCTCTTTCTTTCACTCATATTAACCCTCTACTTTACAAATACAAATACGACAACATTGCAGCAGATAACGGTATTGTGACAAGTGATATGGCTGTTGTAATTGATACTATTTCTGCCGCTCTATTCCCCTCTATACCCTGTTGATGAGATATAGCTGCCGTAACTACTGCAGTCGGGAATATACTTGAAAATATTATAATTAATTTTACGTCATTATTTAAGAATGGTAAAAAATGAACTAACAAAAGCACTACCACCGGCACAACAAACATCGCTACAAAGCTTGTAATAGCTACATATTTGTTCTTAATAACCTCTTTTAAGTGACTTGTTCCTAGCTGAACTCCGACAATAATCATTGATAACGGTATTGTTGCATCACTCAAATATTTAACTATTATATTAACATCTTCCGGTGGCTGGATTCCTAAAAGCAGAAATATTACACCTATAGCAATCCCCGTCATTGCTGGATTAATTGCCTGTTTAATATTGCTCCACCAGCTTGTGTCCGTTGTCTCCCTTCCAATTCTCATAACTACCGGCATTATAGCATAAAAGAAAATACACGAAGGAATATTTATCATTACCATTAAGTAAAAAATATCATCTCCAAAAACTGCCTTTGTAACAGGATATCCCATAAATCCGTTATTTATAGCAACCATTGATGCAATATATACTCCCCATTGAGCTCTTGGCTTAAAATTCAATAATCGTACAACAAAATATCCAAAAGCAACCATTACGACAAAATACAATGATTGCACAATAAGAACCTGAATTGTAGATGACATCAATTCAGGAGAAATTTCTTTTGAATATATAGAATAAGCCGCCATACATGGAGCTGTTATGTAAAGTAGTAGCTTTGTTAAGTGATTTTTTGAATCTTCATTAAACACGCCTACTTTATACGCGATTAGTCCAACAAAAATTAACAAAAATATTCCCAAAACTCTTCCAAAAATTAATAACATTAAAAAACCTTTCTTTTTATCTTTATGAATTGTATTTCTTGCGCTTATTTATTATATCATTATTCGTATGAAAATATTGTTTTTTAAACGATACCGCCAAAATATACACCCAATACTATTACATAAAAAAACAACCCTTATGGGTTGTTTTGGTTGTCTTGTTAGCCAATATTATATTTACTCTTGAACTTTTCAACACGACCACCACGATTGATGAACTTCTGTTGTCCTGTAAAGAACGGATGGCACGCTGAACAAATATCAAGTCTCATTTCTTCTTCCATTGATTTTGTTTCAAATGTGTTTCCGCATGCGCAAGTTACTTTACATTCCTTGTAATCTGGATGGATTCCCTGTTTCATGCTTTCACCTCTTTCCTGCTTTCTATGCATGTCTACTGCTTTGATTTTCACAGCTCATTAAGAATATCACAAAGTTTTTGTAAATACAAGCATTCTAGCCTTTATTATTCTAAAATAAACTTTTAATTTAACAATCCTTATCAATAATTTATATAACTAAACTAATATATACATCTCACCAACTATCCTGGCTCTATGCCTTACATTTATAATTTGTATCTACTTTTCACAAATTATGATGTTATAGTATACTTAAAGCAAGTTAAATAATAAGCTCAAAAACTTTTATTATTTAAGAAAATCTGAGCATAAAATATAAAATAAATCATGATGTTTAGGGGGATATAATACCTTGATTTTAAATTCAAACTATGACGGAAAATTGAATATAACAATCTCAGGAGGAAGTCATGAAAAATTTATGACATTATTTTTGGGTAACCTTCCAAGAGGATTTAAAATTTCAGCTAGTAAGATACTTGACTTACTTGATGAACGTAAACCACAAGACTTCTTAGGTGGCACCCCTAGAAAAGAAACGGATACCCCATACTTTAGAAAAGTAAATAGTGCGAATTATGCGACTTTTACTAATCTTAATTGCGAAGATGATTTTACTCTTCTCGATGATAAAAAATGTTTTATCAAATTAGAAGATTTTATTACAGATAATAATTCAACTTATGAATTTCGCATCTATAACAAAAACTATAGGAAATCTGACTACAATCTCAAAACACCACGTCCATCTCACGTTGATTTCCCAGCATTTATTAAGTATGGCAACAAGGTTAATCTGTCAGGTGGCGGAATTTTTTCGGGAAGAATGACTGCAATGCTTTGCATCATTGGCAGTATTTGTATGCAAATTCTTGAAGCCAAAAACATAACTATTGATTGTGCCATCCAAAATATTGGTGGCGTAAATAATGATTCACTAAAATTTGATTTTACAAATCCGCAACCTCTAGGCTTTAGTGAAAAAATGATAAAAAAAATAGCAGACGCTTCTGCTAATTGCAACTCTGTTGGTGGCAGTATTTATGTATATGCTACTGGCATTCCCCTAGGACTTGGCGGACCTTTATTTCAAAATGCTAAAGCAAAAATTGCAAACCTACTATTTTCCATACCAGCAATAAAAAGTGTAGGTTTTGGTAATGGAATTAAAGCTGCATCATTAACGGGGATAGAAAATAACGATCAATATGAGCTATCTGAAGATTCTAAAATAATAACAAAGACAAACAACCAAGGCGGAATTATTGGTGGTCTAACAAACGGCATGCCACTTATCTGCGATATTGCAATTAAACCCACTGCATCGATTAAGCTTTCTCAACAATCTATTAATTTGGAAACGATGGAACCTGTAAGTCTCTCTATAAACGGAAGACACGACGCTTGTATAGTACCTAGAATAATACCTGTATGTAAATCCGCATTAGCAATCGCTATTGTCGAACTACTATATGAAACCGAATTTAATGCTAAAACTAGCACGAAGATTAATACAGACATTAATAAATGTGCCGATAATAATACTACAAAAAAGATTACAAGAAATTTAAATACCAATAATTTTAAATCCGATTTAAACACTTTAAGAGCTGAAATTGATTCTATTAATAAAGATATTATCGAATTATTGTATAAACGCAATTTGATTTCTTCACAAATCGGAAAATTAAAATCACTGAATAATACGCCAGTATTAGATCATACCAGGGAAAAAGAAATCCTTGACGCTATTCCAGAAGAAATGCACGGAATATTCAAGGAAATATTTGAGTTAAGCAAAAAAATCCAAAACTAAACGTTTACCAATAGTTTTCTATACCTATGTGTAAAACTCTATATATGCTCCAAGCTCCTTCATAACATCAAAAAATTGCGGAAAAGATTTTTCCACAGCTTCTACATCAGAAATCACTCCCAATATTTCTGAATGCTTATTGCCTAAAGTCATAAAAAGCAGTGCAATTACAGAAGATATCACAATCCTATGATCATTATAGCCATCAATGTAAATACCTGTTCTAGAAACTAAATATTCTGAATCTTCTTTACATGTATCACAATCATTATAAATAAGTATTTTCTCGCTTTCGGAAAATGGATTTTTAATATCTACACTAATTCCTAACATTGACAGCATATCACATGAAGCCTTTACTCTATCGCTCTCCTTGCCACGAGCTTTTGCTACTCCTGAAAAAATTGCTTTTCTTTTCTTTATTGCCACATACGCACAAGCTAAAGGAAGCAAATCTATACAATTGGTGAAATCAAATACTAAAATATTATCCTGATTTCCCAGCAACTCTAATACTTTATAATCAGCTTGGATAATATCTGATTTAGCAATACTCAACTTATCTACACTAGTTAACGATTTTCTAAAATCAATCTCTGCTCCCAATGCCGCCATTACTTCAAAATAGGCTCTAATTGACCAATCTTCGTATTTTATGCTATTTTGAGCAACCTTTTTCTCAACATCTACCAAATTTGTATCCGTTTTCTTAACTACAAATACGCTTCTATTATTTTTATCTGTATTCTGTATAACACTAAACCCATAATCACTTAAAGCTTCAATAGTTAGATTTATGTATGGCACGGATGGAATTTTACCGTCAACAATAATTCTCCCTTTCCCTGTAATTGCATTAGCTATAAGCAGTCCTGATATATATTGAGAACTATCGACATCTTTTAACAAAAAATCTTTCATCTGGAATTTATTTTTTACAGTTATCTCAATGCCACAATCACCTAAATCTTTTTGGCTCACACTTGATCCACAAGACTCAATTAAACCTATCAATTTGTCCATAGGTCTCTTTGACAACTGCTTAGAAATCCTAAATATTGCTTTCGCCTTAATACTCATAACAATAGGCACTAGCATTCTAAACGTAGTTGCGCTATCCATACAATCTATATAGGGAATATCGTCACTTAAATTTTTCAAAGCATCTCTTGTTGCCTGTAAGTCATAGCAATACGCATAAAAAAACTCGTCTATCTTCTCAGTCTTATCAAAAAATTGTTTTTTTGATAAACCAAAAAAATATTCGAGCATCATATATCTATGAACATAGGACTTTGCGTAAGGAATATTCACAGTTCCTGACAATACACTTTTTCTAACAATCGCCTTCATCTTGTGTCTCTCCTGCCGCTACTAATAGATTTTATAACAAATTTCCAAACTCACTAATATCCATTTTTACAATTTCACATTGTCCAATTTTCTTTATTAATACAACATCTATCTCATCGCTATCAGATTTTTTATCATGTCTTATATATTCAATCAATTGCTGAGATGTTGCCTCTTTATCACTGATATGTTTACCGTATAACAATGTCAAAAGCGATTTAATTCTATTACTTGTTTTCTTGTCACAAAACTCCATTTGCTCTGAAATATCTGCTATCGCATACATTCCCTTCGCAACGGCTAGTCCATGAGAAATATCGTAATTCATATAAGATTCTATAGCGTGCCCTACCGTGTGCCCTAAATTTAAAACTCTTCTAACGCCCTTGTCATAGATATCTTCATCCACAATAGCTAGCTTGTTCTCAACACATCTCATCAAAAGAAGTTTTATATCTTCGCGAAAAAATGTCTCGCGAGTATTCTTTTCGTCAATATCAAACGAAATAATATCTTCTAGTTTTTCAAACAGTTTAGCATCTCGTATAATAGCTATTTTTATTAATTCTGATAATGTATCCGTAAAGTCATCTTCTCTTACTGTGTTCATCAAATCTGGAATAATTATATTTGCTTTAGGATTTTTGATTAGCCCAACAATATTTTTTATGTTCTTGACATTTAATCCAGACTTGCCTCCGATACTGCTATCAACCATCGCTAACAGAGTTGTCGGAACATTTATAAAATCTATTCCCCTCATATATGTTCCAGCTACAAAGCCAGCTAAATCGCCAACAGCTCCCCCGCCTAAAGCAATTATCACATCTCTTCTACTAATGCTATTTTTCATTAAATCTTCAACAAGCACCGTGTAGTTTTCTATGTTCTTAATTCTTTCGCCAGGAACTAAGATTGACACAGAAACTGATATGCCAATATCATTTAGCACATTTCTAAGATTCTCTAGATAATAATCTGCAACATTTCTATCTGTAATAATATGTATTTTTTTATATGGAGTCAACAATTCAACCAACGCCATATTTTTCGAAAAATCATCAAACTGCTCACAGAAATAAACTTGGTATTTTTCAACTAGGTTAACTTTACTTTTTAATTTTTTTGATAACATATATGCTAACCTCCATATTTGCTAAGTAACTACATTAAACGCTAATAATATCTCTAAGCTGTTTTATCTTTTTAACAAGTTGTTCAAATTCTTCTAAATCTATTGCTTGAGGACCATCACAGAGTGCCATACTCGGATTATTATGCACCTCTACCATAACACCATCCGCACCACACGCTACCGCTGCCAATGTCATTGATGTCACTATTTTGCTATCTCCAGTTCCGTGACTTGGATCAACAATTACAGGAAGATGCGTCATTTGTTTCAACCTAGGCACAGCTGATAAATCCAAGGTAATAGTCCCCTGGTTTGCCGCAGTCCTAATTCCACGTTCACATAATATAACGTTAGGATTTCCCTCTTTCAAAATATACTCTGCACTCAAAAGCAATTCTTCTAAAGTTGATGCAAAACCTCTTTTTAGTAAAACTGGTTTATTCTGTCTTCCAAGAGCCCTAAGTAATTCATAATTTTGCATATTTCTCGCACCAACTTGAATCATATCTATATGTTCAAACTGTTCTAAATGAGCAATATCCATAATCTCTGTAACAACAGGCATCTTACACTGCTCTTTCATCTTTTGCAGTATCATCATACCCTCTTCCCGAGTTCCCTGAAATGTATAAGGAGAAGTTCTTGGTTTATATGCACCACCTCTGACAACATCACCCCCTGAAGTTTTAATACTCTCTGCAATAGCAATAAGTTGCTCATTACTTTCTACCGAGCATGGTCCCGCAATAATCTTAGTTATTCCATCGCCAATCTTAACTCCACCAACGTCTACAACCGTTTTCTCCTTTTTAAATCCAATATGAGAAAGCTTATATGGTTCCTGAATCCTTATCGCCTTTTTTACAAAGGGTAAACTTCTGATTATATCAATATCTAGCCCTGAAGTATCTCCTAAAAGCCCCATCAATGTCGTAGATGATCCTTGACTATAATGTATTTCCAAATCCATACTTCTAAGCCAATCCCTAAGCGCATTGATCTTATCAATTTCCGGATTGTCTTTTAACACTATTATCATCTCAACCTCCAATACTATGCTCTCAATAATACAAATAGCATCTAAAATATAATCTGTCTTTATTCGCTGGTACTTAAAATTTCGTTTTTATCTACTTGACTAATCTTCATCTTCGGAACATCTTTAGAATCAACCTTCTCCTTTAAAAGCAATACTGTCGGTCCCAGATATTCGGTATCCAAAATCTTTCCATTAAGAGTAATCTTACTGTATTCTGTAAAATTTTCACCTTTAATATAGTATTTATCACCTATAGTAACTACATCTGTAACCTTGATATCCGCAACGCCCATTCTCATATTAGTTCTCTTCCACGGATTAGTGCCATTATATATATATCCTCTACCATAAAGCATATCATACTGTAGGCGATGTAAATTTTCCATATAATCTTTATCGTTGCTATGATTCTGATGTAATGTTGTAATTGTTCCACCATGAATACCAAGTCTGTCTAGTAAAATTGCACCTATCTGATAAGCATGTACATCCTGTTTTATAGGTTTCATATCAAAATTAGCCCAAATACAATAATCTGTTTCATAGACACTTCTGCCATCTTTTAGATTCTTGTCTGTAATATTCTCCATCGCAGGAACATGGTCACCATAAAATACTACTACTGTTTTTTCATCTCTCTTTTCCAAGGTTTCAATTAAATCTTTTACAAACATATCCATTTCATAAACTTGGTTTGCAAAATATTCATGCTGCCACTTTAATGACTCACTTGGAGCCTTAGTAACCTTAACAACTGGATTTTCCAAAACTTCTTCTGCTGGATATTTACCATGCCCTTGAACAGATACTGTATATATATAATCTGGTTCTTTTGTTGAATCTAGAGTCTGTGTAATAACCTTAGTCAATACATTATCTCTAGCCCAATTTTTAGGCGTTCTACTAACGTTATTCATATATTCTACCGAGGTAAATGTATCTATTCCCATATTAGGAAAAACTTCATTTCTACCATAAAAAACCGCCCTATGATTGTGAAGTGTATGAGTTTTGTATCCGATCTGTTTTAAGTTATATGGAATAGTTTCAACTGTTCTCTTACGCATTATGTTTTTGTATGGATATTCACCAGGTCCAAAATACCTTATACTCATACCTGTCATAGCTTCAAATTCTACATTGGCGGTACCCGCACCCACAGAAGGCTGTACTGTCTTGCCAGAAGAACACTCTGCATATAATTTTCTCAATGTAGGAAGAGGATCTGTATTAAACTCCATATCTTTTAAGGTCAGTGGATCCATCAAAGATTCTAGCTGCACAAATATAATATTTGGCTTATCCCCTTCTGCCACAATTCCATCTTTTTTTATTAGACTCTGCTCTTTCTTAGTAAAAATATCTTCTATTTGTTTTTTAGAATATCCTTTTGGTTTTCTAACTCCTGTATTAAGCCATGTATTAATAAAACAGTATGGAACACCATTATCTGCATAACCATAAGCTAAGTTTGGAAATATTGTATCCACAGTCTTTGTCTCTACCGCCGCAAATGATGTTCCCATACAAATTGCAATACCTAAAGCTACTGTAATAGCTGATTTTTTAAAGTACGTCCAGTCTTTTCTTTTCGGTGTCTTTCTCCATAGCAAAACTATAACAAAAACTCCACCAACTATGCCTACACCAATAGCTATCATCTGAGGTACAGAAAGATAGTTTGTTGCTATTGAAAGAGCATCCTTAAAGGACTTTAAGTCATTTACCGTGAAAGGTGTCATTCTGTTGCTAAGTATAATACCGTTAGCTGAACCTAGAGCAATCCACAATAGACACAATATAATAAGAATAAAATACTTTCTTCTAAAGACTTCTGACACCAAAATAACAGTAAAAATAATTAACGCATTATAAAAGTACACCAATGGACTATTTACTAAAAACTTCAATCCATTAACAAGTGATTGTCTTGCAAACGATTCGATAAATAAATTCAATAATATCGCTACAATAACTAGCATTCTTATAGAATAGTTTTCAAAATAGTGGTATAACTTGTTTTTCATATTCTCTGTCCTATCTCATTAGCTATTTTTGCAAATTCTTCTAGGCTCAATGTCTGAGCTCTTCTTGTAACATCAATTCCACAAGCTTGCAAAATATTTTCTACTTCACCTTTTTCTATACTTAATCCCGCTGATAAAGAATTCAATAATGTCTTTCTTCTCTGCAAAAATCCTGCTTTAATAACTCGAAACATTAATTCCTCATCAGCAACATAAATTTCATTCTTCTTTTTAACATCCAATCTTAGCACCTGCGAGTCAACTTTAGGTGGCGGCACGAATACATCTCTTTTTACATCGGCTACTTTTATTACATCACAATAATATTGAACTGCTACTGAAATAGCTCCTCTATCTTTATCTTTTTCTGTTGCCCTAATTCTATCAGCAACCTCTTTTTGCATCATAACAGTAATACTATCGACATTAACTCGATCTTCCAACAATTTCATTATAATCGGTGTAGTGATATAATATGGCAAATTCCCTATTATCTTTATACTTGCAAAATCAATAATACCCCTTTGTTGTTCAATAATCCCATTAAGATCTACATCCAATATATTTTCATTAATAACATCTACATTATCAAATTCTTTAAGAGTTTCGTCTAAAATTTCTAATAGACGACTATCTAACTCAACAGCTATAACTTTTTTTGCCTTAAGAGCTGCCTCTCTTGTTATAACTCCAATCCCAGGACCAATCTCTATAACCAAATCATTTTCTGTAATACCAACACCATCTATAATTTTGTCAATTATATTTTTATCTGTCAGAAAGTTTTGACCCAAACTTTTTGATAGTGAAAATCCATATTTCGCCTTTATTTCCCTTATAGTTGTCGGCGCATAAAGTCTTGTATAATCTATCATCTACAGTTCTTATCTCCTAATTATCTATCAGATTATCAATCTGCTCAATTGCAGACTCGAATTCTTTCCTGTCTATATTAAAAGCGTTAAGTTTCTTTAAAAGACTTTTCGCATTACCATATCCAATTCCTAAAATTTTACCTAATTGTTGCCTCCTTTCTTTACTGTCGGCATATCCCGTCAATCTTGCTTTATAAATATCTGATTCAGAAAACAAATTTTCTTTATCTGAAAGTTTTGCCTTTGCCTGTTCTAATGATGCTATAATATGGTTCGGATTTGCATTTTCAACGCCAATATCTCTTCCCTTTTTTGCATCTTCTCTAGATAAATAAGCATGTTTAGCATCAGGGAATCGCTTAGAGATTCTCCGTCTAATCTCTTCCCCAATATAATCCGGATCTGTAAATATGATTATCCCCTTCTCATTATATGCTTTTTCTATTAAATTCCACGTTTCTTTCTTTATTCCAAATCCGTGTGTTTCAATAGTAAAACAGTCTACTGCTCTCCTTAATGCCAAGGTGTCATCTCTGCCTTCAACTACAATAACTTCTTCTATTTTCATATTATTTTTTTTCTTTCTCTTTTTTATCTTCATCAAAAACAAAAATCTTTTCACCAGGCATATACAAATTCAATTTTTCCCTTGCCTGTTTTTCAATATATTCAAGGGAATCTGACCATTTTAATTCAGCTTCCACCTTCTTCTTTTCTTCCTTTAATTTTTTATTCTCTTCTTGCAATTTACTTCTGTCCATATATAAGCTAATAATAGGTCTCAATACAATAACAAGTACCAAAACAATACCTACAACAATAAGAAGTTTTTTATTTCTTTTCTTTTTGTTGTAATCCCTTCTTCGAGCAGAAATTTCTTCTCTCTCTGGATTCTTTTTTTTCTTTTTACGCTCATCCGCAAGACTTATTATTTTGGACTTCTCACTCATTTTACCAAAAATTAAACTCCTATTATTTCTATGCTATATACTTTGTATATGGGTATTATCACTATTTTGTGTGGTAATCCTAGCAATTACATATATCGCCGTCAAAATTATTAATGAAATAACAATCAGTATACTTACACTAATTTCAAAATATGGGAAATTATACAATAACACATTCTCTGGCAAAAGAAAGCTACTTAATGTTATTAAAACAAACATAGAACTTACACCAGAATATACGAGAGTGTCTATTCCGAACAAAATGCACTCATAAATCATCATTTTTCTTATTTGACTTTTTGTCATACCAATAGTCATGAGAGTCTTAAATTCATTCTTTCTCTTTTCCATCGCACCAGAAATGGTGTTACAAACATTTGCAAGTGCTACAATCGCCATAAGAATAACAAAGCCGTATGAAAGAATCTCAAAAGCAACAATAACTTGTACGTTATAATAGGCATCTGACATGTAGCCTTCCCAATTGTTAACTTTAGCTATTTCTCCATAATCCTTAACACCAAAATCGCTCGCAACAACTGTCTTCAAATATGAAATAATAATACTCGTCGCTAAGAATATCACCGTACTAAAAATCATAGATGTAATTGCATATCTATATTGACTCTTATTTGACAAAAAGTTATCTTTTGCCAAAACACCTTCTATAGAAAACAGCCTATAAGAAAGTCTCCTTCTGTTAAGAATCTCCTTTTTCTTTTGTTTGTTTGACTTTCTCTTAATTGTAAGCTTACTAATATTATCACTAATTAGTGAATTTATATTGTATGTTGTAATAAGGCTTGCAACTATAACCATTAACAATGATATTATAGCTATCATTATTACATATCCCATATCAAAATAAAAAGGCATCTCCGGATCACTAACGCCAGTAAATAAGCTTGTCATTTGTTCTGACAAAAAATAAATTATTACTTTTGTTGCCAAAAGACCTAAGATAATACCTGCTGGTATAGCAATGTTCGCCACATAAATATTTTCATAAAATGTTGCTCGTCTAAGTTGTTTGTCTGTCGCTCCTACAAGGTAAAAAGTTCTATATTGAGATATACGTTTATTAAGAGCTATCGCATAAGCGTTAATCAACAACAGCAATCCTGATGCCAAAATTACCATCAATATAATCGCTGTCGGAAATGAAAATAATATTCCTCCAGTGCTAATATCTTCCCGCATACTTCGAGCTAAGTAAAGATATTCTTGCTCTGACAATATTCCATTGGCAATATTCCACTCTAAATTTTGCAACGAAAAATTCTTTATACTTGCTGTCAAAAAGACGCATAGCGTAATCGTCATAACTATTACCGTTACACCAAATGCAGTTACAGATGTAGAGAATTTTCTTCCTTTTAAAATCCTCATTGTAGTTTCCCAAAAAACATACTTCATATCTGCTGCTCGTCCCTTACAATAACGCCATCCTCTAGCATTATCACCCTACTTGCTTGTAATGCAATATCTTCATCATGTGTAATCAAAATCGTTGTCTGTCTATATTTTGAGTTAGATTTCTTCAGTAATTCTATTACAGCCTGTGAATTCTTTGAATCCAAATTCCCTGTCGGCTCATCGGCAAATAATATCGCCGGCGTGTTAATCAGTGCCCTACCGATTGCAACTCTCTGCTGCTGTCCACCACTTAAGGCTTCTGGCATAAACTTTCTTCTCTGAGTAAGAGAAAGAATTTCTAACATCTCATCAACACGATTATCGTTGACATCTCTACCGTCAAGCAATAACGGTAAAACCATATTTTCCTCAACATTGAGAGATGATACTAGATTATAGAACTGATATACTACGCCAATCTGTCTTCTTCTAAAAATAGTTCTCTCTTCCTCAGATAAACTATATATATCAACTCCATCAATATAAACCTTGCCATCTGTAGGTTCTTTTACGCCTGCCAACATATGTAAAAGCGTAGATTTCCCTGAACCAGAAGGTCCCATTATAGCTACAAATTCGCCTCGTCTTATTGTCAAATCTATACTTTTTATTGCATCAACCCTATTCCCTTCAATGCCATAAATTTTCGAGAGTCCACTAGCTCGCAACACTTCCATCTAATTCACCCTTATAAAACTTTATTGTAAACTTACTTCCGCCATCCTTCTTATTCTCTGCCTTAATCACTCCATTTTGTCTTTGAATTATCATCTTTGACAAAGCCAGACCAATGCCAATGCTAGCGATATTACTATTCTTACCTCTATAAAATCTTTCAAAAATATGTGGCAAATCTTTTTCATCAATTCCTGTGCCATTATCTTCTATCTCAATAGCCGTAAAGAGCACGTTTTCTCTAGCTGAAATCTTTATACTTCCACCTTCTTGCGTATGTTCAACACAATTTTTAATAATATTTGAAACTGCTTCTACGCTCCAATTTAGGTCGCCAACATAGGTTTCATTACCAAGTGAAATATATTCCAAAAATTGATCTCTTATCTCAAGAGGTATCATCATCGGTTCCACCGATTTTGCGATCAACTCAGCAACACTGATTTTTTCACTATTCATCTCAACTGTATCCGCATCAAACTTAGAAATCTTCAACAACGAAGAAATTAACCATTCTATTCTTGAAAGCTGATTATTAATATCAGACATAAGACGCCTTCTATCCATTTCATCAATATCAGTTCTCTTCATCTTATCCATAAGAAGATTAATCGTTGTTAGAGGAGTCCTTAACTGATGCGAAATATCCGCTATAGAATCTGTTAAATGAATTTTCTCTTTTTGTAATCTATTTTCACCTTCTCTTATCTTTATCGTCATCTTTCGAATTTCATTCTCTATTATTGAGAAATCCCCTTCTTCAAGGCTTCCAAAGACAACTATATCGTCTGAATTTAAGATTCTATCTACTGTTTGAGTCAATTTCTCTAGTTTATTGTATCTAACTTTAGAAAATTGAATAAATAGTACCACAAAAAACGTCGACGTAATAGATATCAAGATTACCGTCGTTGCACCAATTTCAATTGCAATACCCATACTTGCAAGGATTACTATACCAAGCCAAAAAGCTCCTTTTCTTACTTCGTCGTTTCTTAAAAAATGCATCTACTCGCCCAATTTATATCCAATACCTCTTACCGTCTTTATTATTGCTGGTTCTGCTGGATCATCCTCTATTTTTTCTCTAAGTCTTTTAATATACACAGTTAATGTATTATCATTAACAAATTCCCCTGCAATATCCCAAATTTCATCTAACAATCTAGATCTAGACATTACAACTCCTGGATTATTAAAGAATAATAACAATAATTTATATTCTAAAACTGAAAGAAAAATTTCTTCATCACCCTTATGCACACTACCCTTCAAACTATCAATAGTAATACCACTGATACTAATTGTAGATTTTGCCTTATCATTTCTTCTAACAACATTCTTTATACGAGAAACAAGCTCTCTTGGTCGAAATGGCTTTGTAATATAATCTTCTGCTCCCATTTCCAATCCTGTTACTGCATTTATTTCATCATCATAAGCCGTTAAGAATATCACCGGTGTTGATCTGTTAATATTTGACGCTATATCTGCCTTTACCGCAGAGCAGATGGCATATCCACTACCATCTGGCAATGAAATATCCAATATTATTAAATCATACTTGTTCTCATCAATAGCTCTAAGTGCTTCTTTTTGACCACCTGCGGTAGAAACCGCAAACCCTTCGCTAGTCAAAAGTTCACTTAGATTATCAATTATATTTTTATCGTCTTCCACTAGTAAAATCTTTGTCATATTTTTCTCCATATCAACTTTATTAATACTTAATTATACTATTATCCATCACTAACTTTCAAGCAATAGCATAGACTATACAATAAGATAACCTATAACCAAAAACTCGAGGCAACATTCATTGCTCTCGAGTTTCTAATATTCAATGTATTATTGTGTTTTAAAATTATTTCCAGAAATCTAATTCCTTTGTAATGCCAATATCTTTAGCTTTAAACTCAGGATTCTTTCCAGCCTTATTCTGCTTTTCATAATCTTTAAGAGCCTTAAATGCAACTCCACCAATAATTAGAATTGTTGGCACGTTACATAATACCATTAAGCCCTGAGCCATATCTGCAGTATCCCAAACAAGACCTGCACTAGCTACTGCACCAACGAAAATTAATAGTGTAGCACATGCTCTGAAAATTGTAATACCAACCTTACCAACTTCACGTTTTAAGATAAATTTCAAGCAACCTTCACAGTAAGAATAGTTTCCAATCAGAGTAGTAAACGCAAATAGTGACATTGCTGTTGCGATAAAGATAGGTCCGAAACTTCCTAGTGTTTCTCCTAAAGAAGTCTGCACATATTCTGCTGCCATAGCGCTACCGTCTGCCGCCTTAAATGATGCAGGAATTACATTTGTACTTAAACACATAAATGCTGTTGCTGTACAAATTAGCAATGTATCAATGAATACAGATAACATCTGTACCAACCCCTGTTTTACTGGGTGAGATACGTCTGCTGTCGCTGCTGCATTTGGAGCAGAACCCATACCAGCTTCGTTAGAGTAAAGACCTCTCTTTAGTCCCCACATGATACAAGAACCAGTAAATCCTCCAAAAATTGCCTGGAAGTCAAATGCACTGTTAAAAATTCTACCAAACATTGTTGGAATATTTCCTGCATTAAGTCCTAGAACAACAAGAGCTACAACAACATATAGAAGACCCATAATAGGTACCATAACTCCAGTAACCTTTACGATTTTCTTTGCTCCACCAAAGATAATGATTCCGAAAAGAACTGTTAGAATTATTCCAATAACAGCTGATGTTGAACTGCCGTAGAAACTAAACACCTTAAATGTTGACTGCAAATTGTAAGCTGCAAGCATATTATAGCCAACCGCATAAGTGAATATTACTAAAATTGAGAATATTACTCCTAACCATCTTGCGTTAAGTACATCTCTCATATAATAAGCTGGACCACCGTAACTTGTGCCATCAGCATTTTTCTTTTTATATATCTGCGCTAATGTAGATTCTACGAATGCACTCGCGCCACCAATAAACGCTGTAATCCACATCCAGAAGATAGCACCTTCTCCACCTAAAATTATAGCTGTAGATACACCAATGATATTACCTGTACCTACTCTTGATGCTGTTGAAACCATCAAAGCACCAAATGAAGAAATACCGCCTTCTTGAGTTGGTTTTTCCATAATTACCTTACATGCTCCACCGAAGTGTCTAACCTGCATGAATCCCATTCTAATTGTGAAATATAATCCACCTGCAATCAATAATAGTGGCACACACCATGGTTGGTAAATTAAATCAACAATCCAAACGATTATACTGTGAATACCGTCTAACATCTCTTCCTCCTCTTTAATAACAACTCTTGAATAATAATACTTGTATACTGAATATCATTTTATATACCGTGCAAATTTTATCATAATTTAACATATTCTGTCTATGTTTTTGTACGCAAAAAACCAATGTATACATACAGGTATACATGTATACATTGGTTTTCACAAAACTCAAATGTTAAATCTGCAATAATTCATATTTTTTCAAATTAAAAATCGAGCACAACTTTATTATTACTCGATTTTAAAATTAATTATTTCATTTTATATTTTTTAAAATTTTTTATCAACAAATATGTATTTCTGTGAAGAACACCTACTCCACCGTAACAGACTTTGCTAAGTTTTTTGGCTTATCTACATTACAACCTCTATTTTTTGAAACATAATATGCAAATAACTGTAAAGGAACAATTGCGAGAAGTGGCATTACTTCGTCAATAGCTTGAGGTATAAATATTACCTCATCTGACTTTTCTGCAATCTGTTCATTGCCTTCCTTAGCAATAGCTATAACCCTAGCTCCCCTAGCCTTAATTTCTTCTACATTAGACACCATCTTCTCAAAAAGTCTATCCTGTGTAGCAAGTGCGAAGAGTAAAGTTTCCTCGTCAATCAATGCAATAGTTCCATGCTTCAATTCTCCTGCCGCAATAGCAAAAGAATTTATATACGAAATTTCTTTTAATTTCAAAGAACCTTCTTTTGATGCTACTGTATCAGTACCTCTTCCTACGAAAAATATTTTTTCTTTCTTGTAAAAAGTATTTGCTAGCTTTTCAACAACACTCTTTCTATCTAGTATCTCTTGAACCTTCTCTGGAATATCTCTTAGCGCATCGATTATCTCATTATAATAATTATCACTGATATGACCATTCAATTTCCCAATATATAGACTTAGTAAATACATACAAGCTAGCTGAGTCGTATAAGCCTTTGTAGATGCCACAGAAATTTCCGGACCTGCCCAAGTATAAAATACATCATCTGATTCTCTAGCAACGGAGCTTCCCACAACATTTACTACTGATAAAATTCTAGCACCCTTTGATTTAGCTTCTCTTAAAGCTGCAAGTGTATCTAAAGTTTCTCCCGATTGACTAATGGCAATAAATAAGGTCTTATCGTCCACAAAAGGATCCCTATATCTAAACTCTGATGCCACATCAACTTCTACTGGAATACCCGCAAACTTTTCTATAGTATATTTACCAATCAATCCTGCATGATAAGCAGTTCCACAAGCTACAATATATACTCTATTAAATCCAGCAACATCTTCCGCAGTTAGTTTTATATCATCTAGCATAATGTTGCCGTCTTTATCAACCCTTTTATTCAACGTATCCTTTATTCCATCTGGCTGTTCATGAATTTCCTTAATCATAAAATGTTCATATCCACCCTTTTCAGCTGCATCAACATCCCATGTTACATGGAAAACATCTCTTTTTACCGTTTTACCGTCTTTATCAAATATCTTAACGTCATCCTTAGTAATTACTAAGGTTTCATTATTTTCAATCAGATAGATTTCCCTAACATATTTAAGTACTGCCGGAATATCAGAAGCTACAAAATTAAAGCCTTTTCCAAGCCCTGCAACTAGAGGCGCATCCTTTCTTACTGCAACGATCTTATCTGGTTCATTTGCTGCTATTGCTGCTATTGCATAGGCACCACGCATCTTCTTTACTGCTCTATTTACAGCTTCATGTAAATCTCCATCATAATAAACGCCTATCAAATGTGCAATTACTTCTGTATCTGTTTCAGATTTAAATTCAATACCATAGCTATCAACAAGCCATTCTTTAATCTCTGTATAATTTTCAATTATGCCATTGTGTACTACAGCAATATCACCACTTGCATTGATATGTGGATGTGCATTAATAACAGATGGCGCTCCATGAGTTGCCCATCTAGTATGTCCGATACCTACTGCACCATCATAATTTATATCATCAATAATCTTCTCTAAATTATCAATTCCACCAACACACTTTCTTACATCTACACTACCATTAATAGGAATTGCTATACCGGCAGAGTCATAGCCTCTATATTCAAGACTTTTTAACCCTGATATTATTTTTTCTTTAGCATTTTTGCTGCCAACATATCCTACGATTCCACACATAGTAAATCTCCTAACCTAATTTTTTTGTAAGAATTACAGCCATCTCTTCTGCCAGCCTTGTAATATCTTCTATATCTTCACCTTCGATCATAACTCTAACAAGAGGTTCTGTTCCAGAAGGTCTAATCAGCAGTCTCCCACCTTTTTCCTCAAGTATTAGTTCCAGTTTTTCAATTTCCTTTGCAACTTCCTCATTATTCATATATGTCTTCTTATTTTCATTTTTTACAAGAGCATTTTTTAATACCTGAGGATAAATCTTTATGCTATCTGACATTACAGAAGCTTTTTCGCCAGATCTAATAATAGCTCTAACCACCTGTAAAGATGAAAGCACACCATCACCTGTAGTTGTATGATTCAAGAAAATCATATGACCTGACTGTTCACCACCAAGCACACTACCTGTCTGTAACATATCCTCTAAAACATATCTATCTCCAACATTAGTCGCCCTCGTTGTACAACCAATATTCTCTAAATACTTATGGAACCCAATATTACTCATTACTGTTCCTGTAACAATATCGTTTCCTAATTCGCCTTCTTCTTTAAGCATTTTAGCACAGATACACATTATTTTATCGCCATCTATTATTCTCCCCAGCTCATCCACCGCAATAAGTCTATCTGCATCACCATCAAAGGCTAATCCAACAAAAGCTCCTTCACTTACAACAGTTTCCTGTAACTTTTTAGTATCTGTAGAACCACATCCATCGTTTATATTGATGCCATTTGGCTGGTTACCAATAATAACTACATTCGCGCCTAGTCTCTCATAAACTTTTTCTGCAACCTTATAAGCGGCTCCATTGGCACAATCTAGAACTATTTTACGACCTTTTAAATCATAATCCACTGTAGATGCTAAAAAATCTACATACATCTCTAAAGCATTATCATCTGCCTCAAGGCATTTTCCAATCTTGTCGTGCGTAACTTCACTATGAACATCTTGATGCATCAAGATTATATCTTCAATTTGTTCCTCAATTGTATCATCTAATTTAAAACCATCTCCATTAAAAAACTTTATGCCATTATATTCATATGGATTATGTGACGCTGATATTACTACTCCAGCATCTGCATTATAATGTTTAACCAAAAATGCAATAGCCGGTGTTGGCAACACCCCAACCTTTACAACATCACCCCCAACCGACAATATGCCTGAAGCTATAGAGTTTTCAAGCATATCTCCAGAAATACGTGTATCCATTCCGATTAAAAATCTCGGCCTTTCTTTTTTATTTTGTGATAAAACATGAGCTCCTGCCTGACCAAGCCTATATGCTAAAGCTGCTGTTAATTCACTATTTGCAACACCACGCACTCCATCTGTGCCAAATAATCTACCCATATTAATTCTCTTTCTGTTCTTTATTTTCTTTTTCGTTAGTATTTTCTTCCTGAACTATCTTCGGTATATCCTTAACAATATTTACCTTAACTGTCAACAATGTATTATATTTTAATTCAACATCTTGTGGCAATTTAATTTCTATCTTTATTGTCGTAGTAGCGTTTAAATTATCTATATTTATCTCTTTTGCCTCTATAGACACTATCTTTTCCAAAACTTTTGCATTACCAACTATTACTACATCCTTAGGGATTTCTATAGATTCAATTTTATATCCTTCTGCTACTTTTCCTGTTGTTGGAACATGCACCTCTACCTTCTTCTCAGAAACAATCTTAGCTAATATCTCGACTGTATTTTCTTCAAAATATACATAATCAACTATTTTACCATTTTCATCTATTGCAACCAAATCTGCTTGTAACACCTTACTCTTTTCTGTCAATTTTGAGTTATCTACCCTAGCTTCCACTCTCTTTACTTTAGCAAGATTATTCGCAGTTCCCAGTAAAACAACATTTTTGCCTTCACCCTCTGCAATAATAGTTGTATTTTTTTCCAGTGGTTTTTTTCCGCTAACACTAAATTTCATTTCTTTCTTTTGCAGGCGGGCTACGTTCACATTAATCCTTTTCACTGATTGTTCTCTAACGTTTACGTTATTTGGCGCCTTTACCTCTACATATATAGAATTCTCTCCTCTAACTGCTGATGCAACATCTGCCGTCGCCTTTACTTCGTCTGGTTGCAAGTCACTAATATTTGATCTTGTTCCACTTACCCTTACATTAATTGTCTTAATATCAACAGAATCTATCCCGAGATTTCTTTCCATAAGCGAAGTTTGATTTTTTATGTTAATATCCACATTATCAATGTTTTTACTTATAGCTGGATCTACCAAACCCTTAACATAAATCCATACGCTAATAGCAACAATAAACGCTACAAGCATTCTCACTTTCTTATTTGTCCACATTTGCCGCGCCTCCATTCTTTTTAAAATTAGAAGTCAGTCCTCCCAGGAAGCCTTTTGATTTATTATTATCAAATGTATCCACAATAACCTGTTCAATATCCTTACCTGTCACATTTCTTGTCAAGAAACCATTTTTAGCACACGAAATAATTCCAGTTTCTTCTGAAACTATAAATGTAATTGCATCAGAATATTCCGTAATCCCAATACCTGCTCTATGTCTTGTTCCAAGCTCTTTTGGTAAATCCATATTTGATGTCAATGGAAGCACACAACCCGCACTATGAATTCTTTCATTTCTGATTATAATAGCTCCATCATGTAATGGTGATTTTTCATAAAATATATTTCCTAACAACTCAGGTGTAATTACCGCATCTATATAAACTCCGGTCTGACATATATCACTGAGGGCTGTATTTTTCTCTATAACGACCAATGCACCCGTTTTTGTTTTCGCTAAACTTGTCAAACTCAAAGCTATTGTTGAAGCAAATTCTTCTTGTTTATCACTCACAACTTGAGCAAAATTCCTCTTTAACAAATTACTTCTACCAATCGTTTCAAGTCCTCTTCTTAACTCTGGCTGGAAAACAATTACCAAAGCAACAACTCCTAGCGCTAAACTGCTTTTTAAAATCCAACTCAAAGTATACAGGTTTAAAATGTCAGCTAAACCTGTAACAATTAAAATTGCAATCAAACCTTTAACTAGTTGCTCTGCCCTACTCTGTTGTATAAATCCCATTATCTTATAAACTAGGAAGGCAACAACAAGTATATCAACTAAGTCATTAAGCCCGATGTCCGAAAGTATATTTGCAAAAAAATCTTTCATTTACACCATTTCTTTCTAGAAATAAAACCAACACACCTATTTTATTGCCGATTCAAATACTTTCAATGCATTTTATCCATTATTCAAATCTCTTTGCAACAAAATAGGTGCTTAAATTATTTAATATTTTGTTTCTATGAGACCATAATCTCCGTCGTCTCTTTTATAAACTACGTTTACATCTTTTGTATCACTATTTAAGAATATATAGAAATTGTGATCCACAAGTTCCATCTTAATAATTGCATCTTCAATTGTTAATGGATCTAAGTGGAATTGTTTATCTTTAACAATCTTTAATTCGTAAGATTCATCTTTTGCTAATGGTAATTCTGGCCATTCTTCAAACTTAATTGCATCGCCACCCTTTTTATTTGTCAATTTATTTTTAAATTTTGACATTTGTATAGCCAACTTATCTACAACCTTATCTACACAGTTATAAATTTTGTCTGCCTTACCTTCTGCTCTAAATACGTGACCTGTTACTCTAATAGTAACTTCCATTTTTTCAGCCTTACTCTCGGCAGAAAGCATAACCTTAGCTGTAATATCATCTGAAAAATACTTATCAAGTTTCTCTAACTTCTTCTCGATAATATCCTTTAGATAATCATTAGTTTTAACATTCTTGCTACTAATAATAACTTTCATACCGCTACCTCCTTGTCGATCATAGAACTATAGCTATTATAACCATATTATAACAGTTAGCTGTAACTATATACAATAGTTGTTTGACTGACCTGGTCTTTGCCCCCACACCCGCCTTGACTCTTCATCTAAGGACTTACTTCTAAGCTACGCCATGATCATCAGCAATGCTGACTTACGTGGGACCCTTTGCCCGCAACTGGCTTGGCCTTGCAACCACAGACTCAAACAACCATGTAAACTAATTTATAGGAATTCTATTAGCTCCTGCCGAAAATGTAATTGCATACACCTCTCTTACGCCAGCTTCTTTTAACACTCTGCTCGCTTCATTTAACGTTGCGCCCGTCGTGTAAATATCATCAACTAATAAAACTTTATTATATTTTATCAAATTTTTATTATAGGTTTCTATAATAAAAGCATTTTTAATATTCCTTTTGCGTTCTTCACTCGAAAGGCTTTTCATTGAACGAGTTTCAATCTCTCTCTTTAGTAAGTTTTTATCATATAAAACCCCTAATTTTTCAGCTAAAACTTTAGCAATATTTTCAGATTGATTAAATCCTCTTTTTTTATATTTATTTTTATGTATAGGTATTGGTATTACTACATCATAAGCTTTCTTTGTGCTGTCGGAACTACTGTATTCTAAACAAATTCGGTCATACATTATTGTAGCCAAACTTTCGGCAATATACGACTTTTTATGTTCTTTAAATCTACTAATTAAGATTCTTTCGTAAAGACCATATCTCGTACATGTATACGCTTTATCAAAACTTCTCATATTTTCTTGACAGTCGTAACAAAGTATCTCCCCAGTTATCTCATCGTCGAGCATTTTCCCACATTTTTCACATAACACATTATTTATCCACTGAAGCTTCCTTATACAACTGTCGCATATATGATATTTGCTTTCGCTATTGATAAAGCTGTCGCAACAAATACAGTAATCATCTTTTGGATATATTAAATTTATTATTTTTATTACTGTTGCTTTAACTATTTTCTTAATATTATTAATATTTTTATATTTGTTTTTTGATATTTTAGTTTGTGTTTTCAATAAATCTCTTTAAACGAATAGCTAACGCGGAATTTCTTTTCACCATATTTTTATTTTTTATCATAACCTCCAGTTGTTGCCTATCCCCAACCACAACAACTAAATTCTTACCTCGTGTTACCGCTGTATAGAGTAAATTTCTATTTGCAAGTATATCTGGTATCCCTTTTTTCAACGCTATAATCACGACATTAAACTCACTACCCTGTGCCTTATGTACTGTAATCGCATAAGCAAGCTCCAGATCATCTAGGTCTACATCAGAAAAGATAACTCTTCTACTCTCATCGAAGATAACAATCATATTACCATCTTCATCAAAGCCGTCAACGAAACCAATTTCGCCGTTAAAAACTCCATCTCCCGATTCCAAAGTATTGATATCAATCCATGTAATACTATAGTTGTTTCTCGTCTGAATAATCTTATCGCCTTCTCTATAAACCTTACTGCCTATCTTTTTTTCCGCTTTATATTCTTCAGTTGGATTCAGTATTTCTTGCAGTCTTTGGTTCAGTTCAATCGTTCCCGCTGTTCGTTTCTTCATTGGCGACAAGATTTGTATATCGGTTAAAGGGCTTTCTAGCCCATAATGTTGAGGCAATCTTTTATTACATAGATCAATAATAGTAGATGTTATTGAGTCCGAAGTTTTTTCCATAAAGAAAAAGTTCCCATCTACAACGTTTTTTGTAGGCATCTCTCCATTATTTATTCGGTGTGCATTTACAACAATATTGCTTTCAGAAGCTTGTCTAAATATTTCTGTCAATTTTTGCACATTGACCGTTTCACTCTCTATAATATCCATAAGAATATTCCCAGCACTCACAGGTGGAAGTTGCTCCACGTCGCCAACCATTATAAGTCTTGCCTCAATAGGAATTGCCTTAAGCAATGCATCCATGAGAATAATATCTATCATAGATGCCTCATCAACAATAATTACGTCCGATTCTAGTTGCTCATTCTCATTCTTGCCAAAATGCATCTTTCCATCATCCATAGATCTATGATAATTCAACAATCTATGTATTGTAACTGCCTGTCTACCAGTCGTCTCTGCAATTCTCTTTGCCGCCCTTCCCGTAGGTGCTGCAATATCATATGGAACTTCTTCAATATCCAAAATATCTAATATAGCTTTTAGTATTGTCGTTTTCCCTGTTCCTGGACCACCCGTTATAACAGATACTTTATTCTGCAAAGTATGCATAATTGCATTTTTTTGCTCCTGCGAATAGCTTATACTACCGTTAACTTCTATCTGTTTTATAAGATTTTCTATTTTATATCCTAACGGTTTAATTGCTATATTATTTATCTGCCAAAGACTCTTTGATATTCTTACCTCTGCATCAAATACATATGACAAATACACACATCTTTGATTATTAATCTTATCAACGAAAATAATTCCTTCAACAATCAAATCTAATATCGCATCATCTATCGCTTCTCTATCCGCTTCAATTAAATCTATTGTCTGCAAAATTAGTTCTTCTTCTAATACATAACAATGTCCTTCGTTAAAAGACTTGCTCAATATATATTCTATAGCACTTTTAACCCTAAAACTACTGTCTCGTTCAATGCCAAGCTTCATCGCAATACTATCTGCTTTTTTAAATCCAAAACTTGCAATATCTCTCATAAGCTGATACGGATTTTCTGCAATTATTTTTTCAGCATCCTCTTCGTATATGTCATAAATACGACCAGCATATCTAGCTTCAATTCCATAATTTTGTAAAAAAACAACTAGATTTTTAATAACCCTCTTCTCTCTGTAACTCTCTGATATGCTAATTGCTGTTTTTTCTCCTATTCCTGGAATTTGAATAAGAGCTTCCGGTATATTTTCTATAACCTCGAGAGATCTCTCGGCAAACATCTTAACAATATCTTTAGCTTTTTTAGCTCCAATACCTTTAATTATTCCTGACGCTAAAAATCGTTCAATTTCATCAACAGTCGTCGGCAAACATTCCTCAATTTCATCAATTTTAAACTGTTCACCATACTGTTTATTCTGAATAAACGTCCCTGAAATAATATAATTATCTCCCTCTGCAATATTATAAAGAGTGCCAACAGCAGTAAAATATTCTTCGTCGGTCTCAAAAATAGCAACTGTATATCCGTTACTCTCATTGTGAAATATTATTTTTGAAAAACTTCCCCTGTATTTATCCACCGTCGCCTCATTCTTTATATTAATCTTCCTTTGGCTTATACATCTGAACATTATTTACCGTAAAAATCTTTTCAGTAAAAGTTCCAGGTACAGCATCAATAAGCTTTCTTTCCATATCAAACATATTCGCATCCATAACGTCTAAGTAATGCAATATCTGCGCTTCCGGAAACATTGGTTTTTTGGGAGAACCAAACTCTGGCTCTAAATGATGAGAAAGAACCATATGCTGAATCATTGTCGATTTCTCATTATCAAATCCAAGCCTTTCCATCCTTCTATCTAAATCCCTAATTCCCATAACTATATGACCTAAAAGTTTTCCTTCAAAGGTATAGTCAGAAACAACTCCCATTTCATTTGCCATCATTTCATTCAATTTCTGAATATCGTGAACAATCACTCCAGTTGCAATTAAATCGTAATTTAGCGTTGTATAAACACTGCACAATGCCTTGCCTGCATCAAGCATCCTTTTAATATGATATAGAAGACCTGCTTGAATTGCATGATGATGCGTCATTGCCGCCGGATAATACATGATTCTTTCCTTTTCTTCTTCAAGAATATCTAAACAAAGGTTGCTTAGCTGTTTATCATTTAAATTCTTCGCTATACCTACAATATACTCATACATATCAATCGCTGGCTCTGGAGCCGCCTGAATAAAATCTCCCAGATTTAAATTGTCATTCGACTGCGATATCCTCCATCTTGTAATGCTAATCTGCACTCTGCCTTTATACTCTCTAACTTCTCCACCTATTTTAATAATATCAGTAGGCTTTAACATAGAAAGTTCTTGCCAATCCTCTGTAACATCCCATTTCTTGCAATTTAGCTCTCCAGTATTATCAACAAGTGTTGCATCCCAATACTTTTTACCGTTACTTGCTAGCTTTATTTCACTACTTTTAACCATTAAAAAAGCTCGTAGATTCTTTCCTACTTCAGCCTCATAAAAATCTTTTACAAATCTTTCTTTCATCGTATACCTCTTTACTTTATCTATATATCAAATTTCTTCAAATACCCCATTTATTTATTTTTATTATATCACATGCTATAATAAAGTATTATATTAGAACTATATAATTTGGAAAAATTTGGGAGCAATTATGAAAAAAACTAACTTTAACTTTATAAGAATAAATTGCGCTACACCTTATATAATAAAAGGTGATTTAAATGCCAATCTAGCAACAATAAAAACATTAATTCAGCAAGCAGAGAAAGATGGAACAGCAATTTTGGTTCTTCCACCACTTGTTTTGACAGGATATGATTGCGGAGATATATTTACACAGGAACTCATCCTATCAACTCAAGAGGAATTCTTAAATTCACTAATTTCTTTTACAAGCGAAATGGAAATCCTTATTGTCTTCAGTCACCAAACTATATATAAGTCAAATTTAGTAGAAATGCTAAGCTTTATAAAAAACGGAAATCTTGTTGCTGGAATACCAACAAGACGTACTGAATTAAATAATGAAGTATTTTTTATAGATAACGAGGATAAATATCTAACAATATTTGATACTCACACTGATATAACTTTAGGATTTTCTGACGATCACGATATTCAGTTTATTCTATCTTCTTCTAAAACACTTATTGGTAAATATGACTATTACAAAAAATATATATCATCACTAAGTGCTAAGAATAAAAATATTATAGTATTTTGTGATACAAATGGAACAAAAATCATCGCTGAAAATGGAGTAATTTTAGAAGAATCTTCACCTTTTGGTAATATGGAGAGCATATCTTGTGATGTTGATTTACAAATTATAAAACATGAACGTTCTGTAGCTAAAGTCGACAGAAGAGAATTAACTTTTAATAAGTACTTTGCAATTCCTAAACTACGAATCTCAGATGACAAAATGTTAAAGAGACTTGTTCCAAAGTCACCATTTATGCCATTAGATAGTGAAAAATACAATCAATGCTTAGAAATTTTTGCAATTCAGACTCAAGAAATAGCAAGTCGCTTAATTTCCAGTCATGCTAAAAAATCGGTAATTGGAATCTCTGGAGGTCTTGATTCTACATTAGCCTTACTTGCTACAGCAGTTGCACACAAAAAAATCGGACTATCTACAGAAGATATTATCACTATTACAATGCCTGGATTTGGTACTACAGATAGAACATACGAAAATGCCCTTACAATGATGGAATCCCTTGGAACTACTTCTTTAGAAATACCAATCAAAAAAGCAGTTTTATCTCATTTTGAAGATATTTCTCATGATCCAAAAATAAAGGACTCCACTTATGAAAATTCGCAAGCAAGAGAGAGAACTCAAATACTTATGGATCTTTCAAATAAATATGGGGGAATTGTAATAGGAACAGGTGACCTTAGCGAAATTGCTCTTGGTTGGTGCACATACAACGGAGATCATATGTCAATGTTTGGAGCAAATGCTGGCATTCCAAAAACTGTCATCAAGGAAGTAATCAGATGGTTTATCGATGAGTTTTTACAAAATGACAACTTCATAAAAGATTATAAAACCCTTGCTCATTCCCTAAAAGATGTCGTAGATACACCAATTTCACCAGAGCTTCTTCCTACAAATAATGACGGACAATTGGAACAAAAAACAGAAGATACGGTTGGTCCCTACGAACTTGTAGATTTCTTCTTGTACTATCATATCCGTTATGGATTTAGACCATCGAAAATTCAATACCTAGCAGATCTTGCTTTTGAGGGGGAATACGATCATAATTTTATCAAAAAATATCTTATTGTATTCTACAAGAGATTTTTCACACAACAATTCAAAAGAACCACCGCTCCTGAAGGTGTGCAGGTTGGTAGCGTAGATTTATCATCAAAAACATGGAAAATGCCTAGCGATGTTTCTATGCAAATGTGGTTAAATGATATTTATTAAAAAGGTAGGTTCACTAATGAAATTAAAATTTATAACAGATGTATCAAAACTTTACTCTTGCCTATCAGAGCTAAAACCTTATCAAAAAATCATTGATGATGCCAAAGCCTCTGGTAATAAGGAAGCTGAATATGAAGCAATTTTAAAGGCTACACAAGTTTGGAGTGATAGCTTAATAAAAAAGTTTGGAATTAAGGTAACTGTTATCGGAAAAGAAAACCTTCCCACTGAGGGGGGTGTGTTATTTGTAGGTAACCACCAAGGAAATTTAGATCCTCTAATAATGTATAACGCTATAGACACAGTTCCTTTTGGCTCAATTGCAAAAAAAGAAATACTTAAAGTTCCTAAATATAATAAATGGATGGAGAGAATCAATTGCATTTTCCTTGATAGAGGGAATCCACGCGCTTCACTAAAATCCATAACTACCGCAATTGAGTTAATAAACGATAAATTCTCTGTATTGGTCTTCCCTGAGGGGACAAGAAGTCAATCGACTGAAATGGGAACAATGAAATCTGGAGCATTCAAAATAGCTACTAAAACTAAAGCCCCTATAATACCATTTTCAATAAACGGAACATTTAAATTGTTTGAAGAACATGGGAAAATTGTACCAGGTGAAGTCTTTGTAAAGATTCATCCCCCTATCAACACTGTGGATATGACTAAAGAAGAATCTAGAAGTCTCCCTTCTATAGTTGAACAAATTGTAGCTGACGGAGTAAGAGAGCTAAACGAACTATATCCGATACAATAGTTATATACTCAAATAAAAACAACCATAATGTAGATATCTCTACCTTATGGTTATTTTTATGGCATTACATTGCATAAATTTATATGCTCAATAATAATTAATATTAATAAAAATACGATTCTAAATCTTTTTCAAACTCAACTCTATGCTGTGTTGTATAAATTCCTGGTAGTCCTCCTGTATGCATAAACAATACATTTGAGTCTTTTTTTATTTCTCCCTTTTTAATCTTTCGTAATATAGCATTAAAGGTCTTCCCTGTATAGCAAGGATCTAGAATTATCGCTTCTCTTCTTGCCATATAGTAAATTGCCTCTCTGACTTCCTTCACTGGATTATTATATGCTCCAAAAAAATATTCTCCATCGACTCTAAAATCATCAGGTTTCAGTTCATGTTTTAAATTAAATTTTTCCTTAGCCTTTTTATAATATTCAGCTAGATAGTTTTGTACACCTTCTTCATAGGGTAAAATTTGTATTCCTTCCAAATCTATATTTAAATTTTCATTTTCAACTGCCATCTTCATGCCTAAATACGTACCACAACTTCCAACAGTTACAAAGGTTTTTAATTTACTACCATTATTTAACTCTTCATTTTCTTTAATTTGTCTATCTATTTCAATAGAACAGTCATAATATCCAAGTAATCCAAGCTCATTAGACCCTCCCATCGGAATAAAATATGGTTTTTCACCTCTTGCCTCTATATCTTGAAAAACTTCATCAATTGCCTCTTCTAAACTTCTATTCGGTTTAAAACACACATCGCAACCCATAATCCCATCAAGAAGCAAGTTAGCACTAATTTCTTTTGGTTTCTCATCAGTCGTAACAATCACACATTTCTTTTCCAAAAGATTTGATACAGCAGCCGTAAGTCTACCATGATTAGTCTGAGCTCCACCTGTTGTAACTATTACATCAGCTCCTGTCTGAATTGCTTCAAACATTAGATATTCTAATTTTCTAAGCTTATTTCCGCCTACTCCATAAGAAGTTAAATCATCTCTTTTAATAAATAAATTAACATCTAAATCTTTAGAAATATTTTCAAGTTTATGAATTGGTGTTTCTTCCTTTATAAATTCAAATTTATTATATCCAAAGCTACCATTCTTAATCTTCATTTCTTTTACCTCATATTTAAAATTGCTTTCTCTAAATCACATCTTCTAAATAACATTTTCATTAATTTACTAACAATCCTAATAAACACTATATATTTTTCGTTCATCCCATATCACCACAATTATATCATTTTCCAACTATAAATCTTAGCAATAAAAAAGCACATAGCTGAGAAAACTCACTAATCTTTTAGCTATGCGCTTATATTTATTATTTACGATTTATAATCTATTCATCCTATTAAGATAATATACCAAATTCATATCCTTTAGATTTCAGATAATCAATAATTGCCTGTAAATCTCTGACGCTATACGGTCTAATATCATGCATTAAGATAACTACAACATCTGGAGTTCCAGAACCCTCAATTTCTCCTTTAATCTGTGATATAGAAGAATGACTAGCATCATTTGTAGCGTCCCCTGATGAAATATTCCAATCTATACCATATAAATTATCTTCTGAGTTTAATAGCTCATCTGCACCGTCCATTGATTTCCATGACATTCTACCGCCAGGATAACGCATTGTAGGTGTTTTAAAATCCTTGCCAAGAGTCTTTTGAATTGCTTCATTACACTGCTTCATTTCTTTTTGTATTAACGTTGGACTAGCAACTCTACCTGGATAAAGATTCTTATAGTCATGTGTTTGTGAATGCAAACCTACAGCATGTCCTTCCTTGATATATCTTTCCATCAAGGCTTTTTTTCCATAACTTTCTACAGTATTACCTACTAAAAAGAATGTTCCATGTACATTATTCTTCTTTAAAGTATCTAAAACCGTCTCCGTATGTTTAGGTGATGGGCCATCATCAAATGTCAAAAATGCTAATTTTTTCCCTGAATAATCAGAATTCTTCTGCATCCATTCATTAACATCTTTTGTTTTGTATACATACTTTAACGCAGAATAACAATGTGATGTATTTGGCATATATTCATCTGAAAGTAAAACTCTTACATTACCATTTGCCCATCCACTAGTTCCTGCATATACTGCATCCTTATCCTCAACTTTATCTCTGCCACCAATAAACTGTAATGCAACTACAACAATAATAACCAAAATAATGGCACCTGCACCTATCTTTGCAACTTTATTCTTTTGCATACCAGTTACTTTTTTAGGAGAAATTTTTTTCTTGTTTTGATATCTATCAGCTCTCATTATCCTTCCCTTTCAGCAAATATATTAATATCCAAGTCCAATTTTGTTATATGCTCTCTTAAGAACTTCTGTCGCAATAGCCTCTGCTCTCTTTGCACCGTCATCCAACACACTTATTAACTCATCAGAGTTTCTAATTTCATGAAACTTTTCTCTAATAGGTTTCAATCCATTAATTAAAACTTCAACCAAGTCTTTTTTAAATTGACCATATCCTACACCATCATACTTCTTTTCAATTTCTTCAACTGATAAATCAGAAAATGCAGTATAAATATTAATTAAATTTGAAATACCAGGTTTATTATCCATATCGTATTTAACAATACCTTCAGAGTCTGTTGTCGCCTTCATTATAGCCTTTTTAATCTTCGCATCATCATCCAGAAGACCAATCTTACTCAATTCATTTGCTGCACTCTTGCTCATCTTTTTAGTAGGATCATCAAGCGCCATAATTTTTGCACCTTCCTTTAGAAATCTACCATCAGGCTCAACAAATACTTCTCCATATTTGTTATTTATTCTATTACATAGATCTCTCGTTATTTCAATATGCTGTTTTTGATCTATTCCAACTGGTACTATCTCTGTGTCATAAAGTAATATATCAGCTGCCATCAATGTAGGATACATAAATAACCCTGTCGGTACGGATTCTCTTCCCTTACCTTTATCCTTAAATTGTGTCATTCTTGAAAGCTCACCTGTATATGAATAACATGTTAGCAACCACCCTAATTCCGCGTGCTGAGGTACCTTTGATTGAACAAAAACTATGCTTTTTTTAGGGTCTATACCTACAGCTAAATATAGAGCCGCAACATCTAAAATATGTTCTCTAAGTTCTTTTGGATCTTGCTCAACTGTGATTGCATGTAGATCTACAATACAATAAATACAGTCATTTTCATCTTGCAAATCAACAAACTGTTTTATAGCTCCAAGATAATTACCTAAATGTATATTTCCTGTTGGTTGTACTCCTGAAAATACTCTTCCCATTCTAAATTTGTGATAGTAATAGTACTATCTTCTCCTTCCTACGCGTATTGTCCATCTCTCTCTTGTATAAAATGATCAATGATTCGTTTTTCTGCTCTTGATATAGTCATCTGAGACACCCCAAGATTCTTTGCAATATCACTCTGTGACTGACCTTCTACAAATCTCTTTTTAAATATATACTGGTTAGTACCATCTAACTTCTTTAGCACCTTGTATATTATATCGTAATCTTCTATATCTGAATATCCTTTTTCATCTTGTGCAGTAAATTTTTCAAAAGGATCCATATCACTATTATCACCAAATGTCGGCATCATCTGATTAATTGATAATGTTGAATATGCGGCACTGCTTTCCATAGCTTTGAGAATAATATCTTCTGAAACTTCCATCTCCTGTGCTAATTCTTCAACTGTTGGATTTCTTCCAAGCTTATCAATCAATTTTTCTTTAAAACTTGGTATAGAGCTTGCTATTTCCTTCATATTTCTTGGTACTTTAATACTCCAACCTTTATCTCTAAAGTATTTCTTTATCTCACCCAAAATAGTTGGTGTAGCAAAACTACTAAATTCAAATCCTTTTGTAGGATCAAACCTTTCAACTGCAGATATAAGAGCCATTGCTCCTACTTGATATAGATCATCATATTCTATACCCTTACCCAAATATTTTTTAACCAAAATATCGACCATATATAGATGTTGTTCTACAATTTGGTTTCTTAAATTTGGATCTTTATTTTGATAATACTTTATAAATTGTTCTTCGTTTTTAATCATAAGTACTTTGTCAATATAAAAATATCGCCTTCTTCAGTTCCTTCTTCTAATCTTGTTTCATCCATTAAGCTATTTGCAACTTCTCGTCCAATTTCACCTTCACAAGGACAATCTAAACAAATAGTTCTATGTTTTTCCTGGACAAACTCGGTATTTACACTCAGTTTAACCACAAATTTTTCATCTGTAATATTTATTGTCATATTATAACTTTCAGGTAATTTATCATGTCTATGACAAACCAATACTTTTGTACCTTCAAAAACCGCTAATCCAATATCATCTGTAGCCTCTATATCAAAACCTGCCACGGCAGCAGCGGCTGTTGCAACACTTCTGCAAATCTTCATAAACTCGTGATCTCCAGGTACTTTTACAAAAATTTCCTTATTCATCAATTATCACCATTTTTATAAATTAATTTATAAAAATTTTTATTCCTTCCCTTCTTCTTCACTATCATTTTCATCTTCTTTAAGAACCTTTGCCATAGATATTATAGCTTCCTGATCTTTCATACGCATAATCTTAACACCTTGCGTAGTTCTTCCTGTAACAGAAACATCTGTAGCCTTTATTCTAATAATAGTTCCCTGTGAATTGATTAGTAATAATTCATCTTCTTCCTCAACAATTACAGAACCAATAACATTTCCTGTCTTATTAAATTTCTTTTTGTCATATGTAAGATTACCTTTACCGCCTCTTGTCTGCTTAGTATATTCCTTGATAGGTGTTCTCTTACCATATCCCTTTTCTGTAACAACTAATAAAGTATCTTCCTCTTTAGCAAGTGACATAGAAACAACTTCATCATCTCCATCTAGCTTTATAGCTCTGACACCCATAGAACTTCTTCCCATAGGTCTAACGTCCTTCTCGTTAAATCTAATGCTCTGACCTTTTTTAGTAACAATTATTATATCGTCATTGCCTGAAGTCTCATTTATTTCTATAAGTTCATCGCCATCCACAAGGTTTATAGCAATAATTCCATTCTTTCTTATCTTTTCAAACTGTGCCAAACTTGTCTTTTTAATCGTTCCCTTTTTAGTAATTTGAACAATATATTTATCTTCTTCAAATTTCTTAATTGGAATAATAGCACTAATTCTTTCCTGCTGGAATAGGTTTAAGAAGTTTACTGCTGGCGTTCCTTTTGCTGTCCTATTTGCCTCTGGAATTTCATAAGCCTTAATCTTATGTGCCTTACCTAAATTCGTAAAGAATAATAATGTATCGTGTGTCGATGTCATTATCAACGACTTAACAAAGTCATTTTCTCTAGTTGTAAGACCAGCAATACCTTTACCACCTCTTTTTTGTGTCCTGTATGTATCTGTTGGAACTCTCTTTAAATATCCAAGGTGAGTTAGTGTAATAGTTGAATTTTCTTCATCTATTAAATCTTCTTCACTAAACTCATTTACTGCTGGAACAATCTGAGTTCTTCTTTCATCTCCATACTTCTCTTTAATTTCAAGCATTTCCTTTTTCACTGTGTCCATTAAAAGAGTTTCGTCAGCAAGAAGAGAATTATAGTAAGCTATTTTTTCCATAAGCTCATTAAATTCTTTTTCAATCTTTTCTCTTTCAAGACCTTGCAATCTTGCCAATCTCATATCTAAAATTGCCTGTGCCTGAATCTCACTTAAATTAAATACTTCAATTAATTTTTCTTTAGCATTACTGTAAGAAGATCTAATAATTTTAATTATTTCATCAATATTATCTAAAGCAATCCTTAAGCCATCTAAAATATGTGCTCTTGCTTCAGCTTTCTTTAAATCAAATTGAGTTCTTCTTGTCATAACATCTTTTTGGTGTTTCAAGAACTCGCTTAATATATCCTGTAATCTCAATATCTTTGGTTGAGAATTTACTAATGCAAGCATAATCATACTGTAAGTATCTTGCAACTGAGTATTTTTATAAAGTCTATTCAAAGTAATCTGTGGATTAGCATCTCTCTTTAATTCAATTACTATTCTCATTCCCTGTCTATTAGATTCGTCTCTGATAGCAGAAATACCATCTATCTTCTTTTCTCTAACGAGGCTAGCAATCTTTTCAATCAATCTTGACTTATTAACCTGATAAGGAATCTCTGTAACAACAATCTGCATTTTTCCTCTTGCAGTTTCTTCGATCTCTGTCTTAGATCTTACTGTTACCTTACCTTGACCTGTTCTATAAGCTTCTCTTAAACCTGCTTTGCCTAAGATTTGAGCACCTGTAGGAAAATCAGGACCTTTAACTATATCTAATAATTTATCTTCTTCAATATTGTCGTTATTTATCATATAACAAGCTGCATCTATAACTTCTGACAAATTATGCGGTGGAATAGATGTAGCCATACCTACGGCAATACCATTTGAACCATTAATAAGTAGGTTTGGAATTTTTGCCGGTAAAACTGACGGTTCTTCTTCCTCTTCGTCAAAGTTAGGAACGAAATCAACCGTTTCTTTTTCTATATCACGAAGTAATTGTAGAGCAAATGGCGTCATTCTAGCTTCCGTATAACGCATTGCAGCTGCGCCATCGCCATCGATAGAACCGAAGTTACCATGACCATCAATAAGCATATATCTTGTTGAAAAATCCTGTGCCATTCTTACCATAGCATCATAAATAGCTGAGTCGCCATGAGGATGATATTTACCCATTACGTCACCGACAATACGTGCCGATTTTTTATGTGGCTTATCTGGAGTAATGCCAAGCTGACTCATTCCAAAAAGAATTCTTCTATGTACTGGTTTTAAACCATCTCTTACATCAGGGAGAGCTCTTCCAACAATAACACTCATAGCATAATCAATATAAGATTTCTTCATCTCTCTATTAATCTCATGCTCTATCATTTTCTGGTCTTCATTAAATCTTGATAAATCTTTCATATGCCCTCCTTTCTTATATATCTAAATTCTTTACTTTTCGTGCATTTTCTTCAATAAATTTTTTTCTCGGTGGAACCTTATCTCCCATAAGAATTGTAAATGTCTCATCTGCAGCACTTACATCATCTAATGTAATCTTTATAAGTGTTCTATTTTCATATTCCATAGTAGTTTCCCAAAGTTGATTATAGTCCATTTCACCAAGACCCTTGTATCTTTGAATAGTAACCTTACCAGGCTTATCAGCAAGTTCCTTCATCAACTTTTCTTGCTCTCTATCTGAATATGTGTAATATTCTTCACTACCCTTTTTCACTTTAAACAATGGTGGTTGAGCCGCATATACGTGACCATTTTCAATAAGTGGTCTCATATATCTATAAAAGAATGTCAATAACAATGTTCTAATATGAGCACCGTCGACGTCAGCATCCGTCATAATAATAATTTTATGATATCTTAATTTTTCTAAATCAAAATCCTTACCAATATTACAACCAAAAGCCGTAATCATATTCTTTATTTCATCACTGTTTAAAATTTTATCTAAACTTGATTTTTCTACATTTAGAATCTTACCTCTTAAAGGTAATACTGCCTGTCTTTTTCTATCTCTTCCTTGTTTAGCACTACCACCCGCAGAATCTCCTTCGACTAAGAAAATTTCTGAAAGTTCAGGACTCTTTTCTTGACAATCTGCTAATTTACCCGGTAAAGAAAATCCTCCTAACAAATCTTTTCTTACTGTATTTCTAGCTTTTCTAGCAGCTTCTCTAGCTCTTTGTGCCTGAAGTGCTTTTTCCATAATAATTTTTGCCTGAGATGGATTTTCTAATAAGAATGCCATAAAGTTTTCACTTGTCGTAGTTTCGACAAATCCTCTCGCTTCACTATTTCCAAGTTTTCCTTTTGTCTGCCCTTCGAACTGTGGGTTAGAAACCTTTATTGAAACAATAGCAGTTAAACCTTCTCTTACATCATCTCCTGAAAAAGAAGTATCTTTTTCTTTTAAGATATTCGCCTTTCTTGCATAGTCATTAAAAGTTCTAGTAAGAGCTGATTTAAAGCCTGATAAATGGTATCCACCATCTACTGTATTTATGTTATTTGCGTAAGATAAAAGTAAATCAGAGTAGCTATTTGTATACTGTAAAGCTACCTCTACCGCCATATCTCCTGCACCTTCATCTGATTGAATAGAAGCTTCAAAATATATTATATCTTTATGAAGTGGTTCTTTATTTTTATTCAAGTATTCAACAAACTCTTTAATTCCGCCTTCATAATTAAATTTTTCTTTTTTATTTCCATCTCTTTCATCAATAAGAACAATATTAATTCCCTTATTTAAGAAAGCCATCTCTCTAAATCTATGTTTTAAAGTATCGTAATCAAATTCTGTCTCTTCAAAAATCTCAGGGTCTGGCCAAAAAATTGTCTTTGATCCTCTTTTCTTCGATTCCCCAACTTCTCTTAATTTTTCTACTGTCTTTCCCTGTTCAAATGCAAGAAAATATTGTTTCCCATTTCTACTTACATAAACTTCCATACGAGAAGAAAGTGCATTTACTACTGATGCACCTACACCGTGAAGACCGCCAGATACCTTATATCCTCCACCCCCAAATTTACCTCCTGCATGAAGCACTGTATGTATTACTTCAACTGCCGGTATTTTTTCTTTTGGATGTATATCAACAGGCATACCTCTACCATCATCTTCAACCATTATGGAATTATCCTGTCTAATTGTTATCTTTATATTTTTACAAAATCCTGCAAGAGCTTCGTCTACACTATTATCTACTATCTCATAAACCAAATGATGAAGACCTTTTTCCCCTGTGGAACCTATATACATACCAGGTCTTTTTCTAACTGGATCTAGTCCTTCAAGAACCTGAATTTGTTCCGCTCCGTATTCTTTTGTTATCTTTTTTTCACTCATTTTTTCACCTTACTTTATAATAAAAATTCACGCTTTATTATACAATAAAACGCCTTAATTTTTCAAATTAAGACGCCTTATTTTTTATTACAAAATTATCACTTTTATAATTAATTACTATACTATTAATTGATTATTTATTTAAATCTATTTTTATAAAATAGAAACTTCCCATATATTAATTTTTTATTTATTCTCTTTATTGAAATTAAAATTTTTTACTTTTCTTTTCACAATAAAATTAACAATCCTAAACACTATAAAAGACATTATTATTAATATTATAAGTATTGTACGAAATTTCATACTATAAATATCATCTTCAATAAAAATTAAATAACACAAAGGGATTATTCCTATAATAATTATATTTAATACAAATTCACTAAAAATTGGATATTTTTCAATACTAAAATCATTATTCTTTTTTATAACTTTAATATAGTAAATAAACAAACCTATAACATAAGCTAAAATTATTAATAAATAGTACTTCATTAAACCTCCAAAATCTATTCTATTTCAATAATATGTGATTTATCAAAAAATTCTTCCTGTTGTGTTGTAGTAATAAATATCTGAATATCTTGCAATATATCTACAAGAGCTTTTTTTCTATTGTTATCAAGTTCACTAAATACATCATCTAATATAAATACAGGTTTTTCTTCTTTTAATTTTGTTATTATATTTATTTGAGCAATTTTTAAAGACAAAATTATACTTCTTTGCTGTCCTTGTGAAGCATATTTTCTACTATCTTTTCCATTAATAATTATCTTTATATCATCTTTGTGAATACCTAAACCTGTTGTTTTATATTTAATATCATTATTTCTATTATTTTTTAACGAATTTAAATAATCTCCATTTATATTTTTTTGATATTCTATATATATTTTTTCTTTTTCTCCGCTAATTTTGTAATGGATATCCTTTGAAACATTATTTAATAATTTTATATATTCTTCTCTTTTTTTTATTATTATTTCAGCTCTTTTTGCAATTTGTTCATCAAGTATATCTAAAAAATTACTATCTATTTTTTCATTTTTTAAAATATTATTTCTATTTTTCAATATTTTTCTATATTCTCTAAGATTTAAAAAATATTTTTTATCAATTTGGCATAATTCCTTATCTATAAAAGTTCTTCTTTTAATAGGATCTTCTTTTATAATTTTTAAATCTTCAGGTGCAAAAACAACAGAATAAAAATTTTCCATTAATTGTACATAATTTTTAATTTTTTTATTATCAATTTTTATAATATTTTTTTGATTTTTGTAAATTTCTATATCTATAATTTTTTCTACATCATAAATTTCATCATAAACATATGACATTTTAATATTAGAATTTTCATTATCTAAATTTATTAATTCTAAATCTTTTGCATTTCTAAATGATTTTCCATAAGAGCAAATATTTATAGCTTCTACAATATTTGTTTTTCCCTTTGCATTTTCTCCAAGAATAAGGTTTATTTTTTTATCAAATTCTATTTTTTTTTCTATATGATTTCTAAAATTTCTTAATTCAATTTTTTTTACATACATTTTATTTTAATCTCACCGGTAAAACTAAATATGAGTAGTTTCCATTTTCACAAGATGTTATAAATGCTCCATCTAAAGGTCCTCTAAATTCTATAACAATATTCTCATCATCTATAACTTTTAAAGGATCTAATATTAATTTTGAATCAAATCCTATCTCTAAATTTTCACCTTTTTTTTCTATATCTACTTCTTCTTTTACATATCCCATATCTGTTCTTGTTGTTATTGTAAGTAGATTTTCATCAATACATAACTTTATTAAATTATTATTACCTTCTCTTGCTAAAATACTAGCTCTTTCTGTTGCATCTACTAATTCTCTCCTATTAATTATTATTTTACTTTCATTATTTCTTGGAAGTATTCTTTCATAATCAATAAACTTACCTTCTAATATTCTAGTTGAAACTTTTGTTGAACCTATTTGGAATATTGCTCTTTTACCATCAAAATCAACATTAATTTCTTTATCTAAAGAATTATCTTTTAAAATATTTAATATTTCATTTAATATATTTGCTTCAATAACAAAAGATAGTTCTTTTAAATTATTCATAGGTTCTTTTACAATAGCCATCTTATATCCATCAATAGCTATCATATTAAAACTATCTTTTTTTATTTCAAATAAAACACCTCTCATTATTCCTTTAAGTTCGTCTGTACTTGCTGCAAATTTTGTTTTTGCAATCATATCTTTTAAAATTTCTTTATCAAAATTTAATATTTCCTTTTCTTTCATTTCCTCTATTAAAGGAAATTCATCTGCTGGCAACCAACCTATTTTATGTTCACTTTTTTCATTTTTTATAACAATTTTATTATCTTCTTTATAAATATTAATATTTCCTGAAGAAAACCTTCTTACTGTTTCTTTAAATAGATTAGCGCTTACAACAACAGATCCTTCTTCTTTAATATATGCATCTAATTTTTCTTCTATTATAATATTTCCATCAGATCCACAAAAAGTAACATTATCTTTATTTACAGAAATATATATACCTTTTAATATAGGTGTTGTTGTTCTTATAGAAACTGCTTTAGAAACAGTATTTAATATTTTTGATAATTGTTGTTGATTACAAGAAAAATTCATTATGTACTCCTTATTTATTATTTATATATTTTATAGTAGTAATAGTAGTAGTGTATTGTGTATATGTGTATATCTAGTTAAAACATTGAAAATTTATTATTTGTAATATAATTTTTTTGTTGATAAATATGTTTATTAATTTAAAAAGTTATCTACAGTATGTTATTAAAATTTACAGACTTATTTTTTTCTCTAGAGTTTTTATACAATTTTTTGTACTTTCGTTATCTTTCATTTCTTTACTTATTTTTTCAAATGCATGTAATACAGTTGTATGGTCTCTATTTCCAAATGCTTTTCCTATTTTTGGTAGAGACATATCTGTCATATTTCTAGAAAGATACATAGCTATTTGTCTAGGATAAGCTATTTCTCTAGATCTTTTTTTACTAATTAAATCTTTAGTGGTTATATCGAAATATTTACAAACAATCTTTTTTATTAGATCTATATCTACATCACTTTCAATATCGTTAAAATTAGCTGATAAATATTCTTTAACAAAATTAGTTGTTAATGTTTTATTAGTAAATTTAGAAAGGCTTACTATATTTAACAATGTGCCTTCTAATTCTCTAACACTGTTTTTTACATAAGATGCGATTATACTTATTATAGATTTCATTTCATCTGTTATTTCTATACCCTCTTGTTCTAATTTACTTTCTAAGATTGCTACTCTTGTTTCGTAAAGAGGTTTTTGTATATCGGCTACAATATTCCATCCAAATCTTTGCTTTAATCTTTCGTGGATTTCTAGTTTTGAAGGATGTCTATCACTTGATAAAACTATTTGTTTATTATTATCATAAAGTGTATTGAATGTATTGAATAATTCTTCTTGAGTTTGTTTTTTTCCTTTGAAAAATTGAACATCATCTATTAATAAAATATCAATACTTCTGTATTTTTCTTTAAACTCCATCATTTTATTATTTCTTATAGATTCAATGACTTCATTTGTGAACATTTCACCACTTACATAAAGAACTTTTTTACCAGTATGATTTTGAAGCACAAAATTACTAATAGCGTACATTAAATGCGTTTTTCCAAGACCTGGTTCTCCATATATATATAAAGGATTAAATGATGAAGAAGGATTTTCTGCAGTTGCAAGAGCTGCAGTATAAGCATATTCACTATTAGGTCCAACTATAAAATTTTCAAAAGTATATTTAGGATTTATTATTTTTTCTTCATCAAAAAAAGTTGTAGAGGTAGATGTTGTTGATTTAAGCTCTTTTTCTTTTTTTATCAATTTTTCTTTTTCAGAAACAAGAGATAGAGTTATGTCATATTTTTCTCCGAAAATTTGTTCACAACACCCTACTATAAGATGTAGATATCTATTTTTTATACTTTCAATAGTAAAGTCTGTATTACACAATATATTGATTTTTTTATGAGTTTCGTCTACAAAATCAATTCTTAGTGGTAAAATCCAACTTTCAAAGGCAACTTCATTAATAAGTTCTCTTAAAAGTTCAACAACTTTATTCCATTTACTGTTAATATCTATCATTTTTCTCTCCTACATAATTTTTTAGTTTAAAATAATAATATCAACAAAGTTATCCACAATCAATAATCGAAAAATTTTTGATTATTAAAGTTATGCACTAAAGTTATCAACAAGTTGTTGATAACTTTATTAATATTATTAACATACATACAAGATATAGAAATTATATAAAAATAAAGAGTTAAAAATTTTTATTTTTTTTATTAACGTATAAAAATTATAACAAAAATAATAGTGGAAAATTTTTATTTTTTATCAATTTAAATTTGACTAAAAAAGAATTATTTTATATACTTTAAAGATATGTTTACTCACATTGAAATTTAGGGTGAGATTATTAGAAATTTAGGAGGAAAATATTATGAAAATGACATTTCAACCAAAGACAAGACAGAGAAAAAAGGTACACGGATTTAGACAGAGAATGAAGACTAAGAGTGGTAGAAACATTATTAAGAGAAGAAGACTAAGAGGAAGAAAATCTCTTACTGCGTAGATATATGAAAAAAGATAATGTGTTAAGTGGACAAAGAGAGTTTGATAGAGTTTATAACAAAGGTCAGTCTTACGCTTACAGACATGTTGTAGTTTTTTATAATAAAAATTTTACAGGTAAGAATAGAATATCTTTCGTAGCGAGTAAAAAAGTAGGTAATGCTGTACAGAGAAACAGATCTAGAAGACTTATGAGGGAAGCCGTAAGGTTATCTAATATAAATATAGAAGGTTATGATTTTATATTTATTGCAAGAAAAAGCATAGTAGATCAAGATATGTTTTCTGTTAAATTATGTATAGAAAATTTAATAAGAAGGATAGAAAAAAATATAGGAAAAAAGAAAATATGAAAAGAGTTTTAATTTTTATTATTAGAGGATATCAAAAGTTTATATCCCCAATGCTTCCTAAAAATTGTAGATATTATCCTACTTGTTCACAATATTTTATACAAGCTTTAGAAAGATATGGAGTATTAAAAGGAACATTTTTAGGAATAAAGAGGATATTAAAATGTAATCCATTATTTAAAGGTGGATATGATCCTCTTCCATAAAGTTGGAGAAAAAATATGACAGCACTTATAGGTTTTTTAGCAAAACCAATCGGATATCTGTTGTTTTATATCTATAACATTGTAAATAATTACGGTATTGCAATTATTATCGTAACAGCAGTAGTTAAGATATTGCTTTATCCTTTGTATGTAAAGCAAATGAAATCAACAGCATCTTCTTCAGAAATACAAAAGAAAGTTAATATACTTAAGAGTAAGTATGGTAACGACAAGGCTTTATTTAATCAAAAAGTAAGTGAACTTTATAAAGAGGAAGGTTTTAGCCCAGCAGGCGGATGTCTTCCGGCAATAATTCAAATGTTTATAGTATTTGCTTTATTTGCATTACTTAGAGATCCAATGTCGTTTGTAAATGATGATAAAATATTATTTGCAGTACACGAATCATTCTTATGGATACCTAACTTGTCTCAACCAGATAAATGGATTCTTCCAATATTAGCTGGTGCTGCTACTTATATTTCATTTAGTATATCTCAGCAGACGATGACAGCAAACCCAGATATGGGCGGTATGATGAAGATGATGAAATACTTCTTCCCTTTAATGATTGTACTTATGGGTAGAAGTTTCCCAGCAGGTTTGGCTATTTATTGGTTTTTTGGACAGTTCTTGCAGATTTTCTTTAATTTACATATAAATAAAATTAAGAAAAATATGACTGCAAACAAGAAGAGAGGTGGCAAAAAATAATGAATTTTTCAGAAAAATGGGGAAAAGACATAGAAGAAGCTACAAATCTTGCACTTGATTATTTAAACTGTACTATTGATGAAGTTGAAGTTGAAGTTTTAGAGGAGCCTAGTAAAGGTTTTTTAGGAATAGGTTCAAAACTTGCTAAGGTAAGAGTAACAAAAAAAGAAAAAATAGAAGAAAAACAGCCAGAAGAAGTTATAAAAGAAGAACAATTAATAGAAAATTGTGAAGAAAAGTTGGAACTGGAAGTACTGGAAGAAGATAGCGGGGGTGTTATTTTCTTAAAGGAATTAACAGATAAAATGGGATTTGATTTGTCATTTACTGAAAAAGCAAATGAAGAAAATCTGTTTATATCTATTACAGGAAAAGATGCTTCACATATAATTGGCAAAAGAGGACAGACTTTAGATGCGGTACAGTATCTTACAAGTTTAGTTGTGAATAAAGATAAAGAAAATTACAAGAGAGTTGTTTTAGATGTTGAAAACTATAGAGAAAAGAGAAAGAAGACTCTAGAAAATTTAGCAGATAAGACGGCAAGAAAAGTAGTTAAAATTGGCAGAACAATAAAATTAGAGCCAATGAATCCGTACGAGAGAATGATAATTCACTCAAGATTATCTGACGATAGCAATATTGTTACAAAGAGTGAAGGTGAAGAACCGTATAGAAGAGTAGTTATAGAGGCTAAATAAATTTGGTATTATAGCATAAACGGAAAATTTTAACTGATTATATATTAGAAATACTCTTATATATAGTCAGTTTTTTATTATTTTTTGATAAAATAGAATAATTAAGAGATAATCGTGTTTTTTAAAAGAATAGGTAATGATATGGAAGATACAATAGTTGCGATAGCTACAGCTTTTGGTGAAGGTAGTATTGGAATAATTAGAATCAGCGGAGAGAAGTCGAAAGATATTCTAGATGATATTTTTGTTTCAAAAAATACTATACAAAATCGAAAATTGACTTATGGTCATATTGTTGATAAAAGTAAAGTTATTGATGAGGTAATGGCTGTATATATGAGGGCTCCTAGTACTTATACGAGGGAAGATGTTGTTGAAATACATTGTCATGGAAGTATTGTGTCTTTGAAAAAAATAATGGAATTAATAATAGAAAAAGGTGCAAGGGCGGCAGAAAGAGGAGAATTTACAAAGAGAGCTTTTTTAAACGGTAGATTAGATTTAGCGCAAGCAGAGGCGGTTATTGATTTAATAAATGCAAAAAATAATAAGAGTTTTGATATTGCAATATCTCAGCTTGATGGTCAACTCTCAAAGAGTTTGAATGAAATATCTTCACAAATTATGGAAATACTGGTTAGTATTGCAGTTAATATTGATTATCCGGACGAAGATATAGAAGAAGTTGTATATGAACAATTAGAAAAAGATATATTAAATATTCAAGAAAAAATAAAGGATATGGCAGACTCTTTTAAAGAAGGCAAAATTATAAAAGAAGGTATTAAGACAGCTATTATAGGTAAGCCAAATGTTGGAAAAAGCAGTCTTTTGAATAAGTTACTTAAAAGAGAGCGAGCTATAGTAACGGATATTGAAGGTACAACAAGAGATATTATTGAAGAAGAAATAAGTATTGATGGGATTTCTTTGATATTAGTTGATACAGCAGGAATTAGAGATACAGCTGATAAGATTGAGCAAATAGGTATTGAAAAAAGTAAGGCAAGTTTCAATGAGGCGGATATAATAATTTTTGTTATAGATATGTCTAGACCTATAACAAAGGAAGATTTGGAAATCGCAGAAAATATAGCTGATAGAAAAGCTATAGTTTTACTTAATAAGACAGATCTGGATATAGTTGCAGATGTAACTGAAATTAAAAATTTAGTTGTAAATGGTGTGTATATTGAAACATCTACAGAAACAGTACAAGGAATAGATGATATAAAGAAAACAATTATAGAAAATATTCATTTAGGAGAATATCGCCAAGAAAAAAGCAATATAATTACAAATTCTAGGCATTATGAGAAACTAATATCTTCATATTCCAGTTTGAATGATGCAATAATGCTTGTAAAAAATAGAGACGCATTAGATTTTATAGAGTTAGATATTAGAAATGCTTATGATAATATTGGTGAAATTACAGGTAATGTTGCAAGTGCAGATGTTATAGATGAAGTATTTAAGAGATTTTGTTTAGGAAAATAAAAAATATTCACTGATAATATAATAATTACAAAAGTATAAATTTGTAAAAAGTGAAACAAAAAGCTGTTTATTATATAGATTAGAATGTAACGTAGAATTTTTAAAAAGGAATATATAAGTGGAAAAAAATTATTTAATGGGAGAATATGACATAATTGTTGTTGGTGCAGGTCACGCAGGTTGTGAGGCTGCTTTGGCTTCTGCAAGAATGGGTAAGAAGACCTGTATGTTTGCTATTACATTGGAATCAATTGCAATGATGCCATGTAATCCCTCTATTGGAGGTACGGGAAAAGGGCACCTTGTACGAGAGATTGATGCTCTTGGCGGAGAGATGGGTGTAAATATTGATAAGGCTTTTATTCAAAGTAAAATGCTAAATACAAGAAAAGGTCCGGCGGTTCATTCTTTAAGATGTCAAGCAGATAAAAATAAATATCATATAGAAATGAAGAAGACTCTTGAAAAAGAGGAAAATTTAGATATCAAACAGGCAGAGATAGTTTCTTTAGTTTTTGATGACCTTTGCGATAAAGATATTGGTTTAGATAACAATGGTTTTAACAATCGTGTTACAGGTGTTATTACAGCTACAGGGGCACATTATAAAGCAAAGGCAGTTATTCTCGCTACAGGAACGTTTTTAAGAGGTAAGATATTAATAGGTGAGAGTGCTGTATTTAGTGGACCAAATGGAATGGCACCATCAATGAGTCTTGCTGAGCAGTTAAGAGAAATGAACTTTGATATGAGGAGATTTAAAACGGGAACTCCTGCAAGAATTTTAGCTAGTAGTATTTCATATGATAAAATGCGTGAGGAGTGTGGCGATAAAAAAATTGTGCCATTTTCTTTTTTGAATGAGGATGTACAGAGGGATCAAATTTCTTGTTGGTTAACATACACAAATGAAAAGACTCATAAGGTGATTAGGGATAATTTCCATCGTTCAGCATTATTTTCAGGTAATATAGAGGGAATTGGTCCAAGATATTGCCCCTCTATTGAAGATAAGATAAATAGATTTTCCGATAAGGAAAGACATCAGACATTCGTTGAACCAGAAGGTTTAGATACGGAAGAAATGTATATCCAGGGAATGAGTACATCTCTTCCAGAAGACGTACAAGAGGAATTCTATAAGACAATTCCAGGGTTAGAGAATGCGAAAATTGTAAGACCTGCGTATGCAATAGAATATGATTCTATTAATTCGTTATCTCTTAAATTGAATCTCGAAACGAGACATACTGAAAACCTGTTTTGTGCAGGTCAGCTAAATGGTAGTTCAGGATATGAAGAAGCTGCGGCACAGGGATTGATGGCAGGTATAAATGCAGCACTGAAAATTGATGAATTAGAGCCATTCATTTTAAATAGGGATGAAGCATATATCGGAGTTTTGATTGATGATTTAATTACCAAAGGTACAAATGAGCCGTATCGTATTATGACAAGTAGGGCTGAATATAGACTTGTACTAAGACAGGACAATGCGGATATAAGATTGACACAGAAGGCATATGATATCGGTTTAGTGAGTGAGAAGAGGTTTGCAAAATTTAAAGAAAAAAAGGCGCTGGTTGAAGCAGAAAAGGTAAGATTAAACGAGACTATGATCAAGCCTGAAGATAGTAAAGAATTCCTTGAAAGCCTTGGTATGCCTGAGATGAAGAGAAGCGCTTCGTTAGCAGAGTTGCTTAAGAGACCGGAAGTTACATATGACAATATGTCAAAAATTGACAAAATTGATATAGAGAAAAGATTAAGAGGACATGCGGCGAATTTTCTTGAGGTAGAAATTAAATATGAGGGATATATAAAAAAACAGTTGGCACAAATAGAGAAATATAAAAAGTTAGAAGAAAAGAAATTATCACAAGATATAAATTATTATGATATAGATGGACTAAGAATTGAAGCTCAGGAAAAGCTAACTAAAATTAAGCCTCGTTCTATAGGACAAGCATCAAGAATTTCAGGAGTTTCACCTGCAGATATAAATGTTTTATTAATTTATCTTGAAAGAAAAAGAAGGCAAGGATAAAGAATGATTATGAAAGACAAATATGATGGTGTTAGAGCAATCTTATCTGATTTAAAGATTAATAAAACCGAAGACGAAATAGAAAATATAATTGAAAAATTAGAAATATACAAAAACGAAATTCTTAAAAAGAATGAATTTATTAACCTTACAAGTATTACAAAAGAAAACGAATTTATTAAGCTTCACTATGAAGATTCTTTATCAGTTTTGTTAACAAGCGAGATGAAGAAAGCAACTAATTTTATTGATATTGGAACAGGTGGAGGCTTTCCAGGAATACCTTTGGCTATAACGTTTCCCGATAAAAAAGTTGTTTTGTTAGATTCGTTAAAAAAGAGATTAAAGGTAATAACTGATATTACAGATGAAATGGGTATAAAGAATGTTGAAACGATTCATGGTAGAGCAGAAGAGATTGCAAGGTTGTCGGAACATAGAGATTCTTACGATTTATGTTTGTCGAGAGCTGTAGCTCCGCTAAATATTCTTTTGGAATTATGTTTGCCGTTTTGTAAAGTTGGAGGACACTTTATAGCTTATAAGGGAAATAATTATAAAGTAGAACTTGATGAAGCGAAGAAGGCAATAAAAGAGTTGGGCGCAAAGCTTGAGAGAGTAGTGGTAGGTAATGATATCGAAGATAATGAATTAAATCATAGCTTGCTTATATTTAAGAAGATTTCATCTACAAAGAAAAAATATCCACGAAAGCCTGGAACGCCTAAAAAAGAGCCTATAAAATAATATATTTATCTCTATGTTTCACGTGAAACATAGAGATTTTTATTGTCTTATAAATTAAATAGTAGATATAAATGAAGTACAACATTTATGCCTGCTTTTTTAATTATATGTTGTCTATAAATTTAATCAACTAATATATACTTTGTAAATTATGTAGATTATATAGTGCAAATGTAATATACTTATACAGTAATAGAAGGAAAGGAAGGCAGATATGGGAAAAACTATAGCTATATTTAATCAAAAAGGTGGCGTAGGAAAGACGACAACAAATATAAACTTGGCAGCATGCCTAGCATTAAAAGGAAAGAAAGTTCTTGTTTTAGACATAGATCCACAAGGTAATACAACAAGCGGATTAGGTGTTGATAAAAGGGCTATGCAGACATCGACATATGATATATTGGCAACGCCTAACTTTAATATTAAAGATGCAATTCAAAAAACTAGAACAAAGAATTTAGATTTAATTCCTGCGAGTACTGCATTAGCAGGCGCAGAAGTAGAACTTGTCAACGTAAAAGGAAGAGAAAAGATATTAAAAAAAGCGATAGCTAAGGTTAAAGATAAGTATGATTATATATTTATTGACTGTCCGCCATCGCTTGGATTGTTGACGATTAATTCATTGACAGCGGTTGATGCGGTATTGATACCTATACAATGTGAGTTTTATGCGTTAGAAGGTGTAGCGCAACTTATAAGTACGATAAGTATCGTTAAAAAGAATTTAAATGCAGATTTAAAGATTCAAGGTGTTATTTTAAGTATGTTTGATGGAAGAACAAATCTTTCTGCACAGGTTGTTGAGGAAGTTAAAAAATATTTTGGAAAAAAAGTTTATAAGACTATTATTCCAAGAAATATCAGACTTGCAGAAGCGCCAAGTTATGGAATGAGTATTGCAGAATATGATCCGAAATCGAAAGGAGCAGAAGCGTATAGAGATTTTGCTGAGGAATTTTTGGAAGTAGAGGGAGAATTATAAATGCGAGATAAAAATCGAGGATTAGGTAGAGGTTTAGATTCATTAATAATAAATACAGACATCGATTTAAATGATTTTGATAATTTGAAAAACAAAGAGAACCTTCCTGGATTGCAGATGGTTGAGATTGGAGAGATAATACCTAATAAAAATCAACCAAGAAAAACTTTTGATAAAGATAAAATAGCGGAGTTAGCTGATTCTATAAAGATGAATGGCATAATACAACCGATTGTTCTTAGAAAAACCGATAAAGGCTCAGAAATTGTTGCTGGTGAGAGAAGATGGAGAGCAGCAAAGATAGCTGGGTTGAAAGAGGTTCCGTGCATATATAAAGAGATTGATGATGAACAGAATATGATTTTTGCTATTATTGAGAATATGCAGCGAGAAGATTTAAATCCAATAGAAGAAGCGGAAGGTGTGCAAAAACTTATTGATAAATTTTCTTTAACACAAGAAGAGGTAGCTAAAAGTATAGGAAAGAGCCGACCTTATGTATCTAATTTGTTAAGAATTTTAACTCTAGACGACAAGACAAAAGAATATGTTACAAATGGGAAAATTACTGTAGGCCATGCTCGTGTTCTTGTGGGAATGAATGAGCAAAAGCAAAAAGATTACCTTACATTAATTTGTGAAAAGGATTTAAGTGTAAGAGAGTTAGAAAAGTATGTAAGAGAAAAAAGGGCTGTTAATAGCGGGAATAAGAAAAAATTAAAGAAGAATTCTCAAGTTTTGGCAATAGAAGCAGAATTGAAAAAGACGTTAGGAACAAAAGTTAGTATAGATATGGGTGCAAAAAAGAATATTGTAGCAATAGAGTGTTATGGCAGAGAAGAACTAGAGCGTATAATAGAAATATTACAAAATTTATAGCATCATTAAAATCTTGAGAAATGTTTCACGTGAAACATTTCTTTTTAATATATGGTAGGAGGATAAATTATGCAGATACAGAATATGACAATAGAACACTATCTAAGATTATTAAAGACTAGGGAACCAGCACCAGGTGGAGGTGCTGTGTGCGGATTATCAGCAAGTCAGGGCGTGGCATTATTATTAATGGTGTTAGATTTGTCAATAGGGAAAAAAACGTATATGGAATGGGAAGAAGAGAATCTTATAGCCCAAGAGAAATTAAGTGAGATTTTTGAGAAATTATTACTTAAAGCTGAAGAAGATAGAAGTGTTTTTCTAGAATTATCAAAAGCATATAGTTTACCTAATATAACAGACGAAGATAGAGAAAAGAAAGAGAATGTTTTAAGCGATTGTTCAATTGATGCAGCGAGTGTGCCAATGTCAGTACTGATACTAATAAATGATGCAGTTCGGGTTGGAAAGACGCTTATTGGAAAGACAAGCAAGTTGGCAATAAGCGATATTGGAGTTGCAGCACAGGAACTTATTTCTGCAGCAAGAAGTGCATGGCTTAATATTAAAATAAATGCAGCATATATTAGAGAAGCAAATATTGCTCAAAAATTTTTAGTGGATGGAATGCAGCTAGTTAAATCTATTGAAAATGTTGCTAATGAAATGTATGTTGATGTTGAAGGAAGAATATAAGGGATAATGTTAACAATTATTGACGGTGGATTAAAAGACAAAGATAATGCAGAGAAGCAATTCGTTAAAGCATATGCAATAAACACAAGGCTTATGGGTGTATACGGATTATATATTCATTGGAAAGTTTTAAATTGTGTAGAAGATGAAGATTTGCATCAATTTTATTATATTGAAGATGAGGAACCGGAACTTTCAAGATATGAACGAATATGGGGTAATGATGAGAGAAGAAGGAAGATATTGGATATAGCAACTTTTGGTTGTTTGGGTGGAAACAAAGTAGCAATGACAGAAGATGAATCCATATATATTGTACAAGAATACTATGAAAAACTTGCTAAAAAGAAAGATGTTACTAAAGAAGAGCTTAGAGAAAATGATTTCATATTATCAAAAAAGATAAGCAATTCTGATAAAGTTGCTAAGGGTGTGGTTAGAAAAATAATTACATCCCCTAGAAATGATAATGAACTAATTAATTATGCTTTAATGAGATTAGTTTGTTACGATCAAGTGGGGATGGATTTGTTATATACAAAAGAGGCAAAGTTAGTAGCGGCAGACCAATTTGTAATCAAAGGTAATAATACGATGTATTTGAATGAGATAGTCCCAAAGAAAGGGTATTATCTTTGTGAAACAATAATTGGTAGTTCTGATGGTTATTATGCGATGCTTAGTCGTGTTGAAGTTGAAGGAAAAAAGGTTGTATATATAGATATATATAGGATTTTTAGATTAACTAATCAGGAAGTGGCGATGAAACTTAATCGTAATGAGTATATAACATTTTATAGGATGAAAGGTTTATTAGAAGATAATATAATCGTTGAAAGTATACATTTTGATCTACCGTTAACGTCAAGGATATACCCTAATGGTTGCATGTATATGATTTTTAAGAAAAATAACGATCACGTAATGAAAAGTAAATTTAATTTAAACGATGATATTTATGGTGTATGCTTTGTCACTATATATGGAGAGATTATTCTTGTTGCAAATAATGAGAAAAATGCAATTTTATTAGAAGAATGGTTTTTAAAAAATGTTAACTCTGATAATAGCACGAGATTTAATATGGTGGGTAGGTATTACTTTAAACAGGCGGTTTTACTAGAGTTTGCGAATAGTGAACAAATTAGTTTTGACCAATTCTTGGAAAATATTGGGTCTCACAATGAATAAATATTCTTGAAAAAATTATGTAAACCGACGTTCTGAGAAAAAGAACAGTTATTATAAAGCTATAATGTTGAAATAATGGGATTTGTATAGTTATTCACAAGATGTTGCGAATTGTATACAATAAAGGAACATGTGATGTGTGGATAAATGTAAGAGCTATAAATGTAGGAAATACAGTATATACATATAAATTTGTAAAAAAATGCAAAAAGTTATCAACAAGAATTAATAATAATTATTATAAAGTGAATAAAGGTTGTAAGAAATTAAAAATTATTAAATTTTAGGGGAAAAAGGGAAGTATTATTTATTAAAAAAGGTTGTAAATTTATGGAAAATGAAAAATTATACATAAAAAATAAATATTTAAAGATTTATACTACAAAAGTAGGATATGTAGGAGATGAAGGTGTTGTTTTTGATAAAACGATTTTCTTTCCTGGCGGAGGCGGACAGCCAGAAGATAAGGGATTTGTATTATTGCTTAAAAATAATTATCAGATACCAACCAGTGTATTGGATTCTGTAAAAGAAAAGTACAATAATATAGATATATATGAAGATAAAGATTTTTATAATTTTCTTGATGCAATAAGCGGTTTGCTGAGTTGTGATAGCTACGAAATAAGTAAGATTAATAGCTTTTATGAGTATGAAGATTTAATTTTTCATAAATTAGATAAAATAGAAGAAATGGATATTAGAGAAGGTGATAGTGTAATATTATTTCTAAACTGGAATAATCGAAGAAGAAATATGCAAAGGCACAGTGGAGAACATATAGTTTCAGGATTATTTTGGAAATATTATAAAGCAGCTAATAAAGGCTTTCATATGGGAGACCATTATGTGACCATTGACTTAAAAAGCCAAGAATTTCCAGTGATAACATGGGATATGGTTAAGAAGATTGAATATTTAGCAAATAAGACTATTTGGGATAATGTAGATATAGCTACAGATATATTTGAAAATAAAGCTGAAGCTAGTATTAGGGATGTCAGAAAAGATATTAATATTGATGACGGAGAGATTAGTGTCGTTACTATTGGGAATACCTTATCGCCGATAGATTGTGTTGCGTGCTGTGGTACTCATCCTAACAAGACAGGTGAGATAGGTATTATTAAAATTTTTAAACTTGAAAAAAACAAAGATATGTGGCGATTGTATTTAGATTGTGGATATGATGCGTATGAAGATTATAGGCAAAAGCATAATATCGTAACAAAGCTGTGTGAAGAATATTCGGCTGATAGAGATAGCCTTGAAGAGGCTTTAAGAAAAAAGAAGGAACAGATTGAAGAAGAACGAGATAATTTATTTAATCTTAAGAAAAAACTTCAAAGGATTTACGTAAATGAGATAATTAATGCAATTCAGACAAAAGATGATTCGGTTTGGTGTGATATATTTAGTTATGATGATGTAGACGCCAGTGATCTTATCGAAATAGGCAATAATGTTGCTGGAGTACTAAGGCAGGATAATTATAAAAATGAAGCATTAGTACTGATAACAGAAAAAGATAGTGTAGCAATGCTTTGGAGCTTGGATGAGAAAATTAATGCTGGTGGAATAGTAAAGGCTATGGTATTAGACGGATTAGGTAAGGGCGGTGGAAACGTAAAATTTGCAAGATTGTCATATAATAAGGATGTTGATGATATAATAAAGACTTTTCAAGGATTATTAAAAAACTTGTAAATTGCTATATGAATAAATAATAAAAAACAGAACCCTAATAAAAGGATTCTGTTTTTTATTATTTATGTTTTAATGTTTATTTTATTCTTTATCGTTAGCTAAACCGAATTTATCTATTATAAAGAATATAAGACCAAGTGCTATACCAACAATTGTTGCAAGAGCCATACCTTTTAGTTGTACACTTCCAATTTGTATGAAGGCACCGGATAGTCCGGTTACAAATACAACAGAGGAAAGAGCTAAATTTCTGGCTTTACTGTAGTCAACCTTTTCATCAACTAGAAGTCTTAATCCTGAAGCGGCAATCATTCCGTAAAGCAAGAAGCTTATACCACCCATTACAGGAGCAGGAATTGTGTTTATAAGAGCAGAAGCTTTTCCAATCCATGCAAGGATTATAGAAAATACAGCAGCTCCACCAATTACCCAAACACTGTAAACCTTTGTAATTGCCATTACACCGATATTTTCTCCGTATGTAGTTGTTGGAACTGAACCACAGAAACCTGAAAGTGTAGTTGATATACCATCAGCGGCTAATGAACGATGTAAGCCAGGGTCTTTTATAAGATCTCTGCCAACTATTTCGCTAGTTACAACCTGGTGGCCTATGTGTTCAGATATAACAACAAGTGCTGCAGGAACAGTAATTAGAATTGCTTCGACGCTAAATTTAGGCATTAAGAAATTAGGAACTTCGAACATAGGAGCATTTGATACTACAGAAAAATCAACAATTCCTAGTGATGATGCTGTTAGGTAGCCAACAACGATTGCTATAAGAATCGCAATTGCGGCAGCAAAACCTCTAAATAAAACCTGTCCAAATACTGCGACAGTTATTGTTACTAGGAATACTATTACAAAGTCAACATTTATAGAAGTGTATGTATCTGTAAGAATTAAGCCTCCACTTTGTGCTGCTGTGCCTGCGAGTTCAAGACCAATTAGTGCGATTATTGGACCCATAGCTGCAGGAGGTAATAGAATTCCAATCCATTTAGTTCCTACAAATTTGATTATAATAGCGATCAATGTCATTACAATACCAGTAACAACAAATCCGCCTATTGCGTATTCATAGCCCATATTTGGATTTGCGATAATAAGCAATGCTGGTGAAATAAATGCAAAACTTGAACCTAAGTATGCAGGAGCCTTACCTTTTGTCATAAAGATGAATATAAGAGTTCCAATACCATTCATTAATAAAACTATAGAAGCGTTAATGCCTAGTAAGTATGGAACGAGTACAGAGGCACTAAACATTGCAAATGTGTGCTGTATACTTAATGGGATTCCTTTGGCTAGAGGTACACGCTCGTCGACTTGAATAATTCTTTTGTTTTTTTCCATAACATTTTTGTATAAAATATACAATCTCCTTTCTTAAATAAACCTTTAAATAAATTAATAATATATGTTTTTAATTTTTATTAACTTAAAATTTATTGATTCAATAAATTTTATTTGCGATATATGTGAATTACTTGCTACCAAAAATTGATTCATATATTAAGCCTAAAGATTCCCTTGCTGTATATGGTGCAAGAAGATACCATTCTGTGTGTGCAGGATAGCCTACAGCTTTAACATTATTTTCTTTTGCATATCTATTAGCTCGATGTTGGTGATATGCATCAGTAACAATTATAAATTCGTTTGGTAAGTTGTTTTTGTTTGCTATTTCATAGCTATTTTGTATATTTTCTTTAGTCGAGAATGAATTTTCTTCTAAAAATATTCTGTCTTGTGCAATTCCTTTATCAATTAGATATTGTTGCATCGCATATGCTTCTGTAATATTTTCGTTTTTTCCTTTGCCTCCAGATACAATACATTTCATAGTAGGGTTTGCATTTAAAACTTCAATAGAAGCGTTTAAACGGTTTTTTAGTGTTCTGGAAGGTATATTTCCATTTACTTTGCAACCAAGAACAAGAACGGTTTTATTACTGTTGCTTGAAGTATTAATATCAAAACGATCGTAACCAAAGAACAATATATAACTCGTGATAGTAGCAACTATTAATAATAATGCTACAAAAGTGAAAAATATTTTATCAAGTTTTTTTCTTGTCTTTTTAGAGAAAATAAGTCCAGGAACATTATAATACTCATAATTATTATTGAATTCTTCAAGTTTTTCTTTTTTTGCTCCAAATAAAACAGTAGATCTGAGTTTTGCAGGTCTATTTTGTATGAAGTGCTTTGCTTCTTCTCTTTGAGATAGCATTTCTTCAGTAATCTCATTGTCGTTAGGTATATTTGAAATAGGATGTTTAAGCGACAATAATGAATACACTGCTATAACTATTGAAATTATAGCTGGAATGACAATTCCAACATTTATAATACCTTTCAGTATAGGTGTAGCAAAGACAAAGAAGAGTACTAAAAATACTATTGCTAATATTGAATAAATAACATTTTTTATTTTTTGCATAAATTCTCCTATTTACATATTACCTTTTAATAATTCCAGGTCTGTTTTATCTAACTTTCTTAAATGGCCTTCCTTAAGTCGTCCAAGTGGAAGATTGCCTATAGATATTCTTTTTAGTTCAAGAACTTTAAAACCAATGGCAGTAAACATCTTTCGAACTTGTCTGTTTTTCCCTTCGTGTATAGTAATTTTTATAATGGAATAAGTTTTTGTTTGTTTAGTGATTTCTGCTTCACAAGGAGATGTTACAAATCCCCCAATATCCACGCCGTTTTTTAGTGTGCGCAGTTTTTTGTCAGATATTACACCATTAATCACGGCTAGATAGGTTTTGTTAGTTTTATGTTTTGGATGAGCAAGTTGTTGCGATAATTCCCCGTCATTAGTCATTATAATTAAGCCGGAAGTGTCATTGTCGAGTCTACCTACCGGAAAAAGTCTGGCAGGAATATTTTTAACGAGTTCAGCTACCGTTGGTCTATCAAATTGATCATCCATTGATGTTATAAAGCCAACAGGTTTATTTAAAGCATAGTATAATTTTTCAACTTCAGGAATAATAGGTTTACCGTTTACTTCAACCTTGTCTAAAGTCGATATCTGTAAGCTGAAGTCTTTAGTGACAACACCATTAACTTTAACATTTCCATTTTTAATGAAGTCATCAGCCTTCCTCCTGCTACACAGTCCGCTAGAAGCGATATATTTATTTAGCCTAAAGTTTTCAATAACCATAATTTGTTATATTACCTTTCTTTATTATCTGTCATAAAAGAGATTTGACCATCATTGTCGTTATAGTCGAGAATTTCGCTATCACGTTCAAATTCTTTTAGTGGTGGTAAATCTTTTAAAGATTTAATATTCATATATTCAAGGAATGCTGTAGTAGTGCCATATAGTATAGGTCTTCCAAGAGCGTCACTACGTCCTTTTTCACAAATGAGATTTTTTTTCATTAAACCTTCTAAAACCCTCTCGCATTTAATGCCTCTTATATTCTCAATTTCTACACGTGTTATAGGTTGTTTGTATGTAATGATTGTAAGAACTTCCAAAGCAGCCTGTGATAGTTTTGTAGTTTTAATTGGAGTGCATAATTTTTTGATATAGATATCATTTTCTTTAGATGTAACCATTTGAAGCATTTTATCAACACGTCTAATTTTTAAGCCACCATTTGATTCCTTATATTCTTCAATCATCTCACTGATAATTACTTCTAAATCTTCTTTGTTGATATCTAATGTTTCGCTAATCATTTTTATTGCAAGAGGCTCACCCCAAATAAAGAGTAGTGATTCAATTGCTGATTTTATTTCTCTGTTCGATAACATTATTTATACCTCCTTCTTTTGTTGAAGAAATATCTCGTCAAAAAGGCTTTGTTGCTCTGCTGTTAGCTTGTTTTGTTTTACCAATTCTAAGATAGTAACAAATGAAAGAGCAATGTCGTAATTATCTTCTTTATCAAAAATTGTCTTACTAAAAGGCAATTTTTCAAAACCTATTTCTTTAAATAAATCTTTAATTTGTTCGAGTCGTTGTGAGTCGCTAATTCGATTTCGTGGTATATGTTCATAGCGATCCTTTATTTCTTTTGTTTTTTCTTTTTTAGTAATAAATTTATAAAAAGCAGATATAAATTCTTCTATACTTAGGTTTAAAGTTTCGTCAGGATTATTTGTGTATGTAGAAATGTCAGATTTTGGTTTTTTGTGAATCTTTAGTGATTCATTTTCTAAGTCGGACAAATGTGCTGTGGCATTTTTGAAAGTCTTATATTCAATTAGCCGTTCTACAAGATCTTTACGTGGATCTTCATATAAAAATTCAGATTCATCAGGAGATAATCTTGGAAGTAGCATCTTTGATTTAATCTGAATTAGATTAGATGCTAAAACTATGAAATCTGACGTTATTTCAATATCAAGTTCTTGTAATTTTTTGATTTTATCAATGTATTGTTCCGTAATTTCGGATATACTTATATCGTAGATATTCATACGAGCTTGCTCGATTAGATATACTAGAAGATCAAAAGGACCTTCAAATTGATTAATTTTTATATTATACATTTTCAATTTACTCCTGTTATAAATCATTTAATTATAACATTTTGTGATAGAAAAATGGAGAGAAAACAGTATGGCAAAGAAAAATAATAAGATTGAAAAGACTAATGTTATGCGAATTCTTGATGCTGCTAAAATAAATTATACGGAGCATTCATACGTTGATACGGATGCAATCAGCGGAATTGAAGTTGCTGAGGTAATGAATCAAGATCCAATGCAAGTATTTAAGACGTTAGTTGTAAGAGCTAATACGGGAGAAATTCTTGTATTTATGGTGCCCAGCGCAAGTGAATTGAACTTAAAAAAGGCAGCAGTTTTAGCTGGAGTTAAAAATGTTGAAATGATTAAATCTAGGGAATTGCTTCCTTTGACAGGATATATTCATGGGGGATGTTCACCGATTGGTATGAAGAAGGTATATCGAACATTTATCGATGAAAGCCATAAAAGTTTTAAAACAGTAATTTGTAGCGCCGGGAAAATTGGTTATCAGGTAGAGATAAGTTTTGATAACCTTGTAAAAATTATACCGGTTGTAAGCGGCTCGATTATCTAAGGGTTTGATTAATTAGTAGAGCTATTATTTAGTGAAATGATTATCTAAGGAGATATGTTTGCAGGACAAAAATCTGATTAAACAATTATATGAAGGACAGCAGCTAGATAAAGATTCTTTTATAGAACTTCTAAGTAGTAAAGAAAAGTATGAAGAAGAAGCCTTTTTCTATGCTTTAAAAAAACGGGAGGAAATCTATGCAAGGAGCGTATATTTTCGTGCTTTAATTGAGATAAGTTCCTACTGTAGAAGAGATTGCTATTATTGTGGATTACGTGTTTCTAATAATAAGGCTCAAAGGTATCGATTGAATAAAGAAGAAATATTGGATTCTGTAAACCAAGCATATTATTTAGGTTTTAGAACTATTGTTATGCAAGGTGGTGAAGATCCGATTCAGTGTGATGATTTCGTTATAGATGTTGTAAATACAATTAAATCGCAATATAACGATATAGCTGTGACTCTTTCTCTTGGAGAAAAATCTTATGAAAGTTATAAAAAAATGAGAGAGGCAGGTGCGGATAGATATTTATTACGCCATGAGACGGCAGATCTTAATCATTATGAAAAACTACATCCCAACTCGATGAGTGGTAATGACCGAAAAAAATGTATTTACACATTAAAAGAACTGGGATATCAAGTCGGTGCAGGTATGATGATAGGTTCTCCGTATCAAACAATTGAAAATATAGCTAGCGATTTAATGTTTATACAGGAATTGAAACCTCAGATGGTAGGGCTTGGTCCATTCATACATCATCGGGATACACCTTTTGCAAATTTCAGCAATGGTAAGCCGGATTTTACTTATTATGTACTAAGTTTAGTCAGGCTGGTTAATCACAATGTATTGTTGCCAATTACAACAGCGTTATCTACGCTTGATGAATATGCTTTAGAAAGAGGCTTGCAAGCTGGTGGAAATGTAATTATGCCGAATATATCTCCTGAAGAGAAGCGAAAAAAATATGCTATTTATAATGACAAAAAAGATTATAAAGTTACACAAGAAAATAATTTAGAAAAATTAAAGGAAAGAATTAGGAAAGTTGGTTTTATACCTGATATGCAAATTGGAAATTATAAGGAGGATTTGTATGTATAAATATGATATTAAAAGTTCAAAGGCTGAAGAATTTATTAATCACGAACACATAATAAAATGTATCAAAGAAGCAGAAGCGGACAAAGGGATTGATTTCTATATGGCTATTGTAGATAAAGCCAGGGAAGAAAAAGGTCTTAGCCATATGGAAGTAGCATATTTATTGCATTGTAAATATGAAGAAGTTTGGCAGGAAATTTTTAAATTAGCTAAACAGATTAAAGAAGATTATTATGGCTCAAGAATTGTATTATTTGCACCGTTGTATTTATCAAACTATTGCATCAATGGATGTGTATACTGCCCATATCATGCAACTAATACAACGATTCCAAGAAAGAAGCTTACTCAGGAAGAAATAAAGAGGGAAGCGATTGCATTAATGGATATGGGACATAAGCGACTTGCTCTTGAGATGGGGGAAGACGATACCGTAAACACTATGGAATATCTGCTAGATAGTATAAAGACGATATACGATATAAAGCATAAAAACGGAGAGATTCGCAGAGTTAATGTCAATATTGCAGCGACTACTGTCGAAAATTATACTAAGCTTAGAGATGCCGGAATAGGCACATACATATTGTTCCAGGAGACATATCATAAAGAAAATTATGAAAAATTACATCCTACCGGACCAAAGAGCGATTATGCATGGCATACAGAAGCTATGGATAGAGCAATGGAAGGTGGCATTGATGATGTAGGCTGTGGTGTGTTGTTTGGACTAAATAATTACATATACGATTTTATTGGAATTATTATGCATGCAGAACATCTTGAAGCTAGATTTGGCGTGGGACCACATACAATAAGTATCCCGAGAATTTGTCCTGCTGATGACATAAATCCGGAAGAATTTGAAAATTCTCTTAGTGATGAGTTATTCTTAAAGATTGTCGCTCTTCTTAGAATTGCAGTGCCATATACAGGGCTAATTGTTTCGACGAGGGAATCTCAAAAGAGTAGAGAAAAAGCTTTACAGTATGGTATTAGTCAAATCAGTGGCGGTTCTAAGACAAGTGTAGGTGGATATGCTTGTGATGTTGAGGATGACTTTGCTTATGAAGAGTCTGTACAATTTGACATTTCAGATAAGAGAACGCTGGACGACATTGTTAAATGGCTTTTGGAACAGGGGCATATGCCAAGTTTCTGTACAGCTTGTTATCGTGAAGGAAGGACTGGAGATAGATTTATGTCTCTATGTAAGAGCAAGCAGATTTGCAATGTCTGTCTACCAAATGCACTAATGACATTAAATGAATATCTGGAGGATTATGCAAGTGAAGAGACGAAGGCTCTAGGAGAACAAAAGATAATGGAAGAACTTGAGCATATTAAGCAGCCTAAGGTTAAGGAAAAGGCAAGAGAATATATAAAGGGAATAAAAGATGGAAAAAGAGATTTTAGATTCTAAAAAATCTACATTGGAGCAAACACCTCGTGCAATAAGAAAACATATTGTAATAGCAGGTAATACGAACTCAGGAAAATCTACTTTATTAAATGCCCTTTGTGACCAAGAAGTAGCTTTGATTTCAAATATTAAAGGAACAACTACTGATCCCGTATATAAAAATATTGAACTTCGTGGTGTTGGAGCCGTTACATTGGTTGATACAGCAGGGTTTGGCGATGATACTAAACTTGGTGAAAAGAGATTGATGGCGACTAGGGAAGCACTGAAAAAAGCAGATGTTATTTTATTAGTTTTAGAAGATAATTTAGAAGAAAGCTCTAAACTATATTTCGAGTTATCAGAGTATGAGACGCCTATTATACCGGTTTATAATTTAAGGGAAATTGCAGAATATGAGAAGATTGAGCAAAATAAAAGCTCTAAATTGGAAAAATTCTCTGAAGTAAGCACTTTTTCATTTGATAATGAAATTAAAAAATTTAAGAGTGCAATTTTTGCTGATGATATAATTGCTGTAAATGCTAAGACAGGTGCTGGTATTGATGCCTTATTGCAGAAACTGAGTGTTTTACTAAAGGAAGAAGAAGTATTTATTACAAGGAACCTAGTTAAAAGGGGAGATAGTGTATTATTAGTAATGCCACAGGATATTCAAGCTCCAAAGGGAAGACTGATATTGCCGCAGGTTCAGACTATAAGAGAACTTCTTGATAGAGGATGCATTGTAAGTTGTGTTACTACAGACAGTTTTAGGGATGCTTTAAATAATATTAAAAACGTCGATTTGGTTATTACAGATTCTCAAGCTTTTAAGATTGTTGATGAAATTTTACCAAAGGAAGTCAGATTAACATCTTTTTCAGTTTTATTCGCCGGATATAAAGGAGATATTGGTGCTTTTATTGAGGGTGCAAAGGCTATTGATAGTTTAAATAAAAATTCAAGGGTCTTGATTGCTGAAGCTTGTGCTCATGCTCCAAGTGAAGAAGATATCGGAAGAGTTAAAATACCAGCTCTACTAAAGAAAAAATATGGTGATATGCACATAGACTTTGTTAGAGGGGTAGACTTCGTTGATGAAGACAGTAACTATGATTTAATTATTCACTGTGGTGGGTGTATGTTTAATTCGAAATATATGATGAACAGATTGAAGTTGACTGATAAATTAAATATTCCGATGACTAATTATGGAATTACAATAGCAAAGCTGGCAGGAATATTGGATAGGGTGGTTTATTAGACTTTTTTTTGACTACAACTATGTTATAATTTTAACAACAGTTTTTGTGTAAAAAATTTAGTGAGGTAATTTAGAATGGATAAAAAGTTTTTGACGACAATAAAGTTTATTGCAATAATTTTAGCAGTTGTATTTATTATTTTTGTGTTTTGTAATCCATTGTTTTTCTTACAAGATGGTGACTTTTTACGAGTATATTCAATTATGTTTATAAAGACCACTTGTGTTATTGTGATGGCAGTAATGTTATTTCTTTTTGGACTATTTTATAAAAATAGTTGTGATAAAAAATAAGCGTGTATTATGCCAAAATAGAAATTGCAGCTTATAGAAGAAAATTGTATACAATAATTTTTAATATTTTAAAACACCTGGTAAATATGTTAAACAAATTGCCAGGTGTTTTTATGTCTATAATATTTGTAGATGTTAATGGATTACATCATGCCAGGCATTCCGCCCATGCCACCCATTCCTGCCATAGGGTCTGTATCGTTTGTAGGAATATCTACAACACCTGCTTCAGTTGTAAGTAACATTGCAGAAGCAGAAGCAGCATTTTCTAGTGCCGAACGAGTTACTTTAGCCGGATCTACGATACCAGATTTAATCATATCTTGATATTCTTCAGTATATGCGTTGAAACCGATTCCAATGTCGCTAGTCTTAATTTTTTCTACGATTACGCTACCTTCAAAACCAGCATTTTCAGCAATCTGACGAACAGGTTCTTCAAGAGCTCTCATAATGATTGTAGCTCCTGTCTTTTCATCTCCAGAAAGAGTCTTAACGTATTTTGCAACTGCTGGGATAGCGTTAACAAGTGCAACACCACCGCCGGCAACAATACCTTCTTCTACACCAGCCTTTGTCGCATTTAGAGCATCTTCAATTCTTAGTTTTCTCTCTTTTAGTTCAGTTTCAGTTGCAGCACCTACCTTAATTACAGCAACACCGCCAGTTAATTTTGCTAATCTTTCCTGTAATTTTTCTCTATCAAAATCAGAAGTAGTATCTTCAATTTGCTTTCTAATATTTGCAATTCTAGCGTCTATATCTTCTTTTTCGCCTGTACCGCCAACAATCATTGTGTTGTCTTTGTCAACCTTTACTGTTGCAGCTGATCCAAGAAGATCAAGAGTGGCTTCTTTTAGGTCGTAACCTAATTCTTCAGCAAGGAATGTACCGCCAGTAAGTGCAGCTAGGTCGTCCATCATTGCCTTTCTTCTGTCACCAAAGCCTGGGGCTTTGACAGCGATACAGTCAAAAGTTCCCTTTAATTTATTAACTACTAGTGTTGCAAGTGCTTCGCCTTCAACGTCATCAGCAATTATTACAAGTTTTCTGCCAGCCTGAATAACCTGTTCTAATAGAGGAAGAATTTCCTGAATATTTGTAATCTTTTTGTCAGTTAATAAGATTAGAGGATTTTCAGAAACGGCTTCCATCTTATCAGTATCGTTTACCATATAAGCTGATAGGTATCCGCGATCAAACTGCATACCCTCGACTACGTCAAGGTTAGTTCCGATTGATTTGCCTTCTTCAACAGTGATAACACCATCTTTGCCAACTCTTTCCATAGCTTCAGCGATAAGACTTCCGATTGTTTCATCAGCAGAAGATACAGCAGCAATATTTGCAATAGCTTCTTTAGTGCTTACTTCTTGTGCGTTTTTCTTAATTTCCGCAATTGCAATATCACAAGCTCCCTGTATACCTTTTTTTAGGATCATTGGATTTGCTCCTGCAGCTACATTTTTAAAACCTTCATTGATTATAATCTGTGATAATAGAGTCGCAGTTGTAGTACCGTCACCAGCAACGTCGTTTGTCTTTGTGGCAACTTCCCTAACTAGCGCAGCACCCATATTTTCAACAGGATCTTCTAGTTCAATTTCTCTAGCGATAGTTACACCGTCATTAGTTATAAGAGGTGCACCAAATTTTCTTTCTAAAAGAACATTTCTACCCTTAGGTCCTAAGGTTATCTTTACTGTATTTGCTAGTTTATCTACTCCTGCTTGGAGTTTTCTTCTAGCATTTTCTCCATAATGTAAATCTTTTGCCATTTATATTCTCCTTATAAATTATTTTGTAGTGGTTATTGAACAATTGCCAGAATATCTTTTTGACTTAGAATGATATATTCTTCGCCTTCATATTTGATATTTGTGCCAGCATAATTTGTGAAAATAACATTATCTCCTACAGCAACTTCTATTTTTATTTCGTCTGTTCCAGGTCCTATAGCAACTACTTCGGCAATCTGTGGCTTTTCTTTTGTCTGTGATGTAAGAATAATTCCGCTAGATGTCTTTGTTTCTGCTTCTAATCTCTGTATTACGATTTTATCGCCTAATGGCTTAATTCCAAAACTCATATTTTACCTCCAAAATTATTAGATATTAGCACTCTAACTTGTCGAGTGATAATATTATTCTACTACTTATATATTATTTGTCAAGTGACTAAAAAATATGAACATACAATAAAATCAAATCAAATAAAAAAGATATTTGTAATTTTTTACAAATATCTCTATTAGTAATATAAATTATCCTATAAAAAAGCTAATTTCAGCTTCAACGCATAAAGCTTTGTCACAGGTAATAGTGCCTTTGCCTACACCATAGTTTTTTCTCATTTTAATTATTTCAACGTTAATATCTAAAGTGTCTCCAGGTCTTACTTCCTTGCGAAATTTAGCTTCTTTTATACCAGAAAAGAAAGCTATTTTTCCTTTGTGTTCCTTCATAGATAAAATTGCTATAGCTCCTGCCTGTGCCATTGCTTCTACCAATAGCACACCGGGCATAACGTTGTAATCTGGAAAATGCCCTTGGAACCAAGGTTCTCCTGCAGTTACATTTTTGATAGCATGGACTTTTTTTCCAACTTCTACATCTATTACCTTATCAATAAGTAGGAAAGGATATCTATGTGGAATTATCGCTTTTATTTCTTCAATATTGAGCATAAGTTCTCCTTAAAAGTTTCTAGTATTTTTTGAATAGTAAGCATGAATTATGACCGCCAAATCCTAGAGAATTAGATAATGCAAAATTGATTTTTTGATTTCTTGTGCCGTCCGTAACATAGTCTAAATCACAATTTTCGTCGGCTACCTTGTAATTAATTGTTGCTGGTATAAATTCATCTTTTAATGCGTAAGCACAAACTGTGGCTTCTATTGCTCCTGTAGCACCTAACATGTGTCCGGTCATGCTTTTAGTCGACGATATCTGTAATTGCTTAGCATAATCGCCGAATAATTTCTTTATTGCTGTAGTTTCAGCTTCATCATTTAATGGCGTGCTGGTACCATGTGCGTTTATGTAGTCAACATCAGAAGTGTCGATGTTAGCCTCATCAATTGCGGCCTTCATTGCATACATTGCACCTTCGCCGTCCGGATTAGGAGCTGTAATGTGGTATGCATCACTTGTCTGACCAAAGCCGACAATCTCACAAATTATGTTAGCTCCTCTTTTTTGTGCTGATTCTAAATCTTCTAGAAGAAGTATGGCGGCGCCTTCACCCATTACAAAGCCATTACGTTCCTTATCGAAAGGTATAGAAGCTCTATTTTTGTCAGTTGAAAAACTAGTTGCATTCATCGCTTCGAATCCAATGATTCCAAGATCGCAAATTGTAGCTTCACATCCGCCAGCAAATATAGCATCTTGATAGCCGTCTTTTACCAGTCTAAAAGCATGACCTATAGCATCTGTACCAGTAGCGCAGGCAGTTACATCAGAAACGCAAACGCCTCTTGTTCCGAGTTCTATTGAAACATTGCCAGATGCCATATTTACAATTACTTTTGGTATGAAATGAGATGAAATTCGGCGAGGCCCTCTATTTAATAGTTTATTGTATTCTTCTTGAATAGTTGGAAGACCACCTATTCCACTGCCAACAACAACACCTGTTCTAAATTTATTTTCGTCAGTTATCGTGTAACCACTATTTTTGATAGCTTCTTTTGCAGCAGCTATAGCAAATTGTGTAAATCTATCTTTTTTCTTATAGCCTTCGATGCCTAAAGCTTTAGGATCGAAATCTTTAACTTCTGCAGCTAGCTTCGTCTTTATTGAAGATGTATCCATCAATGTAATTTCATCAATTCCGTTTTTTCCAGCTTTAATATTAGAAATAAATTCATTTACGTTGTTACCGATAGGGCTGATGACTCCAACTCCGGTAATTACAACTCTTCTACTCATAAACACCTCACTATATAGCAGATAATCCGCCATCTATACTTATTACTTGTCCTGTGATATATCGTCCACTATCACCAGCTAGATAAGCAACCATATTTGCAATATCGTCCGGCTGGCCTATATCCTTTAAAGGAATAAGATTTAAAATATTCTCTTTTACAGTTTCAGATAATACATCTGTCATGTCTGTTTTTATAAATCCGGGAGCAATAGCATTTACTGTAATACCGTGTCCGCCTAATTCAGCTGCTAGAGTTCTGGTAAAGCCAATAACCCCTGCTTTAGAAGCAGAATAACTCGCTTGACCTATATTTCCAATAATGCCTGCAATAGAAGAAAGATTGATAATTCTTCCAAATTTTTGTCGCATCATTTTATTAGTAACTTGTTTTGTACAGTTGAAGACTCCTTTTAAGTTTGTATTTATCACATTGTCAAAATCTGCTTCTTTCATTCTTGAAAATAATTTATCTTTTGTAATCCCAGCATTATTAACAAGTATATCGATATTTCCATATTCTTCTTGAATCTGTTCGATAGCTTCTGCTGTCTGATTATAATCACTTACATCAAATTTTTTGCAAAATGCTTCTATACCGTTAGCTTTTAGCTCATTTATAAAGGTATTAGCTTTTTTTTCAGAGTTTACGTAATTAAATCCGACTAAGTAGTTTTCTTTTCCAAGTTTTTCAACGATGGCTTTACCTATACCTCTTGAACCTCCTGTCACAAAAGCTATTTTTTTATTGTTATTTTTATCCATATTAATCTCCTAAGCAAATTATTTTTTTAAAGTCATTTTTAATTCTTCTAAATCTTGTAAAGTTTGTACATTGTGAACAGTACAATTTTTGTCAATTTTATTGACAAAGGCAGATAAAGCTTTTCCTGGTCCAATCTCTATGAAGTTATTACACCCTTGATTAATAATTTTTCTTATACAATCTTCAAATCTTACAGTAGAGAACATTTGTGTTTTTAACTTTTCGACTACAGTATTATTTGTAATGCCTTCATTTTTGTAAGATATAGCGTCTACATTTGAATATACATCAAACTTTGGTTTACTAAATGTCAACTGATTGAGTGTTTTACCAAATACATTTGCAGACGACTTTAATATTGAAGTATGGAAAGGACCTTCCACATCAAGTCTGATAGTCCTTTTAATTCCGCTTTCTTTGCATTTTTGTTCAAATATATCTAGTGCATCAAAATCTCCACCAACAACTATTTGTGCGGGCGAATTTAGATTACAAATTTCGAGAAGAATATCTGTATTATTGGTATTCTTTTTTATATCAGCGATAATTGCATCAATAGTATCAATATCACTTCTCATAACAGCAATCATACTTCCTTTGCCTGCAACGCCGTCAGCCATTATCTGACCCCTGATATCTACAAGTTTTATGGCTTCTTCTATATCAATCATTTCGGATGCACATATAGCAGAATATTCTCCTAAACTTAGTCCGGCGGAAGCAACAATATCAATATCTAGTTTTTTGACCTCTTCAAAAAGCAGGACACTATTTAGAAATATAGCAAGTTGAGCATATCGGGTTTTAGAAATATCCTCTTTTTGAGCATTAATAATAATTTCTGCTGTTTCTTTAGATACTAAAGTATTTAATTTTTTATAAATATTACTACCATAAAGATTTGAGTTAATAATATCTTTTCCCATATCCTCGTATTGACTACCTTGTCCAGGGAAGAGAATTGCATATTTTTCGTTCATTTATATACCTTAATTAAAAACTGGTTTGGATAACTTGTTTATAGTGACTCATTAAGTCAGTTATTATATCACTACAACTTTCTTCTTTATTGACTAATCCAGCTATTTGACCTGCCATAATTGAACCGTTGTCCATATCGCCGTCAACAGCCGCCAATTTAAGACTACCAGCTCCAAAACTTTCTAATTCTTCTGTACTTGCACCTTCAGATTCCAGCTGCTTTAATTTTTTTGCGAATTTATTTTTTATAACTCTAACAGGATGACCTGTGGAGTTACCAGTAATGGTTGTAGAAGTATCCTTCGCCTTTAAGACTTTTTCTTTATATGGCATTGATACATTACATTCATTAGCGACTAAGAATCTAGTTCCTATCTGTACACCGGATGCTCCTAGACAAAAAGCGGCTGCCATTCCTCTACCGTCAGCGATTCCACCTGCAGCTATTACAGGAATATTTACGGCATCAACTACCTGAGGAACTAAAGACATTGTATTTGTTACACCAATATGACCACCGGCTTCAGCACCTTCTGCTATCAAGGCTATAACGCCATCGTTTCTAACCATTCTGGTAGCTTGTGCAACAGTTGGTACAACAGGAATTATTTTTATGCCATGTTCGTTTAATTTTTTGAAATAAAGTCCAGGGTTTCCTGCTCCCGTAATAACAACTTTTACACCTTCCTCAATGACAGCATCTATTACGTCGTCTACAAAAGGGCTTAAAAGCATAATATTGACAGCAAAAATATTGTCTGTTTGAGCCTTAGTTTTTCTTATCTGATCTACCAACCATTCTTTAGGGGCATTACCAGCAGCTAGGACTCCTAGTCCACCAGCATTAGAAACTGCAGCAGCTAAATCAGCGTCAGCAATCCAAGCCATGCCACCTTGAATTATTGGATATTTAATGTCTAATATTTTACAAATATCAGCTTTCATTTTTATTTTACCTTTTCTATATAGTCTACTATGTCCTGTGGAGTAACAAATTTTTCGATTTCTTCGTCATCAATTTCAATGTCAAATTCATCTTCTATTTCAGCTACTATATCCATTACGTCTAGTGAGTCAGCTTTTAAGTCTTTTTGTATATCGCTTTCTGCTGTTATTTCTTCAATTTCTACATCTAATTGGTTTGCTAGTATTTCTTTAATTTTTTCTATCATTTTTCTTTACCTTTCATTTTTACAATTTTAAATTTTATATATAAACTTGCTGGGCAAGTAAATATCTTATTGTGTTTATTTATTGATGTACTAATTTACTAATTTACTTATTAAATAATAAATGTATTATCTTAAATTATTTTTACAAGTATACCGCCAAAGCTTAAGCCACCTCCAAAAGCTAGTGAAATGATATATTTACCGCGATTGCTTTCAAAATCGAAAGAATCAAGGGCTTCATCCATAGCTATAGGTACACTTGCTGATGATGTATTGCCATATTTATCTATATTAATGAACCATTTTTTCTTATCAATACCGCTTTTTTCAGCAAGAGTGTCTACAATACGACTGTTGGCTTGATGCGGTACAATCAATGCTAGTTCATCCTTGTTAATATTACTTTTTTTGAGCAACTCATCTATTACTTCAATACCTATTTCAGTAGCAAATTTATATATCTGTCTACCGTTCATTTTTATGAATGGATTGACTTGGTCATCTATTTTATCTTTTCTAGCAATTGTGAGATATTTTTTATAATCGAAGTTGCCACCGATAGTGTTAGCTACAATCTCTAGTTGACAATTAAATTTAGAATTTTTTGCCGTATTGGTAATATCCGTATTTTCTAAGATTACACATCCTGCACCATCCCCAAAGAGTACACAACTAGCCCTATCACCCCAATCTACGACTTTGCTAAGCTTTTCAGCGCCAATTACGGCGGCATATTTTATATTTAAAGATGCCATTAGTGCTTTTGCAACGGTTATAGAATATATAAAACCGCTACATGCCACGTTGATGTCAAAGCAGGTACAGTTTTTTATATCTAACTTTTCTGATACTAAAAATGATGAAGAGGGAACTACTGTGTCAGAGGTGACAGATGCTACTATTATTAGCTGTATATCATCTTTATTTAAGTTGGCATTTTTAATTGCATTATCACATGCGTTGGCAGCGAGATCTTCTGTTGTGAAATCGCTCGCAATATGTCTTGTTTTGATCCCGGTTCTTTCTATTATCCATTCTTCACTTGTATCCACCATTTCAGAAAGTTGAATATTGTCTAGTATTTCGTTGGACGTAAAGCTTCCTGTTGAGATTATATTAATGCCCATTATTGCCTCCATATTCACGAATGAAAAAGTCATTTATGTTTTTTAGTGCTAGTATTAGAGCTCTATCTTCATCAAGCTTTAAATCTGCCATTAGGTGATCAATCATTTCATCGTGAAAATCTCGATGTGTCTGTTCGATTTCTTCGCCTTTTTCAGTAAGGCTAGCCAATACTACTCTTCTATCTTTAGAAGCTCTTTCTCTTTGTACATAACCTTTTCTTTCAAGCTTTGTAATCATTGTTGTTAATGTACCCATGGTGATTTCAAGGTCTTCTGCTATATCTGACATGGTTCTTTTATTTCCGATACCAATGGCTTCTATAGTGTGAACTTCTGTCATAGATAGCGAAATTCCCTTTTTGATTAAGGAACGCTCTTCTATCATTAAAATATTGTTAAAGAGTTCGACTATAATTTCGTTTATAAGTTGTCTGCTTTCGTTATAATCTTTGTTTTTTCCAATTTGATCTGCCATAACTATCTCCCTAAAACCTTTCTATATTTTTCATATCTCTTTTTTAAATTTTTTTCTGCAGTATATGGTAACACTTTTTCTAAAAAACTCAAGATTTCATTTTTTACATGATACAATTCTCCGCCATCTTCAGGGATTATTTTATTAATAAATCCGTCTGCCATAAGATGATAACTGGTCATTCTCATTAATTCTGCAGCTTGATCTTTGCGATTTGTATCCTTCCATAAAATACTTGCAAAGCCTTCGGGAGATAATATTGAGTATACACTGTTTTCTAGCATCCAGATTTCGTCGGTAACGCTCAGTGCGAGGGCGCCTCCGCTACCACCTTCGCCAATAATTATTGAGAGAGTAGGTATCTTTAGTCTAGAGAACTCCAACAGACAATTTGCAATTGCAGTTGATTGTCCTCTTTCTTCAGCTTCTATACCACAGCCAGCTCCTGGTGTATCTATTAATGTTATGAGAGGGAGTTTAAATTTTTCAGCATATTTTGCCAGCCTTACAACTTTGCGATAGCCCTCCGGATTTGGCATTCCATAATTTCGGTCTTTTTGCTGAGCTATTATCATAACAGAGTGTTTATCAATTTGTCCGATACCACCTATGACTGCGGGATCGTCAGCAAATAATCTGTCGCCGTGAAATTCTATGAAAGGTTTGCACATATAATTGATGTAATCCAGTGCCTTAAGTCTTTCAGGGCTACGTGAAATTTTTACAATATCTATAGCTTTCATAGAGTTATCCCTTCTTTGTGTTTTGTATATGGTTATGGATTAAAAGAATATCGGTAAGAGTTTTCTTAAGGTTGTGTCTCTCTACAATAATATCAATTAAGCCGTGGTTAAGTAAAAATTCAGCTCTTTGAAATCCTTCTGGCAATGTCGTGCCAGTAACTTGCTTAATTACGCGCTGTCCTGCAAAGCCTATAAGTGCATTTTTTTCGGCAATGATTATATCACCTAAGTTAGCGAAACTAGCGCTTACACCACCAGTAGTTGGATCTGTGAGTACTGATATATATAATAGTTTTTTTTCATTATGCTTTGCGATTGCCTGTGAAGTTTTTGCCATTTGCATCAAAGAAAACATTCCTTCTTGCATTCTTGCTCCACCGGATGCAGTGAATATAATCAGTGGCAGTTTCTTTTTTATAGATAATTCTATTGATTTAGTGATTTTTTCGCCGACGATAGTGCCCATACTGCCCATCATAAATTGGGTGTCCATTACGGCAATTACTGCTTTGTGATCGTTAATCTTTCCAATGCCACAAATTACAGCTTCATCTTGATTAAGTTTTTTTCTAAGTTCTAACTGTTTTTCTTTATATTTTGGAAATTTTAACGGATCCCTTAGATGCTTATCTCGAAAATATTCGATGAATGTATCTTTATCGACAATGAGATTGATTCTTTCACGTGCATTCATCTTCATATAGCCACCACAACTTGGACAGACTTTATGATTATCAAACATTTCGCTTTTAAGAATCATAGCAGAACATTCAGGACATTGAATTAGTATGTCGGGCTGTATATTTAGATTCTTTACAGCTTTATATTTTTTTCTTCTAAAATGATCTAATATCATATAATTCTCCAGATTTAATTTAAATTAAGATTTTTTGTTTAATTTCTCTTGTAAGTATGATGTTGAAAAAGCGTTGTCAATAAAGTTTTGATCGTTCATTATTTTTTTGTTGAAAGAAACATTGGTGTTAACTCCATTAACTTCAAATTCACTAAGTGCTCTGTCCATAATTTTTATTGCATCAGTTCTATTACTAGCATATGTTATGATTTTGGCTAGCATGGAATCGTAAAATGGCAATATTTCGTATCCTTGATATATTGAATTGTCAATTCTTACGCCAGGGCCTCCAGGTAAGTTAAGGGCTTCTATTTTTCCTGAACTTGGGATAAAGCCGGAATCAGTGTATTCGTAGGCGTTAACCCTGCATTCTATGGCATGTCCTTTTACATTAATATCGTCTTGTTTATATGATAGCTTGTTTTCAAGGGCAATATTGATTTGTTCCTTCACGATATCAATACCTGTAATCATTTCAGTAACAGGATGTTCAACTTGAATTCTTGTATTCATTTCCATGAAATAAAAATCATCGTTTTTGTCTACAAGATATTCGATTGTGCCAACATTGGTATAGCCAACGTGTTTAGTAGCTTTTATTGATGTTTCGTAGAGTTTTTCCATTATTTCAGGTGAAATAGCAGTAGGGGGAGCTTCTTCAATAACTTTTTGATGGTTTAATTGAAGTGAACAATCCCTTCCTGAAAGATGAATAACATTGCCTAGTTCGTCTGCCATAATTTGAACTTCTATATGTCTAGGATCTTGTATAAATTTTTCCATGTATAAAGCCCCATCTCCGAAAGCGTTTTCAGCTTCTTTTTTGGCAGATAGGAATGCAAGCTCTAAGTCTTTTTGATTGTTAACTATTCGCATTCCTTTACCACCACCACCGGATCTTGCTTTTATAATTACAGGATAACCGATATTTTTGGCTGTGGATTTAGCAGTATTCATATCTTCAATTATTCCATCTGAACCAGGAACAACAGGTATGCCGGCTTCTTTCATCATATTCTTGGATACATTTTTATTGCCCATCATTTCAATGACCTTGCTAGATGGACCTATAAATTTTATATTATAAATCTCGCACATCTTAGCAAAGCTAGGGTTTTCAGATAAAAAACCGAAGCCGGGATGTATTGCATCTGCACCGGTTATTAATGCTGCGTTTATTATCTGTATTTTATTAAGATAGCTTTCTTTAGCATTTTTAGGACCTATACAGATAGATTCGTCAGCTAATTTTGTGTGTAAGCAGTCCTTGTCGACATCGGAGAAAATAGCTACACTTTTTATTCCCATATCTTTGAGAGTCCTTATTATACGAACTGCGATTTCTCCACGATTTGCTACTAGTACTTTATTAAAACTTTTAGTCATTACATCACCTTTACGCCAAATAATTCTTGTCCAAATTCAACAACTTCTTCGTTGTCCACATATATTGAAGTAATTACACAGTCAAAAGGAGCTTTTATTTCATTCATTAATTTCATAGATTCAATGATACAAAGTACATCACCTTTTTTGACTTTTGTTCCTATAGTTACAAAGCTTTCTTCATCAGGTGCAGGTTTATCATAAAATGTGCCGATTATACTAGCAGTTATTTTTTCGTCATCAATATTGTCTTCTGCATTTGCATTTTTTGAGTTGTCTGCATTTTGTGTACTAGGAGTATTTGAAGGTGTAATGCTGACTTCTGTATCAGCGTTTTGAGCTAAAATTATATTTGAATTTACATTATTATTTTTTTTCAAAACTATTCGACAATTATCTATAGAATAGTCAAGCTCATTTAAAGCTTTATCATTTAATACATTTGCAAGTTCTTTTATTAAATTAATATCCATTTTGTTCCCTCGATTAAAAAATTTTTTATTGGTTTAAAATACTTTGATATTCAAACTATTTTACGCCTATTATATGGATGAAATAGCATAATGTCAAGAAAAATATTTTGACTTTCAAATCATTTTTGATAAACTATCAAAACTGCGTTAATTATAAATTTTATTTATATACAATTATGCAGTTAGTTATAATGGTATTTAGTAATGACTGGGGAGCAAGATGGCATTCTCCTAAAGCTATTTATGGTACATTTAACTTTAAGACAAAACTAGTTGACGTTGATCGCGATGGAAACCTTACAAATGAAGTTAAGCAAGCTAGAGAAAAAGGTTTGGAATATATCACTTCATTAAACAGTTATAGCGGAATATTATATGGTTGGAAAACTAACGTTATGGAAGGTTATATTTTAGATACTACGTTGTTAGAAGTAGCAAATGGCAATATTACAGATCCAAATTCATTAGATGATACTGCTAAAGTGGTAGCCCCAAAGACAGTGGACTTCAGTATAGGCGTTGCGGATGTAACAAAAACTTATAAGCAGGAAATTGTAGAAATTAAAAATGAAGCTAATCAGGCTATGGATAATACTAAACTTCCTGTTAAAAAGGGTGTTTATAAGATAAAGGTAAGGACAACATATGAAGATGGAACGTTTGATGAATCTATTAATCCCCTTACGATTACAAAGGATGTGCCACAATCTACGTTACATAACCCTAAACCAATGGATATTATTGTAAATGTTGATGAAACCCCGGAAGCAGAAAGTGGTATATCAAATAAGGACGAACTACCTGGTGAAACTACATTTATTTTTAAAAATGGTAAGCCAGACACATCAAAGGTGGCAATATATCCTGTTGAAATTATTGTGAAATATCCAGATAAAACAGAAGCTGTTGTTAAAACAAATCTTATTGTAAAGGGTAAGCCAATTAAACTAATTAAGCTACAAAAAGCTCAACCAATAGTAAAACCAAAACCAGAATCGGAAGTAGAAACTGTACCATCTGTACCACCTGTAGTTGATGCTGTTCCTAAAGGATTAACCTCTTAGGGACAGAGAAAATAATAAAAACTTGGAAAGGAGGTAATTCTCATGTCAAATACGAAAAGAACAGGACAAACAGCTCTTTATGAGCGTTTAAGCAGAGATGATGAAATGCAAGGAGAAAGTAATTCCATCATCAATCAAAAGCAACTACTTGAAAGTTATGCCAAAAGAAACGGCTTTGCAAATATCTATCACTATACCGATGATGGAGTAAGCGGAACAACCTTTGATAGAGAGGGATTTCAAAAGATGATAAAAGCAGTAGAAGAAAACAAAGTATCTACTGTGATAGTAAAAGATATGAGTAGGTTTGGCAGAGATTATCTCAAAGTAGGCTTTTACACCGAAATACTTTTCAAAGAAAAGGGAGTAAGATTTATCGTCATCAATAACGGAATAGATAGTGAGAAACAAGCAGAAAGCGACTTTACCCCATTTCTAAATATCATGAACGAATGGTATGCAAGAGATACATCAAGAAAAATACAGTCTATCTTCAGAGCAAGAATGGAAGAAGGCAAAAGAGTATCTCCAAGCGTTCCATACGGCTATTTTAGAAACCCAAAGAACAAACAGGAGCTACTTGTCGATAAAGAGAGTGCAAAGGTCGTAAAACGCATTTACAATCTTGTAATAGAGGGATATGGAGTAACACAGATAGCAGATATACTAACCAAAGATAAAGTCCTTATCCCATCAGCCTATGCAGAAATACATTACCCCGAAAATAACCACAGTTCCAAGAAAAGAGGAATAGAAGACCCATATTTTTGGACACCGACCACAGTAGGTTATATCTTAGAAAAAAGAGAATATATGGGACATACTGTACTTGGTAAAACAATATGCCTTGATTACAAAACCAAGAAACGCAGAAAGGCGAAAGAAGATGAACTCATTATATTCAAAAATACCCATGAAGTTATCATAGATGAAGAAACATGGAATAACGCCCAAAGGTTAAGAAAGACAGTAAGAAGAAGTCCGAAGTACGGGACAACCTCACACCCATTTACAGGACTTTTAATCTGCTCAGATTGTGGAGGTAAGTTAAGTTACAGAGAGCCGGCAGAACACAAAGAAAAGAAATACGATTGCGATTATTGTTTTGTATGTCAACATTACAGACACAGAAAAGGAAGTTGCAGTATGCACTACATCAAAGTAAAAACAGTGAATGAAATTCTCCTAAAATCCATCAAAGAAATAACCAATTTTGCAAAAGAAGAAAAGCAAGAATTTCTAAAAGTGATGAACAAGTTATCTGATGAAAAAAGAGAAGAAAAATATCAAGAGGATAAAGAAAAGTTAGAAAAACTGTCATCAAGAAATGAAGAACTAACAACCCTTATTACAAAGCTATATGAAGACCATGCACTTGGAAAAATTCCTGTAAAACACTTTGATAGATTATTTAACACCTATGATACAGAGCAACAAGACTTAGAAAAACAAATACAGTATTTTGAAAATGAAATAGAAAGCTATCATCAGAGAAAAGTTGATACCGATAAATTCCTGAAGATGATAGAGAAATATACCGACATTGAGGAACTGACAGTACCAATGATAAATGAGTATATAGAAAAAGTTGTAGTCCATGAAGCCACAGGGGGAAGAAAAGGCAAAGACAGAAAACAACAAGTTGATGTGTATTTTAACTTTATAGGAAACTGTCAAGTACCACAGAAAGTAGATATAGAAAAAATGGCTTAAAAATGGTATAATATATGCGAATATTGAGAGATAAATTAGAATTTGTGGAGGATATAAATAGTGGAAATTATAAAAATAATA
>JAQYMQ010000020.1 GCA_028872475.1 Eubacteriales bacterium | reverse complement strand
TTAGTTGCTGCATTTAATGTTTGCGGTGCTCCTGTTGAATCATTAGGTGTTCAGGGGTCTTCAGGTCTTTGCCTATATGATTTAAAGATGGTAAGCACAGGTCAGACTGTAGAAACAGCGGCAGCTCACGGCATTAAGGCTCTAGCTACTGACTTTGAAGCTCAGCAAAAGCCTGCATTTATGGATGAAGCAGGTGCAAACCCTAACGTTAAGATTAGAATAGTATACAGAGAAGATGATCATACAGTTATTGGTGCTCAGATAATGTCAGAATATGATATGTCAGCATCATTACATATGTTCTCTCTAGCAATCCAGGAAAAAGTTACGATTGAAAAGATTGCATTACTAGATATTTTCTTTATGCCTCATTTCAATGAGCCATATAACTACATCACAATGGCAGCTTTCTCAGCAATCTAAGATTGAAGTTTTCTTAAAAAGATTAATTAAACTATAATTTAAAAATGGTCTCATTTTTTGAGGCCATTTTTAGTTGATATATTGTCAAGTGAATCACTTGGGTTTTTGTAAAATGCATTTATATAATAAAGTAAGTCGTCACGATTTAAAGTGATGGGTTTTGTATTTTTTTTATTCTATATAAAATTTCGTTAATTAGGCATAATGTTAATATAAGCGCTAAAGTTAGTGATACCGGATAAAGTGGCACATATTTATCTATCAAAGGTGCCAAAATTTTTGGTGGTACTCGCATAAATCCATAATTTCCATGGAAAAAATAATTTGCGACATACATTATGATTGCTATAATAGAAAGATTAATTGCAATTTCTCTTATTTTTAGTTTTCTATAGTGGAACTTAATTGTAAGCATCGAATTTATAAATAGCAATAGATGTCCAAACATAAAACTGATTATAGTGATATGTGGAAAGTTGAACGGATCGGTTTCCGGAATTGTGAATGCTATAATGCTTCCGACTAGACCGCCTATTGCGAAAAACATCTTGCCTTTATGAAATTTTAAATAATGGCATATTACAAGACCCCACATAAAAATTCTGCAATGATAGAGAGGGAGACTTTCAGTAAGCCAACGATAATGTGATGCGATGTACCAGATATTTAGAATTACAATAAGAATTGTTTGTAAAGCTATAGTTGTATTTTCAACTTTTCTTCTATTCAATTTTGGATAATAAAGAAGAAATAATGTAAGCATAATACCAAAACATAAAAACGGTAATTTTATGCTCAGAAAAAAGTGATCAAAATGTTCTGTTGGGTAAAAATTAAAAAATATGTTCAAATTTGTGTTCCCTGTCTCATTAATTTATTTTAAACTCGATAAATTATAGCATAAATTTGTCGGTATTTAGAGACTATATAGTTGATTGATTTATGAAACTTGTTGCAATTATAAAAAAAGAAGTTTATATGATATAATTTAATGTAATATATTAGTGAAAAGAGTTGATAAATCATGTTGAATGTAATTAGAAATATAAGACAAGTAGACAGGTTTAATTATTTATTGATATTTTTGTGGTCTAAGTTTAAATATTGGCATAAGTATATGTTTGAGATATAAATGTATATTTGCCAAATTTTTTGTGAAAAATTTAAAATAGAGGAGGGGGATATGTATGAAAAAAACAATTAGAAAACCGATATGTTTAGCAGTGGCTCTAATAATGGTTGTTTCGTTAGTGTCTAGTAATGTTTTTGCGTCTAATGCCACAAAAGTACAAATGAAACTGTCGAATTTTGAATTTGCTAAATTTAAAGAAAAAAATGAAGTGGAGATGTATTCTGATGCAAAAGATGTTAGGAACTTGTTAAATTTAAAAAAGGATCAAAAAGATACGAATGAGCTTAATGTAACAAGTGATAAGTTCGGTAAGGGCGGTGTTTTAGGTTTCGATAGTGAAAAATATTTAGGCCAGGCGATGGGCATTTGGATACCGGATTTAAATAGTGATGAAGACAAACAAAAATTAGAACAACAAGGAATAAAGGGATATGCTCAAATTGAATATAAAGCTAAGCAGTTTAATGATGCTGTAAAAAAATGGGATGAAACAGATTGGGATCTTGAAAATTCATACTATGAAGTAAAAGTTAAGTTGCCTAAGAATATGATTGTTGATAAAGAAAAATTGGTCTATAAGTGGAATTTAGATAAAAACGGAAAGAATGCAGATGAATTTCTAGCGTCATTATATGATCCGCAAAATATGGAGATTCAAGGGAATACCCTCATTTTTAAGGCTAAGTTTAAAACATTAAAGTCTAATCCTGCGCTTAATTTAATTAGGAAAAAACCAAACTTGCCACTTCAAGATGATTCGAAAAACTGGAATAAACAAATTCTAAAAGCAAATATACCAGTAGACATTAATTATAAAAAAGATACCAATGCTTTAGAGTATTCTGTTGATTTGGCACATAGTATAAAATTGGTAGATAAATCAGGAGAGATATTGATTGAAGGCAGTTTTGATATGCAAGATGGTACGCTACTTCCGATGGATATGTCAAAGACTAATATAGATGCATTTCCTATGAAACAATATTTGGATGGCGATATTGAAGTAAATAAGAATACTGAAAGTGATGATTTTTACCGTATTGATAAAAATAAAACTTTCGATCTTGTAACAAAGTTGAATGTTACTCCAATTAAGAAAACTGTAGGAGATCCATTAGGTACATTGTTTGGAGGAATGCCAGGGGGTAAGACGTTTTCTGATATGCAAATTTTTAAATTTTGGCCTGCTCTTGATTTAGGCAGTGAATTTTCAGCTACTTTAAGATTCCCTGAGGAAATTATAGTTCCTGATAATATTGATAGTAATTCATTAAATTTGTTTGGAGCAAAAGATATTTTTTGTATTGATAAAGTGGAAAAAAGCAAAGACCCTATAACAAAAGAAACAATTTTAAAGGTTTATATGCCGTTGACTGATGGAGCGAGGAAAGCGATGCCATCTTTACATGCTGTAAGTAAGCTTATTAGTTCAGTCGATAATAATCTTTACTTAAAAGTTTCAGGACTAAAATTATCTAATACTGTAGAATATGGTAAAAATTACACTACAAAAGGAACCGTCGGTGGAAAAGTATATTTTAAATTTATTACTGATGTTGATGATTGGGTTGCTAACGAATATAGAGCGGAGTTGCAGGAAAAATTTGGTGAAGATATTGTGAAAAAAGATGATATTTATCCAGTTTATCATTTTAATATCGATAATGAAAAGATTGAGGAAGCAGTAGATTATATGATTAATAATCATCCGGAAATATTTTCTGAGGTAATTCCAAACTTGCTAAATGATGCAGCTGCAAGAAGAAAATATGATACAAATGTGTATTCTCTTTTTGCTAATTGGATAGGTAAACAAGAAGAAGGTGGAAGGGATTATCTGTATTTAAAGGAAGGTGGTAATCCTGATGATATCACTTTTACTATGATGGCTGAGAAAAGCCCTGCTGCACCTGAAAAACCAAAATTACAAAATAATAATCCTAAAACAGGTGATGATAGTAATTTGATGTTATGTGTTTTTGTTATGTTCGTTTCTGGAATTTCAATATTAATAAGTGGTTATAAATATAGAAAAAGTACTAAGTAAAAAATATTGAAGGGATAAAAAATAATAATTGCAGAGTTAGGATAATTTTTTCTAATATTTATTTATGTTGCTATGCTTTATGAATCATAGATTATTGTAAATAAATTGCTGAATTTTATAATTAACTTACAAAATATATACTGTAAGTTAATTTTTTTGTTTAAATTTGAACAAAAACTAAACAAGTGTATAGAATATGATAAATTGAGAATCTAATAAACTTATAAGTATATATACTGTAAGTTATTTTTTTGTATATAGGAGGATGGAATGAAAAATAAAATATTTTGGACATTAGAACAAAGAGAAGATTTATCATTTTTTCTAAAAGAAGGTTATTCAGTAAATCAGATTGCGAAAATATATAAAGAAACTGAAGTAAGAAAAACAGTAAGTGTGCCATTTCTATTAAAAGAAATAAAAAAAGGTTTAACTGAAGATGAGTACGAAAATGCAAGATATGTTAAATATAGACCGCTTAGAGCGTTGGTACATGATTATCAAAATCTATTTGGAGAAGAAACTTTTAGTAAGCTATGTGTATATCTTAAAGATAAAAATTGGAAGGATATTATAAGTGGAGAAGGAATATAGATATAATGACAGTCAATTTTGGTATTTTAGGTTTGCAAATAATTTTTTTTAGAACTGATGAAATTAGAAATATGGAACTGTTACCACTTGGCGATACATACATAATTATATATTTAAAATTAATGGCGGAAAGTGTATCTACAGGTGGATATTTAAGGGTTAGAAAACATACATCTGAATATAATCTTGCGTTAGGAATAGCAAAAATTGTAGGTAAAGATATACAAATTGTTGTTGGAGCAATTTCCTATTTCAAAGCTGTAGGCTTAATTGAAGTATTAGAAGATGAGTATTGAACCCTTTAATAGTTAGAAAAATTGTTGATAGTGATGAGTATGAAATACTTGCTGGACATAATAGAAAAAGAGCAAGTATAGAGGCTGGATTAAAAACAGTGCCTTGCAGAATTGTAGATGTGGATGATGTTGATGCTTCTGTATTAGTTGCTGTAACAAATAATCAAAGAGAAGAAGTTTCTGATATTGAATGGGCAAGAAGTTATAGAGATACGTATGAAGCATTAGTTAAAAGCAAGGGCGGAGATCGAAAAAGTGATAATTTTGAAAAAATAGAACGTTCAAATTTCAACGAAAAATCAAATGGACACGGTGTCCATTTGATTCCAGAAGATAAAAAAGAGAAGAAAACAACATTTGATATTGTAGCTGAAAAATATGGAATTAATTATAAAACACTACAAAGAAAAATAAGATTAGCGTATTTAAATAATCAGATGTTAGAGTTATTTAATAATAAGAAAATAACTCAAGGGCAAGCTATTAACCTATCACATTTAAGTGATATGGAGCAAATACACGTTTATTCTACAATCTTAGAATTTGATTATAAAATTACTGATGATGTATCAAAAAATTTAAGAGCTTTAGCTGATGAAAAAGACGAAGATTTAACTAATGATGAAATTAGAAATTATATGATGCAGACATATGGAGATAAACCTGAAAACAAGAAAAAGAAAACTAAATTGCCTTCATATTTTGTAGACGGTATGCTATTTCCTAAAAGTATAGAGAAAAAAGAACGTCAATCTTATGTAAATGTTATTTTAGCTTACGTGTTAGAACATGAGGAAATACTAAAAGAAATATATAAAAATTAAATATAACGAAAGATTGGACACAGCCGAAAATTTATCGTGCTATAATAGTATTATGAAGATATTAGTATATATCAAGGAGGCAGATATTTGTTTAAATTTATAAATAAGTTGTTTAAACATTAAATATATATTGCTGATAAGTTATATTTAATTTGTTTAAAAATTTTTACAACTTACTATTGACATTTAATATTCCAAATAAATTCCCGAAAAATATTGACAAATCAAGAGTTTAAGTGATATATTAAATGTTGCGTTAGGTCGAAGGTCCTGACGCGACATTATTTTATTTGCCTTTTAAATCATGGGGTAGCAGTCAGAATTATACTGCACTTTAAGGTTTTTAAGAAGGAGAAAGGAGAACAGGATGCCTACAATTAGCCAGTTAGTACGTCAAGGTAGAACTTCTGCTGTGAAAAAGTCAACAGCACCAGCTCTTGGTAAGGGTATGAACTCACTAAAGAGAGTAGCTACAAACACTAATTCACCACAGAAAAGAGGCGTATGCACATCGGTTAAGACAGTTACACCTAAAAAGCCTAACTCAGCTTTAAGAAAAGTTGCCAGAGTTAGACTTACAAACGGTATTGAAGTTACTGCATACATCCCTGGTATTGGTCACAACCTACAAGAACACAGTGTTGTACTTATCAGAGGTGGAAGAGTAAAGGACTTACCGGGTGTAAGATATCACATCGTAAGAGGTACTTTAGATACTGCCGGTGTAGCAAACAGAGCTCAGTCACGTTCAAAGTACGGGGCAAAGAGACCAAAGAAATAGGATAGCAATCGGTAATTTGTAAGCACTTGATATATATCGAGCGCCACGCCTTGAGACAATATGACGGCTCAGAGGCGAGTACCGAACGCGTAAAAGCAAGGAGGGAAGAGACGTGCCAAGAAAAGGAAACGTACCTAAGCGTGAAGTTCTTCCAGATCCCGTATACTCTAGTGTAGTAGTAGCTAAGCTGATTAACAGTGTAATGCTAGATGGCAAGAAGGGTACAGCCCAAGCTATCGTTTACGATGCATTTGAACGTATTAACGAGACGACAGGACAAGACGCTTTAGAAGTATTTGAAAAAGCAATGCAAAACATTATGCCAATACTTGAAGTAAAGGCAAGAAGAGTTGGTGGTGCAAACTACCAGGTTCCAGTAGAAGTAAGACCGGACAGAAGGCAGACTTTGGCTTTAAGATGGTTAACTAAGTACACAAGAGCTAGAGGCGAAAAGACTATGAGCGAAAAGCTAGCTAAAGAACTTATTGATGCTTCTAACAACACTGGAGCAACAGTTAAGAAGAAGGAAGATACTCACAAGATGGCAGAGGCTAACAAAGCATTTGCACATTATAGATGGTAATTTAGTTAAGCAGAAAGGAGGAATACCATGGGTAGAGAGTTTACGCTCGAGAAAACAAGAAATATCGGTATCATGGCTCACATCGATGCTGGTAAGACTACAACAACAGAAAGAATCTTGTTTTATACAGGTCGTACACACAAGATTGGGGAAACTCATGACGGTGCTGCTACAATGGACTGGATGGAACAGGAACAAGAACGTGGTATCACAATTACATCTGCTGCGACTACAGCACAGTGGAAAAATCACAGAATCAACATTATAGATACACCGGGACACGTAGACTTCACAGTTGAAGTTGAAAGATCTCTTAGAGTATTAGATGGTGCTGTTACTGTTCTTTGTGCCAAAGGTGGTGTAGAACCTCAGTCAGAAACTGTATGGAGACAGGCCGAAAAATACGGCGTACCTCGTATGATCTTTGTAAATAAGATGGACATATTAGGTGCAAACTTCTACAGAGTTGTGGATCAGGTAAAGGATAGATTAAAGGCTAATGCAGTTCCTATTCAGTTACCTATAGGCAAGGAAGATACATTTATCGGTATTATTGACCTTGTAAAAATGAAAGCTGAAATCTATAAAGATGATTTAGGAAAAGACTTTGAAATAGTTGAGATTCCTGAAGATATGAAAGAGCTTGCAGCTGAATGGAGAGAAAAATTATTAGAAGCTGTTGCAGAAACAGATGAAGAACTAATGATGCTTTTCCTAGAAGGCGAAGAAATTCCTGAGAAGGAAATCGTTAAGACAATCAGAACACAGACTATCGCAGGTAAGATGATACCTATGACTTGTGGTTCTGCTTACAAAAATAAGGGTGTTCAGAGGATGCTAGATGCTGTTGTAGCATATATGCCATCTCCGTTAGACATTCCTGCAATTGAAGGTGTTATTCCAGGAACAGATCAGGTTGAAGCAAGACCTGCTGATGATAAAGGTCCTTTCGCAGCATTAGCGTTTAAGATTGTTGCTGACCCATTCGTTGGAAAACTAGCATTCTTCAGAGTGTATTCTGGAACATTAGAACCAGGTTCTCACGTTTATAACTCAACAAAGGGTAATAGAGAAAGGATCGGACGTATCTTACAGATGCACGCAAATAAGAGAGAAGAAATCGATATGGTATACGCTGGCGACATCGCAGCGGCTGTAGGTCTAAAGAACACTACAACTGGAGATACTCTTTGTGATGAAAAGGCTGAAATCATCCTTGAATCAATGGAATTCCCAGAACCAGTAATCGAAATTGCTATCGAACCTAAAACCAAGGCTGGTCAAGAAAAGATGGGTATAGCTCTATCTAAGCTATCTGAAGAAGACCCAACTTTCAAGACTTATACAAATGATGAAACTGGTCAGACTATTATCGCTGGTATGGGTGAATTACACCTTGAAATCATTGTAGACAGACTATTAAGAGAATTTAAAGTAGAAGCTAATGTTGGTAAACCTCAGGTTTCTTATAAAGAAACAATTACTGCAAATGCTGATATTGATAACAAGTATGCTAAACAGTCTGGTGGTAGAGGTCAGTACGGTCACGTTAAGATTAAGGTTTATCCTAGAGAGCCAGGTGCTGGATTTGAATTCGTTAACTCTATCGTTGGTGGTGCTATTCCTAAAGAATACATTCCAAAGGTTGAGGATGGTATCAAAGAAGCTATGGAAACAGGTCCTATCGCAGGATATCAGGTTGTTGACCTTGGAGTAGAACTATATGATGGTTCTTACCACGAAGTTGACTCTTCTGAAATGGCGTTTAAGATCGCTGGATCTATGGCGTTAAAAGAAGCTATGAAAAAGGCTTCTCCAGTAATTCTAGAACCTATATTCAAGGTTGAAGTTACTGTTCCAGAAGAATACATGGGTGATATCATTGGTGATATTTCTGGAAGAAGAGGTAGAATCGAAGGTTCTGAAATGAACGCAGGTGCAGTAGCTGTTAGAGGTTTTGTGCCATTATCTGAAATGTTTGGATATGCTACTGATTTGAGATCAAGAACTCAGGGTAGAGGTACTTACGTAATGCAGTTCTCTCATTATGAGAAATTACCAGAAAGCCTACTGGAAAAAATCAATAAATAAGTTATAATGTATTAAATAATAAAGATTAAAATAATTTCGTGTTATTTATTATGGAGGAATTAAAATGGCAAAGCAGAAATTTGAAAGAAATAAGCCACATGTAAACATTGGTACAATTGGTCACGTTGACCACGGTAAGACTACTCTTACAGCTGCTATCACAACTACTTTACAGGCTAGATACGGTCTTGGAGAAAAGGTTGCATTCGACCAGATCGACAAGGCTCCAGAAGAAAAAGAAAGAGGAATCACTATTGCTACAGCTCACGTAGAATATGAAACTCCAAACAGACACTATGCTCACGTTGACTGCCCAGGACACGCGGACTATGTTAAGAACATGATCACTGGTGCTGCTCAGATGGACGGAGCTATCCTAGTAGTAGCTGCTACTGATGGTCCTATGCCTCAGACTAGAGAACACATCCTTCTATCAAGACAGGTTGGCGTTCCTTACATCGTAGTTTTCCTAAACAAGTGTGATATGGTTGACGACGAAGAATTACTAGAATTAGTAGAAATGGAAGTTAGAGAACTTCTAAACGAATATGAATTCCCAGGAGATGACACTCCAATCATCAAGGGTTCTGCTCTAAAGGCTCTAGAAGATCCAAGCAGCGAATGGGGTGATAAGATCGTTGAACTATTTGAAGAAATCGATACATATATTCCAGAACCTGAAAGAGATAACGACAAGCCATTCATCATGCCTGTAGAAGACGTATTCTCAATCACTGGTAGAGGTACTGTAGCTACTGGTAGAGTAGAAAGAGGTGTTCTACACGTTGGTGAAGAAGTTGAATTAGTTGGTCTTTCTGATGAAAAGAGAAAGATTACTATCACTGGTATCGAAATGTTCAGAAAACTTTTAGATGAAGCTCAGACTGGTGACAACATCGGTGCTCTTCTAAGAGGTGTTCAGAGAGAAGAAATCAAAAGAGGGCAGGTATTAGCTGCTCCTGGAACAGTTAATCCACACAGCAAGTTCAAGGGCGAAGTATACGTTCTAAAGAAGGAAGAAGGTGGAAGACATACTCCTTTCTTCAACGGATACAGACCTCAGTTCTACTTCAGAACAACTGACGTAACAGGTGATTTACAGCTTCCTGAAGGAGTTGAAATGTGTATGCCTGGTGATAACATCACTATGGAAATCAGCCTAATCACTAACATCGCTATCGAAGAAGGTCTAAGATTTGCGATTAGAGAAGGCGGAAGAACAGTTGGATCTGGTGTTGTATCTGAAATTATCGAATAATTTTAGATATCAATCATAGATATTAATAATTTACAAATCAAACCGTTAGAGTATTCTAGCGGTTTTTTGTATGCAAGAAAATATTATGGTTTTTATTGTATTATGTTATAATTAACTAAACTTTAAAGAAATAAATTGTTATCGGGAGGATTTTATGAAAAAAATAAAAAGCATTATGATAATGGCATTAATCTGTGTAGTATCGTTGTCTATGGCTTCATGTGGGAAAAAAGAAGATCCGCTTGTAAAGCTTAACAAGGCTTTGAAAGCTAATAGTGATATTACAAAGATAGATGCAAAAATAACAGGGGAAATCTCTATGAATTCTGCCGGACAAAAGGTTGATTTTTTAATAGATTTTGACCTAAAGGGTAGCGATTTATCATTTAAAGAAGCTACATCAAAAGCCATGATAGCACTAAAAGGTAGTATGAAAATAAAAGAGCCGTATGAGATGGAAATGCCTTTGGAAGTGTATATCAAAGAAGGAACTATCTATACAAAAATGCTTGGACAGACATCTAAGGAAACTTTTTCAGATGATTTCAAAAATATATTAATGCTTGGTGCTCAAGAGCCAGAAGATAGTGGAGATGTTATTACAAAAGAAAATACTAAGAGCATTAAGTATGAAGGCAAATATATTGCGGTTGACTTAGAGGGCGATGATTTTTTGGCTGGTATGGAAGCGGCAAGGCCGGGTATGACTGATGCTATGAAAGTTAAAGCGTGCAAGATTAAGTTCGAGTTTGACGATTCTGATAGGCTAAAGTCAGTACAGTACTTATTTGATGCAGTGATTGCAGGTGATGCGCAAGGCGATGCTTTTAAGATGAAACTAGATATTAAATTTAATAAAGTTGATGATAAATTAAAAGTTGAATTCCCTTCTGATTTAGCTGATTATTAAGAATATGGTTGAGAATATATTATCTAAAAAAAATATAACGTTTTTTATATGGCTTAATTTAGGACTACTGATTACAGCTATAGGTATAGCAGTATTTAAAGCTCCAAATAATTTTGCATTTGGTGGAACGTCTGGAATATCCATCATATTGTCGAGTTTATTTCCGTTGTGGAATGTTGGGCATTTTATGTGGTTTATTAATATTGCGCTAATTATTTTAGGATTTATATTTTTGGGAGTGCGTTCGATGGGCTGGACGATTTATTCGTCAATTGCTTTATCGTTTTACGTTAGTGTTACTCAACATGTCGTGGTTTTAAAGGAGCCTTTGACGAGTGATATGCCACTGGAAATGTGTTTTGCGGTAATCCTTCCAGCAGTTGGAAGTGCCATTGTCTTTAATCTAGGAGCTTCGTCAGGTGGTACCGATATTGTAGCGATGATTTTGCGCAAATACACCAGCCTGGAGATTGGCAGGGCGTTGCTGATAAGTGATCTTAGTATTGTTCTTGTTGCTGGATATATTTTTGGTCCTAGAACGGGTTTATATTGTATTTTAGGTCTTTTGATTAAATGTACAGTTGTAGATTCTGTAATAGAAAGTTTAAATATCAGGAAGGTTTGTACAGTTATATCGTCACGACCTGAGGAAATATGTCATTATGTTATAAATGATCTGCATAGATCGGCAACAATTCAAAAGGCGAATGGTGCTTATACAGGTAGGGATATAAAAGTAGTTGTGACGGTGCTTACTAGAAGTCAGGCGGCAAAGCTGAGAAACTACATAAAATCAATAGATGAAAAAGCATTTATTACAGTTGTAAATAGTAGTGAAATTATAGGTAAAGGTTTTAGAAATATTTAGAATTTTAACTAGTTTACTACAAGTAAAAAAAAAATAACAACAAAACTATATATAGTGATATAAATATAGCAAAGTACAAAATATTGCGGTAAGTATATTTTGTACTTTTTTTATGTGTAGAAAAAAGTGTTGTTGTGGATTATATGTGGAATTATATGGAGTAATTGTGTTGAAAAGTGGAGTAAAGTGGAGTAAGATGAACATAATTAGATGATGGGATAATTGTAATTAAATGGGGATAGAATATTGTTTATTGGTACTTATGACAATTCCATAGATGCAAAAAACAGAGTAATCATTCCAGCAAAATTCAGGGAAGAATTGGGTTATAAGGTGGTACTTACTGTTGGTATTGATAAATGTCTATATCTCTATCCTTATAGCGAGTGGGAACGCTTTGCTATTAAGTTATCTGCATTGCCAATTTCGGATGAGCGGGCAAGAAAGTTTTCTAGAAGTTTCGTTGCCAATGCTGAGGAATGTGAGGTTGATCGACAAGGGAGATTAACTATACCAGCAAAGCTTAGAAAGATTGCAGGTATATCTAAGGAATTAACGACTGTTGGTTATATGGATAAAATCGAAATTTGGTCTAGAGAAGAGTATAAGAATTTTGAAGATGATTCATTAATGCAAGGCGAACAGCTTGCAAAAGGAATGCTTGAATATGGAATTTAATCATGTATCAGTTTTACTCGATGAAACTATTGAATCGTTGCAGATTAAAAAATCCGGGATATATGTTGATGGTACTTTAGGTGGTGCTGGGCATTCAATGCATATTGCAAGACAACTAGATGATAAGGGTACATTGATTGGTATTGATAGAGACACAGATGCGTTGGATGCTTCATCAAGCAGGTTGAGCAAATATGCATGCAAAAAGATTTTTGTTCATTCTAATTATTCTCAAATAAAAACAATTCTTGCTGATCAAAATATTATGGGTATTGACGGAGCAATATTAGACTTGGGTGTTTCTTCATTTCAGTTAGATAACACTGACAGAGGTTTTTCTTATATGCATGATGCACCTTTAGATATGAGAATGAATAGAGAAGATTCATTTACTGCTGAAGATGTGGTGAATAATTATTCTGAATTAGAGCTTGCAAGAATTATAAAAAAATATTCTGATGAAAGGTGGGCATCTAGGATTGCAAAATTCATTGTTAATAATAGAGTGAACAACAGAATAACTCGTACAGGAGAACTTGTTGAAATCATAAAAGCTGCAATTCCTATGAGTGCGAGAAGAGATGGTCCTCATCCAGCAAAGAGAACATTCCAAGCGATAAGGATTGAAGTTAACGATGAGATTGGTAAGCTAGAGAGAGCTGTAGAGGATTTTTGTGATTGTCTGTTGCCAGGCGGTAGGTTGGCAATTATAACATTTCACAGTTTAGAAGATGGTATAGTTAAACGAGTTTTTGCTAGAAGAGAAAATCCTTGTGTGTGTCCGAGTGAAATTCCTATATGTGTATGTGGCTTGAAGCCAGATGTGAGGAAGATAACTAGAAAACCGATAATTGCTAGTAAAGAAGAGTTAGAAATAAATCCAAGAGCACGAAGTGCAAAGTTAAGAGTTATTGAGAAGTTGTAAGTAAAGGTGTTGCGAATGGCATATAGTAATATAGCGTATAAAAGTGTATATGTGGATAAAAAAAATATACGTCAGAATAAAAATATAAAAATTCAAGTTTCGCAAAGAAGTGGACTTAAGCATCTGCGAAATATGAGTTTAGTTTTTGCTATAACATTATTTTTTGCAGTAATAACGGTTGCAGCAATATCTACTAAGATGAGTTATAGCAATTCTCAGTTGAATGATAAGAACATTGAGTTGGCGAGTGAAATACAAGCGACAAAGTCTACTTTAAACGGTAAACTCAATTTAGAAAACATAAAAATTGCAGCAGAAACTAAGTTAGGCATGGTTAATATGGAAGGTGCGCAATACGTATATATGAAAAATGAAGCTAAAAATGTTAAAGGATTTGCGGATACACTTAGAGCTTCTGCTTTTAAATAAATATAAAAATAAATAAGCTTTATTTAAATAATAACACGATGCAGCCAGGTAGCATGATAGTGAATATCTTGTTGCTTGGCGATTTTTATGACGGGATAGAGAATGATAAACAAGAATGCGACAATTATAAGAAAAAGGATAAAAATAGGGTTCTTTCTTTTTGGCTTTATTGTTTTGTTGTTGTGCCTTAGAATAGCTTATATCCAGTTTGTAAAAGGTGACGAATACAAATCTTTAGCGATTAATCAGCAGAAGAAAAATGATTTAATAAAAGCGCAAAGAGGAAAGATTTTAGATAGAAATGGATTGGAACTCGCCGTTAATATTCAAACTTACTCTGTTTGGATTACTCCAAGAGATATAAAGGAAGATGACAAGAAAGAAAAAGAAAAGAAAATTAAGAAAAGTGCGTCTTCTATAGCTGAGATTTTGGGTCAAGATAAAAATGAGATGATTGAAAATGCTACTACATCAAAGTCAACGAGTATTAAGCTAGCTAAGAATGTTACGAGAGAAAAGGCGGAAAAAATTTGGGATTTAGAGTTACCTGGTGTCTTGTTGAGAGAAGAAGTTCAAAGAAACTATCCTATGGGAAGTATGATGTCAAAAACGCTTGGTGGCGTTAATGATGACAATGTAGGTGTTTTAGGTATAGAAGCAAAATATGACGACTTTTTGCGTGGTGTTAATGGCAAATGGGTTAAAAATACTGATGTAAAGGGGAATGCCCTTGCTTCAGGAACAGAAGAATATTTTCAACCTGTAGATGGTTCTGATGTGGTATTAACGATAGATAGAACTATTCAAATGCATGTTGAAGATACTTTAAAGAAATCGGTTGAAAAGTATAATGCGAGAAGTGCGAGTTGTATAGTTACAAACCCAAAGACTGGAGAAATACTTGCTATTGCTACATATCCTTCGTTTGATGGTAACGACAAGAGAAAGCTTGTTGGTATAGAAAAAAGTGAATTTAATAAACTTTCTGTTGAAGAACAAGGGAAATATTATAATGAGTTGTGGCGTAATCCAATAATGAGTGACGTTTATGAACCTGGCTCAACGATGAAGCTACTTACTGTAGCATCTTCTATAGAAGAAGGCGTTGCAAAGAAAGAAGATACATTTTATTGTAAGGGATATCATGAAATTGCTGGATATCAAGTAAAATGTAGCGTTTATCCTAAATCACACGGCACACAGACGTTATATCAGGGTGTTGCAAATTCGTGTAACCCAGTATTTATGGAACTTGGTAGACGTATTGGTAAAGATAAATTTTATAGTTATTTAGATTTATTTGGTTTGACAGGAACTACAGGTGTAGATTTTCCAGGAGAATCTAGACCAATAATCATACCAAAAGAAAAGGCTAGTCAATTGGATGTGGAAATCATGGCATTTGGACAAACAAGTGCTGTTACTCCGATTCAGATGATTACTGCAGTTTCTGCATTTGGTAATGATGGAAAGACAACAAAACCTCATCTTGTAAAAAAAATAAACAACTCTGATGGAACAACAGTAGATTTTGAGACAGAATATGTTAGACAATCGGTGTCAAAGAAAACTGCAGATGAAGTTTGTGCAATAATGGAAAACAATGTTGAACAGGCGTATAGAAAGAATGTATTTATAGATGGATACCGCATAGGAGGTAAGACTGGTACGGCTCAGATTGCTAAAAAGGATGGAGCAGGATATGAGTCTGGAAGGCATATCATTTCGTTTTTAGGTATGGCTCCTATGAATAATCCAGAGATTGCAATTTTATATATGGTTGACGTAAGTGGATATCTTGATAGTCCAGCGATTGCAGGAAAGCCGGCTAGTGAGCTGATCAAGAAAATTATGGATTACCATGATATTAAGCCAAATAAATCAGCTGTGAAAAAGGAGGATTCAGAATCTACAAAGGATATGGTGTCTGTGCCAAGCGTTGTGGGAATGAAGTTTAGTGAAGCGGAAAAGAAATTGAAGGATGCTGGATTCAATGTCAAGGTTACTCCTGAGCAGAAAAATAAAGAGGAGTTTACTGTGAAAGATCAATATCCTTCGTCGGGCTCGAAGGCTAAGAAGAATTCCGTCGTATATATTTATAGACAATAGATGGTGTAAATAATGTATAAAATTAGTGTTAATTCAATTAAAGGTGTAATAAAAGGCGAAATATTGGTCGATAATTTTGCTGGTGAAATAAGTGAGTTTTGCCAAGATACTCGTGTTGCTGTTTATGGAAGTGCATTTTTTGCCATTAATGGAGATGCATTTGATGGACATGACTATTTAGATGTTGCTATTAGAAAAGGATGTAAACTGCTTATTATTGATAATGAACAAAAAATAAGTAATTTATCTTCGGATGATATTAGTGATATATCTATTATATTAGTGAAATCTACTACAGTTGCATTGCAGACATTGGCTAAATTCTATCTTTCGCAACTTGATGCAAAAAAAATAGCTATTACAGGCAGTGTAGGTAAGACGACAACGAGGGATATTGTGGCGCAGGTTTGTGCTAGTATGTATAATACAGAAAGTAATATTTCTAATTTTAATTCAGTTGTAGGGGTACCTTTGACCATCCTTGGCTTTGCAAAAAATATTGAAATTGCGATTTTAGAGATGGGAATGGATAAGCTTGGTGAAATAGCATGTATGACGGACATAGTTAATCCAGATATATCTATAATTACTAATGTTGGAACTTCGCATATTGAAAGACTTGGTAGTAGAGAAAATATATTTATTGCTAAGATGGAAATTGCAAAAAATCTATCAGATGATGGATTATTAATTATTTTTAAAGATGATTACCTGAATAAGCAGAAGATAAAAGCTTATATTAGTGAAAACAGAGAACTATTTAAATCTGAACATTTTGAGATTATAGAAGTTGGTTTTGACGAAGATTGCGATTATCAGATAAAGAATTATATGTCGTGTGGTGCTAGTGGTTCATCGTTTGAAGTTGTGCGAGGTTGTGAAACTCGCGAATTTAATATTTCTTTAAATGGTAAGCATAATGTACAAAATGCGACATTGGCAATTGCTATGGCCGATGTTATTAATATAGATAATCAGAAAGTTGATAAGGTGTTGCAGCGACTAACGATTACTGGAAAGCGTTTGAGCATTATTAACACGCCAAAGTATACTGTAATTGATGATACGTATAATGCCAGCCCACAATCCATGAAGGCGGGGCTTGATGTGTTGGCGGAATTTAGAGATAAGCGAAAAGTTGCGATTTTAGGAGATATGTATGAGTTAGGGTCAGAAAGTGAGATGTTTCATGCAGATGTTTGCGAGTACGCAAAGAGAAAAGCTGATTATGTCATTTCTGTGGGAGAGATATCAAAGGCAATGAAATCTGATTTGCACTTTAATGCAAAAGAAGAACTAATAGATAATTTGGACAAATTGATAAGAGAAAAAGATGTTATTTTTGTTAAGGCGTCAAGAGGCATGAAATTAGAACATGTTGTAGATGCGATTAAGAAGAAGAGCGAGAAGAATGGATAGAGAATTAATAAATATATTTATGACAGGGCTATTGTCTTTTTTGATAACATTTCTAGTTACAAAGAAGCTTATTCCGGTACTTAAAAGGAAAAGTTTTGGGCAAAATATTAGAACTGAGGGACCTCAGTCGCATTTATCAAAAAGTGGTACGCCATCTATGGGTGGTATAGCTATTATTGCAGGAACTGTAGTAGCGACAATAATAGGTGGCATTAGCGGAATGGATATTGAGAGTGCTATTGTATGTTCCGCTGCTTTTGTGTTATTTGGGCTAATTGGAGCTATTGATGACTACCTCAATATTGCTAGAGGTAAGAATGAGGGACTTACGCCAAAACAGAAATTATTTTTACAATTGATTTTTGCTTTAGGTTTTGCTGTATACTTTGCTTGCTTTAGAGGTGTATCGACAGCTATGTACATACCATTTATAAAGATTAATCTTGATTTGGGTATTTTATACATTCCGTTTGTTGTATTTACAATTTTAGCTATGACTAATGGGGTTAATTTAACCGATGGATTAGATGGTTTGGCATCAAGTGTAACTTTAATTTTCTCTTTATGTATGTTGACCTTCATTAGAGGGATTGGTGCGATAGGGACAGAGCTTTTCTTTATCGCTCTTGTAGGTGCATGTATTGGCTTTTTATGTTTTAACAAAAAGCCTGCAAAGATATTTATGGGAGATACTGGATCGCTAGCGATTGGTGGTGGAATAACAGTTGCGGCCTTTACAGTAAATATGGAATTGCTATTGCCACTAGTAGGAATAATTTTTGTGTGCGAAACAGTTTCTGTTATCATTCAGGTGAGTTATTTTAAGATTACAAAAGGAAAGAGACTTTTTAGAATGACGCCTATACATCATCACTTTGAATTGGGCGGAATGAGTGAGTCTAAAGTTGTGTGTATGTTTGGAGCTATTACCTTAGCTGTGGGCGTATTTGTTTTATTTTTAGCATAAATAAGGAGAAGTAAAGGACTATGCAAGAATCTTTGATAAAAAATAAATATGGTAAAGTATTAGTCGTAGGCTTTGGTAGATCTGGACGAGCTGTTATAGAGTTTTTTGTACAAAATGACGTATTTGTTGATATTTATGATGACAGACAATTTGATAGCTTGACAGAAATAGATAAGGCATTTTTGAACGATAAAGGTGTTGGTATATATTTTGCAGAAATGCCTGCTAGTATGGAAAGTTATGATGTTGCTGTAGTGAGTCCTGGGGTGTCTCTGGATGCAAAAATTATGACAACGGCTAAAGATGCTAATGTCAATATAATTGGCGAATTGGAATTAGCTTACCAAGTAGGGCAAGGTGAATATTATGCTATCACAGGGACAAATGGCAAGACAACAACGACGACTCTGGTTGGCGAAATTTTTAAGAATGCAAATAGAGATACGAGAGTGGTAGGGAATATCGGCAATCCTGCGATAAAAGAAGCTACAACATCTACAAGTGAAACGTGTTTTGTTGCAGAGGTAAGTAGTTTTCAATTAGAGACGATAGAGGAATTTTCACCGAAAGTATCTGCTATTTTAAATATAACACCTGATCATTTAGACAGACATAAGACATTTGAGAATTATGCCGATGCAAAGGCAAGTATCTTTATTAATCAAAACAAGGAAGATTACGCAGTCTTAAATTGGGATGACGAGGAAACTAGGAAATTAAAGGATAAATGTTTGGCAAAAGTAATATTTTTTAGTAGGGTTGACGACCTAGAGGAAGGTGTTTGTCTCGTTGGAAATAAGATTACAATAAAGCTTGATGGTAAGGAGATAGAGGTTTGTGATATCAGTCAGTTACAAATTCCAGGAAGCCATAATATAGAAAATGCGTTATCAGCAGTTGCGGTTACATATTGTGCTGGTATTGATGTGGATGTAATAAGGAAAACACTTATTGCCTTTGCTGGAGTTGAACATAGATTGGAATACGTGGATACGATTGAAGGAATACGCTTTGTCAATGACTCCAAAGGTACAAATAAAGATGCGAGTGTTAAGGCTGTAGAAGCTATGGTGTTTCCGACAATACTTATAGCTGGTGGGTATGACAAGAAATCAGATTATAAAGAATTGATAGAAGCTTTTGGTGATAAAGTAAAGGCTATGGTTCTTTTTGGTGCTACGGCAGAAAAAATAAAGGCTGAAGCAGAGAGTCTTGGTTTTTATGAAAATTATTTAGAAAAAGATATGGCACATAGTGTGAGAAAAGCGTATGCGTTAGCTAAAGCAGGGTATACAGTATTACTGTCTCCTGCATGTGCTAGCTGGGATATGTATAAGAGCTTTGAAGATAGAGGAAAAGATTTTAAGAAATGCGTAAAGCAAATAAAAAATCAAAAGTAAATAAGAAGGCGAAGGTCAAAGAGAAAACAAAAAATGAATCAAGGATAAAGAAGTCGAGAGGACACATTATTCCTGATGGAATAGATAAGAGATTCTTTTTTGTGGTAATTTTTTTGGTTATGTTTGGCGTTGCAATGATTTTCAGTGCTTCGTATTATTGGGCAATGGCTAGGAATGGAAGTATAAGTTTTTATTTATTTAGGATGATTCCATATTCTGTGATAGCTGTTGTAGGAATGATTATATTTGCAAGAATTGATTATCATAAACTTACTTCGATGTATAAGCCCTTGTATTTAATGGGTGTTTTACTTCTGGCGATGGTAAAGTATACTCCGCTTGGTGTAGCTGCTCACGGAGCTAAAAGGTGGCTTGGAGTAGGAGGTTTTACATTTCAACCAGCTGAGATGATAAAGTTTATTACAATTATAGTTGTTGCTGTAATTATCTCTAAGGCGAGAAGAGTGAGCGATTTTGAAGTTATTGCCAAGGTTGTTATGTGTGTAGGCGTATATTTAGCATTTATCATGATGCAACCGAATATGTCTACTGTTATGACAATTGCTTTCACCGTCGCAGGCATGTTCTTTATTGCGGGGCTGGAGATGAAGTGGTTTATAGGGCTTGGTTCTATAGGCATCGCTGGTGCAGTATACTTAGCTTTGTCGGCGTCGTACAGACTGAGCAGAGTTGCCTCGTTTTTAGATCCGTTTCATGATCCAAGTGGTGAATCTTTTCAGGTTGTGCAATCCCTTTTGGCGTTAGGTTCAGGCGGGCTATTTGGTAGAGGTCCAGGAAATAGTGTTCAAAAGAATTTATATTTGCCAGAACCGCATACAGATTTCATAATGGCTATTATTGGAGAAGAGCTTGGATTTATAGGATTAGTTGTGCTTATAATGATGTTTTCGTATTTAATATACCGTGGATTTAAGATAGCATTGGAAGCGCCGGATAAGTTAGGCACGCTGATAGCGTCAGGGATAATCATTTTGATAGGTTTTCAGGTTATTGCTAATATAGCGATTGTAACATCTTCAATGCCAGCTACAGGCGTAGGCTTACCATTTATTAGTTATGGTGGTACGTCGATAATATTCTTCTGTGGAGGGGCTGGAATAATGTTGAATATATCAAGGCAGACATATTTAAGTGATAAAAAAAGGATGATTAACAACAGAGAGCTTGTGGAGCAAGGAAGGAGACAATTCTAAATGAAGGTTATTGTTGTTGGTGGTGGAACAGGTGGACATATTTATCCAGCAATTGCTATCGCAGATAAAATAGTAGAGCGTGAACCTAATTCAGAAATATTATTTATAGGAACGAAAAATGGTTTAGAGAAAAGTCTAGTTCCGGCTGCTGGTTACAAAATTAAATTTATTGATATTGTTGGTCTTCAGAGAAAGAGACTGCTTAAGAATGTGACGGTTGTGCAGAAGTATATTAGGGCGCAGAAAGCGGTTAAATCTATAATTAATGAATTCAAGCCAGATGCGATAATCGGAACTGGTGGTTACGTATCAGCGCCTGTTGTTAGCGCTGGAGCGAAGATGGGTGTAAAGACCTTTATACAAGAGCAAAATGCATATCCAGGAATTTCGAACAAAATGTTGGAAAAATTTGTTTCGACTTTATTTTTAGGCTTTGCAGAATCTGGAGATAAGTTTAAACTACCAGAAAAACATATTGTTTCTGGTAATCCGGTGAGAGATAGCTTTTTTAAGGCAGAAAAATGTGCATCTAGAGATAAACTAAAAATTAAAGAAAAATTTGTTATATTATCGTTTGGTGGTAGTCAGGGATCTGCTATCATAAATGAATCTATGTTTGATGTTGTTGATAAGTATAATGGCAATTATGATGTAAGGATAATTTTTGTTACAGGAAAGAGATATTATTCACATGTTTTAGAAGAATTTCATAGTAGAGAAATAATTTTGAAAGACAATGTAGAAATTAAGGAATATATTGTTGATATGGAGGATTATCTGTCGGCAGCGGATTTAGTTGTTTCCAGAAGTGGCGCACTTGCTGTATCTGAGATAGCGGTATGTCGTACTCCTTCAATTTTGATTCCTCTTGCAATAGCAACTGGTGATCATCAGACATTTAATGCAAAGGTGTTATCGGACAAGGGGGCAGCGATACTGATTCCTGAACCAGAGCTAAATGGTAAAAGGTTAGTTGATGAAATACAAAGGCTTGTGTTGGACAATGTTACTCTTAAAAAAATGAGCGATGCCGCATGGAGTGTTGCCCCTGTGGATGCTACAGAAATAATTTATTCACATATAAAGAATGAATTAGAAGATAAAAGTTGATGTAATAAAGGATTTTATGAACAGGAACGATTTAAGTAAAAATATAATAGATGAGAGATATCATAATTTAGATGCTATTGACACTGATTTAGAAAATGATTCAGAAGTTAAAAGGCATGGTGTGAATGATAATATTTTTGCTGCATCAGATGATTTGAATGAAGAAGATAGACAGTTTGAAGAAATTGACGAATCAGATGATGACACTAGTAAAAAAACGGTAGAACGTTACCGTAGGAATAAGGGGATGAAGAAAAGAAGAAAGAAAAACTTTTTTTTGAGAGCCTTCTTGTTTATATTGTTCTTGATAGTAATATTTTTTGTTATGAAATTGTCGTTTTTTAATGTAGTTAAAACCAGTGTAACTGGCAATACGCTTGTTAAAAGTGAAGAAGTTTTGAAATTAGCAGATATTAAAAAAAATACTAATATTTTCTTTTGCAAGAAAGGGGATATAGAAGATAGGGTGTTAAAAAACCCATTTATTGAAGAAGTAGATATTGATAGAAGTCTTCCGAATGAATTGATAATAAATGTAAAAGAGAGAAAACCGGCTTTCCTAGTCGGCTATGGAACGAGATATATTACACTAGATGATAAGAAAATAGTTTTAGAACTGAAAGAAGCTAGAGAAAAAATAACACTAATAAAGGGTGTTGTGATTAAGGATATAGAATTAGGCAAAGTTATCAGTGTAAAAGATGAAGGAAGTTTAGATAAAGCTATATCGGTAATTAATGAATGCAAAAAAGCGGATTTGTTCTTTAAAAGTGTTGAAGTGAGAGATGAAGAGCTTCGATGCTATATTTATGATCAGCTCCTTGTAAAAGGTGATTATAATGATGTAATGAAATCAATAAAGGGTGGACAAATGAAAGAGGTTGTTTATTCATTATATAAAGATAAGATTGAAAGAGGAACATTGCGTATATCCAAAGACGGAGAGCATTTCTTTTCGCCAGTAATAGATAAGTAGTCGCTATGCGATGATGATAACTAGTAAATAATTACAATATTTATAAGATTGTATTGCTATAGGCTCGTGGTAACTAACGTTGCTATGAGTTTTTTTTGTGTAAATGTGTGGTTGATAGTTGTGGTGTGGGCTGAGTGAAATATACTTATAATTAAAGAGTTAATATTTATTTTAGCTATAGATAAAAATAGGTATAGACAAAGGGTAATATTTGTGGTTAAATGTATATCCAAGCAAGGATGCAATGTATAGTTTCTTGTTTGCTACATAACATAGATGGAAAAGATTAAATGATGAAAA
>JAQYMQ010000019.1 GCA_028872475.1 Eubacteriales bacterium | reverse complement strand
AACTCTAGTAGGTAGACTTCTAAGAGATCCTGAACTTAGGTATACAAAATCTAGTAAAGCTTGTTGTTCTTTTGTGCTTGCAGTTGATAGAGAAATGAGCAAGGAAAAAAGAGAGGAAGCCAAGGCAAATAATTATCCTACTGCTGATTTTCCGAGGGTTGTTGTATGGAACAAAATGGGAGAGGTTTGTTCAAAGTATCTCCAAAAGGGTTCTTTGGTTGCTATTGTTGGAAAAATTCAAACTGGTTCATACAAGGACAAGGATGGAAAGATGGTTTATACGACTGATGTAATAGCAGATAGGGTTAGGTTTTTGGATACAAAGTCTGGTGGAGATAATAAGGATAAGGCTTATAACAATATAACCAATATTGATGATTATTTTGATGATGACTTTGTGGAGATTGAGGATGATAATATTCCTTTTTAGGTGAGTTATGGAAAAATTATATTTTATGGTTACGGCTGATGAATTGGAATGGCCTATTGCTGTTGGTAATAGTATTGAGGAATTAGCAAAAGACAGTGGCAAGAATAAGATGGCTATTTATTCTAAGATGAGAAATCAAAGGAAAGGTTTAAATAGTAGAGGCTATAAGGTTGAAGTTGTGGAGGTGGAAGAATGAAAACAATGGTTAAAGTTGTATTTAAAGATGAAATGAAATGTTTATTTGATGCAGATACTTTTAGATTTGAAGATAACGGATTTTGTTATTTGGAGATTTTTCACGAAGAAGATGACTATGAAACTGTTGCTTGTATATCAACATCTGAAATTAAATATCTAATGTTTGTGGAGGTGGAAGAATGAAAACTAAGGAATTTATTAAAAGAGTTGAGGGATTAGAGTTTGAAGTTGAGAATGGTAAAGAATATTACTACATTAAAGATATTGACGGTGAATATATAGCTTAAATAAACAAATTAATAATGTTTCAAATATGTACAGATTTTGATGCGTGGGATGAGCTTTCTCATGAGATTAAAAAACAACTTTTTGATATTATTTCTAAATATGCAAGTACACCACCTGATGAAAGAGAAGAAGAAAATAAATTTTATTTGAGACATAAATGGATTTTTGATACAGAATTTTATTTGTATTTACAAAGAATGTCTGACAATGAGAATGAAATGAGCTTAGGAGTTATAAACTTTAAAAAGAATAGTGGTTCACAATTTACCATTAAAGAGATTGAAGAAATCAAAGAAAAATATAATACTGATTTGAAAGATTTTGAAATTATAGAGGTTTAAGAATGAAAACTGATAAAGAAAAGTTATTTGATATGTTTGGTGTTTTTGAAAATGCTATTAAAGAAGTTGAGGATATAGGCGAATATGGAGATTATGATTTAGATCAGAAAATTGAGAAAATTTATAATGATTTAGAAGATCTTAGTATTGATGTTTGGGAATTGATTTGTGAGAGAGGTTGGAGTGATGACTAATCTCCAAAGTTTTAAGTCTTTACAGGCCAATGGTTTTGGTAAAAATTTTGAGAAATTGATTGATTTGGCTTGTAAGTATTATAGGGACGAGGGCAAGGCTGATATTTCTAAGATTGATGAGCCTTTTAGGGTTATTAGGCTTAAAAAGGCTGGTCGATTTGAAGGGCAGTTTACTAAGAATGCTAATCCGGACTTTGAGGGGACCCTTGATGGTGGTAGGTCTATTTGCTTTGAGGCAAAGTACACTACAAGTGACAGGATGAAACAAAGTGTGGTTTCTTCTAAGCAAGCTGAGGTATTGGAGATTAAAAGTAAGCTAGGTGGTCTTGCTGGTGTTTGTATTGGAATTAAGGACAGGTATTTCTTTATCCCTTGGAATATTTGGGCAAATATGAAAGAAATATTTGGTAGAAAGTATGTTAAGGCTGATGATCTATCCCGATATGAGGTTATTCTTAGGCAGGGGGTTAGATTTTTGGATTATAAGTATGAGTAAGTTTTTAAATATTAATGATTGTTCTTTATTTTTGGAGATTGTTATTTATGTTTTGAAAAATAAGTTTGATTTTTCGGATAGGGATATTGAAGATTTTATTTGTGAAGTTGAAATGAAAATTGATGATAATTTTGAGGAGGTTTTTAATGATTAGGTATAAGGCACCTTATGTATTGGATAAAAATGTTGGAGATATTGGTTATGATATTAGAGCTATTGAGGACAAGTGGTTAGAGCCTATGGAAACTGTTACTATTTCTACCGGTGTTTTTTTGGAATTAGATGATGGTTTTTATGCTGATTTAAGGCCAAGGTCTGGTAATTCTAGTAAGGGTCTTATTTGCAATCTGGGTCTTATTGATACTTCTTATAGGGGAGAGATTAAGGCTTCTATTACTAATTTAACTGGTAATGATTATGAGATTAAGAAAGGTGATAGGATTGGCCAACTTGTTTTTAGGAAAGAAAGTATGGTTGATTTGGAGAAAGTTTTGGAGATTGATTGTAATACGAATAGAGGTGTTAAGGGTTTTGGGTCTTCTGGTAGGTAGTTATGAGAATTAGGAAGAACATTTATACTAAAAAGGATGTAGATATTATAAGGGCTACTGAATTTCTAGAAGGTAAAAATTTGGGATTGGATATTGCTTTACAGAAGTTAATTTTAATTCCTATGTTATTTCTTCGTGATAAGGAAGGCTATGGAACAAAAAGACTTGAAAACTTTATTGATTATTTTAAGTTTACTATGGACTGTCTTGATGATGATAGTGTAAGTCTTAAAGAAATTGCTGATACTTTGGAGAGTGAAACGGGGATTTCTTTTAAGGGGATTTTAGATAAAAAATAGATGTTTATTAAATTAGAGGAGAGATGATGCAAGATATTTACGCAAATTTAGTTAAGGATAAGTTAAAGAGATATTTCTATGCTAGAGATTTTATTGATAGAGCTGAAAGGAGGATTGATGAATTAAGTAGTTTGAAAGAAGGTAAGACTATTGTTTCTTATGGTAATAAGCCTCCTTATGGTGGAACCTCGGATAATGATAAGTTATTAAATGTTTTGGCAGAGATTGATTTGTTACAAACTAACATAAAAGAAAATAGAAAGATTATTGAAGAGGTTGATTATGCTTTTAAAAGTATGAGTGAAATCCAAAGGGATATTACCTTGGAGATTTATGGGATGCCTTATAAGTATAACAAGATACAGAATCTTAAAGATAAATACCATTATGAGAAAGCCCATTTATATAATCTGGCAAATGATGGTTTGGTTCATATTGCTTTATCTTTATTTGGTAATTATTAAGTAACTAAAGTAGTTTGATAAAAATATCTAAGAATTGGACTATTAGTAGACACTTTATACGGAATTAGGGTGTATAATGGTAGTGTGAAAGTAAGCGAGAAAATCCTCCATGATTATTTATTATTGTTTACTTTCTAGTAACATACATTCTCATTAGAGTCTCCTAGTTTATAAATTATTTTTGAAAGCTACCACCACATTTGTGTTGGTAGTTTTTATTTTACATAGAGAAAGGATTATAGTATGACCAAGGAAAGATTGGATAGGACTGGACCTCATAGGGCAAACTTTGAAAGGAACAAGAAGATAATACTTAAGACACAGAATGTATGTGGTATATGTGGTAAGCCTGTAGACTTAAGTCTTAAGGCGCCTAATCCTTTGGCTCCTTGTATTGATCATATTATCCCAGTATCAAAGGGTGGACATCCATCTGACATTGATAACTTGCAGCTTGCTCATTGGTCTTGCAATAGAGCGAAGTCTGATAAGTTATTTAAAAATAAAGTAAACATGGAGCCTGAAGTGATAGGAAATAGGAATCTTCCATGGTCGACTGATTGGACAAAATATAAACCAAAAAAATTTAAAGGTTTATAGGGGGATACCCCCCTCCCTAGCCAGTCGGTCGGAGTTCAGCCGTCACTGTACATTTTTTCTTGCGAGGGGGTCTTTTTTTGGAGAGGAAAGGAAAATATATTTAATGATTGAGCAATTAAGAGAAAAATTAAATAAACATAAGAGAAGAGTTGATGTTAAATATCAACTATATGATTGTAAAAAAGATGACTATGATCCAAGTGTTGTTATTCCTGCTGAGATTAAGCAAATGTATAGAGCTGTTATTGGTTGGTGCCCTAAAGCTGTGGATGTATTAGCAGATAGACTTGTTTTTAAAGGATTTGATAATGATATTTTTGATATTCAAAAAATTTTTAATTACAACAATCCAGATATATTTTTTGATTCTGCAATTCTTTCTGCATTAATATCTTCTTGTTGTTTTGTATATATAACAAAAGATGAACAAGGCAAGGCTAGATTGCAGATAATAGAAGGTTACAACGCTACAGGAAAAATTGACCCTATAAGCGGACTTTTAACTGAGGGATACGCTGTCCTTGATAGGGATATTAATAATAAACCCAGAGTAGAAGCTTATTTTACTCCTGGTAAAACTGAAATTTATATTGATGGCGATAAAAGAAAAATATATAAGCATAAATCTAATTGTGTGAATTTAGTTCCAGTTATTTATAGACCAGATGCTGTTAGACCTTTTGGTAGAAGTAGGATAACAAGACCTGCCATATATTTTCAAAAACACGCTAAAAGAACTTTGGAAAGGGCAGATATAACTGCAGAATTTTATTCATTTCCACAAAAATATGTGGTTGGGTTAAGTCAAGATGCACAACCTATGGAAAAATGGAAAGCTACAATTACTAGTTTTTTACAATTTGAAAAAGATGAAGAAGGAGGAGTGCCAAAGCTTGGACAATTTTCTCAACCATCAATGAGTCCATTTACTGAACAGTTGAGAACTTTAGCATCAGGATTTGCTGGAGAAACTGGACTAACATTAGATGATTTGGGATTTATAACTGACAATCCTAGTTCAGCAGAAGCAATAAAGGCAAGTCATGAAACTTTAAGAATTACTGCAAGAAAAGCTCAAAGATGTTTTGGCTCTGGATTTTTAAATGTTGGTTATGTGGCAAGATGCTTAGAAGATGAATATCCTTATTTAAGAAATCAATTTTATGAAATAAAGCCTAGCTGGTATCCGGTATTTGAACCAGATGTAACCACACTTTCAGGAATTGGAGATGCATCAATTAAAATTAATCAAGCCATACCAGGATTTTTTGGAAAAGATAATTTATCAGACCTTACTGGTTTTGATGCAAGCAAAGAACCACCAGTGATAGAGGTTAATAATGAAGAATGAAGAAGTTAAAGACCTTGTTCCTGAATTATTTGATAAAATTGACAAAACTTTCAAATTTAAAGCTAAAGAATCAAAAATAATTAAGGACAAATTAAAGGTCTTAAAAAATAAGAAAGCTTCTTACAAGGATGCTAATGAATTTGCAGTTGAAGTGGGAAATATTCTTGCTGATACTTTCCAGGATAAAATCAAAACCAAAGATTTACCAGATGGGAAGATGTATTATAATATAGCAAAAAGATTAATAGAACCCAATATGGTAAGAAATCACTATCTAGTTTCTGAATATTCAAAAGAAGTTCAAAATATATTAAATAAACAAGCTAATATATCTATACAATCACAAAAAGCAGATCTAAACCAAGATAGGATTGATAGGCTTGTAGATAAAATTACAAGATATGATTCTTACGAAGATGGTAAATGGTTATTAAATGAACCAATAATAAATTTTAGTCAAGCTGTTGTAGATGAAACTATTAGAAAAAATGCTGATTTACATTCAAAAGCTGGTTTAAGTCCTAAGATAGAAAGATATACCAATGGTAAATGTTGTGATTGGTGTGATAAATTAGCGGGTATATATAATTATGAAGATGTAAAAAATACTGGTAATGAAGTTTTTAGAAGACACAGACATTGTGATTGTTTAGTAATATATGATCCTAAAAATGGAAAAAACAAGCGAATAGTACATTCAGCTGCAAAACATAAGGCATTAGATGAAAAGCGTGACAGGATAGACTTAGCAAATAAGATTGTAGACAATAAATTAAGCAATATAGCTAGGTCAAAAGCTATGGAGTTAGGTTATAATCCATTGCCAGATAATAAAGTTGTTAATACATTAAGAAAAGATGCTAAGAAATGGATTCAAACTTTAAGTGAGGATGAAGTAAAGGCTATTAGGAAATACACTTATAATGGGAAAGATGAAGATGGATTAAGATTATTTGAAAAAATTAATGGGTATCTAGATAACAGATATATACCATCTAATGAAAAAGAAGAAGAAATCATCTTAACAAATGCAGTTAATATAGAGGATGGTTTATTGAAAAATCAGCTAAAACACGATATAATTGTTTATAGAACAGAAGAAGATATTAATAGACTAAACGATGATGTCAAAAAGTTCTTGAGTACATCAGTTACAAAAAAGGGAGCATTTGGAGGTAAACCAAATGTCGCAATTATCGTTCCTAAAGATAGCAATGGTGCGTATATAGAACCCTTAGCTGTAGGAAGCTATAAGAAGCAAAGAGAGTTTCTATTGAATAGGGGAATAAAATTAGTTAAAGTTTTAAATGATAATGATATAAACATATTTGAGGTGAAAAATGAAATTAAAACAAAAAAGTGAAATAACGGATGAAGAAGTAATAAAAAATTTCCAAGATAGATGTAATTCTCAAACATCATATGGAAAATTAACGGAAGAAGATAAAAAGGAAATTGAAAGAAGATCAAAAAAAATTGAAGAATATAGAAAGAAAATGAATAAAGAAAAATAAAGCACAACTAAACTTACAGGTGTAAGATTTTAGAGGTGCTTTTTTAGTGGAAATTTTGACCTAAGTATGTCGTTAAACTGCTATTTTTAGTTTAAGGGGGAGGTTTTGAAAAGATATGGAAATCAAGATCCTTGTCAGTCTGTAATCTTACCTTACAAAAAGTCCTTGGGAGATGAAGCTCTTAAATTGTATAAGTCTACTGGAAGAGAGGCTTATCCTTGGCAAAAAAATTTAGTAAAGCATCTTTTTGCTGTTAATGATGATGGTTTATGGACGCATTCTAAATTTGGTTATGCTGTCCCCAGACGTAATGGTAAGACTGAAATATGTTATATAGCTGAACTTTGGGGACTTCATAAGGGGATTAATATTCTTCATACAGCTCACAGGATTTCTACTTCTCATTCCTCTTTTGAAAAGCTAAAAAAGTACCTAGAAGATATGGGGCTTGTTGATAGGGAAGATTTTAATTCGATTAAGGCTAAGGGTCAGGAAAAAATAGAGTTATTATCTACAGGCGGTGTTATTCAATTTAGGACTAGAACATCAACTGGTGGTCTTGGCGAAGGGTTTGATCTTCTTGTTATTGATGAGGCTCAAGAATATACTGATGATCAAGAATCAGCTCTTAAATATACGGTTACAGATTCTGATAATCCTATGACTATAATGTGTGGAACTCCACCAACTTTGGTATCAAGTGGTACTGTATTTACAAAATATAGGGAAGCTATTTTATCTGGTGGTAGAAAGCATAATGGATGGGCTGAATGGTCTGTAGAAAAAAGTACGAATGTCAGGGATGTAGATGCCTGGTATAAAACAAATCCATCATTGGGATATAAACTTACTGAAAGAGCTATTGAAGAGGAAATAGGCCCTGATGAAATTGATTTTAATGTGCAAAGACTTGGTCGTTGGTTAAGTTATAATCAAAAATCGGCTATTAGCAAGCTTGATTGGAATAAATTAAAGTTAAAGTCTTTGCCAATTTTGATTGGCAAGTTGAATGTTGGGATAAAGTATGGCAAAGATGGAAGAAATGTAGCTGTTGCTGTGGGAGTTAGGACTTTATCAAAGAAGATATTTGTTGAGGTTATTGATTGCCAAAATATAAGGAATGGGAATTATTGGATCTTAGATTTTTTGAAGAAAACTAAACCCGCAAAGGTAATTATTGATGGTGCGAGTGGACAGGGTATTTTATCGGAAGAGATTAAAAAAATCGGTATTAAAAGGGCAATTTTGCCGACGGTAAAAGAAATTATACTAGCAAATTCTATGTGGTCACAAGGCATATATGATGGGTCGATTGTACACATGGACCAACCATCTTTAAGTCAAGTTGCTACTAATTGTGAAAAAAGAAATATTGGTTCATCTGGTGGTTTTGGATATAAAAGCCAATTTGAAGATATGGATATAAGCCTTATGGATGCGTGTTTACTTGCTCATTGGGCTGTTAAGGAAGAAAAAGAAATAGTAAGACAAAAAATATATTATTAATTATTAAAACAAGTATCAATTATTAGTTGACACTTGTTTTTTTAATATAAATTTCCCGACGGGGTTACGGAGGAGAGAATATGGGCGAATTTAAAAGTATTGATAGTCAAGAAGAGTTTGATCTAAGAATTAAAGATAGGCTTCAAAGGAAAGAAGAACAAATAAGAAATGAGCTTAGTGAAATTATTAATAATTTGAAAGCTGAAAATAAGAATCTTAAGAGTGAGAACTCGGGTCTAAAGACTAATCTTGAAAAGGTTAAGGAAAAGGATACTGAAATCGAAAGTCTAAGAGGGCAAATTCAAGGATATGAAAAGTCCGCATTAAAAAGAAAAGTAGCTCTTGATTATAATATCCCTTATAAGCTAGCTGAAAGAATTAAAGGGGAAAATGAAGATGAAATGATTGAAGATGCCAAAAACTTATCAACTTACTTTGAAAAAGAAGAAACTGTTGCACCACTTAAAAATCCAGAAATTAATACTGGTGCAAGTGGATTATATAAGGACCTATTAGATGGTCTTGATCTAGAAGATTAGAAAGGAAGTATTATGGGAGAAGTTTTATCAAGAGGTAATTTATTTAAGCCTGAACTTGTGAAAGATTTAATAAAAAAAGTTGAGGGCAAGTCAAGTCTTGCAATCTTATCAAATCAAAAGCCAATTCCTTTTAATGGGGTTGAGCAATTTGTATTTACTATGGATTCAGAAATTGATATTGTAGCTGAAAATGGAAAGAAAGGACACGGAGGAATTAGCCTAGAGCCAGTTAAAATTGTTCCTTTAAAAGTTGAATATGGTGCTAGGGTATCTGATGAGTTTATATATGCATCTGAGGAAACTAAGATAAATATTTTAGAGGCCTTTAATGATGGATTTGCAAAAAAACTTGCCAAGGGTATTGACCTTATGGCCATACATGGTATTAATCCAAGAACAAAACAAGCAAGTAGCTTAATAAATACAAATTGCTTTGAAAAAGCTGTTACACAAGCAGTTGATTTTTCTAAGGAAGATCCAGACTTAAATGTTGAAGTTGCAGTTGGAATTGTACAAGGTTCAGGCGGAAATGTAACAGGTCTTGCAATGGCACCTGATTTTTCTTCTGCTCTTGCACAAATAAAGGTAAATGGAGTTAAACAATTTCCAGAGCTTGCTTGGGGTGCTAATCCTGGTTCAATTAATGGACTTAAAACTGATGTTAATTCTACTATTTCAAATGGTGGAAAAAATAGGGCAATAATTGGAGATTTTGCCAATATGTTTAAATGGGGTTATGCAAAACAAATTCCAATGGAAGTAATCAAGTATGGTGATCCAGACGGAAGTGGAAAAGACCTTAAAAACTATAACCAAGTATATTTAAGAGCTGAGGCATATCTCGGATGGGGAATAATGGCACCAGAACATTTTGCCATTATTAAAACTAAGGAGTAAATATGAAATATATAAATATAAAGACAAGGGCTATCGTTGATAGTCCTTTTGCCATTTATGGAGATAATTGGAAAGAATATACTGATGAAATTATAGAAGAAGATATTGAAAAAGAAGAAGTAGAAAAGATTGAAGAAGAAATAAAAGAAGAAAAAGAAATAGAAGAAAAATCTTCAGACGAAATAACAAAAAGAGAAATAATGGCAGAACTGGATGCGTTAGGAATTGAATATAATCCAAAAGCAAGAAAAGATGAATTATATAAGCTTATGATGGGAGAATAAAATGGAGTATTGCTCTGTTGATGATGTTATTTCTTTATGGAGGTCTTTAAAAAATGATGAAATTTTAAGGGTTAAAGAGCTTATTCCAGTTATTATAAGTTCCTTAAAAGTTGAAGCTGATAAGGTTGGAAAAGATTTAGACCAAATGGCAAAAGAAAATGAAGCTTATAGAAATGTTTTAAAATCGGTTATTGTTGATGTTGTGGCAAGAACTTTAATGACTGCAACAGACCAAGAACCAATGACCCAATATTCTGAATCGGCTTTGGGATATTCTTTTTCTGGTTCTTTTCTTGTGCCTGGTGGTGGGCTTTTTATTAAAAAAAGTGAGCTTTCTAGGCTTGGACTTAAAAGACAAAGATATGGAGTGATTGATTTTTATGACACGAATAAAGGGAATCCCTGTGATTTTGATTTCGAAGAGTGATCCTATTGAGGATGAACTTGGAAGTCTTATTTATGAAGATAAGGAAATTGTAGTTGAAAATGTTTTGGTAGCTCCTACAAGCTCTGATGATATTTTATCTACTACTAATCTTTATGGAAAAAAGGCTGTTTATACTTTAGCTATTCCTAAAGGAGATAAAAACAAATGGGAAGGTCAAGAAGTTAGATTTTTCGGTCAAAGATGGAGAGTTTTTGGAAAAGAAATGCAAGGGATTGATGATCTTATCCCTTTGGATTGGAATAAGAAAGTGTATGTAGAAAGTTATGAGTGATTTTAAATTTGAATTAAATTCTGATGGAGTAAGGGAACTTTTAAAAAGCCAAGGAATCCAGGAAGAATTAAAAAAACACGGACAAGAAGTTGCTAATAGGGCTGACGGAATTTGGGAAACCAAAAGTGGAGTCGGTAGTGTTAGGGCAAATGTTAAAGTTGTTACTAATGATAAGGACACTTTTTATAAAAATTTAAAAACTAATACTCTTATAAAGGCTTTGGGATGATAGAAAAAAAGATTAAAAATTATTTAGAAAAAGCTTTAAAAGTTCCAGTATGGGTTGAGCATAGGGAAGATGAACCGGACAGTTTTATTATTTTTGAAAAAACTGGTGGTTATGTTAAAAATACAATAAATCATTCTACCTATGCTTTTCAATCTTATGGAAAAACTTTAACAGAAGCTTTGAAATTAAATGATAAACTGCTAGATTATATGATGATATTTGAAGATGCTAATGTTAAATTAAATTCTAACTATAATTTTACAGACACAAGCACAAAAAAATACAGGTATCAAGCAATTTTAGAACTAATATATTGAGAAAGGATATTTTATGGCAAATACTAATAATACAAGTACAGGAAAACCTAAAATAGGTGGAGCAATTTTTGTAGGATATGATGGTGTAGCTGTTCCAAAAGATGCCAAGAGTGAATTAACAGGATTTAAAGAATTAGGCTATGTTTCAGATGATGGACTAACCAATTCTAATACTTCTGATTCGGATAAAATAAAGGCATGGGGTGGAGATACTGTTTTAGTTATTTCTAAAGGAAAAGAAGATAATTTGCAATTCAAATTAATTGAGGTCATGAATCTTGATGTACTTAAATATGTTTATGGAGAAGAAAATGTTTCAGGAACTTTGGAAACTGGAATTACTTTAAAAGCAAATTCAAAACAAACAAAATCTCACATTTTGGTAATAGATATGGTTTATCAAGGTGGAGTTATGAAAAGAATAGTAGCTCCTAATGCAATTATACAAGAAATGGATGATATTGAGTATACAGACGAAGATGCTGTTGGTTATGCTGTTACGGTTTCCTGTCTTCCAGATACGGAAGGTAATAATCACTATGAATATATAGTTAAAAAGGGAGATAAAGAATGATTAAAGGAAAAACTAAAAGTGGTTTTAGATATAGCATAGATGAAAATGTAATAACAGATTTTGAATTTATAGAAAATTTAGAAAAAGTTATGGATAATGGAGCTGGTTTATCTAAAGCTTTAATAATTTTACTTGGAGAAAAGCAAAAAAAGGCTTTAATTAATTATGTTAGAGATAAAAAGACAAAAAGAGTTCCTGTAAAAAATGTAATAAAAGAAGTTGAGGATATGCTATCCAATCCTAAATTAAAAAACTTATAGTCCTTGCCAAGATGATAAAGCTTGACGAAGAAGCTCTCATTTGTGATTTGGCAGAAACCTATAATATCTTAGACTACAAAAAGCTAGCTTTAAATAAGCTAGCTATTTTAGCTTGTGGTCTTAGAAATGATTCAAGGATCAAATTAAAAATGAGTAAAAATATTTTAAGTCCTAATCAGTTACTTTTGGCTGGTATTCAAGATAGATTATCTTTACTTGTTTATTCAAAGACAAAAGATGCTGAAAAAGGAATAAATTATCCTAAATTAATTTTAGATATTCTAGAAAATAATATTAGTGGCTTTTCATCTGGCGAGGACTTTATGAAAGAAAGAGAAAGAATTATGAAGGAGGGAAAAAATGCCAACTGAAATAGGTAAGGCTTATGTGCAAATTATACCCTCTGCTAGAGGAATAAAGGGAAGTGTATCCAAAATATTAAAACCAGAATCGAAAAGTGCAGGAGAAGATTCGGGATCTAGTCTTGGTAGAAATCTATTAGGAACTTTTACAAAGCTTGCAATAGGTGCAAAAGTAGGACAAGCCTTGGCAAGTGGAATAAAATCCTCAGTATTGGAAGGTGGTAAACTAGAGCAATCTATAGGCGGTATTAATACTTTATTTAAAGGGAGTGCTGATATTGTAAAAGGTTATGCTAAAAATGCATACAAAGATGCTCAAATTTCAGCTAATCAATATATGGAACAAGTAACAAGTTTTTCAGCTTCATTATTACAATCTCTAGGTGGGGATACTCAAAAAGCTGCTAAATCGGCGGATATGGCAATTAAAGATATGGCTGACAATTCTGCTAAGATGGGAACTAATATTAGTTCTATACAAGATGCTTATCAGGGATTTGCCAAGCAAAATTACACCATGTTAGATAACCTTAAACTGGGTGGACACAACCGTTTAGCTCAGTATAAACCTCGTGAAAACGGTAAAACTCTAAACGTATTAAGACGTAGACAATACCGTGCTAAGTATGAATTAAAAGTCGCTTAAACGTTGTATTTTTAGCCGAAGTGTTGTATAATATAAATATAACGACAACGTGGAGGCGGTACAATGAAATGGAAAAAAATTGAAAGAAATCCTAATTATTCTGTTAGCGATAATGGAGTAGTTAAAAACAATAATTCTAACACAATAAAAAAGCCACATATAAACAAAAAATCAGGTTATTATATCGTGGATTTGTGGCAAAATAATAAAGCTGAAAAAGTACCTATTCATAGGTTAGTATCAGAAGCTTTTATTCCAAATCCACAAAACAAACCTACTGTCGACCATATAGATGGAGATAGATTAAACAATAGTGTTGATAATTTAAGGTGGGCTACTTATTCTGAACAAAACTCACGATTTAATTCAGTTGGGGTAAGGAGCGAAGCAATAATTGTGAAACGCTATGAGGAAGAGAGAAAGAAACGTGGCGGCGGTCATATTAGATGGCTTGATATCATTGAAGAATTAGAATTTGAAAGCATCTCCGAAACTGCTAATTATTTTAATTGCACTATTAGCAATATATCTTTAATGCTAGAAAAAGGAACAATTGGCGTTAGGGGAATTACAAGAGGATATCAATTTTTATATAAACACGGAGAAAGAATAACATTTAATTCATAAAAGTGTAACGACTATCGAAACAGACTTAGCACCTAACAAGGTGCTTTTTTAATGGAGTAGAGTACACTCAAGTGAGTGGAAGTGCGAGGATATGATTAATCATATAAGAGATAGTCTAATCTATATATAAATATATAGCAGTTCATAAGAGAACGAACATAGATTAACGACCTATGTTGAATGCAAATGTACGGTGGAACTAAAACCGAGATGGAACGTCTTTTGGCTGATGCCGAAAAGATAACCGGTGTAAAATACGATATAAATAATTTAAATGATGTATTTAATGCAATCCATACTATACAAGGAGAATTAAAAATTTCTGGAGTTGCAGCTGATGAGGCTAAGACAACTTTAAGTGGTTCTTTTGCAGCTATGAAGGCATCTGCACAAGATTTTGCTGGAAATCTTGCTTTAGGAGAAAATATTGGTCCTAGTTTAATGAATTTAGCTACTACAACTAATACTTTTCTTACGGGTAATCTACTCCCAATGATTGGGAATATTTTTAAACAAATTCCAAATGTAGCAAGTGAAGGGTTTAATTTATTAGCAGAAAAATTTACTATATTTAAAAAACTAGGCGAATTATTAAGTCCAGCTATGGAAAAATTCAAAAGTGCCTTTGATGGACTTGTTGAAAAAATGCAACCTTTTATTGATGCTGTAGGCAATGTTTTAAAACCAATACTTGAAGGTGTAGCCTTAGTGATTGGAAAAGTTTTATCAGAAAGGATAACAATATTAGCTAATAAATTTAATGTATTGGGTTTAATAATTCAAGTTTTGACTCCTATATTTAATTTTTTAGGAGAGGTATTTAATAAAATTTTAGGCTTTGTTGAGCCTATAATATTTAAAATTACTGAGTTTACTACAAATCTGATGGATAATAAAACAATTACGGAAGCCTTAGGTCAAACTTTTAATGTTGTATGGACTGCTATCCAATCTTTAATGACTGTTGTATGGGAAGTTATCGGAGTTGTCATTGGAGATATTAAAAATTGGTTTAATTCAATGGGTGTTGATGGTAATACTCTTAAATCTATTATGGATATTGTTTGGCAAGGAATTATGCAGGCAATTTCTTTTGCAAAAGATATTATAGCTGGTGCTATAAAAGCAATTGGAAGTGTATTTACTTTTCTTGGTAATCATAGTGGAGTTTTAAAAACTATTTTATTGACAGTGTGGTCTGTTATTAAAACAGCAATAAAAATCGCCGCTGGTATTATTGTCGGAGTTGTAAAGACAATTGTTGCAATATTTAATGGACTTAAAACAGCTGGTAATATTTTATTAGGTGCTTTAAGAGGTGCATGGAATGGAATTGTAAGTGCTATTTCTGGTGCTAAGGCGAGGATTTCAGGAATTATAGATAGAATAAAAGGAATTTTTGATTCTTTAGGAAGTATAAATCTATTTAGTGCAGGTAAAGCAATTATAGATGGTTTTCTAAGAGGTTTAAAACATGCTTTTGGTGCTGTAAAAGATTTTGTTGGAGGAATAGCGGATTGGATAAAATCCCACAAAGGTCCTATATCTTACGATAGAAAACTTTTAATTCCTGCTGGTAATGCTATTATCGGTGGACTTAATAAGTCTATGATTAATAGTTTTAAGGATGTTAAAGCTAATGTTTTATCTATGGCTGGAGAAATTTATGACGGGTTTGATATTAATCTTGAGCCTATAAATTTAAGTCCGGATATTTCTAGTTTAGATAAAAATATTTTGGATAATAAGCTTGGTACTAATTTGGATTTTAATGCTTACAGTGAATACAAGGCTAACAGGGATTCTAAACTTGAAAATATGCTTTTAAATATATTATCTTTATTGAAAATCCTAACCGAAAAGGATGATGATGTTTATATAGACGGAGAAAAAGTTTCTGTAATGCTTGGAAGAAAAATTGATGAGTACAAAAAGAAAAAGGATCTTTACGAAAATAGGAGAATGGGGGTGGTTATATAGATGTATGAAGTTATTGTTGATGGTGAATCTTTAAAAGATTTGATATTTATAACTGACGTAGAAAGGACGATGGGTCCTGCTGTAAAAAATAGGATAGTAACCATACATGCTTATATCCTCCATGATATTCTCGCTACAGTTGATGTTTTAAATAAGCTATTGACTGGAGAAATGCAGGAATTTATCTTTACTGACCAGCCAGATAGATTTTGGAAAGGGAAGGTAAAAGAAGATATTAAGGTTTCAAGCTCCTATGAAAGGACTAAAATTGATATTGATATAGAAATACCAGATGGGGTTTCTCATGCAATAAAACCAAAGGAGATTTCTTTTTCTGGAAGGACAAGTCTAATATTAGAAAACAATGGGTCGGATTATGCGTATCCGACCTTTGATTTTAAGTTGAAAGATGATACTTACATGGTTTCTGCTGTAAGTAAAGATAAAGTTTTTCAATTTGGAGAACCAATTGAGGCAAGTCCTTTAAAGGAAGTTACCATAACTAAAGAAAAAACAACAGATGGTTATGAAACTACAAGGTCTTACACATCTATTGATAATAAGATTAAAAATATCACATCATCAAGTTTTGATGTAAGTACCATAAATCCAAATTGGAGAACGTCTGGATCTTTCGTGGAAAGAAATAAGTCAATGCCAGCTCCTAGCAATGGAAAAATAAAAGTAGGAAAATGGGCGACTTATTGGCAGACTGGGGAAAGAATGTCTTCCTGGGTTAAGGGAAGGACTTTTCCAGTTGCTCAAACAAAATCAGTCAGACAATCCAAATCGTCAAAAGCTTATCTTCTTACAAATAGAGGAGTATATATAGGCTGGCTTTTGGAACAAGATATTGATGGGACAAGCAGTAGTGGATTTGCAGCAAATAATAACAATGCTAGTGATCTAGTTGCAAATTTTTCTGCAAACCAAGGATATTATTGGCATGGGCCAGCTAAGAAAATTGATGTAGGTGTTGATTGCACTAATTTTCAACTAGAAACATATTTCTCATATTTTATAAGGAATAATAGTCAATATGGAGCTTATTATGTTGGAGTAATGAGTGGAAATAATGAAATAATGTCAATGACTTTTTCGACTCACAAAAACAACAGGGTCACTGGAGTATATTTTGATGGATATGGTAGAGGTCTACAAGGCGGCGGAAATAGTAGTAGAAATTTTGCATCTAATTTTTGGGGCAAGCTAACTATGACTAAAAGAGATGATAAGCTAGAATTTAAGTTTAATAATGATATGGATAAAAGGACTTATAGTAGATCATATAAATTATCAGACAGGCAATTACAACCAAGTCATATAGTTATTTGGGCTGGGAAATACGCAAACAATCCAGGACCTTTTGATATGGCGGCAATAAGATTAAAATTTACTGGTCTTAATAGCAAGGTTTATATAAAACCAAAGACTGAAACTTTTAAGGAAGTTTTTAATATTCCAGATCCAAGATATAAATTTAGTGCTGGAGATACAATAAGACTTGAAATGGAAACTAATAAGGCCTATGTAAATGGAATAGAAACATTAAGTCCTATTGCATTTGGGTCTGATAATGTTAAGTTAAAGCCTGGACAAAATGAAATTATGTTCGATATTTCTTCAGATGTTGTTCCGGATATTGATGTTTTTTATAGGGAGAGATTTAAATGATATTTTTCACAAATAGGGGATATGAAACGCTCGCTGTGGCAAGTGCTGATACTGAAAAAGGTCTTAAGCTTTTAGATGACGAATTAAATCAAACTATAAAGACAGGAACTGCAATTTATAATGCAAAAATTGCAAAAAATGATAAAAGTGTGGAAAAAATTGAAGCAGGCTCTTTCGTTTTTGTTCCTAATTTTAAAAATAAAATGATTCCCCTTGAAGTTATGGACGTTTACGAGGAAAGATCATATAAAAAAATAATCGCTGAAGATGCAGGTCTCGAATTATTAAATTCTGATGTAGGCGACCATAAAATGAAGGGAACTTTAAGAGAACATATCTTGGCAACAATTGGCAAGGATTCAGATTGGACAATTGGAATAGATGAAATTGGAGATTCCAGAAACTTAACTTTGGAATATACTGGAGCTTCTAACCAAACAAAAAGGATTGTTCAAATTGCAGGAAGATTTGGGGCTGAAATTTCTTATTCTTTTATCTTTGATGGAAATGAAATCAAGGAAAAAAGAATTAATTTTGTAAAAGAAAGAGGAGAAGATACAGCAAGACGTCTTGAAGTTGGAAAAGAACTTAAAGATGTAAAGAGGAATGTATCAATTACAAATTTAAGAACTGCTGTTCTTGGAGTAGGTAAACCACATAAAGAAACTATAAAAACAACAAAAACTGTTAAAAAGACAGTAAATGTGAATGACACTTCAACAACTACAAAATACACCAACGGAAAGCTAGATCCTTTTATAAATTGGTTTCAAGC
>JAQYMQ010000018.1 GCA_028872475.1 Eubacteriales bacterium | reverse complement strand
TTTTCATCATTTAATCTTTTCCATCTATGTTATGTAGCAAACAAGAAACTATACATTGCATCCTTGCTTGGATATACATTTAACCACAAATATTACCCTTTGTCTATACCTATTTTTATCTATAGCTAAAATAAATATTAATGCATTTTATATAACTATACTTTATTTTTTTATATTAATTTTCCTCCTTAAATATATGTAAATATTTTTTCCATTTAATTACACTAATAATAACTTCAAAACACAACTAAAAAAATGCACTCTCAATATACTTGAAAGTGCATCATGAATATTATACTTATATATTTCTATCTAAAAATTTATGCATTTAAACATTTTATTTTTTTACATACTATAATGTAGACAATCATAATGTATAGAATTAATAAAATATCTACAATTATAATTTACATTATCAATCAAGTATTAATAACTACAATATACAACATCAACTAAATGAAGTGATTAATTTTCTCTTCTTCTAAGTATAGTAATTACCATTATTGATAAGATAGCAGCAATTACAAATAAACCTACATTAACTGTATCCTCTGTATTAATATTTCTTGGTGATTTTTTTGCAATATTCTTCGATGCAATTTCCCCTGATTTTTTATTAAGAGTCTTTTTCATTACATCCTTACTTATATCCTTGTCAGATTTCTCCGTAATATTATCAGATTTATTTTCAGGTTTCTTATCAGAATTGTTAGCTAGTTTATCATCATTTGTCTTATTATTCTCTTCCAACACATCAAACGAAGTTGCAACGCTAATCGGTTCACCATTACCGTTTTTGAATACCGCAACTAAGTCATAATGACCTTTCTTAAGTTTGTTGGCATATTCATCTTTTTCTTTATGCCCATTAACAATGGTAACACTATATTTCTTTGGCTTAGGTTGTGTTACAGTTTTTTTCTTAAGCTTAATCAAAACTTCACCAGTGTAATCTTCTCGCACACCATTCTTAATAATGGCTTTAATAATGCCGTTAGATATTTCAATAATTGTATTACCGTCTATATCATACTCTTCATTGTTAATTTGAACTAAATATCCACCGCCAGTAACCAACTCTACATCTAACTCAGTTTTACCTTCGTTATTTGTTATATTTAATTCAGTTACTTCCGCATCTGTCGAAGGCTTTAACTGTAAATGTATATCTTTAACATATTTGCCTAATTCATTAATAACTTTAATAACCAGAACTTTATTTTTAACTGGAGCTTCTGGATATATTACAGCTACATAATTTGCCTTGATTCTAACTGCTTTAGCAGGCATAGTAAATGTAGTACTTTTTCTTGAGGACTTTTTAATTCAAAATTGCCTTCTATTACTTTCCAACCAGTAAACTCTTGACCTTTTTTGTCAACAGCTTTTATAGTTACTAGTTCTCCTACTTTAGCCGTTTCGATTTTTCTTCCGTCTACTGTTGCTTCGCCATCTTCAATAGTCACTGTATACGGAACTGCTTTTATATGAGCAGTAACCTCTACTGGCATTGTTTTCATGTTAAAAAATGTTTCTTTATTTTCAGGATTATTTATGACAACCCCTTCTCCTGAATTCAATTCCCATCTGTCAAAGATATATCCAGCAGGAACATTTGCAGTAAGATTTACTCGTTCATCTTTTTTGTATCGTGGCTTATCACTTGTACCACCGTTAACTTTTACATTATATTCAGTGTTTGTATCTTCAGTTGCCACCTTTTTATTAACAGTAAATACAATGGTATTATTTGTTGAATCAAATGGTCTATTTTAGCAAGATTTCTTTCATTATCTATATAAGTACTTTTCTTTAATTTTGCCTCATCATATTTATCCGTATTTTGAACCGTAGCATATAATTCATGTGTGGTACCCTTTTCAATAGTTTGATTTATATCTACTGAATATAAACCATCTGATACTCTTTCTAACTCAAGTGCCAAATCTCCATATCCTACTGACACCAAAACACCATCGTTTACAGGTTATCCTTTATTATCAATAAGATTTACATATATTTTATTTTTCTGACATGGCGTATAATCTTTTGCTTTTACATTTTGCGGTAGCATATTCGCACTATAAGTTACAATAACTGCTATAACTAACATCAAAGCTATTATTTTCTTCTTCATTTTTCCCCTTCCATTAGCTATAAAAACCTTCAACAAATCAGCTGAATCTTGTGCATTGTATATTAACAACGTAACGAATACAAGTAAAAATCGAAATTATTTTTATTGTCAAAGTAATTTCGAACAACGTTCTAATTGTTGCACTTTATCATTTTAAAGTAGATCCTACTAACACTATGGTTACTCGAACCTAATATTATAACCAATATTATTTTTTGTATTTTTATTAACAAACTAAGATGACAAATTATTTCAAACTTTATAGTCATGTCATAATTTATACAAAAATTCCACTTGCCATAAAATCTATGACAAGTGGATTTAAATAAAATTATCTATACATTCTATTGTTCAGCTAACTTCTTATAGCCTTCATATCTTTCTATAGCTTCTTTTTCTAGTTTTGCAAATAGTCCTTCAGCTGCATCTGGAAATTCTTTTAGTAATACATTAAATCTAACCTGACCCATAATGAATTCTCTAAAATCTCCAGTTGGCTCCTTGGAATCAAGGATAAACTGATTCTTTCCTTCTTCTTTTAGATCCGGATTAAATCTATATAGCTGCCAGTATCCTGCCTTAACTGCATCTGCAGTGTTTTCCTGAGTCTTGCCCATACCTTTTTTCAATCCGTGGTTGATACAAGGTGCATAACATATAATCAATGATGGACCCTTATATGCCTCTGCTTCCTTGATAGCCTTTAAGAACTGATTCTTATCTGAGCCCATACCTACCTGTGCTACATAAACATATCCATATGACATTGCCATCATACCTAAGTCTTTTTTCTTTGTTTTCTTTCCTGAAGCCGCAAACTTAGCAATTGCAGATGTTGGTGTTGCCTTTGAAGACTGTCCACCTGTATTGGAATAAACTTCTGTATCAAATACCAACACATTGATGTCTTCGCCTGAAGCAAGTACATGATCCAAACCACCATAACCAATATCATAAGCCCAGCCGTCACCACCTAGACACCATACTGACTTTTTAACTAGGAAGTCTTTTTTATCTAGTATTGCAGTTACTAGTCCGTTATTATCTAACTTTTCAATCGCTGCAACTAGATTATCACTAACTTCTCTTGTAATTGCACCATTATCTTTATTATCTATCCAAGTCTGGCAAGCTTCTTTAACCCTTAAATCAGAAGCAGTTTCTTTTAATTCAACGATAAGGTCTGTAAGCTTATCTCTCATCTGTCTTACTCCGGTAGCCATACCAAGACCGTATTCGGCATTATCTTCAAATAATGAATTAGCCCAAGATGGTCCTCTACCGTTTTTATCCTTTGTATAAGGTGTAGATGGTGCAGATGCGCCCCAGATTGAAGAACAGCCTGTAGCATTGGCAATCATCATTCTATCACCAAACAACTGTGTAACTACCTTGATATATGGAGTTTCACCACAACCTGCACATGCTCCTGAGAATTCAATATATGGCATAGCAAATTGAGAACCCTTAACGCTTGTCTTGTCTATTAGATTGTCCTTAACTTCAACTTCCATTGCATAATCCCAGTTTGGTGCATTGTCAAGCTGAGTTTCAAGAAGTTCCATCTGTAAAGCTTTCTTTGGAGCTGGACAAATATCAGCACAGTTTCCACATCCTAGACAATCTAGTGGAGAAACCTGCATTCTATATTCATAACCGTCAAGACCTTTACCCTTAGCTGCCAAAGTTTCAAATCCTGCTGGTGCATTCTTCTTTTCTTCTTCATTTAATAATATCGGACGAATAGAAGCGTGAGGACATACAAATGAACACTGATTACACTGAATACAGTTTTCCTTTATCCAATGTGGCACATTAACTGCTACACCTCTTTTTTCATAAGCAGCCGTTCCTGCCGGGAATGTTCCATCTGGTAAATCCTTAAATACACTTACAGGAAGACTATCGCCTTCTTGCTTATTCATTGGAATTAATATTTTTTCAATAAATTCCGGATATTCTTTCTTTTCAACTTCTTCATCGACTGCAGTTGACCATTCTTCTGGAATGTCAATCTTACATAGACCAGAAATACCCTTTTCTACAGCAAGCTGGTTTTGAGATACAATCTTTTCACCCTTCTTGCCATAAGTCTTCACAATTGATTCTTTTAGATATGCAACTGCATCTTCTACAGGAATTACATTTGCAACGCTGAAGAAAGCAGCCTGCATTATCATATTGATTCTATTTCCTAGACCTATGTTTTCTGCAATGCTTGTAGCGTCAATAGTGTAGAAATTTATATCATTTTTAGCAATATATTTTTTTATAGATGCAGGTAACGCTGTATTTAATTCTTCTGCATTCCACATACAGTTAAGTACAAATGTGCCGCCTTTCTTAAGACCTCTTAGTAAATCATACTGGCGAACATAAGCTTGGTTGTGACATGCAACAAAATCCGCTTCCGCAATCAGATATGTAGACTTAATCTTATTCTTACCAAATCTCAAGTGAGAAACCGTAATACCACCAGACTTCTTTGAATCATAAGAGAAATATCCCTGAGCATATAAATCTGTCTTATCACCGATAATCTTAATAGCCTGTTTATTCGCTCCAACTGTTCCGTCTGAACCTAGACCCCAGAATTTACATCTTACAGTACCCTCTGGCTCTGTAGTTACATCTATTGTTTCTAGTGATGAGTTGTTAACATCATCAACGATACCTATTGTAAACTTGTTCTTAGGTTTATCATTCTTTAGATTTTCATATACAGCCACAATCTGTCCAGGATTTGTATCTTTTGAACCAAGTCCATATACACCGCCAACTATCTGTGGTGCGTTTTCCTCATCAAAATACATTGTCTTAACATCCATGTATAAAGGTGAACCTGGAGCAGCCGGATCATCAGACTTATCAAGTACTGCAATCTTCTTGACTGTCTTTGGTATAACTTTAAGGATATGTTCTGGAGACCAAGGTCTGTAAAGTCTAACTTTTACTAAACCTACTTTTTCTCCATTTGCATTTAATCTTTCAATAACTTCTTCTACTGTTTCACATACAGAACCCATTGCGATAATTACTCTATCTGCATCTGGTGCACCTACATAGTCAAACAATTTATATTCTCTACCTGTTAGTTCTGAAATTTGTTCCATATAATCTTCTACGATATCAGGTAAGGCTTCATAGTAAGGAAGACTTGCTTTTTTAGCCTGGAAGAAAATATCAGGGTTTTGAGCTGTACCTCTTGTTACCGGATGTTCAGGATTTAAAGCATTGTTTCTAAAGTCTTTAACCGCATCCATATCTACTAGCTTCGCAAAATCGTCGTATTCTATTACTTCAATCTTCTGAATTTCGTGTGATGTTCTAAATCCATCAAAGAAGTGAACGAATGGAACCTTACCTTTAATAGCTGATAAGTGAGCAACTCCACCTAAGTCCATACATTCTTGAACTGATGATGCACATAGCAAGGCAAAACCTGTCTGTCTTGCAGCCATAATATCACCATGGTCGCCAAAGATTGATAAAGCATGAGTTGCAAGAGTTCTAGCTGTAACATGGAATACTCCAGGTAAAAGTTCACCTGCAATTTTATACATGTTAGGAATCATTAATAATAATCCCTGTGATGCAGTATAAGTTGATGTAAGAGCCCCTGATGCTAAAGAGCCATGTACAGCACCTGCCGCACCCGCTTCCGACTGCATTTCAATAACTCTAACTTCTTGCCCAAATATATTTTTCTTTCCATGAGCTGCATATTCATCTACTACCTCTGCCATTGTTGATGACGGAGTAATAGGGTAAATTGCTGCAACATCGGTAAACGCATAAGAGACATAAGCCGCTGCTGTATTACCGTCCATTGTTTTCATTTGTTTAGCCATTACAACCTCCTAAATTAATTCAAATCCTTCTAAGCTATGTACTATTGAGTACTAATTATATTAATGTTTATATTTTGTCTTTATATTTTTATTTATAAGTGTATTTTCATTAATTTTAACGTAAATGATATATCGACTACATAATATCTATTATATCTCATTAAATAATTATTTCCATTTTATTAGCAAAATATTTTGTTCAAGTTTTGGTGCTCAAAATCAATATATTTTTAACATAGTTATTTTATGACAGACTTCTCTATCTTCGATAATCTTATATGGAAATCATTGATAATCTTATGAAAAAATTTTATCTTTTCTAATAAATGCTAAATTTCACCCTGTAAGGCAAAAGTGTTAAAATCAATAATTTTAACCTTAACAAGTTCTCCAATTAAACTGGCATCGCCCTTAAAATTAACAAGCTTATTTTGGCCACTACGTCCCATTAAATACTCTTTGTCATTCTTACTATATCCTTCAACTAAAACTTCCAGCGTTTTACCTAGATATTTTTCATTGTTCTTATACGAACAATCATTAACCAATTCTACTAGCCTATTAAATCTCTCATGCTTAACATCTTCTGAAATCTGATCAGCGTATTTTTCAGCCGGCGTCCCTTTTCTAACAGAATATATAAAAGTAAATGCACTATCATAGCAAGCATCTTCTACAACCTTGAGTGTATCTTCAAAATCCTCTTCCGTCTCTCCAGGAAACCCTACAATTATATCTGTTGAAATTGCAATATCTTCTCTGACAGCCTTTATCTTTTCTATTATCGACATATAGTGTTCTCTTGTGTATTTTCTATTCATCTTTTTGAGCACTGCATCACTACCTGATTGCACAGGTAAATGAATATAGCTACAAAGTTTATCACACACTCTATACGCTTCAATTACATCATCAGAAAGATCTTTTGGATGAGATGTCATGAATTTAATTCTCTTTAAACCATCTATTTCATTAATCATCTTTAATAGAGCCGCAAATGTAATTTCTCCGTCTCTATATGAGTTTACATTCTGCCCCAATAAGGTTACTTCTTTTACACCATCTTTAACTAAACGAGTAATTTCCTTAACTACATCATCTGCTTTTCTACTTTTTTCTCTTCCTCTTGTAAATGGAACGATACAATATGTACAGAAATTATTGCAGCCAAAAGTAATGTTTACAAACGCCTTATGTTCATACAGTCTCTTTGAAGGAAGCCCCTCTACAACTGTATCATAATCTTCTAGTATTTCTATCTGTGCAGTCTTTTGCTCAATAACATTTTTTAATAATGTGGGGAAATTATGGATATTGTGCGTTCCAAAAATAATATCTACCCACGGATATTTTTTCTTTACTTCATCTACAATATGCTGTTGTTGCATCATACATCCACATACACATGCAATAAAGTCAGGATTTTCATTTTTATATCTCTTAAGTTGTCCGAGCATACCAAAGAATCTTTTATCTGCATTTTCTCTTACACTACAAGTGTTAATAATTGCAATATCTGCATCCTTCTTTGATTCCGTACTCTGATAACCCATTTCTGTCAACATGCCAGAAATAGTTTCACTATCTCTTTCATTCATTTGACAACCTAGTGTCTGTATATTAAACTGCTTCATTCTTCATTTCTCTTTTCAATAATCTCTCTGCCGCTTCTTCTGATGTTTCCAAACCATTAATTACATTGCTTGCGGAGTCTACAATTGGCATACTAACATTTAATTTATCAGCTAAGTGTTTAATTGCAACAGCAGTTGACAAACCTTCTACTACCATACCAATCTCTTTTTTTGCTTCTTCAACCGAAAGTCCTTTACCTAATGCAATACCACATCGTCTATTTCTACTGTGCATTGACGTGCATGTTACTATCAAATCACCAACGCCTGCTAGACCTAAAAATGACTCTTTTTCAGCCCCTAAAGCCACTCCTAATCGAACCATCTCCGCTAAACCTCTAGTCATTATCGCTGCCTTTGAATTATCTCCAAACCCTAAGCCATCAGAAACACCTGCGACTAAAGCGATTACATTTTTAATCGCTCCAGCAACTTCTACAGCTACCATATCATCTGTCGTATATGTTCTAAACCTATCTGTAAAAAACAGTTTTTGTATCGTTTCGGCATCTTCCATATTCTTAGAAGACATAGTTACTGTTGTAGGAAGATTCTTAGCTACTTCTTCTGCATGACTTGGACCTGACAAAACGACATACCTTATATTAGGTATAATCTGATTTGCAACTTCAGATAATCTAAGCAATGTTTTTTGTTCGATACCCTTTGCCACATTTATCAAAATCATTTCTGACGTAATAAATTCTTTTATGGAATCAAGAGTATCTCTAAAGCTCTGTGTAGGAACGCCCATAACTATTGCTTCGACTCCGTCAAGAGTTTCTTGCACACTATCTTTTAAAAATATATTTTTTGGAAACTCAATACCAGGTAAATACTTTTTATTTTCACCAGTTAATCTAATTTCATTTCTTTGTTTCTGATTTCTACACCAAAGATTAATATCTATGCCTTTGCGTGCCAATACCAAAGCAAGAGCACTTCCCCAGCTACCAGCACCAATTACCGCTACCTTCTTCATTTATACACTCCGTACTATTTATCAATTTTCTTTCCTAAGTTTGGTTCTGTACCGTTAATAAGTCTCTGTATATTTTGCCTATGTTTAAACAGAATCAGCAATGCCAAAGCAAGTGCCCACAAAGTAAATTCAGGCTTCATTAATAATACAAATATAGGAAATGATGTCGCAGCAAAAATAGTTCCAACTGACATCTTTTTGGTTAAAACAATTCCTAAAACCACCATGCCTAAGGCAATTAGTCCTAAAGGATAATAAAATGCCAACAAGCCTCCAAATGCCGTAGCGACACCTTTACCGCCTCTATAATTAAATAGAGCTGGCCATATATGTCCCAACAATACAGCTGCCATACACATAGCAGCAGTCTTTTCTCCAAGTGTTATAGATGCTAAATATACTGGAACAACACCCTTTATTACATCTATCAGCAATGTGATAACCGCATATTTTTTCCCTATTGTTCTTAGTACATTTGTGGTACCAGCATTTTTACTGCCAACACTTCTTATGTCCACACCTTTAGCCTTTGCAATCAAAATGGCGGGTGATATATTTCCTATGAAATACGATATTATTATTGCCCCTATCGAAAAAATATCTACAATATTCATTCTCTAACTATCTCTCCTCTTTTTCATTTTTTTCACGGAAAACAAACTTTATAGAAGTCCCATCAAAGCCAAATGCTTCTCTAATTCTATTTTCTAAATATCTAGCATATGAAAAATGCATTAATTCCCTATCATTAATCTTAAAAGAAAATAGTGGTGGCTCAACCCCTACCTGTGACGCATAATATATTTTCAATCTCTTACCCTTATCAGATGGCGGTTGTTTCATTAACACAGCGTCAGAAATAAGAGAGTTTAGCTGTCCAGTAGAAACTCTCATCGACCTATTATGTGCAATTTGAGTTGCCATCTCTATAACCTTATTTACACGCAAGTTGTCTTGCACTGATATAAATAGGTTTGAAGCATATGACATGAACGGAAATTCGTTTTCAATATCCTTAATGAAGTTCTTCATAGTGTGATTATCTTTTTTAATCAAATCCCACTTATTAACAACGACAAGTATGCCTTTGCCAGCCTCGTGTGCTATACCTGCAATTCTCTTGTCCTGTTCAGTTATTCCTTCGCTTGCATCAATCATTAAAATACATACATCCGCTCTTTCAATTGCAGCAACCGCTCTTATAACACTATATTTTTCTATATCTTCATTTATCTTATTTTTTCTTCTAATTCCCGCAGTATCAATAAGAGTATATTTTTGTCCATCAATTTCTAATGGCGTATCTATAGAATCTCTTGTAGTTCCCGCAATAGATGAAACGATAACTCTATTTTCACCAACTAATGCATTTACAATTGATGACTTACCTACATTTGGTTTACCTATAATAGCAATATCAATTGAATCTTCATCCTCTTCAAAGGCATTCTCGTCAAAATTCTGCACTAGCTCATCAAGAATATCACCTATACCAAGCATATTTGCTGCTGATAGCATAAAAGGAACCCCTATGCCAAGCTCATAAAAATCATAAATTAATTCAGGCGTCTTTGCAGAATCAACCTTATTTACAGCTAAAACTACAGGCTTTCTAGTACGTCTTAGTATTTCAGCAACTTCCATATCATCATTTGTCAAACCGGCTTTGCCATCAACCATAAACAAAATAACGTCTGCCATGTCCATTGCAATTTGTGCCTGCTCTCTCATCTGAGAAACTATAACATCTTCACTGCTTGGCTCAAGCCCGCCTGTATCAATAAGCGCAAAGTTAACTCCGCACCACTGAGCCTCAGCATAAATTCTATCTCTTGTTACACCTGGAGTATCTTCGACGATAGCAATTCTCTTGCCTACAACTCTATTAAAAAATGTTGATTTTCCTACATTTGGACGTCCAACAACCGCAACAATTGGTTTACTCATCAAATATTCCTCCAATAAAATCTTCCGAATTGAAATCCTTCAAGTCATCTATTCCTTCTCCAACACCGACATATTTTATCGGTAGGTCAAATTCATCTGCAATAGTAATAGCAATACCACCCTTTGCTGTTCCATCAAGCTTTGTGATAATAACTCCCGTCAAGTCAGTAACATCACCAAACTCTTTCGCCTGTGAAACGGCATTTTTGCCAGTGGTTGCATCTAAAACTAACAAGGTCTCCCTTGTAGCTTCCGGAAACTCCCTATCCAAAACCTTATTCATCTTCTTCAGTTCATTCATAAGGTTTGTCTTATTTTGCAATCTACCTGCAGTATCACAAATCAATACATCTATATTTTTTGCCTTCGCTGACTGAACAGCATCAAATAAGACAGCTGATGGATCTGCCCCCTCCTGATGCTTCACAATATTTACGCCGACTCTGTCAGCCCAAATATTGAGCTGCTCCGCAGCCGCTGCCCTAAAAGTATCCGCGGCAGCAAGAAGCACCGTCTTGCCTTCCTGCTTACACTTATTAGCAATCTTACCTATAGAAGTTGTCTTACCTCCGCCATTAATACCAATAACTAGAAGAACCAGCGGAGATTCTTTTTTTAAAAGCTGTCTCTCACCTTTATCAATCGCTGCCACCATGATTTCCTTAAGTTTTTCCTTAACCTTATCAGAATCTTGAATATTATTGTTCTTCACTTCTACTCTTAATTTAGAAATAATATCCATAGTAGTATTCATACCAATGTCGCTCATTATCAGAATTTCTTCTAATTCATCAAATAGATCTTCATCAATAGAAGCTCTACCCATAAATACATCTCCAATTTTTTCAGATAAACGTCCAAAAAAACCTTTTTTCTCCCTCAGTGACATAATTTTCTCCTATAATTAATTTCATTATTTTCACTAATACATAATTTTAAATTTATGTATTTTCATATAAGCAAAATCTTTGTAGTATTCTTAGTTCATTTTCAATGAGAATATCTTAGAAACTCCACGCTCAGGCATTGTAATTCCATACATTACATCAGCATGTTCCATTGTAGATTTCTGATGTGTTATTAACGTAAATTGCACATCATTAAAATTCTTAAGATAATTTGCAAATACGTGAATATTATTTTCGTCTAACGCTGCTTCAACCTCATCTAAAATACAACAAGGTGTCGGCTTTGTCTTTAATACAGCAAACATTAGGGCAATAGCTGTCATTGTCTTTTCTCCGCCCGATAATAAGTTAATGTTCTTTAACTGCTTACCTGGTGGCTGTGCGACAATTTGAATTTCAGAATTAAGAGGATCTTCTTCATTTGTAAGCAATATCTTAGCATTGCCACCCTTAAAGAAAGATACAAAGACTTCTTCAAAGTGATTTGCGATATCTTTAAAACTCTTCTTAAACTTAGTCTTTATTATTTTTTCCAAATCTTCAATAATAGACTCTAATTCTGATATAGCCTTGTTTATATCTTCTCTTTGCTTAGTCAGGAACTCGTATCTCTCACTTACTTCCTCATATTCCTCTATAGATGCAATATTTACATTTCCTAAAGCTCGTATTCTTGCCTTTAGTTCTCTATTCTCTTTAATAGCCGTAGAAATAGCAATATCATCTGTTGCAAAGTTTCTTGCCTCTGCCAATGACATTTCAAATTCAGACCACAGCTTTTCCTCTAGATTATCTTTTTGTGTCAAATTCTTAGTGCGCTTGATATCTAATTCAAACTTCCTAGTCTGAATTGCCTGTAAATCCTTATTTAATACAGCTATATCATTAATTAATGTCTGATTTTCCATTTCAAAACTATCTAGTTTCGACTTAACATCAGCGATAGAAGTTTGCAGATTTTCCTTATCTATACGAAGTTTCATAATTTTTTCATTCCTGATGCCAAGCCCTTCTTTAATAGATGCTCTATCTACAAAAATACTTTCTATTTTATTCTTTTTATTATTTATTTCTTCAGAAATTTCATCTAATTTTGTCTTAGATAACTCATAGAGTTGCTGCTCATTTTTTGCTTGAGCTTCACTTCTGCTAAGCTCAACTTGCAACGCCGTCATTCTTTCAGATAAAGAATTATATTTTTCTTCATCTAACTTAAAGTTAGCTTCTCTTTCTTCTATCTCTTTCTCACTATCGGATAATAGAATGTCGATTTCCTTAAGTTTATCCTCCATATCGACTACGTTTTTATTTCCGTCAGTCTTCTTCTGAGATAATTGCTCTAAATCCGCAATTATTATGCTATTTTCATTGCTTATATTATCAAGTTGTTCTGTAAGAACGGTAATGCTATTGTCCAAATTCTTAAGATCAAATTCTTTATATTGATATTCGTGTTTAAGCCTATCTAACTCACTATTTTTAGCTTCAATATCAGCGTTAAGCAATTCTACTTCTTTTTTGATTGAATTAATTCTATCTTCTGCAGAAACTATATCCTTTTTTAAATCAATAATTTCACTCTTTCTAGATATAATATTGCCCGTCTTATTCTTGTATTCACCGCCTGTGATAGTCCCAGAGCTATTTACTATTTCACCTTTTAGAGTTACATATCTATAATTTCTAGCTTCTTTCTTTGAAAGATAAATAGCGTCGTCAATATCTTTAACAACTACAGTGTTTGCAAGTAAATATTTGAATATTTTTCCGTATTTTTCTTCAAACTCTATAACATTATTTCCGTATCCTATAAAGCCTTTATAATTTTCGATAATACTACTACTTTGTTGTGGTCTATCTTTTATACTATTTATAGGCAAGAATGTAGCCCTACCTGCCTTGTTTTTTCTAAGTAGATCAACAGCAAGCTTTGCGTCATTATCTGTCTCGCAAACTATATTTTGCGTACTTGCACCCAAGATAGTCTCTATAGCTGTAGCATATTCATTCGGAATTACTGATAAATCAGCCACCGTACCTACTATTCCATTTAATTTATTTCTAAGAACAAATTTAACACCTGCAGAATAACCCTCCAAATTATTCTCCATTTCCTCTAGCGCTAAACATCTTGCCTTTGTTCTATTCAAAGAATGTATCTCATCATTAAGGATCTCTTTCTTCTTTGTGTATTCTGATGATATTACTCTAACTTCTTCTAGGCTTTTCTTAATATCTTTATCTAAATCGAGTAATTCTAACTCCTGCTTACTCTTATCACCACGAATATCAGCAATTTCTCTCTCTTTAGACGACATATCTGAATCTAAAACTGCAAGTTTTTTCTTTAATTCATCAAACCTATCGCCAAAAGTCTGCAACAGCATATTTAAAGAACTACTCTCTAATACAATGTTATTCTTCTGTGTTGTTAAATCAAATAAAGAATTCTTTAAATCATTGATTATTGATTGTTGTTTTTCAATATCAATCTTCATCAATTCTATATCAGCTTTTTCTTTATTGTAAATATCAGCTTTTTGCTTTAACATCAAATCAGTTGCTTCTTTTGCACTATCTCTACTAACTAAGTCTTTTTCTTGAACCTTTAATCTATCTAACAAAATATTTATTTCAGACTTAATTCTAATTTCTTCCCTGTTAAGAGAGTTCAGTCTTTCATTACTAACAGTCCTATCATGTTCAGAAGCAGTAATTTCTCTATCTATTTCTTCTAATTTAAAATTTAAATCTCTTTCTTCTCCCCTTATTGATGAAGATTCTTCTCTAAGATCATTAATTCTTTGTTCGCAAATATTTAAAAGATTAGATTTATCAAAAATATCCGTATTAAGCTCACTGATATCACTTGATATAGCATCAAGAGCTGACTGCAAATCAGCAATATTTCTAACAGAAATACTCACCTCAAGAAGTTTATATCTATCTCTAAGTTCAACGTATTCTTTGGCTCTAATACTCTCTTCTTTTAATGGACCAACCCTCAAGTCAAGTTCTGAAATAATATCGTTGATTCTCTGTATATTTTGAGTAGTGGAAGAAAGTTTTCTTTCTGTTTCAAGCTTTTTATTTCTATAGCTTGCTATACCTGCCGTTTCTTAAAAAATCTCTTTAATACTCTGTGTTTTATTAGAAATAATTTCAGAAATCTTACCCTGTCCAATCAAAGAATATCCGTCCACTCCTATACCAGTGTCTGTAATAAGATCTCTAATGTCCTTTAGTCTACACTGCGACCCATTAATAGCATATTCACTCTCGCCAGAGCGATACATTCTTCTTGTAATCACAACCTCACTAAACTCAATGTCTAGACTACCGTCAGAATTATCTATAACAAGACTAACTTCCGCCATACCTCTTGATTTGCGATTTGATGTACCAGCAAATATAACATCATCCATTCTGCCACCTCTTAGCATCTTTGGACTCTGTTCTCCAAGTACCCATCTAATAGCGTCACTAATATTACTTTTTCCACTACCATTTGGACCAACAACGCAAGTTATTCCTTTATCAAATTCTATTACTACCGGATCCGCGAACGACTTAAAGCCGTGCATCTCCAATCTTTTAAAGAACATATATACTCCCTCTCGAATATTCTCTATTACTACTTTTGTCTAGCCACTTACAGCTTCTCCCATTTTAGACATGGCATCTTTAGCCGCATATGTTTCAGCTTCTTTCTTGCTCTTTCCTTGGCCCACACCATAAAATTCATCACCAACATGCACTGCAACTTTAAACAACTTATTATGTTCTTCGCCACTTTCTTCAATAATAACGTAATGAATTGATGATACATCAATATTTTTCTTCATAAGTTTTTCTTGAAATTTACTCTTATAGTCTTTATTCAACTTGCCTGCAATACCTAGTTCAATCTGTTCATTGAATATTTTTAAGATAATTTCTTTTGTCTTGTCATATCCAGATTCAATAAAGATTGCTCCAATCAGCGCTTCTACCGCATTTTCTAGAATGCTATCCTTATTCCTGCCTCCAGTCTTCAGTTCACCATTGCCGAGCCTCATATAACGTCCCAGATTAATGTTTCTTCCTATCTGTGCAAGTGATGATGAACGCACAATGTCAGATTTAATCTTGGTCATCGTACCTTCTTCATCTTCTCTTAGTGTGGAAAATAAATATTCAACGATTATTGCCCCTAAAATTGCATCTCCTAGAAATTCTAAACGTTCATTACACATACATCTAGGAAGTTTTTTCTCCTCTACATATGAAATATGCGTAATAGCAGTTTCATAATTCTCTACACGTTTAAACGTGTAGCCGATTCTTTTTTCCAATTCGTTCATTTTTGCCTCACTTCTTTAGTCATTTTAATTGTGAATAAAACTCAACAATTTATTATACAATTTCAACTACTTAAAGTCAAAAATACGCATATATATTCTCCTTTAAATGACTATTCTATTATGATAAAATTACATGAATATATATTAAACTTAATTATGAATATATATCAGATAAAAAAGGAGTAACAAGTATAATGTTGGGCTATGTTACAGCTTATAGATCCGAATTAAAAGTGAAAGATTCTGAAGCATATAAGGGATATTATTGCGGAGTTTGTAAAGCTATGGGCAAACAGTACGGACAACTCGCAAGGATGACTTTAAGTTATGATGCAACTTTTTTAGCAATATTATTAGATTCACTGTTTGAAGACATGCCTGCTTTCTCAAGTGAAGTATGTATAGCTAATCCATTTAAGCGAAAACTTATACTACGTACAACCTCTACAAATTATGCCGCAGACATTATGTTTATCCTTGCTTGGTATAAATTGCTTGACGATATAAAAGACGATAAAAGCATTAAAGCCTTTATCTTAAAATGTAGATATTGGTTTAAGTATAAAAAAGCAAAAAGAAAATATCCTGAGTTATGCGATATAATAGATGATTATCTATCTAATTTCGCAGAGCTTGAAAAAGAAAAATGTGACAACCTAGACATGATGGCAGAATCCTTTTCAAAGATAATGGAAAACATTTTTACTACAGGATATATAAATATTGCAAACACGCACAATATTTTACCTGATACTGAAACGATTGATTCGTTAAGAAATGTAGGTTACCATCTTGGAAAGTGGATATATATTATTGATGCATTCGATGATATCGATGAAAATATACAGAAAAAAACATATAATCCACTGTTTTATAGATATAATTTAGATGATAAAGAATCATCTGAAAATTTTAAGAATAGAATTAAAGATAATGTTTGGCGAAATCTTATGATTTTACTCGAACAAATATCAGAAAATCTCAAAACTATAAAAATAAACAAAACATTAGATATTATTAATAACATCATTTATATAGGGCTATTTGAAAAAACAAAAAGCGTATTAAATTATGAAAATAAAGGAGAATAATATGAATCCATATGAAGTACTTGGCATAAGTGAAAATGCAACAGAAGAAGAAATAAAAACAGCTTACAGAGAACTTGTAAAAAAATATCACCCTGATAAGTATCAAAATAATCCACTATCAGAGCTTGCAGAAGAAAAGCTTCGTGAAGTAAATAAAGCATATGAAATGCTTCAGTCTAAAGGTGGTTCTTCTTCATTTGTAGATTTTCAGGAAATCAGAATGAACATAGATCGTAACAATTTAATCCAAGCTGAACAACTTTTAAATAAAGCAAGTGTAAGAAACGCTGAATGGTACTTCCTTTCAGGTATGTTGTCATACAAAAAAGGCTGGTACGATGATGCAATCAACAAGGTTCAGCAAGCTGTAAATATGGATCCTAATAATTACGAATATCGTGATGCATTCAATAGAATGAAATCTATGGGTCACGGCTATCAAGGATATGCTTCTAATTATAGACAAAGCTCAAATTCTGACGCATTTTGTCAAGCACTACAGTGCTACTTATGTTTGGATTGCTGTTGCGATTGTATCTAACAATTAAAAATTAAATCCATATATCACCTTTATATATGGATTTATCAGTTTATGATTTAATACTTATATATAAAACAAATATAATGGGGGCTTTATAATGAATAAATATAATAAAAAAACTACTGTTTATAATCCTTCCACAATGGTAATTAATAGCTTATTTACTACATTTACAATATTAGTACTTTTAGCGCCGTCATTTCTTCCACTGGCAGATTTAACAGCTTATCTTCTAGCGGGAGTTTTCACAAGTTTTGTGATTATAAATAGTGGACCTAAAAGTGCTATTTTATTTTATTTTTCTGTAATACTTTTAACATTTATATTAATACCAAACAAGATATCTTTAATCCCTTATGCACTGTTCTTCGGGATTTACGGCTTTATAAAGTATTATTCGGAGCTTAACAAAAACATCATTGTACAATATGCAGTTAAAATTGCATCATACGTAGTTTTATCTCTAGTAATTTTATTCTTTTTAAAGACTATAATTTTACAAAATTATAAATTCGAAACGCTAACGCTAACATTAATTTATTTGGCGTCAATTCTTATATTTTTATTATATGATTTCATTTACACACAAATATTAATAATATATATACAAAAATTTAAGCCAAAAAATAACGATAAACCAATAAATTTTAATCTTTCAAAAAAGGAAAAGTCTCAAGATGAAGAAAACAGACATAATTAATGTACTTGATGCACTTGACAGACAATATCCTGATGCAGAATGTGCTTTAGACTTTAAAGATCTATATCAACTCATTACTGCTGTAGCTCTATCAGCACAGACTACAGATAAAAGAGTCAACATTGTTACTCCTACATTATTTAAAAAATATCCAAATATAGAATCTCTTGCAAATGCAAAACAGACTGATGTAGAAAACATAATAAAAACTGTAGGTATGTATAAGTCAAAGGCAAAAAATCTTATAGCTATGGCAAAAATGCTCAAGGAAGATTATAAATGTCAAGTTCCAGAAGATGATAATGAGCTTATCAAACTCCCTGGTGTCGGTAGAAAAACAGCCAATGTAGTAATGTCAGTTGGTTTTGGTCACCAAAGACTTGCTGTAGATACTCACGTATTTAGAGTTGCTAACAGACTTGGAATTGTAAATGAAAAAACACCGCTTGCAACAGAGCTTGCGATGCTAAAAAAAGTCCCCGACAATAGGCTTTCAAAAACTCATCACAGCCTTATATTTCATGGACGACAATGTTGTGACGCTAGAAAACCGCAATGCGAAAATTGCGTAATTAATCAATATTGTAAATACTATAAAACTTTATTGAAACGCAAAAAAAATAAGTTGTAAAAACTTATTTTTTTTCTTTTATCCTCTCTGTAATACTTTTAAAAAATTCTGCACTCCACAATTCTAATTTTCTATAATCTTTTATAAACGGCTTTACATCTTCCTTAGCTTGTTCATAGTCTATTTTTTCAAAATGATTAAATAATATTTCCTTTACATTATTCAAATCACATTTAACATCATTCGTTATAAAATTTGAATCAACAAGTCTTTCTCTTAAATGTCTAATATTTATTTTTGCATTACGACTTACATAATACATATAATCATATAAATCTCGCCCCTTAACTCTAGTCTTCCAATTTCTACAAATAACTGCATGAATTTTCCTTGCAAACAAAGATGCTTCATCGTACATATTCACTTCATACGGAGCTGGAAGAAGTTTATATTTTCTTTCAAAGTCTGCGTATGCTGGTGGATTAATATCTATTTCCAATTTAATTTTCAGGGCACTGTTTTGAGGAATATTTTTAGTAAGATTCATGTCATTATAAAACAACAGTAAATGCTCTTTAGTATTCCCTTTTATGAATGCTGATTTTATATCCGAGTCTCTACTCTTACTTTTACTTTCTATCGAAAGATTAAGTCCATAAGCCTCTACTTCTTTTGATAAAATTGGGAAAAACTTAGATATATCAAATTCCAAATTTGGTTGCATAAGTGAAAAGTCAAGATCTTCCGAAAATCTATCAAGACCATAAAACATACGCATTGCTGTTCCACCGTAAAAAGCAGCTTCTTTAAAAAAACCTGCTCTACTTAATCCACACAATGTTATTTCTTGTATAATCTCTTTCATAGCATTAACTTTATCATATTCTGACTCTATACTATAATGTCTAATCATTTCATCAATTACAGTCATAAGTTAGCCTCATTAAATATTTGTATAAATATTTCACATTTGTTGAATTATACATACCAGACAACAAATATATTTCTTCAAGGTTTAATTTTTGCAATTCTTCGATCTCTATTCTAAGATTATCAATTAATAAATGCCCCATATCCTTTATATTGCTAACTGGCTTCATAATATATAATTTATCGCAAAGAGCTTTCTCTCGACTAGCAATCTGATAGCTATATTCTCCCTCAGTTACAATTTTTATACCATAAGGAAAAACCTTTGCAGGTACATCGCGAAACAAAAAATTTCCATATCTTGTGTGATATTCCTTAATTTTATTTTTTTTAAATGTTGCTGATGTTATTGTATAGACAGCCTCTGGAATCATTCCATAATACGACAAAGCAAAATCAAAAGATAAATATGACGGACCATATATACTTCCTGCAAGCAAATACCCTGATACATCTAAGGTTGTTTCATAAATACCCTTAACTACCTTTATATATTTCTCGTCATGCACTAATCTATTCAACTTCATTTTAGGATTACCATACTCCTTAAGTTCATTTATTATCATTGAATAAGTTTTTATCATTTTCACACCTCATAGTATCATGATACTGTACTTTCTGGAGTAAATCAAGCTATTTAATTACATAATACATAAAAATCATATATTCAAATTATTACAATAAATCCTATTATATATTCTCTCTAGCCCACAAACTTGTTTAAAATAACACAAAAACCGTTGCAAGATTTATTTTTCAATAATTACAACGGTTTTATCAATATTTTATAACATTCTCATTATACCATTAAACATGATTCACATAATATATTATTTAAAGCATATATCCATGATTTAGCGGTCCACTTCCCTTGCCTAAATCTAGCATTGATCCAAGTGCAGAAGATATATATTCCTTTGCGTTTGCAACTGACTGCTCTAAGTCATATCCCTTAGCAAGATTTGATGCAATAGCACTGGACAAAGTACAACCTGTCCCGTGAGTATTAGGATTATCTATTCTCTTTCCGAAAAACCATTTAGCTTTATTATCATAATATAGCAAATCGTTTGCATCATTTATGCTATGTCCACCCTTGCATAAAACTGCAGAATTATATTTCTTAGAAATTACATCAGCAGCCTTTTCCATATCTACCTCACTGGCAATTTTCATACCTGACAATATTTCTGCCTCCGGAATGTTTGGAGTAAGAACCGTAGCAAGAGGAAATAATCTATCCTCAAGTGTTTTTATTGCATCTTCTTCTATCAATCTAGCTCCGCTTGTCGCAACCATTACAGGATCTACAACTACATTTTTGACTTTATTCTCAGTCAAATAATCAGCGATACATTCAATGATTTCTTTTGATGAAACCATTCCTATCTTGACTGCATCCGGATATATATCCGAAAAGACAGCATCTAGCTGAGCTTTTAAAAAGTCTACACTAACATCCTCTATCGCTGTTACGCCAATAGTGTTTTGAGCCGTTAGAGCAGTTATACAACTCATAGCATAAACACCATTGACAGTCATAGTCTTAATATCAGCCTGAATGCCTGCACCGCCACTACAATCACTTCCCGCTATCGTAAGTACCTTTTTCATTGAAGTTCCTCTCATAATTTCCAGTCAAACTATTTATATTTTAAATTTATTAATATTTAATATTATTAACATTATTAACACTATTTTTTTACAACTAGAATATAATCTTTAAAATAAATTATTTTAATTCAATAAATTTTTAGATAAGTAAATTTTTTTCAACTAACATACTACATTTAGAAAAACAATTTTTTTAATACTTTTTAAATAAATATTTTGTTAATTCTATTTAAATGTTTTATTTAAATATTTTGTCTGTCTTTGCTAATAAGGTTTTAGTTGCATATTCAATATCATCCTGCGCAAAAATCGCACTAATTACAGCAATTCCATCGGCACCACTACCTTGTAAAACATCGGTATTTTCATAAGTTATGCCACCGATAGCAACAACAGGAATATTCACAGAATTACATATAGCCTTTAATGTTTGCAAATCAATAACTTTTGCGTCATTTTTACTGCCGGTTTGAAAAACTGCTCCAACACCTAAGTAATCTGCTCCATTTTTTTCTGCCAGAATTGCCTGCTCAACAGTCTGCGCTGAAACACCTATTATCTTATCATCACCAATTAGTCTTCTAACATCTTTAGCTTCTAAGTCTTCTTGCCCAACATGTACGCCATCAGCATTAATCTTAACAGCAATATCTACATTATCGTTTATAACAAATGGCACTTTATACTTCACACAAAGCTCTTTTATAACTAAGGCTTCGCTATAAAAATCTTCATAAGATAAATGTTTTTCTCTAAGCTGAACAAAGGTCACACCTCCATCTAAGGCTTTTTTAACATCATCTTTTAGATTCCTACCATTTAACCAACTTCTATCGGTCACTGCATAAAGTTGCATCTGTTTTCTTAACTTATCTGAATTCATATTTAGCACCTTTATCTAAAATGTTGCCATTCATATTGTATATAGCATCTATTATACGATTTCTATATGTGGAATTTCCGTCTGTATCTTGTTGCAAAGAAAGGGCAATCTCACCCGCAAGTCCCATAGAACAAACAGCTGCTACTGTAGAGTGAAATTTATCATCACGATTAGCTATGGCAAAAGCCGTTGTTAGAGCAGAAAGCTGACACCCTGTACCTGTAACCTTTCCCATCTCTTTAGTGCCATTTTTAATTATACAACACTGTCTACCGTCAGAAACTAAATCAATGGCTCCTGTAATTGCAACTATTGCTCCTATTCTAGTGGCAAATTCCTTAGCAAAAGCAATCATTTCATCCAAATTATCTTCTGTTACACTATCTGCAACATCTGCATCAACACCCTTTGTATTGCCACTACCAATGGCTAAAGTCTTTATCTCAGAAATATTTCCACGAATAATATCAGGCTTCACCTCATCAAGTATTCTAATTGCAGTACTTGTACGCAATCTACTTGCACCGGCGCCTACAGGGTCTAACAAAACTATATGTCCAAGCTCTTTAGACTTTTTCCCCGCTACAATCATTGCATCAATAGTTCTCTTATTTAAAGTTCCAATATTAATACATAGACCATCACAAATCGCTGTAATTTCCTCAACTTCTTCAAGGTCATCAGCCATAATCGGACTTGCACCACAAGCCAATACCATATTAGCCACATCATTCACGGTTACATAATTTGTAATATTGTGAACCAACGGAGTTTTCTCTCTTAAATTGTCAAAAGTTTTTCCTAACATTGTCATAACATCCCCATTTAATTTAATAAACTATAATTCGCTACACTTAGTTATATTATTATTTAACTACTAGATAAAATTCTTAAATATATCTTCTTTCTACACGCTTTGATATGCTTGTCATAATCTCGTAGTTAATTGTTCCCGCATAATTTGCAAGCTCATTTGCATCTATATATATCATATCATCTCCACCAATTAGAATAGCTTTATCGCCTATTTTAACATCATCAACACCTGTAACATCGACCATCATCTGATCCATACAAACTGCCCCTCTAATAGGACATTTAACGCCATTAATAATGACACTCGCCTTATTTGATAATGCTCTAAAATATCCGTCCGCATAGCCTACAGCAAGAGTCGCAATAACAGTATCTTTTGTAGCAACCCACTTCTGACCATAGCTAACTCCTGTGCCCGCCTTGATAGTCTTGACGTTACCCACTTTAGAAAACCATTGCAACACTGGTAACAGTTCCACCTTATTCGTAGATTTAATATATTCAGATGGATATTCACCATACACACCTATTCCAAGTCTAATAGCTTCAAAATCAAATCTATCAGAAAAAGCAATTATACCAGCATCGTTAGCGATATGCTTAAGGCCTACATCAACACCGTCATTCCTTAGTTTGTCTATAACATTATTAAATCTCTCAATCTGCAACAATGTAAAAGTTTCATCTTCTTCATCTGCACAAGAAAAATGAGAATAAATCCCCTTAATTTCCAAATTGGTCATATTCGCAATTTCCTTTATTATAGATGGAGTCTGTTCATCATCGTGAACAAATCCGATTCTGCTGTGTCCCGTATCAATAACTATTTGAATTTTAGCTATAACGCCCTTTTCTTTTGACACTTCATTTAACTTTCTTGCTTTTTCTATCGTATAAATTGATGGATCTATATCAAAATCAATAAAATCATTAATCAACTCATCTGGAGTATATCCCAAACATATAATTTGTTTAGTAATTCCAACTTCTCTAAGTTCTTTCGCTTCCTCTAACCTGGCTACACAAAATCCATCTGCATCTTTTTCTAAATATTTTGCTAATTCTGATGCACCAAGACCGTATGCATCAGCTTTAATTACCACATATGCCTTTGAGTCTTTCTTCATTTTCCTTATATTAAGAAAGTTTTGCCTTGCATTTTCTCGATTTACTTCTACGTAATTTATTCTTCCCATAATTTCTCCTTGGTAAAGCAATTCGCTTATTTTACCATAATATTATAAACCAAATTGTGTACTAATTTTCATACAATAATTATTTATATTATATTTTATTTTTATATCTAATACTAATTTACTGGCATAAACAAAATATCGAAATACAAATTTTACATAAAAATTACGAAAAGATGAAAAATAATTTCTCCTTGCTTTTTAGCCATTATGCTATTATAATCAAATTTGTAAAAATACATACTTCGGGGCAAGGTGAAATTCCTTACCGGCGGTGACAGTCCGCGAGCGAACAGCTGACTTGGTGAAATTCCAAGACCGACAGTAAAGTCTGGATGGTAGAAATATGTCATATTTTAAAGATTGAAATACAAAGTGTAATTTTTAAAAATACACTTTTGACACGTGCGATTTTTAACAACTTTTTTTGATAAAGCAAGAATAGCTTAGATAATGGTTAAAATATTGCATAGCACATAACCTCTTTAAAATGATATTCAAACATTATGCCTCGATACAAAAGTATTGAGGTTTTTTATTTGCAGGAGATTATATGAACACGTTGACTACTCATGAAAAATATATGCAACACGCCATATCATTAGCTCTTTTGGCAGAGGGTAAAACCTCTCCTAACCCATTAGTTGGAGCCGTAATTGTACATAACAATAAAATCATTGGTAAAGGCTATCACCACAAAGCCGGTAGTTTACATGCAGAAAAAAATGCTATTCAAAATGTTAAAGATAACGGATATGAATACCTACTTAGCAAAGCTACTATGTATGTAACATTAGAGCCCTGCTGTCATCACGGCAAAACTCCACCTTGCACAGATGCAATCATAGAAGCAAAAATACCAAAAGTATTTGTAGGATCACTTGATCCTAATCCTATGGTGTGCGGTAAGGGAATAAAAATATTACAAAACACAGGCATCGAAGTACAAACCGGCATACTGGAAAATGAATGCTTAAATATCAATGAAATATTCTTCAATAAAGTATTAAATGAAAAAATCTTTGTAGCTTGTAAATACGCCATGACACTAGATGGTCGTATTGCAACAGACAGCGGTCTTTCTAAATGGATTACAAATGACCTATCCAGAAAATATGTTCACAAGCTAAGAAATAAATACGATGCAATCATGGTAGGTATTGGTACAGTTCTAGCTGATAATCCAATGCTAAATGCCAGAGGTAAAGGATATAAAAATCCAGTAAGAATTATTTGTGACTCTAGTCTAAAAATACCTATAGATTCACAAATAGTAGATACTGCAAATGATATTCTAACAATTATCGCTTATTCTAAAAATTTATCACTTGATAAAAATGCACAACAAAAAATTAATGAACTAAAATCCAAAGGTTGTATATTACTTAGCATTAATAATGATGACAACGGCATAGATTTAAACAATCTAATAACAACATTGCAGTCTTTAGAGTTACGACACAAAAATCACTTTGACAATAAAGCATTTTTTATTAACAGTATATTTGTTGAAGGCGGTGGTAAAATCCATCAGAGCTTGTTCAATGCCAACCTCGTCGATAAGGTTTATGCATTTATAGCACCAAAAATATTTGGAGGTAATCAAGTAAAAAATCCAATTGTCGGAAATGGTATTTTAGATCCTAAAGATGCATGGCAACTGCGAGATACTACTGTAAAACATTTTGGAAATAACATTCTAATTGAGGGGTTAATACAACATAAATAATCAACAATACATAAATGATAAATAGCACATAAATAGATAAATAGCACATAAATAATATATGAATAGTATGTAAGAACAATTAAAAATAGCTGAAATGAAGACAAATTGAAAAATATTATTTTTCAGAAGCAAGTTTAAAAATAAAAGAATAATCAATTTAAATAAATAACTCATAAAATTTAACAAGGAGTAAATATGTTTACAGGCATTGTAGAAGAAATTGGAATAATTAAGGATATAAATTTAAAAGGTAATTACGCTGAAATCAAGGTCAATTGCAAGGCTGTATTATCGGACGTTCATATTGGCGACAGCATAGCACTTAACGGCATTTGTCTTACTGTTACTGAGTTTTCATCAAATCATTTTTCAGCAACAATGATGAAAGAAACTCTTGATAAGACTGCCACTAAATATTTAAAAAATTGCTCAAAAGTAAATTTAGAAAGAGCGATGAGTGCCAATGGAAGATTTGGCGGACACATTGTAAGCGGTCATGTGGATGGAATTGGTTTCATTAAATCAATAAAATCAGAAGCTGTTGCAAAATTATACACATTCGAAACTAGTAAAAACATCACAAAATACATTATTACAAAGGGCTCGATAACAATTAACGGTACAAGCCTAACTGTAACCGATGTAACCCCGACTACATTCACCGTTTCACTAATACCTCATACTCTAAAATCTACTGTTCTTGGCAGTATGAATCTTGGTGATTATGTCAATCTCGAATGTGATATTTTAAGCAAGTATGTCGAAAAATTATTATTTAACGAAAATACAAATCTTACTCATTTAACAAATACCAATAACAAAACGTATATCAATAATAAATCTAATAATATCGATTTAAATTTCTTATCACAAAACGGATTTTACTAAAAACATTATATGTTTTATCGCCAATTCACAAAAAAAATGAATGATAAAACAGTTAATATTTAAAACTTAATTACATTCACAATTTAAATAATTTACATAAAATTAAAAATCTAAAATTATAAAGAAATGGAGTACACAATGTTTGACTTTAACACAATCGAAGAAGCACTTACAGCACTGCGTCAAGGCAAAATAATTCTATGCACAGACGATCCGGACAGAGAAAATGAAGGTGATTTTATATGTGCCGCTGAATTTGCAACTACAGAAAACATCAATTTTATGGCTAGTATAGGCAAAGGTTTAATATGTATGCCAATGAGCCGAGAATACACTGATAAACTGGGATTCAATCAAATGGTGGCTGACAACACAGACAACCACTCTACTGCATTTACCGTATCTGTTGATCACATTGATACAACTACAGGAATATCAGCTGTAGAGCGTTCCATTACTGCTATGAAGTGTGTTGAAGAAGGTGCTAAACCTAATGATTTTAGAAGACCGGGACATATGTTCCCTCTTCTTGCAAAGAAAAATGGAGTTTTGGAAAGAAACGGACATACCGAAGCAACTGTCGACTTGCTAAGACTTGCAGGATTAAAAGAATGCGGTATCTGCTGTGAAATTATGAAAGATGACGGTACTATGATGAGGACACCGGAATTAATTGAACTTGCAAAGAAATACAATATTCCATTCATTACAATAAAACACTTACAAGAATACAGAAAAATTAACGATGATTTGGTAGAAGAAGTTGCTTGCGTTAAAATGCCTACAAAATACGGAGAATTTATTGCACACGGCTTCGTAAATAAATTAAATGGCGAACATCATATTGCACTAGTTAAAGGCGATATTTCAGATGGTAAAGACGTATTATGCAGAGTACACTCTGAGTGTCTTACTGGAGATGCATTCGGCTCACTAAGATGTGACTGTGGTGAGCAATATAAAACAGCGATGAAACAAATAGAAGCTGAAGGCAGAGGTGTTTTACTTTATATGAGACAAGAAGGCAGAGGTATAGGTCTTATAAATAAACTGAAAGCTTATGAACTTCAAGATAAAGGAATGGATACGGCAGAAGCTAATCTAGCTCTAGGTTTCCCTGTAGATATGCGTGAATACTACATAGGTACGCAAATTCTTAGAAAACTTGGATTAAAAACCCTAAACCTACTTACAAACAACCCACAAAAAGTGTATGAACTTGAAGAGTTTGGCTTAGAAATAACTAAAAGAATACCAATACAAATTGAAGAAAATATTCACGACAGAAAGTACTTAAAAACTAAGCAACTAAAAATGGGACATATGTTGAACTATAAATAAGTTTTAATACCCATAAATATATTCTCATATCTAACACTTATTAATATAAGTTAGTGCAAACAAAAAATATTTATTAAATATCTCAAAAGGAACTTTTAATAACTAAAATAATTAAAAAAAATAATCACAAATAATTAAAAGAATGGAAGGAATAATAAAATGAACATGAAAATTTTTGAAGGTCAGTTATCAGGGAAAGATATAAAAGTTGCTATCGTTGCTGCCCGTTTTAATGAATTTATAACATCTAAGTTAATAGACGGAGCTATAGACGCACTTGTTAGACATGGTGTAAATAAAGATAATATAAATATCGCTTGGGTACCTGGAGCATATGAAATACCGCTAATCGCAAAAAAATTAGCTAAATCTAGTGATTATGACGGAGTTATCTGTCTTGGAGCTGTAATCAGAGGAAATACGTCTCACTATGACTACGTTTGTGCTGAAGTATCTAAGGGCATTGCACAGGTTTCACTAGAAACTGAAAAACCTGTAATGTTTGGAATACTAACTACTGACAATATTGAACAGGCTATCGAGAGAGCCGGAACAAAGGCTGGCAACAAAGGATTTGACTGCGCTGTAGGTCTAATTGAAATGGTGAACCTTATAAAAAACATCTAATCACATAAACAATAATTGAATATTTTTCACTATATTTTAAGAAAAACTCTAATATATTTTTTAACTAACTTTTCAAAACTTCTTATATGCCGGTATAGCCTGTCTTTACAGGCATTTCCGGCATTTTGTATATCGGGAGATACTCACATATTTTCTTAAATCTGCTTGTGTTTTCGCTTTGAAAGGTAGTAAAGAAGTAGTAAAACCTCTCTTTTCCTTTAAGCCGCCAGTCTGAAAAATTCCGCCTGTGCGCTGTCAAAAGTAGCGTGTGCGTAATAGTTCAGGGTCATGGTAATGTTAGCGTGTCCCATAAGATACTGTAAGGCTTTCGGATTCATTCCCGCATTTGCCATATTGGTACAGAATGTGTGCCGCAGGGTATGGGGCGTTGTTATCGCCGGCAAGGATTCCTCATGGCTCTTATTGTACTTTTCTACCAGCCTGCGAAACATAGCATCATAGTTGATACAAGCCTGTGGTGTTCCACTCCTTGTAAGAAATAGAAAGCCTGTATAACCGTCAACCGTAATATCACTGCTTTTCCTGTTCTGCAACACTCTCTGCAAGGCTTCAAGTACACGGTCGCTCATTGGAATTTTACGAATGCCGTTGTCCGTTTTCGGTGTTTCAATGCGGTAGGACTTTTTCCCGAAGTATTGAAGCTGATGATCCACATTAA
>JAQYMQ010000017.1 GCA_028872475.1 Eubacteriales bacterium | reverse complement strand
AAATTGTTCGTCTGTTAAATGTGCGTAGGGACATAATTCTCATACGTCCGGCAACCCACATGAACACACAGACGGACATATACTCAGACAGATTCCCTACTTCTGTCTATCTAAATCGGCTGCGAAGGTACGCAAAAATATCGAGAGGCGAGGATGTTTAGCGTTTTTTTGCAAAAGAAAAGTGGACTTATGTCACTTTTGTCCTGAAAATAGGCAGATTCTAATAACAGACTATTCTTATTCTGAGTTCTTGATATGGAGGAAATTGTAAGTTTCTTAGGTTGCAATATCTCTCATTGTGTCAAAGAAAACCTGTGAATTGTACTGTTTTGTTTCCGTAAGCGGACAATATGTTGTCTAAGAAAGCAGATAAATGAAGAGGTGGAAATTTTACAGAATCTGCCTACAAGGACATTACAGCCCTCAGATTTGTATCGGTAAAAGTGCGCCAAATTCTTAGTTTGACAGGCTTATACTCTTCGAAAAGAGAAGTCACAAACTCTATTTCAAATGCAAGTCGGAAATCTTTTTCATCCGCATTGTCAACAAATTCATGTTTCGAAGCTATACGCGCAATCTTTATTTGGTATAAATCCCTGATACCTTTTCCTTTTGTATATGGCATAAAGTAATACAGTCTGTTAAGAGCAACTGTCGAAGGAAATTTCCGGCCTGTGAAATAAACCTTTGCTATTTGGTTTGTATAAGGGTTAATATATTTATCTGGAACAAGACATATCAAAACGTTCTTTGAATCATCGAGTTTGCTGATATTCGATCTTTTCTTCTTCTTGATGGGATTGATTACTATGTCATTGGGATAATCGTTCTTCACTTCATTCCAATCAATGGTAAACAATTCCGGAGGTAACATTCCACGAGCAATATTTACAGCCTCTTCAAATCTGCTCTCCTCAGGATGAACAGCATCAATCTCGTTGAATAATCTTATCAGAGAGCGTCCAATGGCATAAGATAAATTGACCGGAACGGCATTGCCAATTTGTTTGTATTGATTGGTAAGATTACCTTCGAATTGCCACGAATCGGGAAATGTCTGAATCCGGGCATATTCACGTACTGTCAATGGGCGCGTTTCTGTAGGATGACAACGCTCTGTTTGCTTTTGAGCTGGAGCACAAGTAAGTGTCAGGGAAGGTTCATCCATAGACAATCTTCGAGCCATTCCTGTTTTACCTCCACCCAAATAATAACTGCCACCCATATATTCTTTCTGTTCGTTTTTTGGCAAGTCCCTCCAATCTCCTCCCTCAGGAACCATCGACATAATGTGGGCTTTCTTGTCAGGATATTGCAGTCCGACTGACGCAGGAACATCATTGTTGTATAGTTCTCCGCTATAAAATGCATCTCGAAGCGTCATTACACGGTGATATGGATCGGGCCACTTGAAACGCACACCTTCTCTATATATGTCGTTCCGAATGGCGATGAGAATCAAGCGTTCTCTTTTTTGTGGAACTTGATACATAATACCTTTAAGTACTCTTGGCTTCACAAGGGTATAACCCAATTCTTTGATAGTATTGCTAATTACTTCCAAAGTCCTGCCATTCTCGTGTGACAGTAAACCTTTTACATTTTCTCCCAAAAAGACTTTCGGCTGTATTTCACTGACAGCCCTCGCTAATTCAAAGAACAAAGTACCTCGAGTGTCGTTCAAACCACCTTTCTTTCCTGCGTATGAGAATGCTTGACACGGAAATCCTCCTGACAAAAAATCCACACAGCCGCGAAGAGGCTTGAAGTCTATTTGATGTATGTCACCTTCAAGGACATTCCATTCGGGATGATTTCGACGGAGTGTACGGCATGCCATTGCATCCATTTCGTTAAGCAGCACATGTCTGAAACCGGCCATCTGCATTCCTAGTGCCAATCCTCCTGCACCAGCAAAAAGTTCGACTGATGTAAAGTCGCGCAAGGGCGTTGCATGAAGTTCGTCTTCCCAACGTGTTTCTTTCATCTTTCTGATGGATTCAATGTCAGTAAGTTCCTCCATGTAAAATCCCATTTTCCCATTCTCATTCTGATGATAAGGATACACACCTGTCTCTCCCCACTTATGAACAGTGGCAAGCGAGGTTCCTATAAGGTCAGCCAGATTTGTGGCAGAAAGGAAACTTTTCGTTTCAGAATTTGTCGAAACCTTCATAAGTATGGAAAGCAAGTAGATACAAACTCTTGTAAAAATCGGTTTTATCTAATTCATCATAAACCGAATTCTGCAACCTTGCCGATTCGTCTTCGGCAATCACATCATCGAGAATATCCGGCAAAGCCTTACATAATTTGAAGAAAGCATCTTTATCACCGAAAACTATTTCATAGAATTTGTCTTGAGAAACACGAAGAATGCGATCGTGTGAGAAACGACGATTATTAACTGTTACGTTCCATTTTCGCTTCTGTGATCGCTTGGCAATTACTTCCACGAGCATACAGGTGGCTCTATCGTCCTCAAGAATCTTGTTTTGCATCTTCATGTACGTCTTTTGGGCACTTGAAGAGTTCATGGTGTTGTGCTTGTTTTTCATCTCAACATAGATATGCAAGTGATCGTTCAAGACATCAAAGCCTCCCTTGTCGCCATTTGCGGGGACTTCCCAACCATTTCCCGCAAGTCTGAAAAGATGTTGGTGAAAATAACCTATATGGTTATTATTGGTCTTGTCTATTTGTCGGATACATTCTGATTCGATTGTCCGCCGAATCGACTGACCATATATTTTCGAGTCAAAAGTTAATTTGACCGGATCAATGATATTTTTGTTGAAATCCTTTAAGTTTATATTACGACGATATTGTAACATCGTTGCTCTCACATGATTATAAATATCCTTGTCAGAGACAAAACCAAGATTGTAGTTTCTCATTTGCTCTTGTGATTCTTAGACTACAAAATTAGGTATAATATTTGAGAAAGAAGCATGTCGAAAGAGAAAATTAACATGAGTCTTCAATAATGAACAAGAGTTCTCGTGTGAGATATTGTTGCAAACGACAATAAGAATACAATTGATAATCAATAAAATATGTCACAATACGCCTTTCTGTATCGAAAAAACCGGTATGAAACACGGTACTTACTCGGCATAATTGCTTACTTTTGCAACGTGCAAACCCCGACCGACCGACAATCGTTTGCCTTCAGCCATGCGATGCCCGTGCGCGGAATGCCGTCATCAAAATTCATCGATAACGATGAACCAACCAACAACAGGAATCACATCATGGATCTTTCCCGACTTTACGACATCTTCATTCAGCACCCGACCATCACCACCGACAGCCGTAACTGTCCGTCGGAGTCGATATTCTTTGCCCTCAAAGGGGCTTCGTTCGACGGCAACCGTTTTGCCGCCAAGGCACTCGAACAAGGCTGTGCATACGCCGTCATCGACGACCAAACCTTCTTTGACGCTGCCGACGGGCGTTTCATCCTTGTCGA
>JAQYMQ010000016.1 GCA_028872475.1 Eubacteriales bacterium | reverse complement strand
GGCTTTCCCAAGCGTCTGATTCCTCTGACTGCCGGGCATGGAGGGTTTCCGTCTCCCCAAGTGGGGTGTAGGAGGTATTCTGCTCCGCTCCGAGAGAACTCCGCAGTCCTGTGTGTCCGCCCCATTGGTCATATTCATGCTCAATGGCAATCCTGTCTGCCTTGCCTCCGTTCGGGAGTATCTGCTCTTCTTTAATGACACGACCCTTTTTGTCGCGGCTGAAGGTCACTTCGCCCTGTGCGTTGGCGGCACCACACAGCCTGCCGTCCTTGTCGTAGGAGAAGGATTCCCATGTGCCGTCGGAATAGCGTGCCTTGCTGATACGCCCGAAAGCGTTGTGCTCATAGGTGGTATGGCGTCCATCGGGACGGTCTACGCGGATGACGTCTCCCGACCTGTTGAGTGTGAAGCGCCGCTCCATACCGTCAAAGCCAATCTCACGGACGACGTTGCCCGCCTTGTCGCGCAGGAACCGATAGAGGCTGCCACGCTCGTTGCGAAGCGTGGTGAGGCGTTCCATCGCATCATAGAAGAACTCCACAGACGTACCTTGTTCCTCACGGCGTCTCAAACTACCCATTGGGGTGTAGTCCATCCTCACATGGCGGTCCTTGTCTTTTACCTCGGTGACGCTGTCGTAACAGTCGTAGCCAATGTCTATAATGTTCCCGTCGGGACGGTAGATACGCCGCACGCGGTCAAGGAGGTCGTACTCGTATTGAAGGGGGCGTGCGGACGGACCCTGCTCCATAACAGGACGTCCCCGGTAGTCGTACTCCCGGCGCATGAGCACCCTGCCTTCAGAATGGCAACTGCTGAGATTGCCCATGTCGTCATAGTGCAGGACTATGCTCCTGCCACCCTTCTCCATCATGGAGAGACTGCCGTCAGAGTTATAGTGAAAGTTGGTCTGGGTGTCGTCTTCCTCGATGACGGTGCGTACCCTATGGGGGTGCTCGGTGTCATAGACATAGATCTGTCTGGTGCCTTTGGGTGACATTTGGAGAATCATGCGGTCCTTCTCATCAAACACACGCATGGACAGTGTGCCATCGGGATAGGTCGTGCCTGTCTGGTTGCCGCGTCCGTCATAGTGCCAGCCCGTAATGCGCCCCTCGGGGTCTATTTCCCGGTAGGGCTCCATCTCCTCGGTATAGTCATAGCGGGTCGTGTTGCCAAGAGCATCGGTGATGGAGCGGACAAGCTGATTGGCATCGTAGCGGTATGTACTCTCCGCACCACAGGCATCACGGACGGTGTTGTAGCCTTGCTCTGGGAAATAGGAGATCCAGCCCTCCTGGTCGCCGTCGGCTCCGCGTGTATGGACGCAGCGTCCCTCTTTGTCGTATTCCCAAAAGAATGTGTACCCGTTACGGTCGGTCTTCTCCACCATACGGTGTTCCTCGTAGCGGATTCCTGTCGTCTGCCCCAAAGCATCGGTAATGCCTACCATGTCGCCCTGTCCGTCATAGGAATAGCGAACAAGCTGCTCGGAACTTCCGTCCGGCATCCTCAGGTGGAGGCTCTCGATGAATCCCGCATCCGTATGTCGGACTGTGACCCGGCGACCGCAGGCATCGGTGAGTGTCGCAAGCACGCCATTCTCATAGGAAAGGCGGATGCTCCTGCCATCCAAGTCGGTAACAGAGGAAAGACGACGGATGGAATATCCCCTGTCCTTTCCGGGAACGGTGAAGTGGAAGGACAGGTTGCTGTCGTGTTCAAATGCAACGTACCCTTCCTTCGTTCGGGAAAGGGTGATGCGCTCGAGGCGGTTATATGAGTCTTCTCCCTCATCAAGCACGGGGAAGGAGGCGAGGCGACCGTCGCTCAATCTTAAGACAAGGATGTCCTCCTCGGGAAGGAAGGTGACGCTCCTGTCGTACGAGCAGTGCACCCCGTGTCCCAGCCAGCCCTTATAGTCGGAATCGGAATACCAGACACGCTCCCATGACAAGGACGGCATGCCGGGGAAGAAGAAGTCTTCACCTTCATAGACTACGACGCCATTGACAAGGTTCACAGGCTCAAAACCGTGCTTGCAAAGTTTCTTTGACAGGGATCGTGTCGCTCTCATTTTCTTGCAGATGCCTTTCTTGAGGACTTTATGGTTGAAAGCCGTCAATCCTTTTTTCCCCGCTTTCTTCATAGCCTTCAATATGGCAGGGGCAAAACTGAGCAGCGTGCTGAAGCCGATGCTTGACAAAAGCCCCGTCAGCATACCGCCCCAGTCGGGGGCATAGGGACCGCCCACCATGACGGGAGCACCTGTCGGAATGGGAATGGAGAAGGATGTCGGGGCGAAGAGGGTTGGAGTGAACTTGAACTTTTTCTTGCCCACCTTGCTCAATGCACCAGAAAAAGGAATGCCCACGTCGTTGCAGGTCATTACCATGTATCCCTTGGGACTTAAACGCGTCCCCTCTGCAAAAACCGTCTGGGAGGAGAAGAAGTTCATGCTCTCGTGCCCGATGATGGGCATCATGACGAAGGCACCAACCAAGGGAATGTGCCGGAAAGTAATGAGTACACCGCTCGTGTCAGACACACCGCGCTTGAGACCGTTGATGTTGACGTTGCTGCCGAGGAAAGGAATATAGTCAAACGGGTCTATGACCATACCTACATAGGGATGGAAAGGATTACCGGAGGTCGCCAGATGGAGATCCAGACCGATAACGGGCATCAAATGGGTACTAGCAGGTAGCATAGGCTGAAGTTTTATTATTTATTGAGGCACTTTATTCTCTAATTCTATGCACTTAATGGTTTGTTGGAGCTGTCTTGCCAATACTTTTCATAGCGAGGTTTCATACGATCACTTATTTTCTGCTCCAATTTTTTATGGATATATAGCTGCGTGGAAGGAAGAGAAAAAACTACAGCAAATTATACAACCACCACAAAAATATTATTTTTTTTATTCAAATCCAAACATTTCATCACTTTTCTTTCATTTTCCCGAAAAAAGAAGTATTTTTGCCACATTAATTCAAGTAGTCTTTGAAGCATTGCAGAATAAAGAAAAGATAAGAAACTCGCTCGTATCTTAACTGTTCACCTTGATTATAGTATATATTCTATTTTTTCTATTAATAATCAGTAGATTATGTTCACTTCTATTACTTTTACAACGAAGTATATCGTTGGTTCTCAGAAAATAACGGATGGGACAATTTAGATATGAAAGCAAACGATGAAGGAATAAAATTTGGCAGGAGTTTACCTAAATACATAATAAAAGTTATATATATAATTTCTCCTCTTTTTATTACGACAATTTTAGGTATATTACAAGGAAGTTGGTTTGATACAGAAAAATATATTGAGCAAGGTGATATTGAAGTGTATACTCCATCTATAACTCATTATGTTTTTTTCGTTGTGATAAGCATATTACTGTTATCAGCTTCTATTTTAGGATTGAATTACTTATGCAATAAGTCAAATCCGTTATGGTTGAAATTTCTATCATTGTCTATCTTTTGTATTAATGTTTGTGTTATCATTATAATGTGTTTACTTGTTTTCTAATAGTATTGTCCTAAATGCTTAGTGAATCGACTGATAAACAGTAGATTATGTCTCAGAGTCCAACAATACATAAGATACTCTTACAAAGAATTTAATATCAGTTAATTAGGATGTATTTAAGAAAATCATTTAGGACACCATTATGCAAAGAATTCTTTTTCCATAAAACATTCTATTTTTCACTAAGAAAAGAGTAACTTTGCAACATCGAATCAAGTGTTCTTTGAGACATTGCAGAATAAAGAAAGGGAAAGAA
>JAQYMQ010000015.1 GCA_028872475.1 Eubacteriales bacterium | reverse complement strand
GTAAAATACTTTTATCTGTAAGAGTTTTTACAGCACATCAAGGCTTTTTCCTCAAAAGTAGTAAAATGGTAGTAAATTCAATCTGCACTCTTGCAAATATCCTTGTATTTCAAGGGGTTTGAGGGTTAATTATTAAAGTTTCTATTAATTTCAATCAAAAAAATTTACAAATTAAGCACAGTAATAATAGTCTCCCTGGGTTACATTACAGGATATTATTGATTTTAGAGATAAAAAAGTCTCATCATTTAAATGATGAGATTTTTTGTATATTTTATGATGTCTTATAGGCAAATTATGGACTATGGTTCATACAACTATTGTATTTTATGCTTAGGAATTAATTAATCAATTAAGTAGTAATGTTTACTTTTCATTATTACAAGGCTAATTCATAATTAATCATTGAAAGAGCTACTATTCCGGCTGTTTCTGTTCTCAAAATAGATTTTCCTAGTGACGCTGATATAGCATTATTACTGATTAGTAGATTTACTTCATCTTCAGCAATACCACCCTCCGGACCGATGAGGACTGCAATATTTAGTTTTTTGTTCGTTTTAAGGCTAGCATCATCTTTATCTTTCATATTGTTTTGAACAATTGTATTGGGATGGTTGTTATTTATAATTGGAATGGTATTAATATCATTGCTAATATTACTGTTTAAGTTATTGTTTAATTTAGATTTTTTGAATGTAGTTAATACTTCTTTGAGTGTTGTTTTTGTTTCATCTTCATAACAAAATATGAATAAGTCGTATTCATTTATTAAGCCTAGACATTCCTTAAATGTATGTAATTTTTTGACTTCAGGAATTATTCCTCTTTTGCTTTGTTCGGCAGCACTTTTGCTAATTTGGTTGTATCTATCTAATTTAGTGTCAAACTTTTCTTTATTGACTCCCTGACATCTATTAACTCTAAGAGGATATATATTAGTTATGCCTAGCTCAACATTTTTTTGAATGATAAGTTCAAGTTTGCTCTTTTGTGGAACACCTTGAAACAAATCAATATTATATGGTAACTCATTTTTATGGATGTTTTGAGTAATAATTTCACATTCTATAGGGTTCTCGTCAACATTAATGATGCGGGCAATATATTCATATTGCTCGTTGTCAGATATTTCAATTTCTTCATTATTTTTTAGCCTAAGGACTTTTTTGATATGCTTAATATCATCTTTATCAGTAATAAAGATTTTTGAGTTTTTTATATTATTGCTATCTACAAAAAATCTATTCATATTATTCCTTTATTGATGTTATATATTTTGAGATTATACCTGTGCTAGTATACAAATCCATTCGCCATCTCTTTTAACTTCTTTAATAGTAAAACCATTGTCCTTTAATGCAGTTGTGACAAACACTTCTTTTTCATCAAGTATGCCTGAGGATATAAAAAATCCATTTGGCAACATAAATTCTTTTAGATTTGATGAAAGTTTGACTATGAGTTCAGCCACAAGATTAGCGACGACTATATCTGCTTTTATGTCAATTCCGTCAGTTAAATCAGCAACCCTTATATCGACAATATTTTCTACATTGTTAGCGGTTACATTTTCTTTTGCTATTGCAGCAGCGTCTGTATCCAGTTCAACACCGATGACCTTTTTAGCATTTAACTTTGCGGCAACGATTGAAAGAATTCCAGAGCCAGCACCTATATCTAAAACAATCTTATCTTTACAACCAACTTCATCTAAAAATTTGGCACACATTGATGTAGTTGCGTGATCACCTGTACCAAAAGCCATTCCGGGATCAAGTTTTATAATTGTTTTATCTGCAATGTTTTCATCATTCCATGACGGTAGGACAGTTATATTTTTTGTAAGCTCAAGTTTATGGAAATGTTCTTTGTATGAATTCATCCAGTCTGCGTCATCAATAACTTTAATAAAGTTATTATCGCTTATATCTCTATTGATAGTTTGATTATGGAAAAGTTCAGCTTCCTTTTTTATAAGTGTTTTGATTTTTTCGATAGATTCTTGAGTATTGTCAAGATAAAAAATGATGCTACTTTCTGTTTTTGTTTCATATAGAGATTTATCGACATAGTCATACATTGCACCTTGTTCTTTGTCAAGGACATCGTTAAGAGTAGTGGTGTCATTTATAACAGCTTGCTCGATTCCTTCACTTATTAAGAGTGTATTTGTTTTTTCTAATAAGTCATTGGATGTTTTCCATATTATTTCTAAGTATTGCATATTGTTTTCCTGTATATTGAATTTAATGTAAAATTCTCAACAATATCCTTTCTGTTTTATTAGTTTATATAATTGACGATAAAATAATTACTAGATAATTAGCATATAATTAATATATTATATAACTACATTAAGTTATTGTTTTATAGTAGAATATAATGAAATTGTAACACAAGAAATGAAAATAATCAGGGGTAAATATGTTTTTGAAAGATGATATTTTAACTATAGATATTGTAGATATGTCAAGAGATGGTGATGGCATTGGGAAGATAGATGGTTTCGTGGTGTTTGTTCGAGGAGCTTTGCTTGGCGATAGAGTTAAGGCTAGACTAATCAAGGTCAAAAAAGCTTTTGCTATCGGTGAATTATTGGAGATAATAGAATTTTCTAAAGATAGAATAAATTCACCCTGCAATATTAATAGGGATTGTGGGGGCTGTTCAATGATTGATTTATCATACGATAAACAGCTTTACATAAAAGAACAATATGTAAATAATACTATAGAAAGAATTGCTAAAATAAGTGATTTCAATAGGTTGCCAATCGTATCGTTGGAAGATAATATTTATCATTATAGGAATAAGGCGACAGCTTCTATTTCCACAGGCGGAAATATTATGAGAAAGGGTGGAATGATTGAAAGTGTTGGTGAGCCTAAAGTTGGCTTTTATCGTCGAAAGACACATGAGGTAATCGATTCTTCTAAATGTCTTATTCAGAGTGAAGCGTATAAGGTAGTTGCTGATGCTATTAGAGCTTTTATGAAGAGTGACAACATTACTGCATGGGATCCAAAATGGGAGCAGGGTCTTTTTAGAAATGTAGTTGTTAAGACAGGATTCGTTACTAAAGAAGTAATGATAATACTTGTGATTAACGGCAAGAAAATACCTAATGGAGTAAAATTGTTAGGTATGCTTGATGATGAATTATATAAAGCCGGTTTTTCTTTAGAAAGTGTATATATAAATATTAAGAAAGATAAAGTAAAAAATGGAGAAATTATGGGTGATAAGCAGGAACTTTATGCGGGTAAGCCTGTAATTGTTGACTATATAGGAGATGTGAAATATGAAATATCTTCTAAGAGTTTTTATCAAGTAAATCCATTAATGACTAGAAAACTTTATGATGCCATAAAGGATATAGCAGATTTAGATGAAAATGATATTGTTTTAGATTTGTATTCTGGTGTTGGTTCTATAGGAATTTATGTGGTTGGAAGTGGATGTAAAGTTGTGGGTATAGAATATGTTAAAGAAGCTGTCTTAGATGCAAATAGAAATGCTGTGATTAACGGTTTTGTAGATTGTAGATACGTCTGTGGTAAGGTTGAAGATGTGCTTTTTAATTCTTTTGAAGAAGCAGATAATGATGGTGTAAAAATAGATGAAGACGTATTGGGTTGGATAAAGAATGCTAATGTTGCAATAATCGATCCGCCAAGAAGCGGAATGGATAAAAAAGCGATAGACACAATAGTTAAAATTGGCGTAGATAAAATTGTATATGTGAGTTGCGATCCCGCAACACTTGCAAGAGACATAGCTGAATTTAATAAGTACGGCTATAAATTAGAGACAGTTCAAGCATTTGACATGTATCCAAATACAACTGAGGTTGAAGTCGTAACTCAACTTATAAGGAGCGAAGCGACGAGGTAAGTTGTAAGTACGACTCACGCCAGACAGGTCAAAATACAAAGTATTTTGGGCACCTGGGGACGGAGGAAGGGTAACTCAACTTATAAGGAGCGAAGCGACGAGGTAATGCCTGGTCGCTTTTTTATTTTTAAAAATTTAATTTTTGTGGTTATAACAACGAACTTTTAACCACAATACACTTAAAATGATGACAACAGATAAGTTAATAAATTAATTTTGAAAAAATATTCTAATTATTAAGCTATTAACTAATTAAGTAAAAAACAAAGATTATTTTATAAATTATTGAATAACATTAGGAGGATATTATGGGAATGTTTTGTTATCAGTGTCAGGAAACAGCTGGCGGTAAAGGTTGTACTAAGATGGGTGTATGTGGAAAGAATGATGTAGTGGCTACATTACAAGATTTACTTATATATACAGTTAAGGGAATTGCGCAAATTGTAGTTGATGGTAAAATTGATGTTTCATCTATCAAGGAAGTGAATAAGGCTACAGCAAATGCGTTATTTATGACTATTACAAATGCAAATTTCGATGAGGATATGATTGAAGCAGAAATTAGAAAGATGATTGCTTATAGAGATGAGCTTGCAAAGACAGTTAATATTGAACTATGTGACGCTGCAAAATTTAAAGTAAATACAAGGGAAGATATGATTACAAAGGGGACAGTGGTAGGCGTCCTTTCAACTACAGATGAGGATATTCGTTCACTAAGAGAGCTTATAATCTACGGTATTAAGGGTATGGCTGCTTATGATAAACATGCTATGAATCTTGGCTTTGAAGATGACTCTATTAATGCATTTATTTATGAAGCTATGGCAAAAACCTTAGATAATTCTACATCGGTTGACGAACTTGTTGCACTTACATTAAAGACGGGTGAAGTAGGCGTGCAGACTATGGCTTTACTTGATTCAGCTAATACAAGCATTTATGGAAATCCTGAAATTACCAAGGTAAATATTGGCGTTAGAAACAATCCAGCTATACTTGTTTCAGGGCATGATTTGAAGGACTTGGAAATGTTGTTGGAACAGACAAAAGATAGTGGAGTTGATGTCTATACACATGGAGAAATGTTACCTGCTCACTATTATCCATTATTTAAAAAGTACGATAATTTAGTTGGTAATTACGGTAATGCTTGGTGGAAACAGCTTACAGAGTTTGAAAGCTTTAATGGTGCAATTTTGTTTACAACTAATTGTATTGTTCCGCCTAAGAGTGAAGAAGTTAAAAATAGAATTTTCACAACAGGCGCAGCTGGATTTCCGGGATGTAGACATATTGAAAGATTAGAAGATGGTACTAAGGATTTTTCAGAAGTAATTGCGTTAGCTAAGACATTGCCAGCACCTACTGAAATTGAAAATGGAGAGATTGTTGGAGGATTTGCTCATAACCAGGTACTTGCTTTAGCTGATACAGTTGTTGAAAATATAAAGAACGGATCTATTAGAAAATTTGTTGTAATGGGTGGTTGTGATGGTAGAATGAAGAGCAGAAACTATTATGAAGAGTTTGCTACAAATCTTCCTAAGGATTGTATTATCTTAACTGCAGGCTGTGCAAAATATAGATATAATAAATTAAATTTGGGTGATATCAATGGTATTCCTAGAGTATTAGATGCTGGTCAGTGTAATGATTCTTACTCTTTAGCAATGATAGCTCTTAAGCTAAAAGAAGCTTTTGGCATGGAAGATATAAATGAACTACCAATCGCATATAATATTGCTTGGTATGAGCAAAAAGCAGTAATTGTATTGCTAGCTCTATTATATCTAGGTGTTAAAAATATTCACTTAGGACCAACATTACCAGGATTTTTATCTCCAAATGTTGTAAATGTACTTGTAGAAAACTTTGGAATTGCAGGGATTACAGATGTTGATTCAGATATGGCGAAGTTAATTGGATAGAAATAGTTTAATCAATAAAAAGATTGATATAGATTTTATATTTTAGATTTAAAATTCCAGGATATTTGAAACGGTATTCTGGAGTTTTTATTTTAGCATACAAGGTTGTTGACATATGTCATAAATGATATATACTTGAATTGTTGGCATATGCCAATAACGATATTTATAATATCTAAGATTTAATATTAGATATGTAAAGTAAGATGAAAGTCACGGAGATTAACAATTATGGCAAGACCTATTAAGTGGAGAAAAGTTTGTTGTATGCCTGAAACGAGTAAGTTTGGGCCACTTAATTTAAAAGAATGTGATAAGTCTCACGTAAGTATGACTGTAGATGAATATGAGACAATTAGGCTTATTGATTTTGAAGGATTTAATCAAGAGGAATGTGCTAAACAGATGAGTGTAGCAAGAAGTACCGTTCAGGGAATTTATATTGAAGCTAGAAGGAAAATCGCTGAATCTCTTGTGAAAGGTAAGGTTTTGTTAATTGAAGGTGGAGAATATCATCTTTGTGAAGGTGTAGGTAAGCGATGTGGAATAGGTTGTATCAAGCAAAATAATGGAGAATGTGGAGGAGAGAATGACGATGAGCGAAAGTTGTAATCAAAGTTGTAAAGATTGTTCAGAAACATGTTCAGAAAGAAAAGAAGAATTTGACTTTTCTGAACCGTTACATGAAATGAGCAGTGTGAAAAAAGTTATAGGTATTGTCAGTGGAAAAGGTGGTGTAGGAAAGTCGCTTGTAACTTCATTGTTAGCAGTAGCAATGAACAGAAAGGGCTATAATACAGCTATTTTGGATGCTGATATCACAGGACCTTCTATTCCAAAAGCTTTTGGCGTTAAAGAAAAAGCGACAAGAAATAGATATGGGGCATTGCCGGTAAAGACAAAAAAAGGAACAGATATAATGTCAATTAATCTGATGTTAGATGATGATACTGACCCGGTAGTATGGAGAGGTCCGGTAATAGCTAGTGCGGTTAAGCAATTTTGGTCTGAGGTAATTTGGACAGATGTAGATTATATGTTTATTGATATGCCACCTGGAACAGGTGATGTGCCTCTTACTGTTTTTCAGTCACTGCCTATTGACGGAATAGTAATAGTTACTTCTCCGCAGGAACTTGTATCAATGATTGTTACTAAAGCTGTTAAGATGGCTGAAATGATGAATATTCCAATTGTGGGGCTAGTTGAAAATATGTCCTATTTTAAATGTCCTGATAATGATAAGAATTATCAGATATTTGGAGATAGCCATATTGAAGAAGTTGCAGAGAAGCATAATTTGAAAATTTTAGCGAAGATTCCTATTGATCCGAAGATTGCTACAGCATGTGATAGAGGAGAAATTGAAGAAGTTGAAGGTGATTGGCTAGAAGAAGTTGCTGAAATATTGAGCTCTGAAATATAATGATTTAAGAATTCCGGGACATTCAAAAGGGTGTTTTGGAATTTTTTATTTGGTATAATACTAGATATGTAAATAAGATTTTATTGATTTGTATTTTTGTTAGTTAACAATAATTCATATTGTATTAAAGTCAGGGAGGATTTATGCAAATAAGTATTGGAAACAGCTGGGATAATCTGCTTTTAGAAGAATTTAAAAAAGATTACTTTAAGAATCTTTTAGTATTTTTGGATATAGAATATCGAGAAAAAAAGATATATCCTCCTAAAGATGAAATTTTTAATGCTTTCAAGATGACTCCTTATGAAGATGTTAAAATAGTGATTTTGGGACAAGATCCATATCATCAGGAGGGTCAGGCACATGGGCTTGCTTTTTCTGTTAAAGATGGAGTTAAGATACCGCCGTCATTAAGAAATATTTATAAGGAATTGAACATTGAGTTAGGTTTCGATATTCCTAAAAGTGGTGAATTGTCAAAATTAGCTAAAAATGGAGTTTTTCTTTTAAATACGACGTTGACTGTAGAGGATAGTAAACCAAATAGTCATAAGGATATAGGCTGGACATTATTTACGGATAGAGTTATTGAACTATTAAATGAGAGAGACGAGAGTATTGTATTTTTACTTTGGGGTGCAGGTGCAAGAGCAAAAAAGAATTTGATTACTAACAAAGTTCATACTGTTATTGAGGCAGCACATCCAAGTCCGCTATCTTCTTACAGAGGATTTTTGGGCACGGATATATTTATTAAGTGTAATGAAGCTCTAGGCTATGAATTTGACTGGAGTATTTAGGAGATTTTAATGGGAAATAATAAAAGAAATATTACTAGAATGACAGGAAAGAAGTTAATCGGATTGATTATCTTTCTTATTGTAGGCTTGTTTTTTGGAAAAGACGGCGTTAACTTTGTTGGTAAAATTTTTAATGATGTACCAATTATAAACGTCAGTACAGAAATAAAAATGCCTAACAATCTTGGTAAGGCGGAAATAATTAGAGTTAAGGATGGCGATACTTTCGTTTGTAAATACAAGGGAAAGAAAGAAACGGTTAGATTGATAGGTGTAGATACTCCTGAATCAGTACACCCAGATCAAAACAGAAATTCTGAAGCTGGTAAGAAGGCTTCTGAAATTACTAAAGAGATTTTGCTTGAAGGAAGTGAAGTTTTTCTTGAGTTTGATGTTGCACAGAGAGATAAATATGGACGTATTTTAGCTTATGTATATTTAGAACAAGAGGGAAATCCTATGCTTAATGTTTATCTTCTAGAAAAGGGATATGCAAAGCTTATGACGGTGCCTCCAAATGTAAAATATGTAGAGAAATTTAAGAAAATTGCCAAACAAAATAGAAAATTTTAAATTTTGATATTGATGATACGTGTGTTAGAATTAATTCAAAGTAAAAAGGGATTATTTAGAATTATTTATTGTTTTTGATCAACTAATGGGAGGTAAAATGATGAGTTCGTTAAAACAAAACAAAATGTATCTATTAGTCTTATTGATTATTCCCCTAATACTAGTAGGCTGTGGGAAGAAGGCAGCTACTTTGCCTGAGGTTAAGTCAGGTGAATTTAAGCAATTATCTCCAAAACAAGCTGAGGAATTTATTAAAGATGCAAAGGATAATAAATACATTATCTTAGATGTAAGAGGTGAGAATCCGTATAAATTCGGACATATTCCAGGTGCAATATATATATGGTATCAGGATTTAGATAAGGGCAGAACAGATAAGTTACCGGATCTTGAACAGCCTATTTTAGTTTATTGTGATTATGGTGGTGTAAGTAAGATTGCCGCTAAGAAGCTTGTAGAACAAGGATATACTAAGGTTTATGAATTTGACGGACTAAAAGTTTGGAAAGGTGAAGTTATAGTTGATGACGAATTTAAGGAATTTGTTGAAGAAAAATAATAGATAAAGCAAGATAACGATTTGTTGTTAATTAAAAGAGGAGCGGGCTTTATGGGTATTCATGATTTAGATTTTATTACAGAGAAAATTGAAGGATTAAAAAGAGATAGTCTTTATAGGAAGCTACCTGTTTTAGAATCTCCTTCAGGAGCTGTGTGTACTATTGACGGTAAGGAAGAAATTAATTTATCTTCAAATAATTATTTGGGTTTAGCAAATCATCCTAGAATGAAAGAGGCTGCAATTAAAGCTACTGAGCAGTGGGGTGTAGGCGCAGGCGCAGTTAGAACTATTATTGGAACTATGACTATTCATGAAGAGTTGGAAAGAAAATTAGCACAGTTTAAAGGAGTAGAGGCAGTTCTTGTATTTACATCAGGATTTACAGCTAATGCAGGTGTAATTCCGGCAGTTGTAGATAAGGGAGATGTTATTATTTCTGATGAGTTAAATCACGCATCTATTATAGATGGTTGCAAATTGAGTAAAGCTGATGTTGTCCGATATAAGCATAGTGACATGGAAGACTTAGAGAGAATAATTCTTGAAGTTAAGGATAAATATACAAATAAGCTTATTATTACAGATGGCGTATTTAGCATGGATGGAGATGTAGCTAAGCTTCCTGAAATAGTTGCACTTGCGGAAAAATATGGATGTTTAACATATGTTGATGATGCTCATTCATCAGGAGTTTTAGGTTCAAATGGTCAGGGTTCAGCACATCATTTTGGATTATCAGATCGTGTTGATATACAGATAGGTACTCTTTCAAAGGCGATAGGGGTTGTTGGAGGCTATGTAGCAGGAAGAAAAAATCTTATAGATTGGCTTAACCACAGAGGAAGACCATTCTTGTTTAGTACAGCATTGCCACCTGCTACTGTAGCAGCATGTATTGAAGCAATTAATATTCTTTCAGAAAGTACAGTTTTGATAGATAAGCTTTGGTCTAATGCAAAATACTTTAAGGAAAGACTTGAAGAAATGGGCTTTGATACCGGTAAGAGTGAGACTCCAATTACACCTATTATTTTAGGTGAAGCAAGTGTTGCAATGGACTTCAGCAAAGAATTGTATAATAGGGGTGTCTTTGCGCAGAGTATTGTTTATCCAACGGTTGCCAAGGATAAGGCGAGAGTAAGAACTATTATTACAGCTGGTCATACTAAAGAAGAGTTAGATAAGGCGTTGAATATTATTGAAGAACTAGGTAAAGAAAAGGGTATTATTTAGTGTTTAATAGAATATAGATTATGAATAAAAAAAACGAGACAAAGTTAAAATCTTATTTAGTATTAGGAGTAGCCGTAGCATTTATAAGCTACGGTATTTTTCGTGGCGAGACATTGACTGTGTTGGCAAAAGCGATAAAGATATGTCTTGAATGTGTAGGAATTGGCTAGAATATTTTGATAGGTAGTGCATGAAAATTTTATTTAAGAAGTTAAGAAATCATAGAGGTATTGTTCAGTTTTTTGCAACATTACTTAGTAATTTAAATGTTCATAATTTTTTTAAAGGTACGATATATTCCGGCGATGCCAAGTCGATATGTGTACCGGGTTTAAATTGTTATTCTTGTCCTGCAGCTACAGGAGCTTGCCCTATTGGTGCTTTTCAGGCAGTTGTAGGAAGTTCTAAATTTAATTTTGCATATTATGTGACAGGTTTAATATTATTGTTTGGCGTTTTGGTAGGAAGATTGACCTGTGGTTTTCTCTGTCCGTTTGGATGGTTTCAGGATCTTCTCCATAAGATTCCAACAAAGAAATTCAGTACAAAGAAATTTGTATTTTTAAAATATATTAAGTATTTTATGTTATTTTTTGTAGTATTTTTCTTAGGATTGTTATTTACAGATGTAGGTGGAAATTCTGTGCCATATTTTTGCAAGTATATTTGTCCTGTTGGCATACTTGAGGGAGGTATACCGTTATCTACTGCAAATTCAGCTATTGCTAATGCTATTGGAACACTGTTTGCATGGAAATTTGTAATATTAATAATAATTATTATTTTAGCTGTATTTTTTTATAGACCGTTTTGCAAGTATATTTGTCCACTTGGGGCGTTTTATGCATTGCTAAATAGGGTATCATTTTATAAGTATTATATTGATAAGGACAAATGCATAAACTGTGGTAGATGTGCGAAAAAATGCAAAATGGATGTTGATATTTGTAAAAATCAATCAGCATTAGAGTGCATAAGATGTGGAGAGTGTATTAACGAATGTCCAACATCAGCTATTTCAACATCACTTTCAAAAAAGTAGGAGAACATATATGAAAAAGCGAGAATTTAATAAAAGTTTAAGACAAATTTGTGTATTAATAATGGTTGTAATTCTTTCATTTACTTTTGTTGCATGTAAGGATAATGATAAACAAAAAAGTGATGAAACAACACAATCAATAGAAGAACAGACATTAAAGAATTTTCCTAAGTTTACAGGCAAAACATTAGACGGAAGCAAGATTAGTAATGATATATTTAAAGAAAATGATTTTACTGTAGTTAATTTTTGGGCTACATGGTGTGGACCATGTGTAAAGGAACTACCTGAATTACAAAAGATTAGTGAAGAATACAAGGATAAAAAAGTTGCTGTAGTTGGCATTGTATATGATGGTCAAGAAAGTGGTGCGATTGATATTGCTAAAAAGATTCTTTCAGAAAAAAAAGTGAAGTATAAAAACATAATTGTAGATTTTGATACGGCACTTTTAAAATATATGGCTGACGATATAGTTGGTGTGCCTACTACAGTGGTTGTAAATAATAAAGGAGAAATTGTGGGACAACAAATTGTAGGCACTATTGAAGCTCCAGAAGCTTTAAAGCAATTAAAGGCTATAATTGATAATAACAAATAAATAGCACTTGCATAAAAATATATGCAATGTTATACTTAATGAGTTAATATACGGTAATTTTGGAGGAAAAAAATGATAACTGCATTAATGATAATATTAGCAATTGCATCTGTAATACTTATATGTAGTATACTTTTACAGTCTAGTAACAGTGACGGTATGTCTGGAGCAATAGGCGGTGGCGCAGAACAATTATTTGGCAAAAAGAAGAGTAGAGGATATGAATCTTTATTAAATAAGATTTCTACAGTTGCTGCGATATTGTTTATCATACTTTCGCTAGTTATTGTAACATTACAAAAATAAATGTATTAGAAGGCAGGTGTACACCTGTTTTTTATTTTGTATGCAAATATGTGTACAGAAAGGCGAAAAAATGAAAAAGAAAAGAAAAAATAAGAATGTTATTAGTGATACTGATAATGTAGGTAATAATAAAAGGAAAAATAAAAATAGAAGGACTGGAAAGAATAGGAAAAGTAAGATTAAGAACAAGGCTATTTTTGTTACAGGTGTATATAAGGCAAGTCGTAAGGGTTTTGGATTTGTTGAGCTTGATAGAAATAGTCAAAACAAATTTAATGTGCAGGAAGTTGAAATTTTTATTGCATCAGGAAACGAATTAGGTGCAATGGATGGAGACAAAGTTAAAGTTGAGTTGTTGCCAGCGTATATGTGGGGCAATTCTCCAGAGGGTGCTGTTGTTAAGATTCTAGATCGTTTTAGATCGGAAATTATTGGTACATTTTCTAAGAAAGAAAATTTTGCTTTTGTAATTCCGGAAAATACTAAAATTGTCGGTGATATTTTTATTAAGAAAAAGTTTTTTAGTGGTGCAAAGACGGGAGATAAGGTTGCCGTTGAAATCATTACTTATCCAACCAAATTTAAAAAAGCTGAGGGAAAGATAACATCTGTTATAGCAAAGCAAAATGAAGCGAATGCAGATATTAAAGCTTTAATTCGTGACCGCGGCTTGATGCAGACATTCCCAAGTACTGTAATGGCTCATGCTAAAGCTGTTACAAAGCTTTCGATAAAAGATGAATTAAAAAATAGAGTAGATCTTAGGAATAAAGAAGTAATTACTATTGATGGTAGAGATAGCAAGGATTTTGATGATGCTGTTTCGGTAGAAATAACAGATAAGAAGGAATATATTTTAGGTGTACACATTGCTGATGTTAGCTATTATGTTGAAGAAGATAGTGCACTTGACGTTGAAGCTATGCATAGGGGTAACAGTGTATATTTATTGAATGAAGTTGTTCCAATGCTACCTGAAGAACTTTCAAATGGAATTTGCTCTTTGAACCCTAACGAAGATAGACTGACAATGACGTGTGAAATGATCTTTGATTCGGAAGGTTTGTTGAAAAATTACAAGATATATGAAAGTGTAATTAACTCAAGCAGACGATGGGTTTACGACGATGTTTCAGATATATTAGAAGAAAAAGATAATACCAAGCTACAAAAATTAAAGCTGGAGCATGATAATCTGTTTAAGATGTATGACTTAGCGCAAAAACTATCAGTAAATAAGAGGAATAGAGGGGCTATTGACTTTAATATAGCTGATCCTGAGGTCATCTTGGATGATAGAGGTAAAGTTCTCAATATTGTTAAAGAAGAGCGAAGGATTGCAAATAAGATAATTGAAGAGTTTATGCTTAGTGCTAATGAAGCTGTAGCAGATTTTATGATAAAAAACAAATTGCCGGCAGTTTATAGAGTGCATCCAAGTCCTAAAACAGAAAATGTTAACAGATTGTTTAGCTTTTTAGATAAGATAGGAGTTAATGTAACTAGTAGACTTGATATTGACGATGTAAAACCTACAGATATACAGAATATTTTGACAGAGATTGAAGGACAACCATATGAATCAATGGTAAACAGCATAGTACTTAGAACGATGGAAAAAGCTGTTTATGAAGAAGAATGTAGGGGACATTTTGGTTTATCTTTAAAAAAATATTTACATTTTACTTCACCAATAAGGAGATATTCAGATCTTTTTGTTCACAGGGTCTTAAGAGAGTATTTGAGAGATGAGTTGACATCTAGTAAAAAGAATAGTCTAAATAATAGAAGTGCTATTATATCAGAGCAATGTAGCAAACGAGAAACCGAAGCTGTTTCTATAGAACGTGATGTAGTTAGAATGAAGATGGTTGAGTACATGGAAGGTTTTATAGGCAAGAACTTTGATGGCATAGTAAGTGGCGTTAGTGAACATGGTATATACGTTGAGTTGGAAAATGGCATTGAAGGTATGGTAAGACTTGCAAGTATCAATAATGACTATTATATATTTGAACCTGAATTACACCGAATTGTAGGTGAGAAATCAGGGAAAAAATATACGATAGGTGATAGTGTAAGAGTTAAGCTTATAGATGCCAATAAGCGCAGAAGAGAGATTGACTTTGAAATCGTATAGAGTATAAAAACTTGGGCGTAAGATTATAAGCCCACAGAATAAAAAGTAAATAATTGATATACAAATTAGATCATCTAGCGAAATGATATAACTAAATATCGTTAGATGATTTTTCTTTTATTTGGATTCCAGAAAGATGGTAATAAGAAGATCAATGTAGAAAGCACGCCAATTTTACCTATTATCATTAATAGCGATAAGAATATTTGTAGGAAAGGATAGAACATTGAATAATTGCCGGTAATACCTACATCGCCGATAGTTATTCCACTATTTGAAAGCATGCCAATGGTAGCCCCAAATGTGGAGTTCATATCTAAATTTTGTATGCTTAAAATAATCAAACTTACAAAAATTGTTGCGAGATATAGGAAACTAAAGCCAATAACAGCATTTACAATTTTTGAGCTTATATTGCTGTACCCCAGTCTGAGTGCTGCAACAGCATTAGGATGGATTCTTTTCGTTATGCCGCGTGAAATAAGCTTAAAGGCTACCAATACTCTAATGACTTTAAAGGAGCCTGTAGTAGACGCAGAGCAGCCTCCTATAAACATTAGATATATAAGGATGAATATACAAAAAGATGGCCAAAGTGTGTAGTCCACAATAGCAAAGCCGGAAGTTGTAGCAAATGATGATACCTGAACCAAGCTCTTTAAGAAAACATCCGGCACATTTGTACCGTAATTGCCATTTAATAGCAATGCAATTGTAACTATGATGGATGAACCTAGTATCATTATTATAAACACTCTAATTTCAATGTTTTTGAATATAATGTTGATATGTTTTAAAGATAAACGCAAATATACTATAAAGTTTATTGATGTGAGTATTGAAAAAATTACAGTACCAAATTCTATATAGGCACTATTGTAGAATGCCAAACCTTCAGGATGAGTGAATACGGCTGATGTGCATACAGAAGTAAGTGATAAAACAAAGGCTTCAAAAATAGATGTATCTGCAAAAGAGTAATACATAAATGCAATTATTGTTAGAGCTGTATAGACTAGTAAAACTTTCTTGATAATCGATGTTAGCTTTGCATCAACCTTGTTAATTTGATATTTGTTTCCTTCAATAGTGGAGATTCTCTCTGTTCCCTTTGTTATGTAAGGATAATAGCCTACTAAGAAGATGAGAATGCCCGCTCCACCAATCCAGTGTTGTATAGTTTTCCAAATTAAAAGAGCCTTGCTTAAAGTTGGTTCGCCGTAGACAGTTGCTGTTGTAGTTGTAAAGCCTGCAGTTGATTCAAATATTGCGTTTGCAAAGTTTGATCCGTGTATACTTATTTGATATGGTACTGCACCAATAATGATTGCTGTAAAAACTGCTACAATAAGGCACATATATCCATTTCTAGTATTTAACGGATATTCGGATTTTCTTGTTAAGAATAGAATTATGAAGCCGACAAAAAGTGAAATTGTTGCCGGAATGAAGAATGCTGAAACACTAGCTCTATCTTTATATATAGATGCATAAATTAAAGAAGGTAACATTAATAATGCTACAAAAACTAAAGTATATGCAAATGTTGTAATTATTTTTCTTGTGTCAAAATGCATTCTTTTAGAAAACTCCTTATCTAAATGGATTCCAAAATCTTTTTGAAAGAAGAACTAAAACTGTAAAAACTTCTAATCTACCAGCAATCATTAGAATGGAAAGTACGAATTTACTAAAACTGGATAATGCGGCAAAGCTAAATCCGGGTCCTAATTCTTCAAATGCAATACCTATATTGCCTAGACAACAAAATGTTGCAGATAAACATGATATGATTGATTTTCCGTCAACTGAAATCAGTAACGTTCCTAATAAGCCCAGTGATATATAGGTTAGGATAAAACTTACTATATTGGTAGCTGTAGTACTATGTAGTTTATGATTGTTTACCTTTAATTGAATAATATTATTTTGATGTAATCTTGTTGAAATTGCTCTTTTGATAATTTTAAGGAATACAAAAATTCTGATTACTTTTATGCCTCCACCTGTAGATGATGAACATCCACCGATGAAAAATAGAGTAAGAAGCATAAATTGTGATAGTGTATGCCAAACTGAGTAATTCGTTAGAGTGAATCCTGTGGTTGTAATTATGCTGATATCGTGGAAGAAACCTAGTTTTAGTGCTTCTCCAGGAGTATATCCTTCGCTGAGCATAATTGTACCTGATACGATTAATCCTGAAATTAGTACGATTTTAAAGTATGTTTTCCACTCATCATCTTGATAAAATACCTTGAGTCCATGTTTAAAAGATATAAAGAATAGACCAAAGTTCATGCCGGCAATAAACATAAATATCATTATTACGACATCAATATAAGAGCTGTTAAAATGTGCGATACTATCATTATAGTTACCAAAACCGCCTGTACCCAATGTAGAAAATGAATGAGTGACAGCATCAAATAGACTCATTCCACCAAACATTAATAAAACAGTTTGTAGCGCAGTAAGTCCTAGATAAAGGAAACATAGGTATCGTGATGCCTGAGAAAGTTTGGGTACGACCTTAGAAAGAGTAGGTGCAGCAACTTCTGCAGCTGCTATTTGTTGTCCTTCAAATCCAATTGCAGGCAGTAGGGCGATTGTAAAAATCAGTATACCAATTCCGCCTAGCCAATGTGTAAGAGTTCTCCAAAATAGAATTACTTTTGGCATTGCTTCTACATCAGTAATAATGGTTGAACCGGTTGTACTAAATCCTGAGCACATTTCAAAAAATGAATCAAAAAAATTAGGAACACTTCCTGATATCATTAAAGGAAATGTACCTATGATTGCACATAAAAACCATGCTACAGAAACGATTAGAGCACTGTCACGCATCTTCAGCCTATTTACAGATTTGATGCCTGCAAGAAATACACCTATTATAAGTGTTGGAATCATTGTGATAATGAATGCCATTGTTGCTGTTGTCTCTGAATAATAAATGCCTACAATAATAGGCAGTGTCATTGAAATTGATAACACACATAGTATTAGGCCTGATATTTTAATTGTCGCTCTGTAATTAATGTCCATTTATATATTTGTTTGATTAATTATCCTATTCAAATTAGTTATTTATTTGTAAATTACAAAATAACTTTAAATTAACTTTTAACTAACTGCGATCCGGCATTCTTGTAAATGCAGCCATTTCAGGAACTGATGACAATAAAGAGAATATAGTTATTCTGTCTCCCCCTTTAATAATTGCATTACCTTTTGGAATAATGAGGTTTTCTCCTCTTTGAATAGAGCCAATTATTACTCCCTTTGGCAGGTCTAGATCCATAATTGGAACGTTTGTAATCTTCATAGAATTATGAGCAAAAATTTCTGTAATTTCAGCTTGGCCAAGAATAACCTGATTTGAAATTACTTTTTTCTTTCCTTGAATTAATTTTGCTACATTACTTGTTACGATATCAAGAGGATTGATGGCAATATCAACACCTAGATGTGATACTAAATCAGTATAAATATCTCTACTAACCTTTGCAATAACGTCATCAACACCACGACGTTTAGCATTAAGCGCTAGAAGAAGGTTGTCTTCATCATATCCAGTAACAGTTATAAATGCATTCATTACATCAATGTTTTCTTCAATAAGTAAATCGGCATCTGTACCATCGCCATGAAGGACTAATACATTTTCTAATTTTTCAGCAAGATATCTACATCTGTTCAAATCTCGTTCTATTATTTTGACAGCAATACCTTTTTTAGACATCTTGTCTGCTAGGTAGTATCCTGTTTTACCACCGCCAATAATCATAGCTTTTTGAATATCGAAATTCTTTTTCTTTTCGTATACTTTTTCGTGTAGTCTTTGAACTTCACGAACTGTGCCTATAATATATATAATGTCATCTTCGGAAATTGTTTCTTGTCCATTTGGAATAATAACCTTGCCCTTACGTGTAATTGCGACAATGAGCATATTAGGGAATAATGATGGAAATTCGCTAACAGTTTTATCTATCAGTGAAGGTATCTTTTTTGCTGAAAACTCAAGAATTCTTGTCTTACCACTACCAAATATTCCGTTTGTTAAGGAATATTTATTTACTAAGTATTTATATATTTCATCGCTTATAGCTAAGTCAGGATTTAATATATAGTCGATAGATAGAGTTTTTTTGATAAAATCAAGTTGATTTACGTGTTCCGGATCTCTAACTCTTGCCATTACAATGTTACAGCCTAGAGACTTAGCAAATGTTGCAATTGTCATATTCATTTCATCTCTACTAGTAGCTGCAATTAAATAGTCATAGGTATCTATATCCATTTCCTTTAACAAAGAGATTTCTTTAGCATTACCCGTTATTGTCATAATGTCCATTTGTGAACTCATCTTCTGTAGTCGATCTTCATTAACATCAATAACAGTAATCGACTGATTTCCACTTAAAAGAGCCTTGGCAAGTTTATTTCCTAGCTTACCTGCTCCAACAATTGCAATTTTCATAGCTTTTCCTCATACTATTATAACTTGTCTCAATATTATATCATTATATTGTAATAGCATAAAAAATCAATAGAAAAAGATAAATGTTTTATTAATTATATTTTGTGGGTATAGTATAGAACAAAGACTTGAATTTCTATTCCTATTTAATTTAATTGTTTAATAGAATTTTGAGCGAAATTTTTGAAATATAAAGAATAATATTAAAAGGTATGTAAAAATATAATTATTGAAAAGGAGATAAGAAAATGGGTATAAAGATCGAAAAATTTGTGGGTGGTGCCTTAGACACAAATGGCTATATAGTTTATAAAAATGACGGAGGGTCATGTTATTTTATTGATAGTGGATATAGGACAGATGAGTATGAAACTTTTATTAAGGAACATAACCTAACGCCAAAGGGGATTTTATTTACACATCATCATTATGATCATACAAGTGATTCACCGCAGTTAGCAAAGAAGCTTGATTTGCCAATATATATACATGAGGAAGATTATGAAATGCTAAAGAAGACATTTAAGGAAAATATTTCTCTTGTAAAGACTTTCAAAACAGATAGCGAATTTGACCTTGATGGTGAAAAGATTACTTTTATTCAGTTAAAAGGACACACAAAGGGTGGAGTAGCAATTTGTTTTGAAGAAAGTGGAGTTAGATTTACAGGCGATACAATATTTGATACAGAGATTGGTATAACTGATTTGGAAGATGGTGGATATGACGAAATGAGTGAAAGCTGTCTTGCTGTCAGTCAGTGGGATAATAGTATTCATATTTATCCGGGGCATGGCGATGATGCTACTATGGACTTCGTTAAACTTTACAATGAAGAACTAAAGGAAGCGTTAGTTTATTATGACGAAAATCATTAATTGATGTATAATGGAATCTGCGATGCAGGTTTCATTTTTACTTGTTGGATTTAATAAGTAATGATATGACTGTATAATGGAAGTTATTAATTATAAGATAGGCAATTGAAAAATAATTTAGAAAATTAAATTATAAAGTGAGATAGGATGAAGGATATTAAGGCTATATTTGTGGATTTAGATCACACTACACTTACAAGTGAAAGAATTATTACAGAAAACACATTGAAAAAGATTAATGAATGTATCAAAAATGGTTGTGAATATGTGGTTGCAACAGGAAGAGGATATACATCAATTCCTGATGAAGTTTTTGATATAAGAGGGATTAGATATTTTATTACATCTAATGGTGCTTCAATATACTACCGAGATATGATGTTTGAAAATGCTATTTATAATAATTGTATGGATCCTAAAGCTGTTGAGGATGTACATGCTTATTTAAAAAATAAAAAATATAATATTGAAGTTTTTGCACATGGTACAGCTCATATTGGTAATACTTACTTGAGCGAGATTATGCTTGATAAGGTTGATAATCGCGTTAAGGAGTATGTTTGTAATACTAGAGAGCCTGTAGCAGATATCTATGATTTTATGTTAGGTAACAAGCATAGTATTGAAAGTATAAGCATATATTTTGAATATTTAGAACAAAAGCCTATTGCTTATGATGAATTAAAAAATATTAGTAATATTTCTGTTACATCATCATTACATCATAATTTAGAAATTGGTGGAGCAACGACAAATAAGGCAACTGCTGTAGAATGGCTTTGCAATAAGATAAGTGTAGATAGCAGTGAGATAATATGTTGTGGTGATAACTTTAATGATGTCGACATGATAAAATTTGCGGGACTTGGTGTCGCGGTAGCTAATTCAAGTGATGATGTAAAAGTTCATGCTGATTATATTACTGATAGTAACGACGAAGAGGGTGTTGCTAATGTAATTGATAAGTTTGTATTAAAAAATGTGTAATGATTGTACTAAACTATAAAAAATAGGAGCCATATGTTATGGCAAAATGTGAAAAAGTTTTTAAAGGTAATGAGGACGTATTTAATCATTATATTGATTTTATGCAAAAAAGTATTTTAGATGGTAGTGCTACCGCTACTTTGGAGGACAGTTCTTCGCTGGATGTTGGGGAAGCAAAAGTTCGGATAGATGTTTTTGAAAGATATTCATTTCTTGGGAAGAGTAGGGTATCGTTGAACATAACTACTGTATGGAGTAATGATAATATTAACACCATTGCTATTACATCTGGAGGTAGTCAAGCATGTTTTTATAAAATTAATACACTTGGTGAGAAGAATTTTTTGACAAAGTTTAATGAGAGTTTTGATGAATTTATCAAAAGATTTTTAACTGAAGATGAATTGATAAATGAACAATAAGTGAAAATCCTGTAAATTTAGGTAGAAACGCTATTAGTTTACAGGATTTTATATTATGTAAAGAATATGTTGTGTTTTTAGACAAAACTTTAATAATTAACACTCAAACCCCTTGAAATACAAGGATATTTGCAAGAGAACAAGTTGAATTTACTACCAATTTACTACTTTTGAGGAAAAAGCCTTGATGTGCTGTAAAAACTCTTGCGAATAAAGATATTTTACCACAGATACGAAAGGTATGTTGCGGGAATCAAAATTAAATAGGAAATCGTAAAAGCGGTGATCTTTTGCTTCTGTAAAGAAGTATAAGGACACCGCTTTTTTCATGCCCATGTTACGAAGTAGAGGCATATACAGGCTTGAAATACAAGGCTTTTTGAGGGCGGTTTTGACAAAGTAAAGGGAATATACCTTTTCACTCAAAATCGCCCTTTAACTGCGTAACAAATAAAAATGAAAGGAGCAGAGATCATGGCAGTTTTCAGAGTAGAGAAAAACAAGGGCTATACCGTCATGAGCAATCACCACCTGCGAAACAAGGAGCTGACCCTAAAGGCAAAGGGCTTGCTTTCTCAAATGCTGTCGCTTCCGGAAAACTGGGATTACACCCTTGCGGGACTTTCTCATATCAACAAGGAAAGTATCGACGCCATTCGTACAGCCGTCTTGGAGCTTGAAAAAGCGGGATATATCGAAAGGTCGCAAGGCAGAGATGAGAAAGGAAAAATGACAGCTATTACCTACACCATTTATGAGCAGCCGATTAGTCAGGTATTGGACTATCCGGTATTGGAAAATCCAAAATCGGATAAGCCGATATTGGAAAAACCGAAAACGGATAATCCGACATCGGAAAATCCAATGCAATTAAATAAAGATATACAAAATACGGATCTATCAAAAAAAGAAGAAAGAAATAAAGATGGATTAAATACCGATTCCATTCCTATCCTTTCCCCTGAACCCTCTCCTTTGGATGATCCACTACCGGAACAGAACGGAAAGGAACAGAAAGATGCCTACAAAGTCTATGAGGAAATTATCAAGGATAATATCGAGTATGAACATCTCATAAACGCAAAACGCCTTGACCGTGATCGCATCGATGAAATCCTTGACCTCATTCTTGAAACCGTATGCAGCAAAAGAAAGAGAATCTTAATTGCAGGTGATGAATACCCGGCGGAGCTTGTAAAGGCAAAATTCATGAAGCTTAACAGCAGCCATATTGAATTTGTCCTTGAGTGTATGCAGGAAAACACCACAAAGGTAAGAAATATCAAGCAGTATCTAAAGGCAGTGCTTTTCAATGCCCCGTCCACCATCGGAAACTACTACACCGCACTTGTCAATCATGATATGTACGGAAGAAATGACTTCTAAAGGAGAAAATGTATGAAACAGGGAACCCTTATCTTTGATGAATACCGCGACCGCTATGACATTCGTTTTGACTTATCCGAGTATTACGGAGGGCTGCACTGCGGGGACTGTCTGGAGGTATTTACCCGCGGCAAGTGGAAGCCTGCAAGAATGGAGTACGGCAATAACTGGTATCTTACGGGCATACGCACCGAGGACTTAAACGGACTTTTGGTACGGATTTAATTCATATAACCGCAGGAAGAAAAGAAAGGAGGAGAAAATTGCAGGATGAAATAAACGAAAAAGTGATTGCCCTGTATATCAAGGGCGGAAAAATCACGGCAAAGCTGCTTCAAAAGGCAATGAAGATATTTCTTGCTGAAATAAAAAAGCAGGCGGAAAGACAAAAGCTTCCTCACGGAAAGCAGAGCCTAAAGCAGCTTATGAAGCAGAACGCCGGCGTTTCCAATATCGAAATCACCGATGAAAATATCAAAGCCTTTGAAGCGACCGCAAAGAAATACGGGATTGACTTTGCCTTAAAAAAAGACAAAAGCACTTCACCGCCTCGGCACCTTGTATTTTTCAAAGGGCGGGATGCGGATGTTCTAAAGGCAGCCTTTGACGAGTTTTCCAAAAAGAAGCTCACAAAAGAAAAGCTCCCCTCTGTAAGAAAGGTGCTTTTAGCCTTTAAGGAGCAGGCAAAGGCAATCAATAAAGGTCGGGAGGTCGTAAAAAATAAAGACAGGGGGATTGAGAGATGACGGAAGAAACAAAGAAACAAATTTTACTGCACCTGCCGTATCTGTTCTTTGTCTACCTCTTTGACAAGATAGCACAGGGCTTTCGTCTATCCTACGGGGCGGATTTTGGAACAAAGCTCCTACATTTCCCAAAGGGTTTGACAGAAGCCTTTTCTTCTCTCCTTATCAGCTTTCATTTATCCGACCTTTGTATCGGAATCATAGCGGCGGCACTCATTCGCCTTGCCGTCTATGTGAAAGGCAAAAATGCAAAGAAGTACAGAAAAGGAACAGAGTACGGATCCGCCCGTTTTGGAAATAAAAAAGACATTAAGCCATATATGGATCCGGTATTTCGGAACAACATACCTCTTACCAAAACGGAGTGTATTACCATGAACAGCCGCCCGAAAAATCCGAAGTTCGCAAGAAACAAAAACATTCTTGTGGTCGGAGGATCAGGCAGCGGAAAAACAAGATTTTTTGTAAAGCCGTCCCTTATGCAGATGCATTCAAGCTATGTAGTTACCGACCCAAAGGGCGAGCTGCTTCTCTCCTGCGGGAAGTTACTGCAGCGAGGCGGATATAAAATCAAGGTGCTTAATACCATCAATTTCAAAAAGTCTATGCGGTACAATCCTTTCGCATATATCCGAAGCGAAAAGGATATTTTGAAGCTGGTAAACACCATTATCATGAACACCAAAGGCGACGGCGAAAAAGCCGCTGAGGACTTCTGGACGAAATCGGAACGCCTTTTTTACTCTGCCCTGATCGGATATATCTTCTATGAAGCGCCGGAGGAAGAAAAGAATTTCACCACGCTTCTTGAAATGATAAACGCATCGGAAGCAAGGGAGGACGATCCGGAATTTCAAAGTCCGGTTGACCTTATGTTTCAGAGATTAGAGGAAAAAGACCCGGAGCATTTTGCGGTAAGGCAGTATAAGAAGTTTCTTCTTTCCGCAGGAAAAACAAGATCCTCAATTTTAATTTCCTGCGGCGCCCGCCTTGCTCCATTTGACATCAGAGAGCTTAGAGAGCTACTTGAAAAGGATGAAATGGAGCTTGATACCATAGGGGATCGAAAAACCGCACTCTTTGTCATCATAAGCGACACCGACGATACCTTTAACTTTGTTGTCAGTATTTTATACACCCAGCTTTTTAATCTTCTTTGCGATAAGGCAGACGATGTGTACGGCGGAAGGCTCCCCGTTCATGTGCGTTGCCTACTTGACGAGTTTGCAAATATCGGGCAGATCCCGAAGTTTGAAAAGCTGATTGCCACCATTAGAAGCCGCGAAATATCGGCTTCTATTATTTTGCAGTCCCAGCTTAAAGCAATCTATAAGGAAAATGCGGATACCATCACAGGTAATTGCGACAGCTTCCTTTTTCTTGGTGGTAAGGAAAAGACAACCCTAAAGGACGTGTCGGAAATACTCGGTAAGGAAACCATCGACAGCTTTAACACCTCTGAAACAAGAGGACGGGAGCTTTCCCACGGACTGAACTATCAAAAGCTCGGTAAAGAGCTTATGACGCAGGATGAAATCGCGGTAATGGACGGCGGCAAATGCATCCTGCAAATAAGAGGCGTAAGACCGTTCTTTTCGGATAAGT
>JAQYMQ010000014.1 GCA_028872475.1 Eubacteriales bacterium | reverse complement strand
AGAAAAACAGCACTTCCTTATCTGAACTCAAAGAAAGCATAGTTACTTTAAGAGATAAGAACTATAAAACTACAAGAGCTATTAAAGATACCGAAAAGCAGATTGATGATAGAGTACAATTTATCGACCACGCCGAAAAATATTTGAAGCATAAAGATACCTATAAAGCCTATACCAAGCTAAAGAAAAACAAACAAGATACTTTCTACAATGAACATACCGCAGAGATTATTTTATTTGAAAGTGCCAAGAAATATTTGAAAGAGCATTTAGGAGAAAGCAAGACCTTAAATATATCCAAATGGAAATCAGAAATAGGCACTTTGAGGAAAGAAAAAGATACCCTATATTCTCAAATCACAGATATACGAGAAGAAGTAAAACAGGCAGAAAAAGTTAAGATCTGCATAGAACAGTTACAGGAACAAGAAAAGCGACTATCACAGGCCAAAAAGAATGAGTTAGAAATATAATTAACGTAAAGGAAACTTGACAAAAAGGGAGGAAGTGGATATAATTACAATGTAAAGGAAACTTGACGAAAGGAGAGCGGTGCGTTTGAAAAACAAATTAGATGAGTTAAGAAAGCTTAACGGCTTAACTCAAGAAGAATTTGCAAAAGAATTAAAAGTTTCAAGGCAGACTATTAGTGCGATAGAAAATGGCAAATATAATCCGTCTTTAGATTTAGCATTTGAGATAGCACTATATTTCAACATGACAATAGAAGAAGTCTTTACTTATGAAAAGGAGGAAAATTATGAAAAAAAGTAATCTAATTTATGGTTTGATTTATACTATCTTAGCTGGAATATCCTTGTATGTAGCTATTACATTTGATAATAAAATGTCGGGTATATTTTATGGAATGACAGGTGCTTTAGGAGGCAACGGTATCTTTATAATAATTCGATATTTTTATTGGCAAAAGAATAAGGAAAAGTATCAAGAAAAATTAGAAATTGAAGAAATTGAACAGAATGATGAATTAAAACAAAAATTAAGAGATAAAGCGGGAAAATATACTTATTGGATTGGAATGCTGATTATAGCTTTATCAATTATGGTTTATTCTGTGCTTGGTGTTTTGAATATTATGGATACAGAACATATTGTAATTTATTTAGGAGCATATTTGATTAGCCAAGTGTTTATCGGAGTAATAGTTTTCAATCATCTATTAAAAAAATACGACTGATAAATCCCTATATTAAAATTATCTTTTATAAACAGTAAATCGAAAAAGGTTTACTGTTTTTTCTTTGTCTAAAAGTGGAAAGGAGGACTTATGGAAGAAGAAAAAAGAGTAAGAGAAGAACCACAACATAAACAGTTAATAATGGATATTGGAAAGACAAAATATACTGTAAACCTACATTTCAAGCAAGGTACAGGGGAAACATACAAGGATAAAATACTAAAGCTAATCAAGAGAGAAACAGAGAAGATATAAATTTGTCAAAGAAATTTTGTTTATGTCCTTGACAAATCTTCCCTAATGTTCCTAAAAAGGATGAGCCACCTGCAGTGGATATTCCGTCAGAACCTGATATGCCTAAAGAAAAACCAATTGATGAAAACGATAAACCTAAAGTACCTAAATTAATTAAAGCTCAGAAAATTAAGTTAGCAAAGAAAACTCCGTTAGTGGAAGCACCAAAAACTGAGCCTAAAGTTGCACCAAAGATAGAAAATCTTGCTAAGGATAATTTAGTAAAAGAAGAAAAAATACAAAAGGATACGAATAGGGAAAAAGGCAATAAAGTTCAAAAAATGTGCCTAATACAGGTGATTTATCTTCAATATCAAAACATGGAATAATAGTGGGTATCTGTGTCGTTGCAATCTTTTTATTAACTAGAAAGAAAAGGCAGAATAAATATTAAAAAAGATTACGCAAAGATACTGTGCATAAAAAATCCTATTAACTGATTCAAATTCTAGTTAATAGGATTTATTTTTTTTATCGTAAAAGTTATTGGAAAAGTTTAGTTTGCGTTATTGCGGACGTAGTAGAATAGATATTGCTGAGCTATGCCAGCATATTCTCCAAAATGTTCATCTGCAAATTTTGCCATTCCCTTTATATCTTCTTCGTCAAATTCATATATTAGTGCCATTACTTTTTTCATCCAAGTATCAATAGGGAAAGCTGCTCTTTTCTTTAGGGAGAATAATAGGATGCAGTTTGCCACCTTAGGACCAACTCCCTCAAGTTTAATTAATTCATCAAAAGCTTCTTTATAAGAAACTTCATCACTTAGAAGATGGTCAAAATATTCATTGCCTAATTCTATAAATTTTTTTGCAGTATTGATTAGGTATCTTGCTCTATAACCAAGCCCACAAGCTGTCAAGTCATCAATAGAAAGATTGGCAATCTTTTCAGGCTTAGGAAAAGCGTAATAGTCTTGTCCGTTATAGGTTGCAATAAAGTCGCCGAATCTTTGAGCAATTTTTTCTATAGATGCTGAAATCCTAGGGATATTATTGTTGGCAGAAATTATAAATGAAGCGATAGTTTCCCAAATTTCTTGATTTAAAATTCTAATGCCATATCCGGTGGCTATTGCAGGTGCAATTCTTTCGTCACTTTGAACAAGATTATCTTTGATCTTGCCGTAGTCTGTTTCCAGGTCAAGATAATTTGCCCAAAATGAATCAAAGTCATCTAAAGAACTGTTTTCTATTGTTAGCGTTGTACCATGAATTGATAGTGTGATTACTTTACCACCAGCAACGCCTGTAAAACTTTCATCTTTATTTTGTGTCCATCTAAAACATTGTCCACATTGAAAAATATGTTCAAGATTAAAATCTTTAATTCCTTCAATAACTAGTTTATTCATACAATACTCCTAATTTCTATGTTTAATTTATTGACATTAAATGCAGTCATTTCTTCTATTGTGTTGCATGCAATTTTTTGTAATTCTTGTGCAACTTCTATCGCAGGATATTCATCATCTGTTTTAATGAAAATTTTGATATGAATACCATCCTTATGTTTAAAAGATGAAACCTTTAAGACATCTTTTATACCATTAACATCTTCGGCTACACAACTAATTATATCGGATATTACTTCAGGTGCAATAACAAAATTTCCTGAATAGCTATAACTAGGTCTAACGATGGATTTTTCATCTTTATGCAATAATGATAAGTGCCTAAATGCATGTAATGAACTTAAAAAATATCCGGAGAAATCTTTCTTGAGCTGAGCTGAAGACACTGGAATAACATGTTTTCCCTGTTGATGTCTATTTTTTTGAGCTATTTTTTGTTCATTTTCTGTGGTAATATCTTCGATATATATTTTTTCATCTATTTTAGGAATGAATAATAAGTCAGGTTGTGAATTTAGCGCTGCTATTATTTTTTCAATCATAGATTCTGATGTTCCAATAATTAATAGAGAGTGAGGTTTTGTATTATTGATAGCATTAATTACATCGTTTCTATGTTTTTCATTAGAAAAGATGGCTGTCTTAATGGCACCCATTTTTGTAGCATCTTTTTTGGCAGATTTTCCTGCAATAGCTTTTCCTCTAAATATGAAAAGGCCGTCGTCAATAATGCTTTCTATATTTAAATTATGACAGAGGTTAAGTGCTTGATAGCTTTTGCCAGTACCACTTTTACCTACTAGAGAAAAAGTTTTCATTTTTTAAAACTCCTCTTTGACATATAATATTTCAAGTGTTATAATACTTTTTGAGAGAACAACTAACAAAAAAAGGAGGAATTTATCATGAGTTACAAAATTGATGACGCTTGCGTAAACTGCGGAGTATGCGCTTCAGAATGTCCAGTAGAAGCTATCTCTGAAGGAGATGGTATCCACGTAATTGACGAAGATACTTGCATTGATTGTGGAGCTTGCGCTGGAGTATGTCCAGTAGATGCACCAAAAGAAGCATAATTAAATTTAGAAAAATATACCCGTTTCTTATGAAACGGGTATTTTTTGTTTCTATTTTTTCTTGTTTTCTTCAGACATATGATACGCAAGAGCATATAACTTGTCGCTAAGCGCTACACTTTGGATTGATACATGAGGTGGTACCTCTAAATCAATTGGTGCAAAATTCCATATGCCTTTTACACCAGCAAAACATAACTTATCGCAAACTTCTTGTGCGTTTTCTCTTGGCACGCAGATTATACCAATATCAACATTTTCTCTATCAACAAATTCAACCAAGCTATCTGTTGAGTAAATCGTTGCATCTCCCATCTTTTCGCCTATAAGTTTTGGATTTTTGTCAAAAACTCCAATTACTCTGAAGCCTGATTTATAGTAGAAGTTGTAATTAGCAATAGCATGACCAAGATTACCAGCACCTACGATTACCATGTTGTAAGTTCTGTCAAGACCTAGAATAGTGCCTATTTCATCAGCTAAAGTCTTTACATTGTAGCCATAACCTTGCTGTCCAAAACCACCAAAATTATTTAAATCTTGTCTAATTTGTGAAGGGGTATAGCCAATTAATTTACTAAGTTCGCTAGATGATATCTTCTCAACTCCTCGTTTGCTTAGTTCTTTTAGGTATCTCCTATATCTTGGGAGCCTTTTTATTACTGCTCTAGAAACCTTTGTACTTGATTTTCTAGCCATTGATGCGTTCCTCAACATATTCAACGATATCGCCAACTGTAGCAAAGCCATCAGCTTCTTCTTCAGTGATTTCGATATCGTATTCTTCTTCAATACCTACAATAATTTCAACCGCATCTATTGAATCAGCATCAAGATCCTTCATAAGATTTGTTTCAAGTGTGATATCTTCAATATTAACTTCTAATTGTTCTGCAATTATATTCTTTACCTTTTCAAAAACCATTTCAAATCCTCCTTTTGAATTTTATAAATTATAAATTAGTCATTCTCATATTGCAACCATTTTTCGTAATGTTTTTCTAATTGATCTTTTAGATAAATAAGAGAATCGTTGAGTTCGTAAAGTTTTTTTGCATCTGATAAAATATCCGGTTCACACATTAACTGTTCGGTTTCAAAGATCTCATTCTCAAGTTTCTCTATTTCATCTTCAATAGACTGTTTTTCACGCTGTCTTTTTCGTTGCTCTCTTTCTTGCTCTTTTTGTAACTGTCTTAGTTCTTGATTAGAAAGAGATGTCTTTTCGTTGGAACTATTTATATTACTATTTGTTATAATTTTATCGGCTTTTGCCTCTATCGTATCATAATTATTGCCTATATTCATAATATTGTCTCTTTTTTCAAGATAATATTCATATTTACCAAGATACTTTATAATGCCGTTTGATTTTAATTCTAGAATTTCATCAGGCAACTTGGATAATAAATATCTATCATGGCTAACAATTAATGCCGTTCCTTCAAATTCGGATATAGCTGATTCAATAATTTCTTTTGATTCTATATCTAGATGATTTGTCGGTTCGTCCAGAATTAGTAAATTTGCTCCTGAAAGCATTAACTTTAATAGACAAAGTCTAGCTTTTTGACCACCACTTAGAGCTTTAATAGGAGTGAAAACTAGGTTCTCGTCAAATAAAAAGCGTCCTAGATAGGATCTAACTTGACCGTGTGTAAATGTAGGATATTCATTGTGCAATTCTTCAAAAGGCGTTAAATCTTCATTTAATTTTTGCTGTGACTGATCATAGTATCCTATTTTTACGTTGTGTCCAATCTTGATATTGCCTTGTGAAGGTGCAATTTCACCAATGATAGTTTTCAGCAGTGTACTTTTGCCGACACCATTACTACCGATTATACATATTTTTTGTCCTCTTTTTACGTCAAATGATACATTTGAAAATATAGTATGTAGGTTTGTGCCATATCCAAAGCTTTTGGTTAAGTCGGTAACATAAAGTACGTCATTACCACTTTTGTAAGTCTGTTCAAATTTTATATTAAAATAATGATTTTCCTTTATTGGAGCTTGCATTACTTCTTCGTTAGCTAAACGTTTTTCTCGAGATGCTGCTCTTTTAGCAAGTTTTTCTGTTCCGTGTTGCTTAAAGCGTTGAATCATTTCTTCTTGTCTTTTTTGTTCGCGCTTCCACGAATCATATTGTTTTTGAGCAGATAATAATCTAGCTTTCTTTTCTTTTGCAAAAAAAGAATAGTTTCCTTCATATATATTTAACTTATTTTTTGTAACTTCAAATATTCTATCTACAGTTTTATCGAGGAAGTATCTATCGTGTGAGATAATAACGACAGTTCCGCTGTATGAGCGTATATATCCTTCAAACCAGGCAAGGGTATTTATGTCTAGATGATTTGTAGGTTCGTCTAAAAGTAAAATGTCCGGCTTTCTTAGAAGTAAGCACGCTATTGCAAGTCTGGTTTTTTGTCCACCACTTAATGATGAAACAGCATCATGCCAACGACTTTCATCAAAACCGAGATTGTTTAAAATTCCCTTGATTTCGCTATTGTATTGGTATCCATCAGCCTTTTCAAAAGTTTCAATAAGTGATTCCTGTAGCTTTAGCTTATCTGTTAGCTTTGAGTGTATTTCTTCGTAAGAAATAGAGCCGTTTACAGAGTTTTCTAATAATAATGAAAGATTATCTATTTCCTTTTGTAGGTGCTGTAACTGATTTTCTATTTCAATAATATCCTTGAAGACATTGCGCGCAGCATCAATAAGCGTTAAATTATCCTCAAATATGTCAGACTGCTTTAAATATCCTAATGTTAGATTCTTTGCAATAAAAAAGGAGCCACTAGTAGCTTGATTTTCTGAAGATAAAATATTTAAAAGTGTTGTTTTGCCAGCGCCATTAGCTCCGACGATGCCAACTTTTTCGCCTGTATTTATCGTAAAATTTATATCTTCAAATACACTAAAAATGCCGTATGATTTAGATAAATTTTTTGCACTTATTGCAATCATAGTGGTAAGTGTGCGTGAGCGTCTAAAGAAAGATCGTCACGATATCCTTTCATATAGTTATAATATCCTGCAGCACCAATCATTGCAGCATTGTCAGTACATAAGATTGGAGGGGGGCAGAATACTTGAATATTATTGTTATTCGCTTCTTTTTCCAGCATATCCCTGAGTTTGGAATTTGATGCAACGCCACCTGCAAGAACTAGCTTGTCATATTTGGAATCTTTTACTGCAGATATAGTTTTATTAACCAGAACATCTAAAACTGCCTGTTGAAAACTTGCTGCTACATCAGGGATCTGAATATCTCGACCTGCTTGTTTTTCACTGTTGATGTAATTAAGAACCGCAGTCTTTATTCCGCTAAAACTGAAGTCTAAGCTATCTTTTTCAAGCATTACTCTTTTAAAATGAATTGCTTCAGGGTTTCCTTCTTTGGCAATCTTATCTATCAGTGGTCCTCCTGGATATCCAAGCCCAAGAACTCTAGCGACTTTATCGTATGCTTCTCCAATAGCATCATCTCTAGTTTGTCCTAAAACTTCATATTTATCGTAATCTGTTACATCGACAATATTGGTGTGACCACCTGAAATAACTAGTGAAATAAATGGTGGTTTAAGTTCAGGGGAAGATATGTAGTTTGCAGAGATATGTCCCTGAATGTGATGTACGCCCAAAAGTGGTTTGTTGAAAGCAAGAGAATAAGCTTTTGCTGTTGCAATTCCAATAAGTAGGGCTCCAACTAATCCCGGTCCCTTAGTGACAGAGATAAAATCAATGTCGTCAAAGCTCATACTCGCTTCTTCAAGAGCCATTGTTACTACATCATTAATATTTATAAGATGTTGTCTTGATGCAATTTCCGGAACAACACCCCCATATAATTTGTGTGTTTCTATTTGTGAGGAAATAATGTTCGACAAAAGACTGCGACCATTTACTACGATAGCCGCTGCAGTTTCATCACAGCTTGATTCAATTGCAAGAGTTATAATTTTTTCTTTTTCCATTTATATTTCCTATCATGATTTAATTTATTAACTTGTTTAATTAAAAAATCCAAAATATAATTTTAATAGTATTTTATTGAAATTATTTTATCCTAAAAATATATTAAATTAGATTAAAAGTCATAATTAAAGCGTCTTCGCCATCTGTATAATACTTGGGCCTTACACCAAGGTGAATAAAACCTGTATTTTCGTATAGTTTTATCGCATTGATATTAGATCGTCTCACTTCAAGTGAAATTGCTATAATATTATTTTTTTTAGCGATGTTAATGAGTTCTATTATAAGTGCTTTTGCATATCCTCTTCCTTGATATGTAGGATATATAGCAATATTAGTAATATGATATTCGTCAGCAAGTTGCCAATATCCTAAGTAACCGGTAAAGCTGGTATTCTTTTTATTCATCGTTTCGATAGTTTTTTTAGCAGTCGTTTCACCAGCTATTATGCCTGTTGATTGACTAGTAGTATCTTCTGATTGTTCAAGAATACTCTCGATTATAAGGTAATTTGCCAGTGTGTTTTCGTCTATTTCTTTCAATATCATATCGTAAGAAGAAGCTCCCTTTATAGAAAGCTTTTCTAAATTGTAAATATTTAATCCGTCATCTGTTGTAGCAAATCTTATTTTTTGGCACATATTTTTGATTCCCTCTGTAATCGCTCTTTAAGAGTCCTTTCTGCTTCAGGAATTCTCATATAATTAGCATTAAGTTCGCTGTATTTAATGGTTTCGTTATTATAAAATTTTTGTAAGCCTAGCAGAGCTACACCTATTGCATTTTGAACATCGTTTTCAAGAATAATAGAATAATTATATCTGCTTGCCCAGTCAGAGTATTCGGTGTTGTATTTTGAAGCGACATCTCCGACAAAGTATAATTTGTCCTTTGAGGACCAGTTTTGTGAATCTAGATACTTAGCAAGCTTTTCAAGAAATTCATCAAGTTTATACGGCTTTGCTTCAATAATCTCACTATTATTTTCGTCAAAACAACCTGAATATACCTGATTTCTTCTAGCGTCGAGCGCAGGGCAAAATAATACTCGTTTCTCTTCGTCATGTGCCATACTTTTGTTACGAGCGATGGTTTCATTAGATGAAATATTTTCGCCTATATTATTTATATAGTAAATGTTTTTTAGAAAATCATTAGTATTAACGCCATTTTTTTCATCATTAAAGAATATTTCATTATATAAAGTTTCTTGTAAGAAATGTTTTATTTGAGCGGTTAATCCAAAAGCTTTTAATGTTGAAACATCTATACAAGGAATGTTTAGTGCTTGAGATAGTGCTCTTGCTGTTGATATACCAATTCTAATTCCTGTAAATGATCCAGGACCTGAAGAAACTGCTATAGCGGATATATCTTTTAGTGTGATGTTTGCAACCAAACAAGCATCGTTAATTAACGATGAAAGATGTTTGAGGTGAGTGAACTGCTTTGTTTCGTATTTATGAATTAAATTCAATGATTCGTCCAAAATACAGACACTACACATAAAGCCCGTAGTTTCTATGGCTAATATTTTAGCTTTTGTATTTGTTTCTTTGCTATTCATATAATAATTTTATAATTTAACATTTTTATAGCGTATAGTCGTATCTTTATATTTGTTTATCAACTTATCTTTGATTGTATCTTCAAAAGGTATTGAATGTATTTTTACAAGTTGATATCAAAATTAAAATTATAAATTCGTTTATTTGGGTCTGCTTTATCCTTGCTGATGTCAATAATATATGCATTTTCCGGAATTGCCTCATAAATTAAATCCGCCCATTCTATTATGGATATACCATTACCGTAGAAATATTCTTCGTATCCAATTTCGAATAAGTCTTCAAGGCTTTTGATTCTATAAACATCAAAATGATACAGAGGAATTTTACCGCTTTTGTATTCTTTGACTATGTTGAACGTCGGACTGGTAATGTCTTCAGTTATTCCAAGACAGCGAGCGATATACTGCGTTAGTGTAGTCTTTCCCGTACCCAAGTCTCCAACGAGAGCGATAATATCTCCAGGTTTTAGTTGAGGAGTTAATGCCTCTGCGAATAATTTTGTATCATTTTCATTTTTTATAATTAAAGTGTTCATACGCAATTATTTATGTAAAAAGTTAGAAACTTTTTTGTAAACGATAAATGTAATAAGTCCGTTAACGCCTGCTTTAATCAAGTTAAATGCGACAATGAAAGGTAGTAAAGGCGTAATAGCGCTTGCCGGCATTCCCATAAAGAATGGTGTAATTATTAGGTTAGCCGGTACCATTATAGCTGCCATTGATAATGTACCAATTAAGATTGCAATAATTGCTGATTTTTTTGTTTTAAATTTGCTGTAGATAAATCCTGCAACTAATACATAAGTTCCTGTTGCAATAATATGCATCAAAATACCGTAAACACCACTTGTTGCACTGACTGTTAAGCCTTGAATTACCGCAGTGATTATTGTAATGATAAGACCTGCTATCGGTCCAAAAGCAAAGGTGCCGACTAAAATTGGAATATCTGCAGGGTCATACTCTAAAAACGGTGCTGCCGGAAATATTGGGAAATGGATATTTACTAATAGTACAGAGATTGCAACTAGCATAGCCATTTTTGCCATTTTTATAGTGTTAATATTTGTGTTGTTATTCATGTTTTTTCCTTTCAAGTAGAATTAAATTTGTTATATACATAATCTATAAATTGCTTCAGCGTATATATATGTAGCTTTTTTTAAACTTTCGAGAGAAATATATTCGTTAGGCTGATGAGCGACTTCTTTTTCCCCAGGGAACAAGGCTCCAAAAGCAACAAAATTATCCATTGCTCTTGCATATGTACCACCACCGATTACAAGAGGTTTTGTATCGTAATCTTCAGTATGTTTTTGATATATTTCCATAAGTGTCTGAATAAATGAATCATCACTGCTAAAAGAAATAGGTGGTTGATATTTGCTTTTTACTATTCCAAAGTTATATTGCTCTGTAACTTCCTTTAATTTTAGATAAAAATCTTCATCAGAAACTGAAATAGGCATTCTTACATTAATTGATAATGTGATAGTGGATTTTTCAAGCTTAATAATACCGATGTTTACTGCTGTGTTACCGCTTTCGTTATCAGCAAAATCAATATTTGCAGATTTGCCGTCAGTTTCAAATGCAATATATCTATTGTAAAATTCAATAAATGAATTGATATCTTCATTGTTGAAATTAATATCTGCTAAAAATGCGAGCAGGATGCTTATGGCATTAAGACCCTTTTCCGGCATGGCGCCATGAGCACTAATTCCCTTAGTAGTAAGGATAAGATTATTGCCGGATCCTTTGATATATATATTGTATCCCGTATTATGACTAAAAGTTTTCGCCTGAATTTTTATTTTATCATAGATCTCCTTATTTTTATGAAAAATGGTTGCAGTAGCGTAATCAGCTACCATATTATATGCAGATCCACCTTCGAGTCTTTTAAGTTCAAATCCTGAATCAGATGATTTGCCCAGTTTTTTTACTAGATCAAATACCAAGATACCCTTTTCGCATTGAACTACAGGAAAATCTGAGTCCGGTGTAAAACCAAAATCCGGTGCATTAACTTTTTTTAAATAGTAATCCATCCCTTTCCAAGAAGTTTCCTCGTCAAGTCCCAGGATTAAGTGCACATTATTTGATAGTTCAATTTTTGATTCCTTGATAGCTTTCATAGCAAAATATGCGGCCATAGTAGGACCTTTATCGTCAATAGCCCCTCTGCCATACAATTTACCATCTTCAATGATAGCGTCAAAAGGTGGATGAATCCAGTTATTTTCACCCGCCGGTACAACATCAAGATGAGCAAGAATCCCCATAGTTTTTTTGTTGTCGCCATTGCCGATTAATTCTATATGACCGCCATAGTTATCAATATTTTTAATCTTGAATCCATCTTTATCTGCCATGTTGAGCATAAATTCGAAAGCCTCTTGGATATTTTCTCCAAAAGGTAAGTTGCCGACTGCCAGTGTTGGAATACTATTGATTTTAATAAGTGCTTTCAAATTATTAACTAAAGATTCAAAATTATTGTCAATCCATAGATTAATGTTTTTTAAATCAGTAATTGATTTGTCATTTGTCATATCATTTTGTTGATTATTAAAGATTTCTGTCACAAATTTCTCCTTATAATGAACATTAGAGTTATTGATTAATTACAATACCCAATAATTATATTATACATATCAAAAAAAATACAGGACTTACGAATTTATAAGCCCTATATTGATTATCTGTTACATTTACCTATACGCCCTCAACAGCATTTACATGTTCAGGGAAAGCATCTTTTAAGATAGTTTCAACAATATTTTTAAGAGTCATTTGAGCTCCCGGACAGCCAGCGCAATGTCCTAAAAGTCTAACCTGTACAATCTTGCTCTTTTCGATGTAATCAACATATTCAATGTCTCCGCCATCTCTTTGTAGAAATGGTCTAATTTGCTCAATAACGTCTTTGATGTCTGTGATTATCATAATGCTCTCCTATTTTACAAAGTCTAAAATAACTTCCTTTGGTTGTACGCCGATAAGTTTTTCGCTAGGTACACCATTTTTAAATACCATTAGAGTAGGGATAGTTGAAATTCCATACTCCTTAGCTAAATCAATATTTTCATCAATATCAATCTTACAAACTTTAATATCTTCGTTTTCGTTACTGATTTCTTCTAATGTTGGAGCTAATGCACGACAAGGTCCGCACCATGTTGCCCAAAAATCTACTAAAACGGGTTTATCTGATTTTAATACTTCTGCTTCAAAAGTACTATTTGTTACTACTACTGCCATAATTTCCTCCTTAGATATAACTTATATCTTATTTCATTTAGAATTAATATCTTATGTTTGTATTTCGATTATACCACTATTGCATGGATATAAACCAAAGAGTTCTAAAATATTTTATAAGATTAATTATATAGTCTGTATAAACGTAATAAAGTGTTTGTATGTTAAGATAAAATTAGGATATAAATATAGTAAGTTAATAGAAAGGAAGAGGCTATTATGAAAGGTAAAAATTTAGTGCTCATTAATGGGATTGTCGGTTTGGTGGGAGGTATATTCCTAGTTTTGGCTGTATTTATGTTTGCAGGAAGTATTGCTAATGATATTTCTAGAAGTATATCAAGTAATAGTTTAACAACATCTGCTACTGATATGGTAAGTATAGCTGTGCTTATAGTTAAACTTGTAGTAATAGGTTTTGGTGTATATGGATATGTAATGTTTAAAGGAGATAATCGTATAAATCTTGCTCCACATATTCTTCTTATTGTTGGTGGAGCCGTTGCATTGATACCTTATTTAGGTTGGGCAGGTGGCATAGTAGCTATTGTTGGAGGAGCAATATATCTTTCAAAACTAAAGAATTTCGATAATTAATAAATTATTATTATTGATTTAAACTGTTAGTTGCATTAATAAATAAAGTTAATGGATGTGTGGTATAAATCTATTAGCTTTATTTTTTATTGTTGGCATTAATATACGATGCGTTAGCTATAAAAAAAGTTTAATTTTTGTGTAACGGTAAGATATAGCTCTAACAATATGATATAATTTTTAAATAAGATTCGAAAGAATAGGTTTTAATATATTTGTGCCCTCGTAGCTCAGGGGATAGAGCGTCGGTTTCCTAAACCGTGCGTCGGATGTTCGAATCATCTCGGGGGTGCCAGTTTATAATCGTTGATATTTCAAGAAGTATTAACGATTTTTGTTTAGCTGAATTAGCTCTATACAGAGTGTTTAATGGCGTAAATTGACCTATTTTGGCGCATAGAGTGTGGCAAAAAATGTGGTAACTTTATGCGTCTATTAGTGTTCTTGCTAGTTCTATTGTTTCATCTGTTGCGTGAGTATAAATTTTAGCTGTTATAGATATGTTACTATGCCCCATTAGTGTTTTAGCGATGTTAATTGGCACGCCCTTAAGTTCTAAGTTTGTGCAATATGTATGCCTTATTTTCGCATCTGTATTGCTCTAATTCAGTTAAAAAAAGCTTAGGGATAGGAACATACCTTTTACCTGCTTTTGTCTTGGTAGTACCTAATCTAGCCATATCCTTGATAGCCTTATTAACAGAGATAGTTCCGGAATCAAAATCTATATAACTCCAAGTCAAAGTCTCGACTTCTTGAGGTCTAAGTCCGCAGTAAAGCATTATTTTACAGTACAAATTACCACGATGATCCTCGTTAAGTACTTCGAGTAGTCTAACTTTTTGGGGGTCAGTTCATTTTAAAAATATAACTAGGTGTTTTTATATACTTGAATTTACAATCTAAATGCAACAATTAAATAATGACCCATCTGTAGAATATATCTTCCGAAAATATGGTTTTGTTTGTGACGGAGATAGGTCTTTATTAGAAGTATTTAATCACTATGAACATACAAATAGAAAAAATAATAATAACCTCCAAACTGAGTGATTTTATATCAGATCAGCTTGGAGGTTTATATATTGTTGAGAGGTTTATGACTATATTAATCCAATTCTTTTAAGGTGAATGTGAAATCTGAATAATTTTCATCAATTTCAAATTCGTCTTCAATTTCTTCGATATCGTTTATAACGGTTCCTGATACGATAATTTCCTCTCCGTTATAATTGTATTCGTCAAAATCAGAACCGTTTATATCCTCGGTTTCGAACTCTAAAGTATATTCTTTATTTTGCTCGTCTTTAAAAACTACCTCGAAAGTTATAGATTTGCCTTTTAGTTTCTTGGCTTTTTCCATGTTTTCAGGAGATATTTCAAATTCGTTATCATCAAATTTGCCGGATAATGGAACTCTGGTGTTACCTTCCATGTCATCGCTATCTTTCATGAAAATCATATGAGGTTTTAACTTTTTAGTTGTCTGTGGCTGTTCCGGTTCTTCGTTTGCTTTTTCGCCAAGAACTGTTATACGCCAATACATAAACTGCATAGCAAATTTTTTGTTTAATTTTTCTAAATCAGACTGTTCTATTTTTACGCTATACTCTTTTTCTTCTTTGACACCTTGCATATTTTGTCCATTTTCCGGTTTGAATACTAGGACATATTCTTTATTGCTCTTGTCACGTACTACTAAGCCAAATTCAATTTCATTGCCTATTAATTTCTTTTTGTTTTCGTCAGACAAAGAAATTTTTTGTATAAATGTTTTTGTGTCAAAATCAGCTGTTGAAGACATCCATTCTTGAGAATTTTTATTTCTTACAAGAATTTTTTCAGGAGTTAGCGTTTGGATATCAGGTGTAATTCTTATAGTAGGAACCGGTCTTGCAGTGTTAGATTTATTGTGAATTATTAATAGCTGTACACCGTGAGATATAGGATGAGATAGACCTTGTTCGGTTAGAATTAAAGTTCTTCCTATCTTCACTTTTTTCTCCTTGCCCTCTATCTTCATCACAGAGAATCCATTTTTTTCGAAATCGTCATAAAGGAGTTCTTTTGTTGAATTATCTTTAAATGTTGCTTTAATTTTTAAATTTGTTAAATCAAGTGTTTCACCGTCGATATAGTTATATTTGATTCCACCGACAACAGAAAAATCTTTTAAAGAAATATTTTTGTTAGCTTTTTCTAAAGCGTTATAAATAGCATTTATAGTTCCTCTGCCGGTGTATGTTGCTCCACTTATTGCGTCTACTGCATGATACTTATTCAATTTTATTAGATGTAGCTTTGCAGCATTTACTACAGCGTCTTCCGGCATATTGTCAAATAACAATGACTCGTCTATTCCAGGGGCATATTTATCAAAGGCTGCTTTGAAATTATTTTTCTTGCCTCCGGTTTTGTGTCCCTCTTCATGAACTGCGAATGCAATATTAAATAATCGTGTAGAGTCAACGCTGAAAGAATTGATGAAGTCTTTTTGTTCATCTTTATTTTGATTTAATATCATTTTGATTAATGCGTGGAATCCCTGTGCTTCCCAAGAGCCACCGTCATCTATTGCTTCATTTTCGTTTTGTTTAGTAATAGCAATGATTTTGTTATTTTTTACAGTTACCTTTACACGAACAGGTTTTAATAGAGTTCGTCCAGGAGCCTCACCGAGATATTCGCCATCTTCGTAGCTTGTAATAGGTGGTTGAGGAACATTTGGATTATCCGGCGTGTTTGGATTGTCAGGGATATTTGGATTATCCGGCGTATTTGGATTGTTAGGAATATTTGGATTATCCGGTTTTTGCGGATTGTTATTTTCCGCGGAAGATTGTAATTTCGCAGCATCAATAACACCTAACATTTTGTAGCCCGGAATATTTTTTATATCCTTGAATAATTCTGTTCCTTTTGGAACTGTTTGTACATGGTTGTATATTTTGAATTCTTTGTTTTCATATGCGTGAGCTTTAGGGGTGTTGCCAAAGCTTATGCCGGCTACACCTACACAAAGAATTAAGACCGCACTAATTGCATTTTTTCTTTTCAATTTAAAAATAGCATAAGCAGCAATGGGGGCTGATATAATCCAGAAAACAATGCTTGCAGATTGTCCTGTTTTTGGTGTAGAACTATTTTTTTCGTTTTCAGGGTTTGCTTCTGCTGTTGATGCGGAATTTTTATAGACGATTAAATATTTTGCATCTTTAGTTGCCTTTATTTTAGGCAAGCCCTTCTCAAGGTGAGATAGTTCCTTTTGAGATAATTCGGAATCGGATACATATTGATATTCTATGCGTACATTATCACTTTCAGCGGCTTTTACCGGTATGATTGATAAACTTAGTATAAATATTGCTATCAATGGAATTAGTGATTTTTGTAATCTGTTGTGATTGATTTTCATTATTTCCTCCTTACTTAACACAACGTTAGTTATAGCTAATACATTAAAGTTAGCACAAGCTAACCCAGTATTCAAGAGGAGAATTATAAAATTTGTTGTATATTCTAAAGTTTGATAACAAAAAAAGAATAACTATAACATTGATTTTATAGTTACTCTTATGTTTGTTGTGTGGTATTTGTATAGTGATGCCGATTATGAGATAGAATATTTTATTTTAAATTAAAATGTTCTTTTATTGCTTTGAAGCTTTTGTTGCTTAATACGTGTTCCAGACGGCAAGCATCCTTATATGCAGTTTTTTCGTCTACACCTAAGCTCAATAATATTTTTGCCATAGATTCGTGCTTGTCATAAATTGAGTTTGCAATTCTTTTTCCTTTTGGGGAAAGAGTTATAAAGTTTCTGTCATCGACATTAACATAGCCTTCCGCTTTTAACTGTTTAAGAGCTACAGAAACTGTAGGTCTGGCATATCCAAAATAGTTTACAATGTCAATGGCTCTTATAGAGCGTCCGGATTTGCTTAAAACTAATATTGCTTCTAGGTAGTTTTCACCAGATTCTTTCAATGTCATACGTGCCTCCACTAAAATATATATTTACGATCCAATAATTGTTGATTAATAATAAACTATTTGCTAAAAAGTTATGTTAGCTTACATACTAAAACTATCACAGAAGTCTAGAAAATACAAGATTAAGAGTCCGTTATTAAACAAATTTTTAAATAACTTTTATTGTGGCAATCTTTTGTCAAGCCCGGACTATTAATTTTTTGTATTAAAAAAGTTTATGAGAATATTGACAAAGATGTTTGCTAATGCTAATATAATATTTGTTATGCAAGACTAATAAAAAGGCTTGAAAACCGCTTGTTATGTAAGCTAACGAAACAAAAATAGATATGGAGATTGTTATGACGACAGTTAAAGAATTGAAAATTGGACAGACAGCAAAGATTACCAAAGTAAACGGACAGGGAGCTGTTAAGAGAAGAATTATGGATATGGGTGTTACAAAAGGCACTACGTTACAAATTCATAAAGTTGCACCGCTAGGAGATCCGATTCAAATATTTATTAGGGGATATGAATTATCACTAAGAAAAGAAGATGCGGATCAAATTGAGGTTCAGATAATAGATTAGTTAGTAGGGAGGAATCATAAATGGGAATTAAGATTGCGTTAGTCGGCAATCCTAACAGTGGAAAGACAACATTATTTAATGCGCTGACAGGTGCGAAACAGTATGTGGGTAATTGGCCCGGTGTTACTGTTGAAAAAAAAGAAGGAAAAATAAAAGGTAAGAAAGATGTTCTTTTAGCAGACTTACCTGGTATTTATTCGCTTTCACCATATTCTCCTGAAGAAGTAATTTCTAGAGATTATGTTATAGATGAAAAACCTGATGTAATTATCAACATAGTTGACGGTACAAACCTTGAAAGAAACCTGTATCTTACAACTCAGATTTTAGAGTTAGGTGTTCCTGTTGTTATAGCCATTAATATGATGGATATCGTTAGAAAAAACGGCGACATTATAGATGTAGAAAAACTTTCAGAAAATTTAGGTTGCGATATTGTAGAAATTTCTGCGTTGAAGAATCAGGGAATCAACGAGCTTGTTGAAAAGGCGATGGCGAATGTAGGTAAGAGTATTACTCCTGCAAGACCGATATTTGCCGGAGCGGTTGAGCATGCGATAGCACATATTGAAGAATTATTACTTCATGATAAACCGGCAGAACAACAGCGATGGTTTGCTATTAAACTTTTTGAAAGAGACCAGAAAGTTATTGATAAATTGAATGTTAGTGAAGCGCATATTGCTCATATCGAAGAAGATATTGTGGAATGTGAAAAACTTCTAGATGATGACTCTGAAGGCATCATTGCAGCTGAAAGATATAATTATATCGATTCTATTAAAGATGGTTTTTACTCCAACAAGAGAATAAGAAAAGAGAAGCTATCAGCTAAAATCGATAAGGTGTTAACTAATAAATGGCTTGGTATTCCAATCTTCGCAGGCATAATGTTCTTAGTATATTATGTTGCTGTATCTACAGTTGGTGGTTGGGTTACAGAGTATACAAACGAAGTTATTTTTGGAGAAGAAGGTATTCCGGCGTTAATTAGTTCTGGTTTAAAATCTCTAAATACAGCAGAATGGTTGTCGGCTCTTATATTAGATGGTATCGTAGCCGGTGTTGGCGCAGTATTAGGTTTTGTGCCACAGTTACTATTACTTTTCTTAATGCTTGCATTCTTAGAAGAGTGTGGATACATGTCTAGAGTAGCCTTTATAATGGACAGAATTTTTAGAAAATTTGGCTTAGCAGGTAAATCATTCATTCCATTATTGATTGGTACAGGTTGTGGTATCCCGGGTGTAATGGCTTCAAGAACAATTGAAAGTCCTAAAGAGAGAAGAATTACGGTTATTACTACAACATTTATGCCTTGCGGAGCTAAACTTCCGATTATTGCATTGATTGCAGGGGCGATTTTTAATAACTCTTGGTGGGTTGCGCCGTCAGCATATTTCTTAGGTGTTGTATCAGTAGTAATTTCCGGATTAATTTTAAAGAAACTTAAGGCGTTTGAAGGAGCTTCTTCACCGTTTATTATGGAATTGCCTGAATATCATCTTCCAACAATAGGTACAGTTTTGAGATCTATGTGGGAAAGAGGCTGGTCATTCATTAAAAAGGCAGGTACAGTAATTCTATTATCTACAATTCTAATTTGGTTCTTATCAAGTTACGGATTTGAAAATGGATCGCTTACAGCTGTAGAAGATATGAATAACAGTATAATGGCATCAATTGGTGGCTCTTTAGCTTGGTTATTCATTCCGCTTGGATTTGGTGTATGGCAGGCTACAGTAGGTATTCTTACAGGTTTAATTGCTAAAGAAAACCTATTGAGTACATTAGGTATTCTATATATTGGATTAAGTGAAGTATCTGATAATGGTGCTGAAATATGGGGAAATATTCAGGCGGCATTTACTCCTCAAGCGGCATATGCATTCTTGGCGTTTAATCTGTTATGTGCACCTTGTTTTGCGGCAATGGGAGCAATAAAGAGAGAGATGAATAGTGGCAAGTGGACAGCATTTGCTATTGCATATCAGTGCGTATATGCTTATGTTGTTGCATTAATCATAAATCAATTTGGTAATCTGTTTATGGGCGCAGGTTTTAGCCTTTGGACAGTAGTGGCAATTGCACTATTGGTAGGAATGATATACTTAATGTTTAGAAAGCCTGGCAAGAATAGATTGCAGCCAAGATTAGCTAACTAATTGTACTTTCCAAACAAAATAAAAATATATTAATAAGATGTTTATTGAGAATATTTTGCAATAAGTGGTATATACAAATAGACGGATAGATATATTTTTTGAAAGGAAGTGATAGTTATGGGAACGATAATAGTAGGAATAATTCTATTAGCTGTTGTTGCTAGTATAATTGTATCTATGGTAAGAAAAAAGAAAAAGGGGATGGGGATAACCTGTGACTGCGCAGGCTGTGCAAAAGCAGGAGGTTGTCCTAGTTGTAATCACGAAAAATAAGCGTTATAGGCTTATATGATAAAATAAACAACTTGCTTCTTTATATAAATAAATCCTTTAAAAAAATAGAGCTTAGGCTCTATTTTTTTATTTTACATTATTTGGTTGATTTCTATTGAATCCATAGCTTCGTTGGCAAGCATATCGGCTAGATTATTTTGGATAACGGCATTTTCAAAGTGTTCATAAGACTTATCAGTGCCATTCCATTCTTGATATTTTTCAAATAATTTATCAGTATTTGTGTTGGGATGGTTGAGGTTTGTATGCCCTTTAACACGATAGAATGTGACGTTATGTCTTTTAATAAGGTCTATTAGTGGTTTCCATAAGTCTTGATTTTCTACTTGTTTTTTAGATGCAGTTTTCCAACCATTTTTTTCCCAATTTACATACCATTTTTTTCTAAAGCATTCCATAAGATAGGAACTATCGGAATATATTTCTATATCTTGTTTATCTTTTTTTAGTGCAGACATAGCTTTTAAAAGTGCTGTAAGTTCCATTCTGTTGTTTGTGGTATTTACGGTTCCGCCTTTTAACAGCTTTTCGTGCTCACCAAATTTAAGGACGGCTCCCCAGCCACCTATATTTTCGTCAAGTTGATTGTTTCGACATCCACCGTCTGTATGTATTTCTAAAGTTGTCACGAAAATCCTTTCTATAAGCTTTAAGTGTTCTTATGGCATTCTATAATATGTTCATTTTAATTATACGCATAACGATATGTTCTTCGCAATAGTTAAAGTTTGTGTTGCAATTATATTAAAATAATTTAACATTATATATGTAGTGATTATGAAAAAGCGTATGTTTGAATAGCTTGAAGTTCGAGTAAGAATCATACATAGAAACAGATATACAAATGTAAACATAATGCAGATATATTGAACAACTTAGGTGGGAGCAATTTATAATGGCGATGAAATTTTGTTCTATTTCAAGCGGTAGCAAGGGGAATTGCTATCTGTTGAAGATAGATGAATATATAGTTTTAGTAGATGCTGGAATAAGTGGGAAAAAGATTTTTGAGGGATTGAAGCATAATGGTATCAATCCTGATGAGGTCGATGCTATTTTAGTTACGCACGAACATAGTGACCATGTAAAAGGAATCAAGATGGTTTGCAAGAAAAGCAGTAAGGCGAAGATATACGCAAACATTGATACCTGGGAAAAGATTAAGATGGAAGATTTTGAAGATCGTCACATTGAGATTGAAGCAAATAATGAGTTTAATATTGGCAAGGCAATTATTAAGCCTTTTTCTGTTCACCACGATGCTGTTGATCCGTTAGGATATACTTTTAGTTATGGAGAGAGAAAATTATCTATTTTGACGGACACGGGACATATATGTGAATCCATATATAATAATATTTATGACTCGACACTACTTGTAATTGAATCTAATCACGAAGTTAATTTGCTGAGAATGTGTAGCTATCCATATGAGGTTAAGAGACGAATTTTGGGAGATTATGGGCATTTGTCAAACGAGATGGCTGCGAAATGCATTTCTGCTATTATTACGGAAGAATCGCCTTGTGAAACGGTTTTGCTTGCACATTTAAGTAAAGAAAATAATACACCACAACTTGCTAAATTGACTATAATGAATCATATTGAGGACTGTGAGCTTAGCGAAAATAATAATATTAATATTGAAGTTATCACACAGAATGATATTAGTGATGTATATATAGTCTAGATATTTTTAAATACATATTAGGATTGTTTTGAGCCCAACTCATGTGTCCTGACATTAGTTCTTCTCGCTGTATGCGAACATTTGTAAAGTATGCTATTTACATAGTCAAAGTTGCTACATTTCAATGATATTAAGATCTTTTTTTCATTAAATATATGTTATACTTCAATTAAGTTGTTTTAAGAACCAAAGTTAAAAATAGATAGTTAGAGTTTATAAAAAGGAAAAGTTGCCACTATTTAACTTAGTGACAACCTTTTTTATTTATGATATGGTTCATTTTTTGAAATTTTAAAACTTCTGTATATTTGTTCAAGCAGAAATATTCTTATTAATTGATGTGGAAAAGTTAGCGTAGAAAATGATATCAACTCATTTGATTTTTCTATCACTTTCTTTGAAAGACCGTTTGACCCCCCAATAATAAATACGAGATTACTGTTGCCGTGTAAAGCGAGCTTATCTAAGTGTTTAGAAAGCTGTTCGCTTGTATAGGCATTTCCTCTCATGTCTAAAGAAAATACATAACTGTCAGAAGGAATCTTTTTTATTATATTTTCACCTTCTTCTACAGGGTCGTCTTGTGTACTTTCCTTGACCTCAATAATAGAGAGTTTGCAATAAGGGGTAAGTCTTTTTGAATATTCCTTGATTGCATCAGTGAGGTATTTTTCTTTAATTTTTCCTACGCAAATTATACTTATGTTCATAGTGACTGCCTGATAAATTTCTTAACGACATTTGCGTATTTCGCGTGTAGACCAATATTTACATAGTAGTAAGAATATCTATCCTTTTTTTCCACTTCGATTAGTCCGGATTTTACCAATGTCTTTATATGCTGTGAAATTGTAGCTTGAGCGTAATCAAAATTAGCAACAATATCTTTATTACAAACCTTTTTTAAGGATGTATTTTGTTTCATAACAAATTGAAATATCTTTATACGTACCGGATGTGCAAGGGCGTCAGAAACCTTTGCAAGTAATAGTATGTCTTCGTCGTGTAATGCGTCATTATCTCTTCTAATTCTCATCTAGTCCTCCTGGCTGTGTTTTTACTTATAAATATCGCATATAAACGATACGACAATAACTTCAATTTGTCAATGAATTTTGGTGTGAATAAAATAAATAGCTGTTAATATAGTTATTCGTTTATTGAAAATAGGTATGTGTTGTGTGATAATATAAAATAAGTGGAGGGGTGAAATGGTTAAAGTTAGCGAGAAGAAATTCGCGGCTATTGTAAATAAATTTGAAGGTCGTGAACAAGAGGGGTATAAACTATTTAACATTGCTATTTTAATAATAGGTTTTTTATATGTAGCGTGTTTTGTAGTTAACTCTTTTATTAACTTAAGGATTTGGCAATTAATACCTATAGTGCTGAGTATTTTCCTATGGATCGTTGTGGTACAAAAATTGTTAACTGTTAGAAAACTAAGGGTAGAATTTAGGAAAGCGTTTTTGTTTTCGTTGGGATTTATACCTGCTGTTTTGTTATATGGTGTCATTGGCTTGAAGGATTTGAAAGCGATTCCTGATTCGGCTTTTGTTGAATTTTCACCAATGTTTTTTAAGTTTGGTGCTATGGTTTGCTTGTATTTCGTATTATACTTTGTTGTGCGTGGATTAGTACAGATAAAGGCAAGTAAGGGGAATGTTAAGGAAGTACGCCAGAATCTAAAGAGGGTAAACTTATATTTAAAATTATTGGTGGCATCTGTTATTTTAACTCCGGTGCTAGCAATTTTTAGCGGTTATTTGGGCTTGATATTGAGCGGAATAATGGCAGCAATATCTTTTGTAATGTTATTCTTAGTGACTAGAATTATTGAGTAGTTATAAGAGAGTGAAAACCATGCATAATGGTGGAAGGAGAAAAAATGATTAAAGAATTTAAAACATTTATTATGAAGGGCAATGTTATAGACTTGGCAGTCGGTGTTGTTATCGGTGCAGCTTTCGGGGCTATTGTTAACTCGCTTGTAAATGATATTATAATGCCGATTGTTTCATTGCTAACAGGAAAGATTGATTTCACTAATATGTTTATAGCTATGGATGGCAATACATACCAGACGCTTGCTGAAGCAAAGGCTGCTACATCTGTAATTGCATATGGTAACTTTATTCAGCAGATTTTACAGTTCTTGATAATTGGCTTCAGTATATTCCTAGTTGTTAAGGGTATTAATAAAATGCGTAAGTCACAGGAAGAGGCTGCTCCAACAACAAAGGTATGTCCATTCTGCAAATCTGATATCCATTTAGAAGCAGTTAAGTGCCCTAACTGTGCATCTTCTTTGGAGGTATAATATTAAAAGGAATTAAAGTTTTTGATTGAAAATACTGAAACGTTTATAAGATTTGGTATTTGAGGAGGATGACGAATAAAAATAAAGCTTGATTTTATAAAGTCGACAAGGCTATATAAGTTCAAGCTTTTTATTTTGCGTTGAGTTTATTAAAAGCAATTTATTTTTGCGTGATAATTTTTTGATGGCTATTTCTCGGCTTAGTGCTTCTGATTTGGAATTAACTTCTTCAACATATTCCATAAAGACTGGAAGGCGGTTGCGTGTATATTTAGCTCCTTTGCCATTATTATGTACAGAGAGGCGTTTTTTAATATCTACTGTCCAACCCGTATAGAGTGTGTCATCATTGCATCTTAATATATAAACAAAGAATTTAGATTTATTTTCAGCCATTTTGTCCTCTTTTCATATCTGTTCATAGAAAAATATTATCAATAATGTTAGAATTATGCAAATGAGACTAATAAGATAAAAATTTATATTAATAGGGTAAATAAAATTATTTAAATGATGTAAATGTGCTTATTTAATATTTTAGGGAGTTTGTTAGAGGAATTAAAATGAAGTGTGGATTGATTGGTGAAAATTTAAAGTCAAGTTTTTCAAAGAGTATTCATGAAATGTTTGATGTGTATTCTTATGACTTAATAGAGATAGATAGTGGTGAACTGGCTAAGTTTGTGAAAGAGACTGATTTAGATGGTTTTAACGTTACTATGCCGTATAAACGAGAAATTATGGATTATATTGAGGTTGATGATATAGCTAGAGAAATTGGTGCGGTTAATACTGTTTATAAAAAAGAGGGTAAGTTTTATGGTACAAATACAGACGTTACAGGCTTTGATGCTCTTTTAGATTTGGCAGATATTCACATAGATAATTCGTGTGTTTTAGTTTTAGGAACAGGTGGAGCAAGCAACGCTATTAAATATGTTTGTAAGCATAAAGACTGTGAGGTTATTGTTGCAAGCAGAATGCCTAATGGCGAATGTGTAGGATATGACAATTTGCCGTTAGATGTTGATTATATTGTGAATTGTACTCCGATAGATGCATACAAGTCAGGCGATAAACCGCTGATTGACCTTGGACAATTCGTTGATGTTAAAGCTGTGATTGATATTAATTACAATCCTTGTCGTACGCAGTTAATTATGGATGCTACGAAATTGGGGATAAAGGCAGTTTCTGGATTGATGATGCTAGTTGCACAGGCGACAAAGGCTGCGGAATATTTTTCTGGGAATAATTATAGTGAATATAATGAGGATATCTATACTACAGTAAAGAGGACTAAGTTTAATATTGTTTTAATAGGTATGCCTGGAGCTGGTAAAAGTCATGTAGCGCAAAGAATAGCGCAGTTAACGAATAGAGAATATATAGACATAGATAGAGAAATAGAGTGCAAGTTTGATAAAAGTGTTGCTGATATTTTTGACGAATATGGTGAAGAAGGTTTTAGAGATATGGAAACTTTCTTGATAGAAAAGGCGATTAAACTGGAAGGCTGCGTTATTGCGACTGGTGGAGGGGCTGTTTTAAGTGATTATAATGTGGATTTATTGAAGTCTACCGGTGTGCTTATAGAAATAGATAGAGCTACGGATTGTATTGCTAAGGAGGGAAGACCTTTGCTCGAAGGCAAAAGTGATGAAGAAATTATATCTTTTTTGAATAATCGAAAGGCTAGATATGAGGAAGTGAGAGACTTTGTTGTGTTTAATAAAGAAGGAAATGACTTTATTCATCAGACAGCCGTTGAAAGTATACTGTCATCAGAGACATTTTTTAAAAATATTTAATGTAAAGCACCATAACGCATCAAATAAAAAACAATTTATATATTATGTATACTTAGAAAAAAATGGAAAAATGTATTATAATAAAGAATTATATATCATATAGAGAGGAGAGATAGGATGAATAAGATTGTTGTGCCGGATAATGTGAGCAAGCACGATAATGTGTTCGATGTTCTTAAGGAAAGAGGTTTTATCGAACAGTGCACTCATGAAGAAGAGATTAAAGATCTTTTGACAAAGGAGAAAATTAAATTTTATATCGGCTTTGACCCAACAGCAGATTGTTTGCATATAGGTCATTTTATGCAAATTATGACGATATCATACATGATGAAGTTTGGCCATACTCCAATTGTTTTGCTTGGTGGTGGTACAGGTATGGTAGGAGATCCTTCGGGTAGAACTGATATGAGAAAGTTTATGGATGTTAAAACAGTTGAAGATAACTGTAATGCATTTAAAAAGCTTTTTGAGAAGTATATTGAATTTGATGACGGCTTTGAATATTATGGTGGCGAATATGGTAAGAAGAATGGTTTTAATAGAGAACCGCTGCCAGGAAAGGCTATCAGCTTAAATAATGCCAAATGGTTAATGAATGTAAACTATATTAATTTTATTAGAGATATCGGAAGACATTTTACTGTAAATAATATGCTTAGAGCGGAATGCTATAAGCAGAGACTTGCAGATGGATTGACTTTTCTTGAGATAAACTATCTATTGATGCAATCGTATGACTTTATGGTTATGGCTAGAGATCTCGACGTCAAGATGCAATTTGGTGGAAATGACCAATGGTCTAACCTAATTGGTGGAGTTGATTTAACTAGAAAAGAGCTTTCTAAATCTGTTTATGCTATGACTTTTACTCTTTTAACTAATAGCGAAGGTAAAAAGATGGGTAAAACTCAAGCAGGGGCATTATGGCTTGATGCAGAGAGAACATCTTGTTATGAATTTTTCCAATACTGGAGAAATGTGGCAGATGCCGATGTTGAAAAATGCTTAAAATTATTGACATTCTTGCCGATTGAAGAAATTGAAAAGCTAGTTAACGTAGATGGGTCTGAAATAAATAAGGCAAAAGAGATTTTAGCTTATGAGATAACAAAGATTGTTCATGGTGAAGAGGAAGCGAAGAAAGCTTTAGATGGATCAAGAGCGGCATTCTCAGGCGCAGGAGATATGGCAAATATTCCTCATACAAAATTGGGTAAAGAAAAATTTGAAGGCTTAGGCTTAGGAGTTGTTACTTTACTGAAGGAAGCTGGTTTGGTAAATACGAATTCAGAAGGGTTTAGATTAATTGAACAAGGCGGATTAAGTATCAATGGTGAAAAGGTTGTAGATAAGAAGTTAAGCGTTACTTTAGACTTGTTTGATGATGGAAAACTTTTAATACAGAAAGGTAAAAAAGTATTCCATATGATTGAAATTTAGGAGGAAAAGATGATTTGCAATAATTGTGGCAAGGACAATAAAGAAGGTTATATGTTTTGTGTTGGATGTGGCGCAGAATTATCTAAAGTAGCAGTTGCTCAAAGCTCGGAATCTAATACAGCAATTGAATCAGGCGAGTCAAAGGCTACAGATACTATAAATGCAACTGAAACCGCAAAAGATGCTGATACAATAAATGAAACAGAACTTACAAAGGATACTGATACTACAGAGTCAATAGACCAGACAAATACTCCGGAGACGAATAATACAGTAGCTCCTACGCTTGCAGGAGGAGCTTTAGGTAAAAACATCTTTAATATATTTTTTAGCGCCATCAAAAAGCCGGTTACTACTGCGGAGTTGATGGTGGATAATGCTAATGTATTAGCAGCAATAATATTTATAGTATTAAAGAGTTTGTTGTCGGCTACATTTGTGACAATAAATTCAACATATTCTTATAATAGTTTATTTTACAATCGATTTTACATGGGGGATGAAGTAACTGTATTCATTTTAACATCTGTACTAACTGTTTTATTTGATATCATCTTTGTGACAATGCTATTTGTTATAGCAAAGATTTTTGGTAGTGCAACAATGAGCTTTAAAAAAATGCTTAGTGGCTATTCAGCAACATTAGCCTGGCCTACTATAAGTGCTTTAGCGCTTATGCTTATATCGGAATTACAATCAGTATTACTATCACTTGTCGTATTATTCCTAGCTATTTTTGCTTTTGTAATACAATTATGGGCGACTGTGATGGTATATGTGAAGGCTGCAGATATTAAGAAGGATAAGCTTGCAATTTCTTTTGCTATTGGTGTGATAGCTACATTATTTATATTTGTGATCGTTGTAGCGCTTGTGTTTGGTGAATTGTCTGTATATAACAGATACGGATTTTAAAAAGTGATTATAGATATATAATCTAATAGTAAAGATAATAACAATAATTTATAATAAAAATACTCTTTATGCATAAGTATAAAGAGTATTTTTGGGTTTTGGATAAATTTTATTTATAAGTTAATTTTTCGTTATACAGTTTTTATTCTACAATTTCACCGTTTATTGAGATTGTTACAACCTGCCAAGGAATGAATTTACCGCTCTGTTGTAAAGCTTTTTTTGCGTAATTTTCTATGCCGTTGCAACAAGGCACCTCCATTTTTAGTATAGTTACTTCCTTTATGTCGTTTTGTTTTATTATTTCAGTTAGTTTTTCGCTGTAATCAACAGGATCAAGTTTTGGGCATCCGATGATTGTTATTTTATTTTTCATAAATTCATTGTGGAAGTTAGCGTATGCAAATGCTGTGCAGTCAGCTGCAATTAATAATTTTGCTCCGTCAAAATAAGGAGCGTTTACTGGGACTAACTGAATTTGAACGGGCCACTGTTGTAATTGTGACTGAAGTTTAAGTTCTATATTAGAACTTGTATTTTGTTGTGTTTCATGAGAATGATTTTTCTTTAGCTCTCTCATCGCTGATCCAGGGCATCCTCCGCCGCACTTAATATCTTTTGTTGTTTTGTTTTCGTTTTTAGCTTTAATGTTAGCCTGTACTGCTTCTTCGTCGTAGGCAGCAGCTTCTCTTTCAATAATACTTATTGCTCCAGTAGGACATTCTGGTAAACAATGACCTAATCCATCGCAGTAATCATCTCTAATTAATTTTGCTTTACCGTCTACCATAGCGATAGCACCTTCATGACATGCGTTTACACAAAGTCCGCAACCATTACATTTATCTGCATCAATACTTACTATATTTCTAATCATATCTTTATCTCCTTATATCCTTGTTTTATTGATAGATGGATGGGTGTATTTAGTTTATGTTAATTTATGTATTTAATATATCTTATTTATTATCGCATCTATGTTGTTTAAACCACCAAATTAACAATTAATATAATTATTTTAAATAATTTTTAGCATAACAAAAGTTAGTGTAAAATAAAACTTCTTTTACCTAAGTATAATTATACTTTGAGATAAAAGAAGTTTTGCGAGTTAAGTATATGTTGTGTATATATTATGAATATAAAATATGCGTGTATATATTATATTTTGCTTTTTAATATGTAAATTGCTGTATTTAATTGTTCGTTTTTGTCGACAACGTTTATATCAGGTGTTATGCCTTTTTTGTGTACAGGTCGTTTCTTAGGTGTAAAATATTCTGAAACTGTAAGTTTGATCCCAGACCCATCTTTTAGAGGAAAGATTTGTTGAACGACACCTTTGCCATAAGTTGTTGTACCAATGACGGTTGCTTTTCCGTAATCTTGCATAGCGCCTGTAAATAGTTCAGCTGCACTAGCGCTATTCTCGTTTACAAGTATAGCTATTGGCTTTGTATAAACCTTTTTGTCGTCAGACTTTAGGGCGTTTTCTTTGCCTTTAGAGTCTCTAATAATTACTGTGTTTCCTGCTGGAAGAAGGGTATCTAGGATTGATGATGTCGTAGATACTAACCCACCAGGATTATCACGTAAGTCAATTATTAGAGCTTTAATATTTTTTGATTCTAAGTCATTAAGAGCTTTTTGGAATTGCGTATGTGTATCTTCTGTAAATTGTGTGATTGCTATATAGCCGATGTTGTTGTGTACGATTTTGCTTTTAATTGTCTGAACTTCAATTTTTCTTCTAGTAAGTTGTTTAGTTATTGTCTGTCCATTTCTTAATACTGTAACAGTAACTTTTGTATTTTCTTGTCCTCGGATTTGTTTCACTGTTAGAGATAAATCCTTTTTCTGAACATCTTCGCCGTTTACTTCTTTAAGAATATCTCCTGCCTTGATTCCGGCTTCTTCAGCTGGTGAGTTTTCGTACACTTCAACTGCTGTAGATGTTTTTGTGCTAGGATCTTGCGAAAACAGAATGCCTACCCCTACAAATTCACCCTTTGTTGATTCTAGAAATGCCTTAAATTCTTTCTTATCATAGTATTCAGAGTATTCGTCGCCTAAAGCTGATAATTGGCGCTTATAACTTGTATCTTGGTCAACATCTTTGTTGTATAAAAAATGCTGTTTTATGATTTCATCTATTTCCTTAGACTTAGAGTCTTTTTTGTTGAAATTAACTATATTAAAGCTAGAGAAAATGATTGTTACTACAATCCCGACAATTGTTCCTGTTATAAAAGATTTCTTTGATAAATTCTTCATTGTTTAACGGTCCTCCAATATGCATTGTATTCATTTTTAGAATTGATTTTTAGTATAACACTTTTTTTAAAAAATCCTTTAAAAGATTACAAAATACTTATGTAAATATAAATGATGTGTATCGCTATTAATATGAAATGTATTTTATTTTAATATAAAGGGGAGATTAGCGCATAATTCTTGAAAAATGCCTGAGTTTGTGCTATTATTTATCAGTCTATGAAGAAATATATGAGATATGCCATTGATGAGGCAAAAAAGGCGGCAGATAAGGGAGAAGTTCCTGTAGGAGCCGTTATAGCTAAGGGCGACGAGGTTGTAGGTAGAGGTCATAATATGCCTATAAGTACAAATGATCCGACGATGCACGCAGAAATAGTTGCATTAAGAGATGCGGCATCAAGGATAGGTAATTATAGATTGCTGGGATGTACAATGTATGTTACTTGTGAACCTTGTCCTATGTGTGCTGGTGCATTAGTGCATGCTCGTATAAAAAAGCTAGTTATTGGAGCTGATGATATGAAGACTGGAGCCTGTGGTAGCGTGATAAATATTGTTGACCATGAAGGACTTAATCATAGAATTGATATTGAAAGAGGCGTTTTGCGAGAAGAATGCAGCAAGATGATGAGCGAATTTTTTGCTAAAAAAAGACGAGAGAGAAACCTGGAGGAAAAGATAGATGAAAAAGCTTAGAGCGATAATGTTAGCTATAGCAGTACTATTGATTACAAACACAAGCGTAATGGCTGCTGGCTTAGAAATAGTAAAAACATCTCCTAAGAACGGCGATGAAGATATTCCTTTGGAAAATATGGGTGTAAAAATTACCTTCAACAAGGATGTTTTTGACGAAAAAAATAATAAGGCGAATAAAAATGCTGTTAAGATAGTGGATAAAAAAGGTAAGGAAATTAAATCTAAGCTTATTTTCAGTGATAAGGAAAAAAAGGTAGCGTTAGTTATTGCAGATTCTAAGCAAAAGATAGATCCTGTAAGTAAGTATAGTGTGGTGGTAGATTCTAGCTTTAAAGCAGCAGATGGTACAATGCTAGGTAAAGAAGAAAAGATTACTTTTAAAACACTTAATCCAAGCACAAGCATGAAAATATCTATGGCAATGATGCTGGTAATGGTTGTAGGTATGATTGTATTTTCTTCTAGATCAATGAAAAAGCAGATGAAAGATCAGGAAAAGCAAAAGACAGAAAAGGTGAATCCATATAAGGTTGCTAAAAAGACAGGCAAATCTGTAGAAGATGTGGTTAATATTGAAAACAAGAAAAAGGAAAAGGCACAAAAGAAGGCTAGAGAAGAAGCGGAACTTGAAGAAGATATGATATATGAAGAGCCTTTAAGTCCAGGACATTTTAGAGTAGCAACGAAGAGAACTGTAGCGCAAGGTGGCTCTAAATATATAACAGGAAGAAAAGCAGAGGCTGAGAAAAAAGCAACAAAAAAACAAACTAAAAAAAATAAGAAGAAGAATAAATAAAAACTACAATATAAAGGAAAAGCGATAGTTAATATCTATCGCTTTTTTGTTTTAATTTTGATACAATATACATAAAAAGTAGACTTTGGACTTTTATGGGAGTTTGTTAATTATTGTTTATGCAAAGTATTAAGCTTAAAAATTATGCGAAAATAAATCTTGCTATTGACGTGCTATCACGAAGGATTGATGGGTACCATGAGGTAGATATGATTATGTCTACTGTAGATTTATGTGATGAAGTTACGCTTAGTACAAAAAGTGATATTGATAAAGGCTGGTTTTTGCTCGATGAAAATATTGATATAATAGTTAATGATCCAACTGTACCAACGGATAGTAGAAATCTTGTATGTAAGGCAGTAAAGAATTTTAAAGATTACGTAAAAGAAAAAAATATTAAAAAGAACAACTTTTTAGATGATGTAGACTTTTATGACGTAAAAGAAAAAAGAGCTTTTGAGATACAGATAAACTTAAATAAAAATATCCCGTCATCAGCAGGTTTGGCAGGAGGTAGTGGCAATGCAGCGGCGGTATTACATGCGCTTAACATTGTAACAAATTCGGGATTGAGTGTAGATGAGCTTATTGTAATCGCTAAGAAGATTGGAGCGGATGTGCCGTTTTTAGTATTGACAGTGGCAAATCTAAATGATGAGATAAAAGAGTATCAGGCAGGACTAGATAAAAAATCTATGCTACAAGCTACATTAGCGGTCCGAGCTAGGGGCGTTGGTGAAAAACTGGAGCCTGTAAATAGTTTTGATGCTTTTGTGCTATTGGTTAATCCAGGATTTGACGTTTTTACAGGAGAAGTTTATTCAAGATTAAATTTGTGGGACGAACAGGGTAATAAAGTTATAAAGAAAGAAGGAAACTGCATTGAAAAGTTTCAATGCATGTTAAATAGTGAATATTCAGATGAAGTAGACTACGATAAGTTAAAGACTTTTATGAAGAACGATTTAGAGAGTTATACGCTAAAAGCTTATCCAGAGGTTAAAAAAATAAAAGAGGCATTAGCAGAATTAGCTCCGGAATCAATAGTTATGATGAGTGGAAGTGGACCTACAGTTTACGCTATTGCAGATTCGCCAATTACATTAGAAAAAGCTTATAATGAGTTTAGAGGGAAATATAGAGTTGTACATATAGTGAGGATGTTGAAATGAAGATGAATGATGATATTCAATACAAAAATTTAAAAGAATATATTTATGAGGAAATTAAATCACTTATTTTAAGAGGGAAGCTTTTGCCTGGCACAAAGCTGACCGAGATGGACATTGCAGCTAAAATGAATGCGAGTAGAACTCCTATTAGAGCCGCGTTAAAGAGACTAAATGAAGAAGGGCTCGTAGTTTTTGAATTGTATAAGGGAGCTAGAGTTGCTAATGTTGATATTAGAGATCTTATCGAGGCACTTGAAATAAGAGAGAATATGGAAGCGACTATAACTTATTATGCGAGTATGAGAATTACAGAAAAAGAAAAAGAAGAACTGGCAGAGGCTCAGGAACAGTATAAGAGAGCAGTTATAGGTGGAGATAAAGCGGAGATTATTAAGTATGATACAAGATTCCATGAAATAATTATACGAGCTTCTGATAACTCAGTTATGGTTAAAATTGCAGAAGAGTTAAAAGATCTTATGGTTAGATTTAGAAATCTTTATTATGGAGATTTTAGTAGAGCTAAAAAGGTTGGGTTAGAACATGATGCGATTTTAAATGCTATTTTGACAGGTGAACATGAGAAGGCTAGAGATTTGTCGATGGCGCATATTAAGGCTCTGAGAGAGGATGTAATGAGAGAACATCCTTTAGAATTATTAGATAAATAAAATATTTATTAGATTTATGGTAAAATTAAGTCGAGGTCTTAGCATCTCGATGTACGCGATAGTATTAGGTGTGCTTTATACAATTTTATTGTAAAAAACATACTGAATACGGCAAAAAGCCCCGGATAAATCGGGGTTTTTGTTTGCTCAAATAAGAAATGTAAATTTGCGTGAAGAAAATGTGAAGAAAATGTGAAGATTTAGTCAAGAAGTGTGTAGAAATATGAAAAAATGGCTATTTTTCTTGATTCATGCGGTTTGGACTGTTAATATTGCCCTTGTACAAAGGAGTGTATTTATGATTAATTTAAACAACAATGTGGTGTCAAAGTCGATTGTAGAGACTATTGATAAGACAAAGAAGTTAAAAAGAAAGACAAAGCAGATTGCTTGTGTGGCGGTAGCGTCATTAATGCTTACATCATTTGTTACATATGATATATTTGTAGGAACAGCTTATGCAGCAGGTGATACGGGAGAACCTTACGCTATAATCGCCGGAGATAAGGAGATTGCTGTTGTAGATTCCAAAGCAAATGCGGAAATGGTAATAGACAAGGTGAAAGCATCTTATGGAAAGACAAATCCAGAGATTACAGCGATAGTAACACCAGCTTTGAAAGTAGAAGAAAAAGAATTTCAGGTAGCAGAGATTAAGAATGTAAAGACTGTAGATGAAGCTACAGATTATATCTTAAAAATCAACAATACTGATAAACCGATTTTTGAAGTTAGAGTTGAAAATCCTCTTATATATAATCAGGTTGTAGCACATGACACAGAAGAGGTTGAAGACGATTCATTGCTAGAAGGCAAGAAAGACGTAAAGACTGAAGGCGTTGATGGTATTAACGCAATCGTAGGTAAACAGGTAATGGTAAACGGCAAAACTGTTTATAGTAATGTTTATTCTACAAAGGTTGTGAAAGCCCCTGTTAAAGAGGTTATAGCTGTAGGAACTAAAGTAGAAAAGAAAGAAACCACTAAGACTGAGGTTTCTGGCAATAGACAGGGAGGAAGTTCTAAATACTCAAGTGTTGCTACATATGGTAATGTTCCTGCATCAGGTAAGGGTGCTGCGATAGCGGCAACAGCTAAATCATTAGTTGGCGGTCATATGGATTGCGTATCTCTTGCATCAAGAGCTTTAGCTGGTGGTGGTATACACTTCAGAGGATGGCCAGAAGCATTCCTAGGCTTGGGAACAGCAGTTCCTAGTTCTGCGGCACAGCCAGGAGATATCATTGTGTATAAACACACAATTGGAACAAATGGTGGAGCTCATTACGACCACGTAGCGGTATATATAGGTGGTGGAATGGCAGTTCACGGAGGATATCGTGGAAAGGTAGTTGTATCAAGTGCTTATTCTGGCTCAGGTATAACTTTTGTAAGACCTAGATAATTAAAAATTAAAAAGTGGCTTAATTAAGCCACTTTTTTTGTGCTATAAATTAAATAGCAGATATAGATGAAGTGTAACATTTATACCTGCTATTTTAATTGCGATAATTCTATAGCAGTTAAGGTTGTACGTTAAATAACGTCATCATTTTTCGTCGGGAATCTTCTCCGCCAACAAAAAGGAGAATATCTCCGTCATTTATTATTTCATAAGGTCCTGGAGATATAAACATATCATCGCCTCTTTTAACAGCTACGATAGTTGCTCCAGTTTCTTGCCAAATATCTATTTCACCTATAGAAGAACCTAAGTAATTACATTCTTTATCAATTTTCATGTCATACGGAATTATATAAGCTGTATTGTGATCTCTTTGTGTCTGAGTTACTAATTCATTTAATAGATTTATTATTGTGTCGAATTGATTTTTTTGTTCTATAACCTTTTTTTGAAGTTTTTCTCTTGTTTCCTCAATTGATATTAATTCTTGATGTCTATTAAAAAATAATTGGGCTTTTTCTCTAGATGCTACGTATGTTCCGCTGCCATGCTTGCTTGTTAGAATCCCCATGTCTACCAAAATTTGAACAGCCTTTCGAGCCGTTTCTGTAGATACGTGGAAAGTGTTTGCTACCATTGATCTAGCGCTTAGTTTTTCTCCTACTACATACCAGCCTTCAGCTATTTTTTCGGCTAACTCCACTGCGATTTGATGATATTTCGCTTCATTGATATACTTGTTTTTCTCTTGCTTTTCTGAATTCATTTTTATAGTTACCTTTTTATTACAAGACTGTTAATAATCTTTAATGTATCATAAAAACAAAAAAAATAGAATATTTTTTGACAAAGTGACAACTTTATTTTATAATTAAGTTGCCACTTAGACAGGGGGCTACTTTTAGATGAATAATTTCCTGTAAAATAAGATATATGATGAATGCAAAATATTAAAAATATATTGTATAAATAAAAGAGGTACATTAAAATGAGCAAAGCAAAGAAACAATCTGAATTTACGAAAGTTCTATCCTCAAAAGATATATTAGTTATTGCCTTTGGAGCAATGATAGGTTGGGGTTGGGTTATATCTACTGGTGATTGGATTCATAGAGGGGGCGTTTTAGGTGCGGCTATAGGATTTATCCTAGGTGGCATTATGATTTTCTTTGTAGGACTTACTTATGCAGAATTGACATCAGCTATGCCACAATGTGGCGGAGAGCACGTTTTTAGTTATAAGGCAATGGGGGCTACTGGTTCATTTATCTGTACGTGGGGAATAATCCTTGGTTATGTTGGGGTTGTGTGTTTTGAGGCATGCGCCTTTCCGACAATAGTTTCGTATATATTTCCAAGCTTTTTAAAGGGATATCTATACACTGTAGCTGGTTTTGATATTTATGCTTCGTGGCTAGCACTCGCCGTCGTTACAGCCGCCATTATGATGTATATTAACATTTTAGGGGCTAAAACAGCTGCGAAACTACAGACGGTTTTAACTGCAATAATTTTTTCTGTTGGTATGGCATTAATTTTAACTTCTACGGTTAAAGGGGAAGTGGATAATATTTTCCCTCAAATGTTTGTAGGTGATGGTAGTGCCGGATCAACGCTAAAACATATATTGCATGTAGCAGTAATGACACCGTTTTTCTTTATAGGATTTGACGTAATTCCGCAAGCGGCGGAAGAGATAAAAGGATCACTTAAAAAGATTGGAAAGATTTTAATTTTTTCAATTGTTATGGCTGTATTGTTCTATTCGTTTGTAATTATCGCTGTTGGTTTCTTGTTAAATCCTGCAGAGATTAATCAGTCAATGTCAGGAAGTGGACTTGTAACAGCAGATGCTATGTCGAAAGCTTATGGTATGAAGGCAGTATCTAATGTAGTAATAATTGGTGGACTTTGCGGTATTATCACAAGCTGGAATTCATTTATGATAGGCGGAAGCAGAGCTATGTATTCTATGGCAGATTCAAATATGATTCCTAAGGCATTCGCGAAGCTTCATCCAAAATACAAGACTCCTGTTAATGCATTGTTGCTTATTGGTATAATTTCAATGTTATCACCTCTAGCGGGTAGACAGATGTTAGTATGGGTTTGTGACGCTGGAAATTTAGGCTGTTGTTTAGCTTACTGTATGGTGTCTATATCATTCCTTATGCTTAGAAAGAAGGCTCCAGATATGCCAAGACCTTATCGTGTAAAACATTATAAGTTTGTTGGCTTAACCGCAGTTATTATGTCGGGGGCTATGATTTTCCTTTATCTACTTCCAAACTCTGGAAGCACATTGACAAAGGAAGAATGGATGATAGCGGGAGCTTGGTCATTGCTAGGTTTAATTTTCTATATATCCAACAAGAGAAAATATGGTGAAGAGTTTGGTCACCATATAGATATTGAAATAGAGTTTAGCGAATCGGATATTGCTTCCTTAGAACGTCATGCAGCTACACAGTAGGTTATAGAAATTAATATTAATAGATATTAATGAATTAATTGATAAACAACTTCAAGAATATTAAAATCTAGAGCTTTGTGGCTCTAGATTTTTTAATTCAAAATTTAATAAGTATATAATATATCAATATTAGATGTCCTTTGGTAATTTTTATTGATATTATAAGCGTATGGATATATAATCTATATGTAAATTGTGATTATAAGTTTAATCATTTTGTTTGTAAAAAGAGATTGAGATTTATAGTCGCGGTTGTTTTTTTGTTTTTATGAGATAGATTTATTGCGGAGAATAATTTTATCACTTATTAATGGGAGGTTTTATTAGATGGAGAAATTTTTTAAATTGAAGGAGAACGGAACGACGGTAAAGACGGAAATTCTTGCTGGTGTTACTACATTCTTGTCGATGGTATATATACTAGCAGTCAATCCTACTATGCTTTCAGCGGCAGGTATGGATTCGGCAGCAGTATTTACTGCTACTGCAGTTTCCGCAGCATTCGCGACTTTGCTAATGGCGTTTTTAGCAAACTATCCTGTAGCTCTTGCATCAGGGATGGGTCTTAATGCTTATTTTGCATATACAGTATGTGGTGAGTTAGCGGCAAATGGAATTAACAATCCGTATCAGGTAGCTCTTACTGCTATATTAGTTGAAGGTATTGTATTTATTTTACTTTCATTAGTTAAATTTAGAGAGACTTTAGTAAATAAAATTCCTAATAACTTAAAGCTTGCTATTACTGCAGGTATAGGGTTGTTTATAACCATTATTGGATTAAAGAGTGCAGGTGTTGTAATTGCTGATCCTGCAACATTAGTTGGTCTTGGAAGCTTATCTTCTCCAACAGTGGTACTTGCTCTTGTAGGTTTAATTATAATTGCAGTTTTAAATCACTTTAAAGTTGTTGGTAGCATCTTGTGGGGTATTTTATTAACTTGGGGATTAGGTATAGTTGCGCAGCTTACAGGTTGGTATGTGATTAATCCAGAAGCTGGTGCATTTTCATTAATTCCAAACTTTAGTGTAGGTGTTTTACCAGCAGCTCCACATTGGTTTGAATTCGATTTTTCATATATGGTAAACCATGCAGTAGACTTTGCTGTAATAGTTTTTTCTTTTTTATTTGTTGATTTATTCGATACAGTTGGAACACTTATTGGTGTTGCATCAAAAGGCAATATGTTAGATGAAGATGGTCATCTACCAAGAGTTGGACGTGCTCTTATGTCAGACGCGTTAGGCACTGTTGCAGGTGCTTGCCTTGGTACATCTACAGTTACATCTTATGTAGAGTCAAGTGCCGGTGTAGCTCAAGGTGGTAGAACAGGTCTTACAGGTGTTACAGTAGCGATATTGTTCATTGCATCATTATTCTTTGCTCCTATCTTTTTAGCGATTCCTGGATTTGCAACAGCTCCTGCGCTAATTTATGTAGGTCTATTAATGCTAAGTGCTATTAAGGGTATGGATTTTGAAACAGATATGGCAGCTACAGTGGGTGGTTTCTTAGCTATAATTATGATGCCATTTACATATTCTATTGCAAACGGTATTATGTTTGGTATTTTAGCGTATGTAGTTATCAAGGTGCTTTGTGGTAAGTTTAGAGATGTACATGTTGTAATGTGGATTTCGTCTATACTATTTGCATTAAAGATTTTTACGATGTTATAACTATTAACTGTAAATAATTATACTGTATTCAATTTTGAAAGAAGGATTTTATGTTTTATGAAGTAGAGGTTGCGGGTATAAAGAGACAACTGCAACTTTATAGAGTTAGTGACAGCCTGAGCATTGCAGCATTTATTTTGTTTGGTGATGTAGAGATAACAAAGGCGGCAGCAAAAGAACTTTTAAAAAAAGCTCCAGAGTTTGATGTAATTATGACTGCAGAAGCGAAGAGTATACCTTTAATTTATGAAATGGCTTATCAGGCAGGCAAAAACGATTATGTAATAGCTAGAAAAGGTGTTAAAGTGTATATGACAGATCCGATAGATGTGGAAGTAGAATCTATAACTACGCAGCACAAGCAAACACTGTATTTAGGGCAGGAAGATGCTGCAAAGATGAAGGATAAAAAAGTTTTAATTATTGATGACGTTATCAGTACGGGTGAGTCACTAAAGGCTATGGAAAAAATAGTTGAAAAGGCAGGCGGAAATATTGTAGCTAAAATGGCTATTTTTGCAGAAGGTGATGCGATGGGCAGAGATGATATAATTGTCTTAGAAGAGTTACCTGTATTTGATGAAAATGGCAATAAAAAATAATTCTAAATAACATTGATGAAAAGCAAAATTTTTCATATTTACAATGAGATTGTGAGGGACATTATGAGATCGTGTACTGATAATGAAAATATTCATAATAGGCTTAAGAGAATAGTTGGACAGGTACAGGCAATAGATAGAATGGTATCTGAAGATGTGCCCTGTGAAGATGTTTTGCTTCAGATTAATGCGGCTAAATCAGCATTACATAAATGCGGACAGTTGATATTGGAAAGTCATATTAATCACTGCGTTAAAGATGGTATTAAAAATGGAGATTTAGATAACACTTTAAAGAACTTTGCCAAGGCAGTCGAGTATTTTTCAAACATAAAATAGATAGATAATTAGCAAAAATACCTCTTATAATAAGGAATGCTGGGATGTAAATTTTTATTATAAGGGGTTTTTATGTACAAATAATTCGTAGGTTGACTTTGTACTTAGATTATTGTAATATACCCATAGGGGTATATGTGATGTACGACTAACATTTTTGTGTTAATATTAATTAGTCATATATACAACAGTAAAATTTATGTAAGGAGTCATTTAATGAAAAAATTTTTATACAGCATTTTGGAATTATTGGAAAAAGGTGGCATAAGAAAAAATATTGCAATACTAGTTATATCGACCATCTTTATAGCGATGGATATTACAAATATTGCGAATATTGGTTTTCAATTTTCATATATAGCTTTGGTGCTTTGTGGACTACCTATTGTTCTGAGCGGCATAATTTATTTAATTACCGACAGGATGATTACGGCAAGTTTGCTGGTTGCTATGGCTGTGTTTGCTGGTGTTTATATAGGCGAAGTTCTCGCTGTTGCCGAGGTTTGCTTTATTATGTTACTTGGTGAAGTTTTAGAAGAGAGAACTGTTGCTAAAGCAAGATCAGGGATTGAAAAGTTAATAGACTTAACTCCAACTAAAGCAAGAGTAATACGAGATGGCGAGGAATTGATTATTAATCCTGTTGATGTTGTTGTGGGTGATATTCTTAAAGTTTTGCCGGGAGAAGCTATATCTGTTGACGGAGAAATCATCAACGGAGAGACTACTGTTGATCAAGCAATTATGACAGGTGAATCGGTATATGTTTCTAAGTTTGTTGGCGATGAGGTTTTAAGTGGTACAATTAATCAATTTGGATCATTTGAGATGAGAGCGACAAAGAATGGTGAGGATAGTTCTATTCAAAGAATGATTAAGCTAGTGCAAGATACTGATTCAAGCAATGTAAGGATTGCTAATTTGGCTGATAGATGGGCTTCATGGATTGTTGTTGCTGCATTAATTTTGGGTATAGGTACATATTTCGTTACAGGCGAAGTAATAAGAGCGGTAACTGTTTTGGTAGTTTTTTGTCCGTGCTCACTAGTCCTTGCAACCCCTACAGCTATAATGGGTGGTGTTGCGAATGCTACAAGAAATGGCTTCTTGATTAGACAGGGTGATGCTATGGAACGTTTAGCTAAGGTTAGTAAGATGGCATTTGACAAAACGGGTACATTAACGTATGGAAAATATGAAGTTGTTGATAGCAAAATTGAATCAGATGTAGATAGTGCAGATTTTTGGAGATATGTATTTGCAATTGAAAAAAATTCAGAGCATCCAATTGCGTGGGCGATAGTGAATCATATTAAAGAATCATATTTAGAAAATGATTTATTTGAATATACTACAGATGAGCTGGCGACTGCTATTTCAGGAAGAGGTATAAAAGGGATAGTAAATGGCAATGAGATAATTATTGGTAATAAAAAATTAATTTTGGATAGCAGAGTTGATATTGATAAAGATAATCTAGCTTTTATAAAGGAATACGAAGAAGATAGTTGTACAGTTGTGGTGGTTGCGATCAATAATAAGATTGCAGGAACGTTTGCCTTAGGTGATATACAAAGAGAAGAAAGTAAGGAAGTTATTGCCGAGATACACAATTTAAATATTGATACGGTAATGCTTACTGGAGATAATAAAAATGTTGGGGAGAGAATGGCGATTAAGCTTGGGTTAGGCCATGTATTTGCTGAGTGTCTGCCTGAGGATAAGCTTAGAATTATTGAAGAGAATAATAACAATGAGGAATATATGTGTATGATTGGTGATGGTGTTAATGATGCACTTGCAATTAAAAAGGCGTATGTGGGCATTGCTATGGGTGGTATAGGTAGTGATATTGCTATCGACGCGTCAGATATTGTGGTTATTAACGATAATATTAAAAACCTTCCTTATTTAATAAAACTATCTAGAAAAGTTATGACAACGATAAAGCGAAATTTGACTTTCTCGCTTATCCTGAATTTTTTGGCTATTGGATTAGCCATGGCTGGAGTTTTAAATCCTATAACAGGAGCTTTGGTTCATAATGCAGGGTCAATATTTGTTGTGCTAAATTCTACTCGACTTTTGACATGGCGATGTTAAAAATATTTGATAATGAATTACTGGGAATTCAAATAATTGTATTGTAAAAGGCTAAAAATTATTATTTTTTAGCCTTTTTTTCAATATTATTGTATAATAGAAAATGTTAATATAATTTGACAGGCAAATTAGAATATCGGGATTTGAACGATTACCGATATATCTTTTGTTTTGTCAATGTTTTGGTATATAAGGTAAAGGACAAAATTTTGGAGATATATCACATTACTGATATGTATGAAAAATGGATAAAGCATATAGATAAAAACTCACCTATTTATGATGAATTAATTAATGTAAAAAATCTTCAAGATGAAATAGAAGAGAGATTTGCGTCATCTTTGAGTTTTGGTACATCGGGTTTACGTGCAAAGATGGGTGGCGGAACTGCTCGAATTAATGAATATACGATTAGGCAGGCGACACAAGGGATTGCAAATGTTCTAAACGATATTATGGCGATTGATGCTGAGAAATATATCGCAATAGCATACGATTCACGCAAGAATTCTGAGCTTTATGCGAAGAAGACGGCGGAAGTTTTTGCGGCTAATAATATTGGCGTTTATATTTTTGATAAGCTGATGCCAACACCTGTATTGTCATATGCTGTTAGAGAGCTAGGAGCTATGGCAGGGATAGTTATTACAGCTTCTCATAATCCTCAAGACTACAATGGTTACAAGGTTTATGACAATAAAGGATGTCAGATCACTGATAAGTTAGCAAACGTGTATCATGATGCTATAAGAGAAGTGGATATATTTAATGATGTAAAAAGTGTTGATTTTAAAGAAGCTATTTCAAATGGAAAAATTAGATACATAGAGCATAAGTTGGTAGACAAATTTATTGATGATGTCTATGAGTATTCAATGTCTGGAAGATATGAAAATATTGATTTGGACAATGATATAAAGATAGTTTATACACCATTGCATGGATCGGGCAGGGATGTTGTTCCAAAGATTTTTAGTAAATGTGGATTTGATAACGTAATCAATGTTGAGGAACAACTAGAAACAAATGGTGAATTCGTAACATGCCCGGTTCCTAATCCCGAGGAAAATGAGGCATTTCGATTAGCTTTACAGTATGCTAGAGAAAATGATGCGGATATTGTTGTAGCCACAGATCCTGATAGCGATAGGATGGGAGTTTGTGCTAAGGATGAAATCACTGGAGAATACCTTCATTTGACTGGAAATGAAGTGGGCATATTATTATTTGATTTTATCTGTCAAATAATAAATGAAAAAGGGGTTTTTCCAGATAATGGGGTGTTGATTAAAAGTATTGTTAGCACTTGTCTTGTAAATAAAATTGCTGATAAATATAATGTGAATGTTATTGATGTTCTAATTGGATTTAAATATATTGGTGAAATAATTTCAAATCTAGAAGAGCGGAATGAACTTGATAGATTTCTTTTTGGATTTGAGGAGAGCTTAGGTTATTTGGGAGGAAGTTATGCTAGGGATAAAGATGCTACTTACGCTTCCATGATGCTGGCTGAGATGACGGGCTATTACAAAAAGAGGGGCATAACTTTAGTTGATAGATTGGTAGAAATTAAGCGTGAATACGGATATGTTGTTGATAAGTCGATAAGTTATCAGTTTGATGAGCTTAATGGTGATAAAATTAGAAAAGCAATAATGTCACGTGTGAGGGAAAGAGGGTTCTTCATAGATGGCTTTGAAATTATTGAAAAAGTTGATTATTCAGATGGAATAAATGGATTACCTGTATCAGATTTATTAAAATTATTTTTGCTGGGAGAGCAGAGTATCATAATAAGACCGTCAGGAACTGAGCCAAAGATAAAGATATATATATCGGTGATAGGCGATGATGCTGCTAATGCACAATCAAAAATGGATAAATTAGAGCAAAGTATAAGGGTAATTATAGAAAATATTGTGGAGGAATTTAATGTTAAGTAATTTAAGGCTTATGGGGTTTTATGCTTCATTGATGACATTTTTAGGGGTGACAGCAATAGTTATAAATGGTGCGGCAGGTCCATTTGATGCTAAATATGGAGATATAATAATAGGGCTTCGCAGTGAGTCATTAACGACTTTTGTTGAGCTGTTAACATATATAGGTAATTGGCAAACAATTGTAATATTGTGCTTATTGACTATGTTTATCAGGAAAGATGTCAGATATAAATTTGGAATTCCTATAACGATAGTAGCTATTATTTCTTCTTTGGCAAATAGAATTGTTAAAATGTTAGTTGTAAGACCAAGACCTGATGCTTCATTACATTTAATTGAACAGGGAGGATGGTCTTTTCCAAGTGGTCATACTACAACAATCGTTGCAGTGTGTGTAATGACTGCATTTATTGTAGCAAAGTGCGATATTTCAAAGGTTAAGAAGACTTTGATTTCGTTGGGATTAGTTGTACTTATGACTGTAGTTGCGTTGAGCAGGATATATCTGGGTGTTCATTATGCATCGGATGTATTTGCTGGGTATGCGCTTGGTTTAGCTACATATTTACTAGTTAGCATGATTTTATTTAAGAAAAAAAGCAAAACAATGAGATGGTCGTTTAGTTTCCTAGATATACTCCCTACAGCGGATGTGTTACAGAAAAATAAAGAAGACTATGCTATTAATAAGGGTTTAGAAATGATTAATGCAAGACCGAATACGGAAAATAAAAAGCCAGTTTTAATTGTTATGGCGGGAGGACTTGGTTCAAGATATGGTGGGCTTAAGCAGATAGATCCGGTGACAGAGCAAGGCGAAATTATTTTAGACTTTTCTTTGTTTGATGCTCATAGAGCTGGCTTTGATAGAGCAATACTGATTATAAGAGAAGAGACTAAAGAAGATTTTGATGCACGACTGGATAATGGTGCTAGAAAATACATGCAAGTTGATTATGCTTTTCAGAGTGTTGATGATTTGCCAGAAGGATATAATTTGAGCGCAAATAGAGAAAAACCTTGGGGTACAGCGCATGCAATTATGGCTGCTAGAGATATTATAGATGCTCCCTTTGCTGTGATTAATGCTGATGATTATTATGGTGTTGACTCATTTAAACAAATTTATAAATTCTTGGATGGAAACAGAACTGAAGGGTCATACGCTATGGTTTCATATGTCTTAAAGAATACGGTTACAGAAAATGGTCATGTAGCAAGAGGCATATGTCAGATTAGTGACGATGGATATTTGGTGGATATAGTTGAAAGAACTCAGATTGCTAAAAAAGTAGACAGTATTGAATTTACTGAAGATGGTGATACATGGACAAAGCTTGATCCAGATACTCCAGTTTCAATGAACTTCTGGGGTTATACGCCAACAATGATGAGAGAAATAGAAAATAGATTCGAAGCTTTCCTTAGAAAAGCTGAAAATAATAATATTTTAAAAGATGAATATTTAATTCCTAGGGTGACTGACGAGGTTATCAAAGAAGGAAATGCAAGCTGTAAAGTTCTTGTTTCCAAGGATAAATGGTATGGTGTTACATACAAGGAAGATAAGGATAGTGTTGTAGAAGCACTAGCGAAGATGAAGGAAAATGGTAAATATCCTGAAAAATTATGGAAATAGGGTAGAAACTTATTTGAGTTTCCAGATGTTCGGTGGGATATGTGAATGGAGATAGGATGAATATAACAGTATATTGTGGGGCGCATTCAGGGAAAAACTATGATTACAGACAATGTGCAATACAAGTTGGTGAATGGATTGCTAAGAATAATAATAGATTAGTGTATGGCGCAGGGAGAAAAGGTCTTATGGGGCTTGTTGCCAATACGGTATTAGATGCAGGTGGAGAGGTTACAGGTGTAATGCCTCGTTTTCTTGAGAAAATAGAGCTTGCCCATAGTGATTTGACAGAATTAATTCATGTGGAAAATATGAGTGAACGTAAGAGAAAGATGTTTGAACTTGGGGATGTGTTTATTGCATTGCCTGGTGGTGCAGGGACGTTGGAGGAAATTGTTGAAGTGATTTCGTGGTCTAGACTTGGACAAAATGATAAGCCGTGCATATTCTTTAATGAAAATAATTTTTATGATGACATTGAAGCATTTTATGAAAAGATGACAGTAGATGAATTTATAACAAGAGAGGCAAAAGAAAAGATTCTTTTTACAACTAGTTTTGAGGAAATTGACGAATTTATAAAAAATTATACTCCGCCAAGTTTAGTTGAGCCGGAAAGAGATTAATATAGTGAACTTCTAAAGTTTATTAGATATAATTAGATATATAATCCGAAAAATTTACTTGAAAATTTACAAATAATCTGTATAATTAATTAGTACGATAAATCTCTGTATCAGCAGGAGCTGATACCATATAGTCCACAGGGAGGTGAAAAAATGATTAATTATGAAGTACTTTTCGTAATCGATGCATCTGTAGAAGATTCTCAGAAAGAAACACTTGTAAATGCTGTTCAAGGAATCATCAGTGAGCATGGCGAAGTTACAAACATTGATGTTTGGGGCATGAGAAAGCTAGCTTATCCAATACAGAAGAAAAACGAAGGTTACTATGTATTAATTGACTTTAAGGCAGGAGCTGATCTACCAAAAGAGCTAGACAGAAGACTTAAGATTAATGACAGCATAGTAAGACATATGATTGTTAACAAAGAAGAAAAATAAATTGTAAGGAGACCTTGGTATGAATAGTGTAAATTTAGTTGGAAGATTAACAAGAGATCCTGATGTAAGATATACAGATTCTCAACTTGCAATTGCAAGATTTACTATTGCCATTGACAGAATGGGCAAGGATGCTGGTACAGATTTCCCGGCGATTGTAGCTTTTGGAAAGACTGCAGAAAATTGCGAAAGATTCTTGGCAAAGGGGAGACTCGTTTCTATCCAAGGGAGAATACAAACAGGAAGTTATACGAACAAGGACGGCGTTAAGGTTTATACAACTGAAGTCGTTGCAAATAACGTTCAATTTTTAGAGTGGGGAGACAAACAGAAGCAAGGTATGGGAGATAGTCAGTCTATGCCAAGTGGATTGCCAGACGGAGTTACAATGATTGATGACGACGATTTGGATGAAGATGTTCCATTCTAGAGAAGGGAGATTCTAATGATGGATAAAAAAAGAGGCGGTTTCAAGAAAAAGAAGGTTTGCCAATTTTGTGCAGACAAAGAAAAGAAAATCGACTATAAAGATGCAGAAACTTTAAAGAAGTACATCACAGAAAGAGGTAAGATTTTGCCAAAAAGAATTACAGGAACTTGTGCTGTACATCAGAGAGAAGTGACTAGAGCTATTAAAAGAGCTAGAGTTGTTGCAATTTTGCCATATCAGGCAGACTAATTAAAAAATTAATCCTCAACGATAGTTGGGGATTTTTTGTTTGGAAAGAAACTGCTACTAGATAAATGTGTTATAATAAAAGTTAACCTAATTAGGTAGTTAGGGGCTAATATGATTTGAAATTTAGCCAATAAGAATAAGATTTTACGAGGAAAGATTTAATATGACTTTAGAGATAATATTACTTATAACTATAATATTTCCGATAACGTTCATGAGTGCAATAAGGAAATGCAACAGACCTTTTTATGTTATTGGCTTGAGTGCAATCATTTCTGCAGGTTTAGTTCTATTATATATTGCATATTTGACTGTAACAAAGGAAATGTCTTTGACTGCAATTTTAACGGAAGAGATGGAAAAGGTGCTTGGCACGATTAAGGATAATCCAAATTTACATAAGCTATTGCCTTTTGGTTTATCGATAAACGATGAAAACTTATTGAAGAATATGGCTGAGCTAGTTGGGTTAACTATGCCTTCTTTTGTCTTTATGGTTTCGTCAATAATTGGGTATATTGCTTATTCGGTAGCCGCAAGAATAAAAAATAAAGATGGAGCAATTAATTTAGTTAAAGCAAGGATTGCAAACTTTTCATTACAAAATAAAGATGTTACAGGACTATTTTTAATATATATAGGCGCGTATTTAATTAAATTTGCAGGATTTGGCATAGAAAATGCAGTTTTAATAAACGTGCGTATAATTGTTGAAAGCATAATTGCTTTTCAAGGGGTTGCATATATATTTACGGTTACGGCTATGAAAAAAATACCATCTGCTTTGGTTGGTGTGCTAGTTGTAATTGTCTGGATGACTGGATATGGGCAGACATTTTTATTTTTCATAGGTCTATTTGATTTGTTCTTCAATGTAAGAAAAAGACAGATTAGATATTAAATAATATAATTTGAGACTGAGTAGGTAGAAGATTAGGTAAAAATTATGAATATTGAAAATCTTAAAAATAGTATTCCTATAGCGATGTGTGAACTTGATGCTAAGGGAGATATAATTAATGTCAATGAAAAAATTACAGACGTATTTTTATACGGCGATATAGTTGGTAGTAATATTTTTGCGCTTATGGATATTAAGCCTGAAAACTTGCAAGATTATGCAGATAATAATGAGTCCATCATTCTTGAGAGAAGTGAAAAAGTTTTTGCTGTTACGGTGGTTTCGAAAGGCGAAGAACAGGGATATATTCTGTATTTTGTAGATATAACAAAGAGAGAAGAAATCAATAAGAAATATGAGGAAGAAAAGAGTTGTATCATTATTCTAGAAATTGATAACTTTGACCAACTTAAATCGTCAGTCGAGGAATCTAACCAATTGACTCTTGTATCGACTATTGATAAGCATATAAGATCGTGGGCAGAAAAACAGAGAGGCCTTATTATAGATAAGGGCGATCATCAGTACGTTTTAGTTTGTGCACAGAAGTATTGTAGACAGATTATTGAAGAGAAATTCAAACTTTTAGATGAGATAAGAGAGATGGAAACATCACAAGATTTTCCGCCAACGCTTTCTATTGGAGTTGGTATTGGTGCTTCATCTTTAGAAGAAAATGACACTTGGGCGCAGCAGGCGTTAGACCTAGCTTTAGGTAGAGGTGGTGATCAGGCCGTCGTTAAGGATAATGATGATGTAATGTACTTTGGTGGTACTACGGCTACAGTAGAGAAAAATAACAAAGGTAAGTCTAGGGTTATCGGAAGTGCATTAGAAAGTTTGATACAGACATCGTCAAGAGTTATTGTAATGGGTCATAGAAATCCTGATATGGATGCTTTTGGATCAGCTTTAGCTATGACTAGACTTGCTAAAAAACATAATAAAGATACGTATATCGTTATTAATAGTTATAATGACGCTCTTGAACTTTTGTATGATGAGGCAATATCAAGAGGTGAATATAAAATTATTAACGGGACACAGGCGGGAGAACTTATAGATAGAAAAACGGTGTTGATGATTATTGATACTCATAAGCCGAGTATTACTGCATCTCCAGAGCTTTTAGAAAAGAAGTGCAGAAAGGTGGTTATAGACCATCACAGGAAGGATAAGGAGTTTATTGAAAATGTAGCTCTTACATATATTGAACCTTATGCATCATCGTCTGCAGAACTTGTTACAGAGATATTGCAGTATACAGTTGATAAAAAAGACATTACACGATTTGAAGCTGAGGCTTTGTTGGCAGGTATGTTTGTAGATACAAATCATTTCTCGGTAAAGAGTGGAGTTAGAACGTTTGAAGCTGCAGCTTGGCTTAGAAAACAGGGTGCTGACTTGGCTAATGTTAAAAAGTTGTTCCAAGTGGAAAAAGATTTGTTTAAAGCTAGAGTAAACGGAGTGTCAAATGCATACTTTGATGAGAAGGGAAATGTTTACTCAATATGTGATATTCCAAATGAAAATATGCAGATGATATGTTCTTTGGTAGCAGAAGAACTCCTTACTGTTAAGGGAGTTGATAAGTCATTTGCGTTGGGTAGCAATGAAAAAGGTAGAACCATTATTAGTGCTAGATCAGTAGGTTCTAACAATGTACAAGTTGTTATGGAAGAATTTGGTGGTGGTGGTCATTTGAATGCTGCTGCGGCTCAGACTGATATGTCGAAAGAAGAAGTTATTGAAAAATTAAAGGAACTGGTGGGGTAAGGATATGAAAGTTATATTATTAGCAAATGTAAAAGGTACAGGCAAGGCAGGAGACGTTGTAAAAGTTAGTGATGGCTATGCAAGAAATATGCTTTTCCCAAAAGGTTTAGCAAAGGAAGCTACAGCTGGAAATATTAAGAATCTTGAACATCAAAGGGAGATTGCTGAAGCTGAAGAAGCTGCAAGAAAACAAGAAGCAGAGAAAGTTGCAAAGGAACTTTTAGAAAAGACGTTAGTTTTTAAAATGAAAATTGGAGATAATGGTAAATTGTTTGGATCTGTAACTTCAGCTGATATTGTTGAAGAGAGTAAAAAACAGTTTAATCTTGAATTAGATAAGAAAAAAATTGTTTTAGATCAACCTATTAAAACAGCAGGAATTAAGGAAGTAGAAATTAAGTTGCACCATGGTGTTGTTGGCGTACTAAAGGTCGAAGTTATAGTTTAATTGTTTTTGGTGAGGTAAAGACGATGGAAGAACAAAGAATACCACAGGATGTAAATGCTGAAGGTGTAGTTCTAGGTGCTATGCTTAGAGATGACAGTCAGATGCCTCTTGTAACTCCAGAATTGCTTGACATGTTGTCGCCAGATGATTTTTTTCTAGAAGCACATAGAGAAATTTTTAAAGCAATTGATACGTTGTTTAGGGCGAATAAGACTATAGACTCAGCTTTTGTTGCTGAAGAACTAACTAAGAGAAAAATGTTAGAAGCCATTGGTGGTAGAGCATATTTGCAACATCTTATTATCAATACACCATCGGTTAGAGTTGCTATTGGTTATGCTAAGATGATGATTGATAGGTCTACGAGAAGAAAACTCGTGGAAGTTGGTGAAGATATTGTAGAGAGAGCTTATGATATTTCAAATGAAGTTTCCGATATTATTGAGGATACAGAAAGAAGAATATTTAGAACTATAACAGATAGGGGTATGAAAGATACTGTCATACTAAAAGAACTTCTACCTGAAAATATTAGAATTATTGGGGAGAGAGAAAATATTAAGAATTCTGTTACAGGTGTTCCAAGTGGACTAATAGATTTAGATAGAAAGTTAAGTGGTTTTCAAAAGTCGGATATGATAGTTGTAGCAGCAAGACCGGCAATGGGTAAGACTGCTTTTGCGCTTAATGTGGCACTTAATGCAGCGAAAAAGGGCTCTAAGGTTTTAATTTTCAGTTTGGAAATGGCAGATACTCAGTTGAGTCAGAGAATTCTATCTATAGAATCGCACGTTCCTACTCAGAAGATGAATGGTGTTGAGGAAATGCAAGCGGAAGATTGGGCTAGTATTACTATGGCGACAAGTACTCTTGAAAATTGTCATATTGAAATTAATGAAACTCCAGGTATCAAGATAAGCGGTATCAAGAGTGTTGCTAGAAAGATGAAGATGCAAAGAGGCCTAGATATGATAATTCTGGACTATTTACAGTTGATGAGTGGTGATACTAGAGAAAATAGACAACAGCAGGTTAGTACGCTTTCGCGAGAAATGAAACTTTTGGCTAGAGAAATGGATTGTCCGGTTATTGTCTTGTCACAGCTTTCAAGAGCCCCTGAAAATAGAGATAATCATAGACCTATTCTTGCTGACCTTAGAGAATCTGGTGCAATTGAACAGGACGCCGATATAGTGTTATTCTTGTATAGGGATGAAGTTTATCATGAAGATACAGAGGAACCTGGAGTTGCAGAAATAATTGTTGCAAAACATAGAAATGGACCAATTGGCACGGTAAAGGCTAGATGGTTAGGTGTTTATACGAAGTTTGCAAATTTTGCAAAATAAAAATGTACTAATATAAGATGACGAAAAATAACAATAACAAAAAGAATACACCGTTTTTATATGATACGGCGGTAGAAAATATATTTATAAATGAGTATATGCCGTCAGCTCCGGATAAATTCGTGAAAGTTTATCTGGTTATTTTAATGTACGAAAATTTAAATAAGGAAGTTACAGTTACTCAGATTGTTAAAAGTCTTGGCATATCTGAAGGTGACGTCAAAAGAGGCATAGGCTATTGGGAAAATAAAGGCTTAATAGGTAGACATAAAGATAAAATTTATAGTATTTCATTAAAGGAAAACTATTTTGGTACTTCTGTTAGCAGTTGTGAGGATCAAGGTAATTTGCAAGACGACAGGGGATATCTATTGAATTCTGAGGCAAATATTCTTGAAAATGAATCTTTAAAAAGTATGTATGCAGAAATCGAAAAGAAGTTTGAGAGAGCTTTGAGTCATGATGAAATTAAAAAAATCGATTCAGCGATATTAGGTTATCGTGTATCTACAGAATTGGTTGTGAAGGCAGTGGATTATTCCGTAAATAATGGAAAAAAATCTATGGGCTATATATTGAAGGTTTTAAAGTCTTGGTTAGAGCATGGATATGATACAGTAGATAAAATTGATGAACATATAAGAATGACAGATGTTAGATGGTCTCGGTATAAGAGAATTCTTAAGTCTCTTGGATTTACAAGAAATTTAACTGAAGCTGAACGCGAGACGATAGACACGTGGTTTGACGAACTTGGTTATTCTATGGACCAAATTTTAGAAGCATGTTCTAAGACGGCAGGTATTTCAAATCCAAATATAAACTATGTCAATAAAGTATTGGTTAATTGGAAGAAGGAATCAGAGGGTGTAAAAACCGCTAATGGAAATAATTTAAGAAATAAGCGTAGCTCAAATTTCCAATCAGATGGCAGACAATCTATTCATCAGCTAGTTAAGATGCGGTATGATGAACTAGCTAAGCAGGCTCAAGAAGATGCTCGAATTGTAATCGAAGATGTAAATAAGAGATATCCAAGAATTAATGAACTAACTAGCGCAATTAGAGAAAAGAATATTGAATTACTTACATTAAATATCAGTTATGCTCCAAATAAAGACGAACTTGTTGCTAGATTGAAGAAAGAAATTGATGAATTAGAGAACGAAAAGAATAGAATTCTTCACAAAGCAGATATTCCAATAGATTATACAAAGCCAAAATATAGGTGTAATTCTTGTAATGATAGCGGTATTCGTGAAGACGGATCGAGATGTAGCTGTTATATGGAAATTATGGAAGAGATTAAGATAGAAGAAAAACAGCTCCTATAATTGGAGCTGCACTTGGCACAGAATATTATTAAAGCTGTCAGTAAAATTGACTATTAGACTGAGAGAACTATTTTTCTCAGTCTTTTTATATAATTTGATATTAACAGTATCTCCTAGCATGGTTTCTTTAATATAAATTGCGTGAAGTTCTTTTAAATCTAATTGCTTATTGCAGTTTATCGAAAGAGTGTTGTTGTAATTAGAATATGTATTTTTAAAGAATTGATCAATAGCTTCTAATGCCCAACGAATATATGAAACGTTGTTTGTGTGTTTGTTTATATCAATATCTTCTTCTACAGATGTTACGGTACTTTTATGTAAAAGTGCATAATCACTGAAATCTATTGGTTTATATGACTGCTCATCTAGTGGCGCAGGTTTATTGCATATGATAAAGTCATCTAGCATTTCTGCAGTAGGCTTAATTGGACGTCTTCGATTTGTATCAAAGTAAATCCAGCGGCTTGTCGCGTTAGCTATAACTTTTTTACTATCATTGATAATGAAATGTCTATCCATTTGCATACGTCTAAATGGATGAGTCCATGTATCGATGTTGATAGAGTTATCCTGATGGGGGGAATTGTATTGTTTGAATGTAATGTGCCAACCTAATAAAACCCAGCCACGATTATTATTTACCAAATAATTCGTGTTATATCCGGCTAGGTCACTGTGGTATGTGCCCATGTGTTCTAGTGACTTTACTAGAGCGACAATATATTCTGCATTTGTATTTTGTGCAATAGAAAAAGCTTTACTGATAATGCCGTCGGCGCTTATAGTTTCTACTATGGAATTTGTCATAATTACTCCTTATATGTAATGTATATGAAAAATGTGATTTTGAAATTATTAAAATAATTAAAATAGTTTTGTTCTTTTATATATAAAAGGATAACGGCAAAGTTTATAAAAGTCAATCTTGATAAAGTATTGTATTTTGTATTAATGCTTTGTTAGAATAGATAAATCAAATAAAAAGGAGGACGTATGTACACACAATTTTTTGTAATGTTTGCCCTGATTTTTACAGGTTTTATAATGAGAAGGTTGGAGTTAATTAAGGATGAAATGAATAAGAGTCTAAATACATTTATTGTATATTGGGCGTATCCATGTCTTCTTACATATAATATAGGTACAATGAAAATGAATTGGACTTTGATTATGGATTTTATGTGGATGCTATTGCTAGGTGGAGTAATGCTAGGAGTGTCGTCTTTATATGTAAGAATTTATACAAAGATTAGAAAATTTCCAGATAGCGTTAGCAATGTATCAGAGATGGCAATGGTATGTCCAAACAATGGATTTATGGGATTTCCTATAGCTCTTTCGTTTTTGGGATCACAAGGATTATTCTTTATGGTAGCGGAAAATTCTGCAATGAATATATTTTTCTTTACATATGCGCTTTTTGTGCTTAGAAGAAATAATGAAAACAAGGGGCCATTTTCTTTAAAAAATACTTTTATATCAACAACCAAGCTTATAATTAATCCTAATATATTTGGAACAATAGCGGGGCTTGTCATTGCAGTTTTAGGAATTTCGCTGAACAATATTTTTGGAATATACTTTAATTATATAGGCGCCGCAGCTACACCGATGGCAATGATATTTATCGGTTCGACATTGGCGAAAAATAAATTTTTTGAATTGTTCAAAAATAGATATGTCATTGAAAGTGCTATTAATAAACTGTTGGTAATTCCGTTGATTGCAGTTGCTCTGATGCTTATTTTGCCAGACTTTATAGTTCCAGAGATGAAGGCAATCATTGTATTAGGATTTTGTTTTCCTACAGCAGCGACTGTTGCAATGCTTGCAGAACAGGAGAATCAAGACCATGAATTGGCAAGTAGAATCCTGTTTTTTAATACAGTATTATCAATGGCTACTGTGCCTGTTGTTATTACTTTGGTGGATAAGCTATTTTTGTAAGAATCCATATATAAACAACGATGATAAGTCCTTGTTTATATGATAGAATTATATTGGAGAAAAGGGCATTAAGGTAGTAAGATGAGTAAAAATAAAGTTTTGGTTGCCGTTGATAAAAGCGGCTCATATAGAGTATATCTAACTATAACAACTGCTATGGTTGAGGAAGCTAGAGTTGTTCACGGTTGCACGCCATTGGCAACTGCTTGTTTGGGTAGAGTTTTGACAGCTACAGGGCTAATGGCACAAGATTTGAAAGCTGATGACAATAGGATGACAGTTATTTTTAAAGGTGACGGTGAAGCGAAAGAAATACTTGCAACAGCTTATGGTGACGGTAGGATTAAGGGGTATATTTCAAATCCTCAGGTAGATATGCCTCTGAGGACAGATTGTAAACTTGATGTAGGTGGTGCTATTGGAATCGGAGAGTTAACTGTTATTAAGGATTTTGGATTAAAGGATCCGTATATTGGGCAAATAGCCTTAGTTAATGGCGAAATTGCTGAAGATCTTACAGCATATTATTATATAAGTGAACAACAAAATACATCTATATCTCTAGGTGTTAAGGTAGGGAAAAACTTAAGTGTTTTAAGTGCTGGAGGTATGTTCCTGCAGTTATTGCCTAATTGCGATGAACGTGTTATTGAAGTGCTTGAGAAGTGTTTAGGCGAAATGAAACCGATTAGTCAATTAATAGAGGCAGTTCAGCTTAGAAGTGTAGGTAAGACAGATAATGCAATACTAGAAGAATTACTTAAATATATGTTTGCAACAATCGATGAAGAATTTATGCCAGAAACATTAGACTTTAAGGAAATTGATTATACTTGTGACTGTAGTAGGGATAGGATGCATGATGCTCTTATGACTATTGGTAAAAGTGACTTAGAAGAAATACTTAAAGAAGATGGTCAGGCAGAACTAGTTTGTAATTTCTGTAACGAAAGATACTTATTTAATGCAGATGATATAAAGGAAATGATTGATAGCATATAGCTATTTATATAGACTTAGTTTTATCGCTCGTTTAATTAGGAGAGGTTAATGAATGAATAACATGTATAGGAATATACCAAAAGTAGATTTGATTATTGAGGCTCTTTGTGATGAAAGTTTAGATGTATTTTCGCATAGAGAGAAATCTGATGCTGCAAGAGATGTCCTAGATGAAATTCGGGGGGAGATAAAAAATCTTGATTTGAATAATCAGGATGATATTGTTGATATAGAAAAAAAGCTTTCGTTGGAATTTATTGTTGGTATGGCTAAGAATAGATTGACTAAAAGTATGGAAAAATCCTTGAAAAAGGTTATCAATGCGACGGGAGTAGTTTTACATACTAACTTAGGCAGGGCTAATTTAAGTAAGAGAGCAATAGAGGCAGTAGAAAAAATAGCTGGTGAATATTCAACTTTAGAATATGATGAATCTATTGGTGAAAGAGGATCAAGACACGCTCATACAGAGGAGTTGATTACAAAGATTACTGGAGCGGAAGCGTCAATAGTGGTAAATAATAATGCTGCTGCAACGATGATAGTTCTTGCGGCAATGGCAAGAGGTGGAGAAGTTATTGTTTCCAGGGGAGAGCTTGTTGAAATCGGTGGATCTTTTAGAATACCGGACATTATGAAAGAAAGTGGAGCTGTTTTAAAGGAAATTGGTACAACGAATAAGACAAAGCCTGGTGATTATGAAGATGCTATCAATGAAAACACTAAGGCAATATTGAAGGTTCATACAAGTAATTATAAGGTGGTGGGTTTTACGCAAGAAGCTTCGCTTCCAGAATTAAAAGAAATTGCTGTAGAAAACGATTTACCTCTTATTTATGATATGGGCAGTGGTTTATTAAGAGATTTGCGAAAGTACGGTATTGGAGAACCTTGTGTTGAAGATGCTATCAATGAAGGGGCAGATTTAGTATTATTCAGTGGCGATAAGTTGCTTGGTGGTGCTCAGGCAGGAATTATTATCGGTAAGAAGGAATATGTTGATAGATTGAAAAAGCATCCTCTAGCAAGAGCTTTAAGAGTCGACAAGATGACGATTGCAGCCATATGTGAAACTTTTAGGGCATATTTAAATGAAGATACTGTCAATGATGAAATACCAGTATTAAAAATGCTAACAAGTGATATTGATGATCTGTTTGAAAGAGCAAGAAAGTTAGAAGATCTGATTATATCAAAATCACAGATTATAAACACCGATATTATTAAGACGAAGAACAAAGTTGGTGGTGGTTCTGCACCGGATACAGAGCTAGATGGATATGCAGTTGTGATTAATATAGAAGATATGACTCCAGACGATATAGAAATGGCATTAAGAGCTGGAGAGATTCCGATAGTGGCGAGAATTACAAATAATCAATTACTGTTAGATGTACGTACTATAAGAGATGAGGATATTGATTATATAGCAAATAGAATTAAAGAGATTGCGATGAGTTAAGTCTCATTGTTAATAGATAAAATTAAGTAAAGTTATATTTATAGAGGGATACAGGAGTGGCGTAGCCAAAGTCGCTAGGAGTTAAGACAATGGAATATAAACAGCTAGAGGCGTTTGTCAATGTTGTAAAGCATAAGAGTTTTTCCAAGGCAGCTGATGCTACATTTTTTACTCAGCCCACTTTGAGTATGCATGTTAGGGCTCTAGAAAAAGAAGTAGGTGTTAAACTTATTGATAGGACTGGAAAAGAATCAATTCCAACAGCTGAAGGGAAGACGTTATACGAGCATGCATTGAAAATGCTGTCGGATCGCAATAAGGCGATAGAGGACATTGTGGGCATAAAATGTGGGCAAAACGGTATTTTAGATATTAGGACTTCTTCTATTCCATCAAAAGCTATAGTTCCACAATTAATGGCAGGATTTAAAGAGAAGGTTTCTGATGTAAGATTTTATGTGGAGCAGAGCGACAGCAAAAAGGTTTGGGAAGACATTAAAGAAGGCAGAGGGGATATTGGCTTTGTTGGAGCTAAAACTGATGATTCTTTAGAGACAGCACTACTATTTACAGAAAAATCTGTACTAATAACTCCAAATAATGAACGATTTTCAGCTATGAGAGCTGAATCTGATACTGTTAGGTTGGAAGATGTTAAAAATGAATTGTTTATTACTAGAGAAGAAGGATCTGCGACAAAGCATTCGTTTGAACGGGAGTTAATGGATGTTACTAAGAGTAAGAATAATAGAACTGTTGCCGTTGTAAATAATATATCTATTTTAGAGGAATGTGTAATTAATGGCTTAGGTGTATCTATTGTTTCAAAATCAGCAGTAAGAGATAATGCAGGATATTTGTATTTCAATATTGATAAGAAAAACATGGATAGAAGTTTTTATTTAGTATGGAATAAAAAGAATAAATCTTCAAATTTAGTAAAAGAGTTTATTGAATATGCAAGGCGTTACTATAAAAAATAAATTATTACAACATATTTAATTAAATGGACATAGGGGTACAAATTGAAATTAATAGTTGAAAAGGGCAAGAATCTTGCTTGTGAGAAAAACATTGAAGTAGGTAGGCAAGTTGGAAATATAATTTTGGGAAGTTTATTATGTGCTGTTGGTGTTAACTTACTTATTATACCTGCTAAATGTTTTACTGGTGGCTTTATGGGGATATCTCAATTGATAGGTATCTTTATAACTGGAGCATTAGGAATACCATTGCCAAAAGGTATGGATATAACTGGTGCAGTATATTTTATTATTAATTTACCAGTTTTTTATCTGGGGCTTAAAACATTAGGTAAAAAATTTACGATAAAGACAATATTGACTGTAGCGATTCAAAGTGGAATGATGCTAGCAATTCCTATTTGTACACCGCCAATTATTTCAGATAGGCTTACAAGCTGCTTAATAGGTGGCCTTGCATATGGAGCCGGAGTTGGGATAGTTTTAAAAGCACGTTCTTCCGGTGGTGGTGGTGACATTGTTGGCTTGTATCTTGCAAAGAAGTATAAAAATATGAGTGTGGGCTCCGTAACGATTATACTGAATGCTATAGTGTGCGCAGCTTGTATCTTCTTATATGATTTGGAGACAGTAACATATTCATTAATTTTTATGGCGGTATCATCATTTGCGATTGATAGATTTCATGCTCAAAATATCAATATTAGTATAATGATTTTTTCAAAGAAAACTGGTATTGCGAAGGCTGTTATGGAAGAAACAGGACGAGGAGTGACAGACTGGGAGGGTGAAGGCGCTTATACTGGAGATAAGTCAAACATATTAATTGTAGTGGTTTCTAAGTATGAGGTGTCTCAGATAAAGAAGATTGTTAGAAGAATTGATCCAAATGCATTTATGATACTTACAGAGGGTTGTAGTGTTGCTGGTAATTATGAAAAACGTTTATAGATGTAGATTATCAAAAAGCTATTATGAGCTATAGTTCTTTGAAGACTGTAATGTACTAACGATATAACAAGGCGTAGATTATAGTTTTTATAAGATATCAAATAAGTTTAGAATTATAAAGAATAAAAGGCAAAGAGGCTAGTGATCAAATTATCACTGGCCTCTTTTAAGTATAATTAATATTAAGTAAAAGCTATTTAATTATTTATTTTAATCAGCTTTTGCATTTTTTATTGCAAATAGCTTTTGTAAATTTTGTTACATTTCAGCCTTTTCTAATTTTTCAGCAGCTCTTCTTCTTTTAATGTTTCTAAAGCCTAATGTCCATAGTGGAATGATTAGGAAGATCCAAGAGAAGATACCAAGGTACTTATAAGCTACCTGTACTACCCACATTAGTCCTAAACGAGATACTAGGTAACAGATGATTAGGCATCCCATAGAAAGGATTGCTTTTTTTAGTACCTTATTTTGCATATTGTTAAGTAGATAAGGGTTTAACCTTGTAACCATACCGAATATAAAACCTACTGCAGTAGAAAGTAGTGCTAAGAATAATAATATTGGATATAGTGTGTGTAGAACGCTTGAATCTAATTGGTTAACAATGTAAATTGTAGGTAATTTTTTAGCATCTGGATTTGTGAATATTTCAGGCATTCCTGAGAATATTAATAGGCAAATACCAAATAACATTAGTACATTTATGATATAACCAAGTGTCATTGCTCCTTTTGCTTCTTTTGCTGACATAGCTCCTTTAAATGCTGCAGCAATGCCGCCTACGGCACCAATCTGGAAGCCGGAATATGTAAGAGCCCAAAGGAGAGCGTTTCCAAAGTTGCCTTCAGTAGTAGCAGTTGCCTGACCTGTTATTGTCCAAGCAGGTGCTTGAGGGTTTACATATTTATTTGCAAAGTGATCAGCAATGTTTGGCCAGAACTTAATTAATCCTAAAATAAGAATAAATGAGATTATTATCAATATTGCTATAGTTATGAATAGTGAACTTTTTCTTACTAGGCTCTCTCCAAATATTACAAGTACAGTGATGGAAGCAAACATTATTAGCGATCCGATAAGTTCTGGTATGCCATATTGCTGTTGAAGCAAGATAGAACCTGCTGCAATTGAAGCCGCTGAAGCAGCTATTGTTGTAATAATTATGCAGAAGTCCATAGTAATAGTTAAAAATTTACCCAATGGATCAAATGCGTGTTTTGCCCATCCGTTGTAGTGCCATAGATTAGTTTCTCTTGCTGTTTCGATGCCTACGTAATAAGTAATAGCTATAATAGCTATAGTTAGAAATGGCATTAAAGGTCCAAACCAACCGTGACTGGCGAAGTACTGTAATTCTTGTGTGCCTGATGCAAAGCCCGCTCCGCAATGTGTAGCAAACCATACAGCAGCTGTGCCAATACTTACGGATGTAAAATATTTTTGTTTCTTTTCCATAAATATTTCCTCCCTTTATAATAACTCGTACAAAGTACGTTATTTTTTTAACATACTTTGTGATAACTCTAGGATATTCCTTTTTAATTTATAAGTCAACCGAATTAGCTTATGTTCGTAAAACAGAACAAAATAAACAGCATTTTATACAATTAAAATAAAAATAAAAATGAATAAATAAATATAGTGGAAATAGTAATCTATAGATTATATGTTAAAGGGTATTATAAAAACATAAAAAAGAATCTTGTGCTTTTAAACACAAGATTCTCTTATATTTTCTTTTAAATGAAAGGTTATGCCTGAACTGCCTTAGGTTGTTTTGGAACAACTGTAATTGCTTTTGTTGGACAAACTTTAGCACACTTAGTACAGTTTTTGCATTTGTCATAATCAATTTTTGCAAGATTATTTTCAACGTGGATAGCATCAAATGGACATTCTTTAACGCATTTGCTACATCCGATACATCCTATTTTACAAACTTTCATTACTTTAGCGCCCTTATCGGTAGAGTTACATCTTACAGAAACTCTATCAGCTGTAGTTACCATTTCGATAACATTCTTTGGACAAGCTTTAACGCATGATTCACAGCCTACACAAGCTTCTCTGTCAACAACAGCTACACCGTCAATGACATGGATAGCATCGAATGGACAAGCTTTAACGCAATCGCCTAATCCTAGACAACCAGCAGCACATCCTTTGCCTCCACCGAATAATTGTGAAGCAGCAACGCAAGTCATGTCTCTGCCATAGTCCATAATGTTTGTAGCTACACTGTTTGAACCTTGACATTTAACTAAAGCTACAGGAGCAGCTGAAGCATCGCCAGCAGCAACACCTAGAAGTTCGCCGATTTTTGCAGCTAGATCAGGACCACCTACTGGACATTTGTTTACTGGAGTTTCTCTATCTTCTCCAAATGCTGCAGCATAGCCGTCACAGCCTGAATATCCGCAGGCACCACAGTTAGCGCCTGGTAGTTCGTTTCTTACTAATTCTACTATTTCGTCTACAGGTACAAACATAATTTTAGAAGCAACTGTAAGTACAATTCCGAAGAATATAGCAAGACCTACTAATAATATAATTGGTAAAATCATAATTGTTTCTCCTTAGATTATGAGAATATACCGTCTACCATTCCAGCAAAGCCCATGAATGATAGAGATAATATAGAAGCAGTAATTAATGTAATAGGGATTCCCTTGAATGATTCTGGAATCTTTGTGTTAGACTCAAGTTTACCACGAAGACCAGCAAATAGTACCATTGCAAGTAGGAAACCGATACCACCACCTAGAGCATTAAATAATGACTGGATAAAGTTATAGTTTTCGTCGATATTTAATACTGTTACACCTAATACGGCACAGTTAGTAGTGATAAGAGGTAGATACACACCTAATGATTGGTATAGGGCAGGTATATACTTCTTTAAGATCATTTCTAGTAGCTGTACTAATGATGCAATAACTAAGATGAAAACTACTGTCTGTAAATATTGAATATTGTTTGGCTCTAGTACAAATATCTGTATTGGCCAAGTAACTGCAGTAGCTAGTACCATAACGAAGATTACGGCACCACCCATACCTACAGCAGAATCTAGCTTCTTAGATACTCCTAAGAACGGGCAAATTCCTAAGAATTTAGATAGTACAAAGTTATCTACAAGGATAACACTCATTGTTATCATTAATAATTCTTTCATTATGCTTCACCCTCCTCTTTTTGTTGTGTTCCACAAACCTCTGCCATAGCACATCCGCCACAACCGAAGTCCTTCTTTGGTTTCTTTTCACTAGTTAACTTAGTTACAAGAGCAACTAGGATAGCAAATACGAAGAAACCGCCAGGAGCTAACATGAATATAGTCATAGGAGAGATTGAAGCAGGTACTACTGAAGCATCAAATAGTGTGCCACTTCCAAAGAATTCTCTGATTAGACCCATAGCTGTTAGTGTTAGAGTAAAACCAAGACCCATTCCTATTCCGTCAAGAGCAGAGTCTACGATAGTGTTTTTGTTTGCAAACATTTCTGCTCTACCAAGGATGATACAGTTTACTACAATAAGTGGAATGAATAATCCTAGAGATTTATCTAGTGCTGGTAAGTAAGCTTTTAGTAACATCTGTACTACTGTTACAAAACCAGCTATTACTACGATATAGCAAGGGATTCTTACTTTATCTGGAATAACATTTTTTAGTATTGAGATTACTACGTTTGAGCAAATAAGTACAACTGTAGCTGCAATACCCATACCAAGTCCATTGATAGCACTTGTTGTTACAGCAAGTGTAGGACAAGTTCCTAGCATAAGTACCAGTACAGGATTTTCTTTAATTATACCCTTTAATATTATGTTTAATTTGTTCATTATTTTACACCTCCAGTAGCTTCGTACTGCGTAAGTGCAGCTTTAACCGCTGAGAATAATCCGTTAGATGAAACGGATGCACCTACGATGTAGGTCATATCTTTTTGGTCTTTGATGTTGGCTTTATCAAACTTGCTCTTTCCTTTATATACTTTTGTATAGTTTGGATCGAAAGCCTTTGTTCCTAGTCCTGGAGTGTCTTTATGATCAGTGATAGCAACATCGTTGATTTTGCCATCCTTGTTGATTCCTACCATAGCAGTTAGAGTACCGCCAAATGATTTAGAATGAGAAGTAATAACAACACCAGAACCATCTTTAGCCATGTATACTTCATCTACGTTTTCAGTTAATTTGCCTTTATATTCTTCAAAACCAGCATCTTTTCCTGATGGAAGAACCTGAGCTCTTGTAGCGTCGGCATTTTTCTTATTAATCTTTTCGATTGTTGGCTTTGTGATATCATTTGCAAATACTAATGCAAGTGTAATAAAGAAAGCGATTGCAACAAGTACTATTGTTGGTGCATATAAATCTTTGAATTTACTATTTGCCATCGTTAGCACCTCCCTTTACTTTCTTAGGTTTAGTTAAGAAGTGCTCACAAATGTTATCAATGTGAGGGTTTAATACGTTCATAAGTAGAATTGCGAAAGATACACCTTCAGGGTAATTTCCGAATAATCTTATAAGCATTGTCATAACACCACAACCGATACCGAATACGATTTTACCAGAACCTAGTAATGGAGAAGTAACATAGTCAGTTGCCATAAAGAAAGCACCTAACATTACACCACCAGCACAGATGTGGAAAATAGGATCCTGTCCAGCTAATAGAGAAATTACAGCCACTGTACCGATGAATGCTACAGGGATGTGTGGAGTAATAACCTTTGTAAAAATTAAGAATAAACCACCGATTAATAGTGCGATAGCACTTACTTCACCCATAGATCCGCCGATGAATCCGAATGCCATATCCTTTGTTGCAGGAAGAACAGCGTCTGAAGATTCTTTTAATAATCCAAGAGGTGTAGGTCCTACAAGGGCATCAGTACCTGTCATTGTCTTAGGTAGTGGCCATGTAGTCATTTCTGTTGCGAAAGAAATGAATAATACAATTCTTGCAGTGATCGCCGGGTTGAATAAGTTGCAACCAAGACCACCAAATAAGTTCTTAACAACTATGATACCAACAGCACAACCGATAATTGCGATGTAGAATGGTAGATTTGACGGTACGTTGAATGCTATCAATAAACCTGTAAGTGCAGCAGAACCGTCTGTTGCAGTCTGAGGTTTTTTCATTAATAAGTTCCAAACATATTCGAAAAGTACAGAAGCAACTACGCAAACTAGTGTAAGTGTAATTACTCTAAATCCGAATACGTAAGTACTTACGCATAGAGAAGGAATAAGTGCAGCTATTACAGTAAGCATAATCCTTCTTGTATCTTCGTTGTTAACCGCATGTGGTGAAGAAGATACTATCAAATTATTGTAATATTTCTGTTCCATTATTTACTCTGAGCCTCCTTTAAAATAGCTTTGCCTAGTTTATTATTAAAGCCAAGAGGTCTTCTAGCAGGACAGACATAAGCACAGCTACCACATTCCATACATTGCATTACTCTAAGTTTTTCAAGTCTTGCAGCATCTTTCTGCTCCATAGCATCAGATAATGCTGTAGGTAGTAGGTTGAATGGACATGCTCTGTGACAACGACCGCAGCTTATACAGTTAGTTTCCTCTGGTACAAGACCTTGAGCTCCAGCAAATGCTAAAATAGCATTGTTATTCTTTACTATTGGTAGAGAATCAGAGAAAATTGCTCTTCCCATCATAGGTCCACCCATAAGAATCTTTTTAGGTTCAGCTTTGTATCCACCGCAAAAAGCAATGATGTCAGCAATTCTTGTTCCTAGAGGAGCGATGATATTGCCTGGTTCATTTACAGCGCTTCCGTCTACAGTCATTCTCTTTTTAACAAGAGGCATACCAGTTCTTAGGTACTGACCAACAAAAGCGATAGAAGTAACGTTTGATAGGATAACTCCTAGTGAAGCAGGTAATACACCAGCGTCCATAGTTTTTCCTGTGATTTCGTAAATCATTACTCTTTCTGCACCTTGTGGATATGTAGTTTGTAATGTAACAACTTCGATCTTATCTGCAAGGCCTCTTTCAGCGATAAGAGCTTTTAGTTTTTCAATTGCGTCAGGCTTGTTGCCTTCAACTCCGATATAACCTTTGCTAAGTTCTAAGTACTTCATAACGTGTGTCATACCGTCAATAATATCGGCAGTATCTTCTAACATTAATCTGTGGTCTGATGTGATGTATGGTTCACATTCAGCAGCGTTAACGATTAGAGTATCTACTTCTTCGATATTCTTAGGATTGAATTTGATGTGTGTAGGAAAAGATGCTCCTCCTAGACCAACAAGTCCACTCCTTCTGATTGCAGCTACGAAATCTGCAAGATTTTCTACTTTTGGAGCTTCAATACCTTCTGCAATTTCTTGCTTTCCGTCTGTTGTAATAACAACAACCTGATCGTAGCCTCCCATAGCGTTTCTCTGTTCTTCGATTGCCTTAACAGTTCCAGAAACACTTGAGTGAATTGGTGCACTAACAAATGCATCAGTATCGCCTATTAATTGTCCAACTTTAACCTCGTCTCCTTTTTTTACAAGAGGTTTACATGGTGCTCCAATGTGCATTGACATTGGAATGCAAACTTCTGCAGGAACGGGCATCTGTCTAGTTTCACAGCCAGATGTGTTTTTGTGATGGGCAACATGGATGCTATGTAAATGCTTTCTCTGTTGACTCATTTATAAAACCTTCCTTTCATTTAAATTAGTATCTAAACTAACACATCTATAATAGCACTTTGTGTTGATTTTTTCTAGAATTTATACGTAAAAATTTGTGAATATTCACAAAAAAAGACGATTATTGGTAGTTAGACTATCAATAATATGTCGAAATAAACAATATTTGATGAATTAATAGGTTTAATAGTATTTTTAGCTATTAATTCATCTATATATGGGGGGGATGTTTTTAAGAAAATTGACAAATGTATGTAAATGGCAAAAAAGAATAAATATGGATGGCAAATAGGAGGATTGGGAAGGAAGATAATTTTAAAGTTAAGAAGAAATAAATAACTGAATATGGGGAAATTTCATAAAAATAAAAATCTCCTTGCCACTTGGTATAACAGGGAGATTTAACTTTTATTTATTTTTTAATGGTTAGCTGTGTTTAATATGTATTTGTATTTAGCCTGTAGTTATGCCTAGTACGAAGCTATTGTTTTGATAGCTTTTATTGCAGTCTCAATATCGCTTTCATCATTGAAATATGCAAAACTAAAGCGAACAGCTCCTTGTTCTACTGTGTTGAGCGCTTGATGTAGTCTAGGAGCGCAATGTGCACCGGCTCTTGTAGCTATATCAAATTCACTAGATAAAGCATCAGATACTTTTCCAGAATCGTAGTCTTTGATATTAAGTGTTACAATTGCAACTTTATCATTAAAATTAGTTGGTCCATAAAAAGTCAAACCGTCAACGTCTTTGATTCCATTATAAAATTTTTGTGCAAGATATATTTCTTTTTCACGAATTTTATCAATAGTTGTCTCGTTAAGAAAATCAATAGCTGCTGATAACCCAGCTATACCGTGAATATTTAAAGTCCCGGCTTCAAGTCGAACAGGATATTCAGTAGGTTGTTCTTTGTTATATGTCTTAATGCCAGTGCCACCAAACTTAAATGATTTTATTTCGATACCGGGTTTAATACAAAGTCCTCCAGTTCCTGTCGGTCCCATAAGTCCCTTGTGCCCAGTAAAACAAAGGATATCAATATTAGATTTTTCTCCATCAATATTGTGAGCTCCTGCTGTTTGCGAAGCATCGACTACGAAGATAAGGTTATGCTTCTTTGTAATAGCTCCGACTTTTTCAATATTTACTATTTTGCCTGTAAGATTTGAGGCGTGAGTAGAAATAATGGCTTTTGTATTAGGCTTTATTAGTTTTTCGAAATCATTGTAGTTTATTTCGCCATTTGTATCAGCCTCAATAAAGGATATTTCAATGCCTTTTTCTTTTTCAAGGTGATATAGGGGGCGCAGCACAGAATTGTGCTCGAGGTCAGTAGTTATTACATGATCTCCTTGTTCTAGAATGCCTGCTATTGCAATGTTTAGAGCTTCTGTAGAATTTTGTGTAAATACTACGTGATCTGCTCTTGGAAAATTAAATAAATCAGCAAGTTTTTGTCTTGTATTGTAAATTGTTCTTGCAGCATCTAATGCTCCGTCATATGCACCTCTAGATGAGTTTCCCATATGATTAATTGCGTTATATACAGCTTTTCTTACGGACTCAGGTTTTACGAGAGTAGTAGCTGCATTATCTAAATAAATCATAACAGTCCTCTTTTCTTAATTTCATAGATTAATATTTTTATAATTACAGATTAGTATAATTTTAATTATTAAATTGTGGCTCTTTTCGTTTAATTTCATAATTAAGGCTTGATTATTAAGTCAGAGTTTGCCATTGTTTCCAAAATATCGTACATGTTAGAAACATTACCAACCTTTAGCTCTTCTTTTAATTTATAGAAATCAAGGCAAGCACCACAAGTAATGATATTAACTCCTCTTGCTTCCATAGATTTTAAGTCATCGATAGTTTCAGATTCAGTAGATGAAACATAGGCGCCTTTGTTATAAAAAATTATATTGTCAGGCATGACATCGCGTTTGCTTAGCGCGAAAATGAATCCCTTTAGGAGATTTTTGCCAAGTACTTCATCGCCCTTGCCCATTACGTCGCCTTCGATAACAATGGTAGTTATTTTTTTGTGCGATACAGTCTCTTGAATTGTCTGGCTTTCTTCATCATCAGAGGTGTTGCTTGCGTCAGCATTTTTCATAATTGTTACTTCAAATAAATTATCAGCTAACTTTTTGTTTGAAGAAGTATATCCTAAAGAAGTAGCTAGTTTTCCTAGGTTAAATACTGCTGTATCATTGTCAACTTTGATATTTATTCCATCAGTTGTAGACGGATCTGATAATGCCTGTTTTGCTTCAATAACCGGTAGTGGGCATGCTTTGCCAACTGCATCTAAGTTTTTCATCTCTTTCCTCCTGTTTAACGAAATATATTTTTATAATTAAGTTAATTTATTGTTTCAATTCCAATTATACACTTATAAAAAATAATATCTATGTCGGTAGTGCATATATTATATATTTAGTCACAAATACATTGTAAATACTTACTTAACCAAAAGCTATCATCTATGGCGGGATCGTATTCTCCACCTTCGTATTTCATCGATAGTTGATGGTTATACCATAATCGTCTAGCTTCTTTTCCGTCAATGATGTTTATAATATCACTATAATACTTATTATTCATAATACCTCCTCGGGTGAAATGGAAGATATTTACATTTATTTTAGTTTAAAATCTGTATAAAAACAAGAAGTATCTATGAATAATTAGAAAACTATTAGAGTCTAGTAGGCATGTTACGTTTAAAAAACAGATTATTGATGACAGCTATCTATTAATTATAATGCTTGATTTAGCTATGAAGTTTAATGGTTTCACGATATAATGTATAGAGAATTTATCTAAAAAATTAAGTAAGGTGAGGGATGATATGCTTGAAAATAAATTAGGATGTACAAACTCTTTAGAGCTTGCGAGGGAGGAAGAACGTATAAGTAAAAAGAAAGCTATTCAATTATTTGAAACTGGGTTAATAGATAATCTGGATGCAGGTAAGTTTGTTACATTAAAAAAGATTCATGAATATTTATTTGAAGATATATATGATTTTGCAGGTAAAATTCGAACAGTAAATATTGCTAAAGGGAACTTTCGTTTTGCATCAGCAATGTATTTGAAATCAGCTATTGAAAATATTGATAAAATGCCACAGTCAAGCTTTGATGAAATCATAGAGAAATATGTTGAGATGAATATTGCTCACCCTTTTAGAGAGGGAAATGGACGCAGTGCCAGAATCTGGTTAGATCATATTTTAAAAAATGAAATATGCAAAGTTGTTGACTGGAGTAAAGTAAATAAAGAAGATTACCTTTTAGCGATGGAAAGAAGTCCAATAAAAGATATAGAGATTAAGCATCTTTTGAAGGATGCACTAACTGATAAAGTTGATAGCCGTGAGGTTTATATGAAAGGCATAGATTATAGCTACTTATATGAGGGATATGCTACATTTAAAATAAATGAGCTATAATAGACTTATAATTTAAAAACAGACATCGGTTAATAGTCGATGCCTGTATTTTTTAAATAGTATTATTTTATGTGTATTTATATTGTATTATTGTATTATTTATTTATGAAATGCCAGTTTTGTTTTGCTAAAAGCAAGACCGATTCCAATCACTATTATCCCGGCAACTATTGCTTCTGGGATTCCGTTAATGGCTATTACACTTGAGATAAAAGTGTAAATTGCTTCTTTTGTAAGACCCTGTGCTGTTGCATAAGCCTCTGTAAACAATGTTCCAATTAAGCCCATAACTAATAGAGTGTTAGTCATAGATCCGGCAACTCCTGCACATGCAAGAGAGGTAATGTTTCTTGTTCTTGAGATTTCATTTGAGCGTCCTTTTACTAGTTTGTAAACATAGTAAGGGACAATACCTACTAAGATTCTTGGAACGAAGCAGATGATTATACTGCTAATGCCGCCACTGATTTCACCAAATGAATAAAATGGTGTGAATACAAATGATGTAACAGTAGGATTAATTGTGTTGTTGATTAGACTAGTCATCCCAAAAACTCCACCTAGAACAGCTCCTTTTTTAGGACCGAGTATAAGTGAACCTATAATCACAGGAATGTGTACTATGGTTGCTCGTGTGAAGCCTAAAGGTATGTATCCAATAAATGGAGTAAAGGCTAATACGATTATGATGCCACTAAAAAGCGCCATAATTACCAATTCTGATGTTTTTTTGTTTGTGTTATTCATTTTTTTCTCCTTGTTATCATTCTCTTTGAGATACAATACAATACGTTAGAATTATAAAGCGGGATTATTATAAATGCAAGAGAATATTTGATATAATGTTGATGATAAGCTGAAGATTCAGTGGTTTGAAAGAAAAAGAGGAACTTATGAAGTTATCAGAAAAAATAAAAGAATTAAGAGTAAATATGGGAATCACGCAGGAAGAATTATCCGAGAAACTTGGATATAAGACTATGACTGCTATTAAAAAATGGGAAAATGGTAGTGCAATTCCGCCAGAGAAGAAACTTAATCAGCTTTCTATTATTTTTGGTGAAGAATTATCTTTAGTAGATAATGACAATTTGCAAGAAATGACAGAAGCGATGGATGTGAGCAATAAAGTTGATGTTGCGACATTTGAGGCTCCTAAAAAATCAATAAGGTATTTTGATTTTAGGACAAAAAAAGAAGAGCTTTCTGAAGAAGTAAATTTTACGAACCAGATACAGTCAAGTGAAATGGCAGGGGATGACTTTTCTAATGCAAAGAAGATTGAAGGCATCTTGGATATTGCTGATGGCGGTTTTGGTTTCTTGAGATTTGATAACTTTCTTACAAGTAGTGAAGATGTCTATGTAGCTAATAGTCAAATTAGACGGTTTAATCTAAAAACTGGAGATAAGGTAAAAGGCTTTGCGAGAAATCCAAAGGGCAATGAGAAATTTGGTGCTTTGCTTCGTATCGAAGAGATAAATGGTGAAGAAATCAGCAGAGCAAAAATGCGAATAGATTTTGATAGATTGACACCTATTTTCCCAGATAGAAGAATAAAGCTTGAAAATGGTAGAGACGTTTCGCTTAGGGTTATGGATTTGGTTGCACCGCTAGGGTTTGGGCAAAGAGGACTTATTGTTGCACAGCCAAAGGCTGGCAAAACAGTTTTAATGAAAAATATTGCTAGAAGTATTGAAAAGAAATATCCTCAGGCAGAGTTAATTGTTTTGCTTATAGATGAAAGACCTGAAGAAGTTACGGACATGAAGAGATCTTTGCAAGGAAATGGGGAAGTTATTTATTCTACATTTGATGAACAGCCTTCACATCATGTAAAGGTTGCAGAGATGGTTTTGGAAAGAGCGAAAAGGCTTGCAGAACACGGAAAAGATGTAATTGTTTTGATGGACAGCCTTACACGTTTGGCAAGAGCCTATAACTTGGTTGTGCCATCATCTGGAAAGACCTTGACTGGAGGTCTTGATCCTGCGTCATTATACAAACCTAAGAAATTCTTTGGTGCAGCGAGAAATATTGAAGAGGGTGGAAGCATTACGATTCTTGCGACAGCGCTTGTGGATACGGGAAGTCGTATGGATGATATGATTTATGAGGAATTTAAGGGTACAGGCAATATGGAATTGCATCTTGACAGATCTCTTTCTGAAAAACGTATATTCCCAGCGATTGATTTAAATAAGTCAGGAACTAGAAGGGAAGACTTGCTTTTAAGTAGTGATGAATTAAAAGCTACTTGGATTATGCGTAAGGCACTATCAGAAAAAAGCGTGCAGAATGTTGCGGAATCAATTATTGACGGCATTGCGATGACTGAGAATAATGAGGAGTTTATAAGGATTATTGACAAGATTAAACTAGGCTAAACATCCAATGGAGATAAGTTATCTGTAGATGAGTGTTATGTATAATTTTGTCAAAAATTTGATATTTGATAAGAGTATATTTGAGTTATTAGATAATTAGATGATTTTAAGTGTAGGAGATAGATATGAGAGTTTCAGATATGCTTAATATGGGCATAAGACAGCTTAATGATGCAGGGATAGAGAATGCCAAAGGTGAAGCTGAACAACTGTATTGTTTTATGAAAAAGATTGGAAGAACTGAATTTTTTGTGCGTTGGTCCAAGGAAGCTAATGACAAAGAAATTGAGGGATTTTTTCAATTGATTCAAGAGAGGGCGACTAGAAAGCCGTTACAGCATATTCTCGGAAAAGTTGAATTTATGGGTTTGCCTATTATCGTTAGAGAAAATGTGCTTATACCAAGAATGGATACAGAAGTTGTAGTAGAAGAAGCTATTAATATAATGCCTAAAAAGGCTAGTGTTCTTGATCTATGCTGTGGATCGGGGATTATTGGGATTTCGATAGCTAAACTTACTCCTGCAGAAAAGAAATTGAAGAAAGTTACTTCTTGCGATAAGAGTAAGGATGCTATTGCACTTACAGTAGAAAACGCAAAGTTGAATGATGTTAAGCTGGAAATTAAGGAAAGCGATTTGTTTTCAGCGATTAAGAAAAAGTTTGATTTGATAATTTCTAATCCGCCTTATGTTAGAAGAGGTGAGATTCCTACGCTGGATATAGAAGTTAGAGAATTCGATCCTATTGATGCGCTTGATGGAGGCGAAGATGGTTTGGATTTTTATAGAAAGATAGTAGATGAAGCTGTTTCATATTTAAAAAAGGATGGCTGGCTAGTATTTGAAGTAGGTTATGATCAAGGTAAAGATGTAGCAGAAATATTTAAGGCTGACGGTAGATATGCCAACGTTGAGATTTCCAAAGATCTTGCTGACGATGACAGGGTAGTAAAGGCGCAGCTTGTGTAAAAGTTGATAATAGATTTGGCAAAAAGAAAATAGACTGGAGGTAATATGGAAATTTTAACGGGATCGATATTGACGTATATGGTAGTAACTATGATTACGCCGGGACCTAACAACTTAACGATGTTGTTCATAGGGGCTAATTATGGGTTTTTGGGAACTAGAAAATTTTTAATAGCTAGTACAGTTACATTTTTTATTAAAGTGATGCTATGTGGGTTTTTGAATGTAGTATTAGAATCTTATATCCCGGTTGCTATTGTGTATTTGAAGTGGTTTGGCGTATTATATATGCTGTATCTTGGATATGTTATGGCGATAAGCGGCTGGAAACAGGATAAGGATAATGTAGTAAAAGATGATAATAATACTGATGTAATAGAGAAGCGAGATAATCAAACGAACAATAATTTTGGATATATGTCTGCTGTTATTTTACAGACATTGAATGTCAAGAGTTGGATTACCTGTTTAAGCTTATATGCTGTCTATGTAATGGATAAGACGGCAGATACTTGGACTATGTTTATCGTAGGTGTTATTTATACTGCAATAATGATTGTCGCTTCATCGGCATGGGGATTATTAGGTAGCAGTTTAAAGAGTTTTATAGATAAACATCGTAAACCATTTGGTATTATTATGGGATTGTCGATGCTTTATGCTATAGCAGGTATATTGAAATAATAATTCTATTATAATAACTTAAGAGATATTTTTGTATTAGGCATATGTGTTCAATAGGTGACGAATATGTAGTAAATACATAGTTTTAAGAGTGACATATTGCAGGTTTCTTTCTAATATGTTACTCTGTTAACTGTTGTATGAATATATAAATTAGATTTTATAGGATTATTTTAATAAATTTAAATGAATTTAGTTTGGAGGATTGACCGAGTGGCTAAGGAGCTCGCCTGGAAAGCGAGTAAGGTGTAACAGCCCCGCGGGTTCGAGTCCCGTGTCCTCCGCCATTGAACAGCGCTGTAAAGTGCTGTTTTTTAGTTCAAAGATACGGGACGAGAAGAGTTCCGTGCCTATTTTACGCAATCTATGATTGCATTGGAAAATAGGACAGCGAAGAGAAGCATATAATAGAATAAGATGTCAAAAAGCTAATGCTGAACGGAGGAGAGAGAATGCCAAAGGCAATCGAACGTTGTCCTCCGCCATTGAACCGTTGAAATTTCAACGGTTTTTAATTTAAAAAATATAAAATGTAGCCTTTTTGTAGCCATTTATGTTTTTAAATTGAATTTTTCTGATATAGAATCGACTATTATCTGTTCTTTATTATTGAATATATGTGTATAAATATTACAAAAGCTAAGAAAGGAGACAAGACAAGTATTAAAAAAATAACAAGAAAGTTATAGCAAATCTAAAAATCTTTTAGTAATACTTGTTTTAAAGTGAAACTATGAATTATATAACAACATGTTTAGCGGACACATCGTTTGTGCTATCAACAATTGCGCTAGTATTAAGTATGAGAAATTTGCGAAGAAAATAATAGGTGAAGAATCTGTAGGGTACTTCAAACTTGTAAAAAGAAATAAAAAAAGACGTTCCTCGTTCTTTTGTAGCCTTAAATGGTGAGAGTGAGGGACGCCTTTTTTGCTTATGTATTAATTATTTTATTAATTACTTTTTGCTTAAGTGTGTTTTTGTAACTTGAAATACTGCTAGTGATATTAAAGCTGCAAAAACTAGTAAAGTCATATCGCTTATATCAGAGGTATTAACACCTTTTGTTTTATTTGCGATAGTTAAAGTTGTTGATATTTTAGATCCGTCTTTATAAACGAAGCTAACTGTATGTTTTCCGCTGCTTTGTTTAGCTAGCCAATCTGCGTTAAATGTAAGTTCTGTGCTTCCAGAAACGACTGTGTAATTTTTTCTGCCTACAGTTTTGCCGTCAAATAGGACTTCTTTTAATTGTTCAGCATCTCCGCTAGCAATGATTGTTGGAACTTTTGAACCTCTAATCCAAGTTATATTTGCTGTATTTTTTGTTATTGATAAAGGTTTTATGTTATTGTTGTTTTGGTTATTTTGATTGTTGTTAGCCCCTGGATTATTATTTTCAGGTTCGTTTGGAACTGAAGGATTGTTGTTGCCAGGTTCGTCTGGAGTTTCAGCCTTTTTAACTAGTTTGCCAGTAACGCTAGGATAGCCTACAGAAACTAATTCGATATTATATTCAGCGTTATCGCCTTTTGTAAATAGTTTTTTTAATTGTCCTTTGAAATTAACTTCTGCGTCAAAATTAGCTTTGCCGTTATCTCCAAAGACTGCTTTTGCTACGTTCATTCCTCTTACAGGTGTACCATCAATTTTTACCTGCTTGATACTAGCATAATATTTTTCTATATCAAGGTTTTCAGGTAATACAAGTTTATTGTCTTCAATTTTTATATCTCCATCTTGATGATTAGATTTTAGAATAAATTGTGCTCTTAGATCAGCCATTTCGTTATCTGTGAAAACTGCAGTATAAGCACCTACGCCTGTCTTAGCTGTATCTATGATAACAATTGCATTAGATTCTTCTTTGTAATCTACATTTTTTTCTAGAGTAGTTCTACCTTTTCTTACTTGTGCTAACTTATAGTTGCTACCAGCAGGAGCATTTATTGTTATTGGTAGATTTACATTATTTTCGAAAACGGCATCTGCGATTTTTACAGAGAACTCTTTTCCGACAAGAGTTTTACACTTTAATGATGTGTTAAATAATATATCATCCTTGCCTCTTACAAGGTATTTTATTTCTGTAATTGTTTTGCCTTCAAGATTTTTATGTCTTAAATAATCTACCTTATTCCCGTGAGGTTCTATAAATCCATCTTTTACCGCAAATGAAATTTCACCAGTTTTTACCCAAAGATTTTCAAGATGTTCCATTCCGTAGTAGTTGCCATCAGATGTTTTGATTACTACACCGTCAAGTTCATCGGCTTTCGGTAGGATATCTGAGTGAATATCTATCTGGTAGTGACCGTATCTGCTTTCAGTTGAAATATTGATATCAGCATCATTGATTGTTGTGCAGTTACCAATCGTTTCACTAAGAGTTCCATCTCCGTTAATCATTTTATATTCAGCAGGTGGAGTAGTATCTTCATTGATGCGCATTGTTTTTACCATCTTGAATAATGGGTTGTTGCAAGTTTTACCATTTGCAATGGCATCTTTTACATCGTCATAAAGAGGCTTGCTTATTGCAACATTTACATCCTTAACACCTAGTATCAGCCCATCACCATTAAGAGCTTCTTGATTATATGTTGTAGGGAAGAATGTCTTGTACTTATTTTTTGTAGCACTTGTTACAGAATCATACATTCCATCTTTTCTTAAAGATTTTGCTTTATCGTCAGTGTCTAGCTGCATTTCTGTAATTTTATTAACAGGTTGATTGATTTCGCCATAATAAAAATCTGCATAAGATAAGTTTAGCTTGCCATAAATAAGCTTGTTTGATTCATCTTTCTTTGGCTTTGCGTTTTTTATTAATTCAATAGCTGTTTTCTTAGTTGCATTAAATGTACAAGTTGCATGGCTAAAGCCATCGAGAGCTTCTATGTTTTTTAAAGTTGCTTTTTTATCTCGCAGTAAGTTTTTGATAGCATCAGTCGTAACGTTGATATAGACTTCATTTGCTGGATCCATTCCCTTTTCACCAATGCCTTCAACTTTTACAATTTTACCGTCTGTGACTGTTAATCTTAGCTCCATGTTATAGCTACGCCAATTATCAGTTGTTGTATTTTCAACTCTGCAATTACCGGTATAAAGCCCATCAGCGGCTACTTCTTCTCCGGAAACAGCTAAAGCTGGTGTGTGGACAAGTCCCGTGACTAAAGAAAAAATGGTCGAAGCTACTAAAGTTTTAATATATAGTTTTTTCATGCTTTAAATCCCCTTTTTAAACTCCTCATATAAAAACAAACTATAAATTACATAAGTTAGCTTGTGCTAACAATAAAATTTTAACATTACATTTTAAAAATGACAATACTGTTATTGCAATCTTGCATGATATTTTTGTGAGTAATAGCTTACGTATAAAGTTTAGAGAAAATGATAATGAAACAGTGTAGAAGGATATGCAAAGATATACAGTATAAAATAAAAAACGAGCAGTATATAACGGCTCGTTTTCGTGGATTTATTATTATCCTATTAATTTTTGTATCTATTACTCCTCAAACTTAAAAAGCTTACCTGTATAGATTTTATCCTCGTTTACAGTATCTGCAAATGTATTCCAGTCTTTTTTCTGAAAATCGTGTATTGCTACGGAAAGATGGCTTGGATCACAACCTAGTTCTTTTAGTACAGTTGCTGTTACAGCCTTGGCAACTCTTTCTTTAGTTGATTCATCTCTTCCAGCAAGCATTTGAATATCTACATGTGGCATAGTTAACCTCCTTGAATTATAAAGTTATTATTTTTATGTAATTTAATCTTTTGTTAGTAACTCATAAATTATTTAGTGTTTATTACATTTTAAACTTATCTGATAATTATGTCACTATATATGATAATATTCGTAAAAACAAACATATGTTCTTTCAGTTTTTGTTTGGAAATGATAAAATATATTAAATGTATTTTATGAATATTTTCAGAGTATATTTATGAATATAGTTTGTATGTTTTGAGAGATATGGGAGAAGGATTATTTATGAATGATAAGCAAAAAAAATACATTGCAATTGATTTAAAATCATTCTATGCGTCCGTGGAATGCATTGAAAGAGGTCTTAATCCCATGACAACAAATCTGGTTGTTGCCGACTTAAGTAGGACACAAAAGACGATATGTTTAGCAGTGTCACCTTCGTTAAAACAGTATAATATATCAGGGCGCGCTAGACTTTTTGAAGTGATTAAGCAAGTAAAAACAGTGAACGCAAATAGACAATATATGTTGCAAGGCAACGAGTTTAGTGGCAAGTCATATGATGACATAGAGTTGAAAAACAATCCGTATTTAGAGGTTGATTATATTGTAGCGCCACCGAGAATGAGGAAATATATTGATGTTAGTACAAAGATATATGAAGTGTATCTTAAGTGGTTTGCGCCGGAGGACATGCATATATATTCTATAGATGAAGTTTTTATTGATGTTACAGATTACTTAAAAACATATAGGCTGTCGGCACGGGAACTAGCGGGTAAAGTTATTTTGGATGTATTGGACAAGACTGGAATTACGGCTACGGTAGGTATAGGTGATAATTTATATCTTGCGAAGATTGCAATGGATATAGTGGCAAAACGTATGTCAGCTGACAAAAACGGTGTGAGAATCGCTGAGCTTGATGTAATGGGATATAGGAGACAGCTGTGGGCTCATAGACCTATTACAGATTTTTGGCAGGTAGGAAAAGGCTATCAAAGACGACTGGAAGAGAAGATGCTTTTTACCATGGGTGATATTGCATTGTGTTCTATACAAAATGAAGATTTACTGTATAAGATGTTTGGGGTTAATGCAGAGTTATTAATTGATCATGCGTGGGGGTATGAGCCTGCGATTATCAGAGATATAAAAATATATAGACCGAAAAATAGAAGTCTTGCTTCCGGGCAAGTTTTACAAGAAGCTTATCCTTACGAGAAAGCTAGAATTGTAGCGTGGGAAATGATTGAGAAGCTTAGCTTGGATTTGGTAGAGAAGAATTTAGTGTGCAATCAAGTTGTTTTAACTATAGGATATGACGTAGAAAACTTAAAAAATGGCGAATATACCGCTGAAATTCAGACGGATGCATATGGTAGGAAAAAGCCGAAGGATTCACATGGAACTAAAACTTTTGATAAATATACATCATCAACGAAGAGGATGACGAATGGTTTGATGGAACTTTTTGATGATATTGTAGAGAAGGAACTTTCTATTCGAAGAATAAATATGTCAGTGAATAATATTATTCTTGAAAAAGATATTCCTTCTAAATATTCTTGTAAACAGATGGATTTTTTCTGCAGTGTTGAAGAGCTTGAGAAAATTGAAAAGGAAGAGCAAGAAGAAAGAGAACTGCAAAAGGTTATTATAGAGATAAAAAAGAAGTTTGGTAAGGCATCTATTTTAAAGGGTAAAAATTTAGAGAAAGGTGCCACTGCTATTGATAGGAATAATCAAGTCGGCGGTCATAGAGCGTGATTATAAATGAATAATGAACTGATGAAATATAAAGATATTATTGATTTGGAAAACTTTAATCCTAAGCATCCACGTATGGAAAGAATAAAAAGAGCGGCACAATTCGCTCCATTTGCAGCGCTTACAGGTCATGAAGATGCGATAATAGAAAAGGGACGTTTAACAGAAGAAAAACCGACACTTGATAATGATCAAATTGTTGAGATAGAGAGAAATCTTACACAAATTTCTATGCTTGGAGTTAGTGATTTGACAATTTATATAAAATACTTTGAACAGGATCTTTTAAAAAAGGGAGGCTTAATTAAAGAGTACATGGGTGAAATTATTAAACTTAATGATTTTGAAAAAAATATCTTTTTAAAAAATAATGCTTTAATTGATTTTGAAAATATTTTAGATATCAGTATATTAGGGGATTTATTTGTTTAGAATTTGGTAAATATGATATTATATCAAATATAATGTATAGAAATTTGTAATGAGGTGAAAGATATGGAAGACCCCGGTGGGAGTATAATGCCAGAATTAATTTTAATTGGTATTTTAATATTTGTTAATGCTATTTTTGCGGCGGCAGAGATGGCTGTTGTGGCATCAAATAAGAGTAGGATGGAAACATTAGCGGAAGAAGGAAATAATAGAGCAAAAAGAATTTTAACTATGTCGTTAGATCAGACTAGATTTTTATCAACTATACAGGTTGGAGTTGCTCTATCGAGATTTTTTTCAGCGGCAATTGTTACAATTGGATTATTGCCGGCATTGTCAAGGAAGTTGAACGAGTGGAGTGTGCCTTACGATATGGCTGTAGCTCTTTTGATAACAGTCTTGGTATTGTCATTTGTTATGATGGTTATTGGCGAGTTGATACCAAAGAGAGTGGCATTACAAACTCCAGACAAGATTGCGCTTGTGTTAATAAATTTTGTAGTGATATTTTCAAAGCTATTGAAACCTTTTGTTTGGTTGCTAAACGCCGTATCAATATTAGTGTTGAAGATGATTGGCAAATATTCTGAGGATGTAGAGGAGAAGATTTCTGAAGAAGAATTGAAGTCATATTTACAAGTAGGTCAACAACAGGGTGTAATAAATGAAAGCGGACAGGAAATGATGGTTAATATTATGGCTTTCGACGATAAACTTGCTTATGAGGTAATGACTCCGCGAACATCGCTTTATATGATTGATTATGATGAATTCAATATAGAAAAAGTTGAGGAGATGCTTGCAGAAGGATATAGTAGGGCACCTGTATATAAGGAAACTGCAGACGATATTATTGGTACGATATACATTAAGGATGTTTTTGTGGAATATGCCAAGAGTGGTTATGCAGGTATTAAACTTGATGAGATTATAAAAAAACCATATTTTGTTCCAGAAACTAAGAAGATAGATCAGCTACTTAAGGATTTAAAGGCTACTAAGAATTATATGGCGATATTGATTGACGAGTATGGTGGGTTATCAGGAATAGTTACCATGGAAGATATAGTGGAAGAGATTGTTGGCGATATTGAAGATGAATATGACGATGATGAAGATACTATAGTTAAGCTTGTGGATGGAACATATATTGTAGATGCGAGCATGTATATTGATGATGTGAATAAGGAATTAAATCTTAAAATATACTCTGACAATAATGAAACTATTTCGGGCTTAGTTATTGATAAGCTAGGATTTATTCCAGAGGAAGGTTCTAAAGAAAATCATGAAATTAACTTGTATGATAATGTTTTTGCTTTTACGCTAGGTGTTAAGGATAAGAGGATTGATAAGATTAGGCTGGTAATAAAGGAAGATGAGTCTAAATGTAATTCAGAAACTATTAATAAATATTAAAATAAATAACTCCCTTGACTAGACTATTTAGTTGAGGGAGTCGTTTTTTACCTCGATTAGTAGGTGTCAATTTTGTTGTAGAAATCGATATGATTGCATGTGCATTTAGTTGTTGACCAATCGCGCAGATATTCTATACAATCTTCACAGATGTATCCTGCGTGAAATGGTAAAACGTTGGAATGATTCTTACATAATGTGCACTCTTTCATATTTATTTCCTTTCCGATTGCTTAAATTCATTATTATGTGATAGTATTTTCGAGGTAATGTCATAATAATAAAATTTAATTACTAATGATATATATGAAACAGAATAAAGGATAATTGTAGCAGATAACGGTAATAAATGCACATATTACAAAACAATAAAGTCAAGATATAATTTACTTTTCGTGAGAATTGTGCAAGATGATTGCGTAAATAGAACTATTTTTAAATTAATTGCCGATAAATAAGGGGAATTGGCTTATAATGGTAGTTGTAGCTAATACCAATAGGGGTATAGGTAACTGGTAATTTATGGAAATAGTGCTATAATTACATGCATATTAAATTATTTATTAGATAAAGCTTAGGAGGGTAGGCAATGAGTAAAAAAATTATAGCAATATGTATGTGTCTTTTATTGACTGGATCAGTATTAGTTGGTTGCGGAAGCAAGGACAATAAGGATAAAATAAAGGTAGTGACAACAGTATTTCCTGTCTATGATTGGACTAAAAATGTTATAGGAGCTGATAATAAATCTGTAGATGTAGACTTTTTAATGAAAAATGGTGTTGATTTACATTCATATCAAGCAACAGCAGAAGATATTGCAAAAATTGCTGACAGTGATGTATTGATATATGTCGGTGGAGAATCTGAAGAATGGGTTGAAGATGCTGTAAAAGAGTCAAAAAATAAAAATCTTGTGGCAATTAACTTGATGAAAGAAATTGGCGATGACAACTTAAAAAAAGAAGAAGTTGTTGAGGGTATGCAGAAGCATGAGCATCATGATGATCATGATAAAGAGCACGGCGATAAGCACAAGGATAAAGACCATGATGAGCATGCTGATAAACATCATGATGACCATGACAAAGATAAACATGACGAGCATAGCGATGAACCTGAAAATGATGAACATATTTGGATGTCATTAAAAATGGCGGCAAAGTCTGTAAATATTATAGAAAAGAAATTAAGTGAAGTTGATAAAGATAACAAAGCTATATATGAAAAAAATGCAAAAAAATATACAGAAGAGCTAGAAACCTTGGATAAACAGTATGCAGAAACTACTAAAAACGCAACGAATAAAACTATTGTGGTAGCAGATAGATTTCCGTTTAGATATTTGACAGATGATTACGGTATAAAATACTATGCGGCTTTTGTAGGTTGCTCAGCAGAAACAGAAGCTAGTTTTGAAACAATTACATTTTTAGCAAATAAAATAAATAAATTAGCACTTAAGAATATTGTTGTTACTGAAGGCACAAACAATAAAATTGCAGAAACAGTTAAAAAAAGTACTAAGTTAAAAAATCAAAAGATATTAAAGATAGATTCATTTCAATCAATTTCAGAAGAAGATGTTAAAAAAGATATATCGTATATAGACGTTATGAAGAAAAATCTTGAAACTCTAAAGGAAGCATTGAAATAGAATATATATTTACAGGAAGAGGCTCAGAATGATTCTAAGATGTGAAAATTTAGCAATTGGATATGGAAATAAAGTGCTTATAGACAAAATTAATTTTGAGATTCAAGGTGGCGAATATATCTGCGTTATAGGACAAAATGGTGCTGGTAAAACTACTTTGTTAAAGACGATTTTGGGACTAATTCCTAAAAAAGGCGGAGAAATTATTTTTGAAGACAATAAAGGCTTTGGCAATATTGGGTATCTTCCACAGCAAGAACAGATACAAAGAGATTTTCCAGCTTCTGTAAGGGAAGTTGTTATGTCGGGTTTTCAGTCGTCCAGAAAGTTTCATTTTTTCTATTCTAAAGAAGAAAAAATGAGGGCTGATGAACTTATGAAGACGTTGGATGTTCATCACCTAGCAAAAAAATCTTTTGCTAAACTTTCTGGCGGTCAAAGACAACGGGTATTGCTTGTTCGTGCACTTTGTGCAGGAGAAGAAATATTATTTTTGGATGAACCTGTATCTGGTTTGGATCCGGATATGCGTTTAAATATGTATAAGTTGATACAGAGGGTCAACGCAAAACTTGGTAAGACTATATTTATGATTTCACATGATATGGATGCGGTAGAAAAATATGCTACACATATATTATCGGTAGGTGATAATACAAGTCTAAAGACAATAGAAGAGTACTTTACGGGTCATTCTTGTGTAGAATGCTGTGAATGTGCTGGTGAAAATAATATCGAGCAATAAAAATTAAGTTAAATTATTAGGGAATAGCAGGTGAATATGTCGTTTTTTTCTGAAATAAGTAAATATTTAGAATATCCATTTGTTAGATATGCGATTATAGTGGGAACTCTTATAGCGCTCGCATCATCTTTGCTTGGTGTAACCTTGATACTGAAAAGATACTCTTTTATTGGTGATGGACTGTCGCATGTATCATTTGGAGCTATGGCCATTGCAACTGTGTTTAGTGTAACAAATGATATGCCAATCGTCTTAGCTATAACTATGATTGCAGCAATAGGTATCTTGAGGATGAGCCAAAACAGCAAAATAAATGGAGACGCGGCGATAGCGATGCTTTCGGTGGGAGCGATGGCTGTAGGTTATTTAATAATCAATGTTTGGAGTCCGTCTAATAATTTATCAGGAGATGTGTGTGTGACCTTGTTCGGCTCACTTTCAATACTTACATTGACAAAATTTGAAGTTTACTTATGCATCGTTCTTTCATTAATAGTTATAGCAATTTTTGTATTAATGTATAATAAATTATTCGCAGTGACATTTGATGAGCAATTTGCCAGATCTACTGGCACAAAGGTGAATGCGTGCAATACTCTTATTGCAATTATCGTTTCTGTGATTATAGTATTAGCAATTAACTTAGTTGGTACATTGTTGATTTCCGCATTAATTGTATTTCCGGCAATATCTGCTATGCAAGTTTGCAAAACATTTAAAAGTGTTACAATAGTTTCAGCAACATTTTCTGTAATTTGTACGCTGCTTGGTATGCTTATCGCTATTGTTGCAGGAACGCCAGTAGGTTCTACAATTGTTGTTTGCGACATAGTCGGCTTTGTGAGTCTATACGTTTTTGGGAAAATAAGATATGTTGAATAAGATCAAATAAATTGATTAAAGTTAAATAAGATAGGAAAGTTTAGATAAAATATAAGCAATCTTGAAAAGGAATTAAATGTGGATAATAAAATTTGTATAATTTTAAAGAAAACAAAGTTGGTATTATTGATGTTTGTCATTATTCTTAGTTTTGGAATGACTGCATGCGGGAATAATGAATCAGCTAATAATAAATCAGAGAAGGAAAGCGCTTATAGAGATATGACGGAGCTTAGTGCTACGGTTATTTACTCTGAAGTGTTTAATATGGTTGCAGATCCACAACAATATAAAGGAGATACGATTAAAATCAAGGGCGCATTAATTTCATATACTGATGAAAGAACTGGCAGAAAAGTAAAGGGGTGTGTTATTAAAGACGCTACACAATGTTGTGCTCAGGGATTTGAGGTAGTTGGTAAAGACGGAAAAGAATTATTTAATGGAATCGCTGATGGAACTGAGATTGTAGTTGAAGGTACATTTGACTATGAAGAAGATAAAGACTATCGATATATAAAATTGGTAGATGCGAAGTTTATTAAATAAATTAAACAATTACAACAAATAAATTAGGTTAAGATTATAAATAAACTCTGTGTTAAAGCATGTTTAGCACAGAGTTTTTATATATTTATTATATTGAATTACTATTTTTTCTTATTAGTTTTGTTCGCATTATTATTTTTTGAAGCTTTGACGGTTCTTTGAGGTTGCTGTCTTAACCTAGGCATGAATGTCAGTTGTATCGAAGATCCTTTTTTGATATTTGAAGGGTTTAAACCTGTTACGTGCTTCATGAAGTTAATAAAAGTAATGTTTTCATAATCAATCGCAACTGTTTCGGTTGATGTTTTTTCTTCAATGTCAGCGGTTGCATCTAAATTTATATTTGTATCTACGTTTGATTCTGTAGAGGATTCATTATTTGTATCGTATTTTGTATCTTCTTTTTCAGTATCCTTTTCTACAATGTCGATACCGTAGTTATCTATATGCTCTTTTGGAATGATGTATAAAGATCTATCTTTCATGTGAATGAAAAATAAAGTTTTATTTGTATAAATTTTATCTATTTCTTTATATTTATGTTTTATCTTTTTTTCTTCTGTATTTACATAGAATACTTCTTTGCAGAATTCAAAAATAATTTTTTTTCTCGTTTTGTAGTAAATATCATTATTTAACATATTGACAAATGTTAGATATTCTCTGCTAAAGAGTAATACAAAAACGAGAGCAGCACCTACCCATGAAATTATTTTTCCTATCATTGCAAGCTTTAATAATTTTGGTGCTAGAATGAATAATCCGGCAATTATGGCATAGCGAATGATGGCTTTGCTGCTATTTTGTTTAGTGAAAATCTTCGCATAAGCACGAATAACTTCTTCGGTATGTGTGGTTGTTATTTTAAAAATTGTATCCATTATATTTCTCCGTAGTCTGCGAAATCATCAATCTAGGTGACAATATTGTCACCTAGATTGATGATTATTTAATTATCTAATATATTGTATTAAAAAAATACAATATTAATTTTTGCAAATGTTTATACTTAGTATATTTAAATTTCAATAATTATGCAAGTAAAATAAATTTTGATAAATTATTAACTTTTTGTTGTTCTTTTATGACAAAAATGTTATCATTCATGTAATGAGGGGTATTCTGTCATCGGGGGATATTTGAATACTTGTTAAAATAATGGTATTGCATACAATTTTATATGGAGGATTTTGTTATGGAATTATTCACGCCGGTAAATATTTTAAAAGGTCTTGCAGCAATAGGTATCCTTTTAAATGCATTCCTAATGTATAAGAAAATTAAGGAAATAAGATCAAACCCAGAAGTTATTGAAGAGTTTGGCATGACTGGTGAAGAGTTATGGCAGGAACAGAAGAAGCACAGAATTGCTACGGCAATCATTGGCTTCTTAGCAAACTTTGGAGATACATTAGGTATCGGTTCATTTGCGCCATCTTCAGCAGCTTTCAAAATGTCAAAGTCAGTAGACGATATCTTGATCCCTGGTACTTTGAACGTTGGTGATACAATTGCCGTTTGTATGGAGGCATTTTTATTCTTTGGCTTCGTAGAAATGGATATTGTAACTCTTGTATCTATGCTTGTTGCAGCTGTATTAGGTTCAATGCTTATGGCAGGTGTTGTATCTAAGTTCGATAGAAAGAAAGTTAGATATGCGATGTTTGTTGGCTTAACTATCCTAGGAACTATCATGTTACTAAAAGTTTTAGGTGTAGGTCCTTTCGGTGTAGTAGGAACAGCAATGGGCGTATCTGGTGTTAAACTAGTTATCGCTGTAGTTGTAAACTTTGTACTAGGTGCTTTAATGAGTATTGGTGTAGGTCTTTACGCTCCTTGTATGGCATTATGTGCATTATTAGGAATGAACGTAGGTGTAGCATTCCCAGCAATGATGGGTTCTTGTGCATTCTTAATGGCATTCGGTAATGGTCCTAAGTTCATTAAGGAAGGTAGATTTGATATGTATGCTTCTGTAATGCAGGCTGTATTTGGTGCATTAGGTGTAACTTGTGCATACTTATTCGTAAGCAGCATTCCACTAGAAGTATTAACTTATATCGTAGTTGGTGTTGTATATCTAACAGCAGTGCTATTCTTAAAGGATGCTATTACAAAGGGATCAGCAGTATAATTGCTTAAGATTAATAATTAGAGAATTTAAAAGAGGTGCTTTTGAAGTGCACCTCTTTTTTATATGTTTAATTTTATGAATAAATCTTATCTATACTTGCCATAGCAGATGAATAAGCAAACTGAATATTATAACCGCCTGTATCTCCGTCAATATCAAGTATTTCGCCAATAAAAAATAGATTTTTATACGAGTTACTTTCCATAGTGGAAAGGTTAATTTGGGATATATCTAATCCGCCAGCAGTTACCATCGCTTGATTAAAGCCTGCTTTAGATGTACATGTAAATGACCATGAGAAAAGTTTTTCTATTAAAGTTTTTAATTGTTTGCTATTGATTTCTGGTAATTTAGCGTTTTCTAAACTTATTTCTTTAAGCAAAGATACGATAAATCGTTTTGGCAATTTATAATTTCGACTTAAATATGATGATAAACTTATTTTTTCTTTTTGTATTGATAGTTTTATCTTAGATGTAAAATTTTCACGATTTATTGATGGTAGAAAATTAATTAAGATTGTATCGCCTGCATCAATATGCCTAGATGAGTTTAATATTAGTGGACCAGACAAATTTTTATGTGTGAAAAGTAGACTGTCTTCTTTAGAAAGATAAGTGATTTTATCGTTGTTTTTTTTCTTGATAGATAATATGACGTTATTAATGCTAATACCACTTAGGTCAGAAAAATTGTAATTATCGACAAAGACGGGGCATAAAGCAGGAGTTTGCTTTTTCCATTTCAAAGTAAAATTTTGGTTTAATACTTCTACTATTGAGCCATCTGATCCTGTTTTAGGATATGATAGTCCGCCACAAGCTATTACAAGATTTTCACAGAGATATGTATCACCGTTATTGAGTTTAATCTCATAATTTGTGTTTTCAGTTGATAAGTTAGTATTATTTATTTTTTCGTATTGATTGATATGCTTTGTGTTAATTTGTAGATCTTGTTGCTGATTGTTAATATTAGTAATAGATATAACTTTACGACCCAATTGAAAATCGACACCATTTGATTTTGCATGTGCAATAAGAGAATTGACAATTTGCCTAGAATCCATAGATGCAGGGAAAACTTTTCCATTTTCTTTTGTTGACAAAGGGATTCCTAAGCTTTTTATATAATTAACTAGATTAATGTTAGAGTGTTTATATAGTATTTTTCTAATATATTTACCGTTATTGCCATATTTATTAATAAAATCTTTGATGGAGCCGCTGTGCGTGATATTGCATTGTCCATTTCCAGACATCAAAAGTTTAACACCTAATTTTGTGTTATGGTCAATTAATAGAGTTTTTTTATTTGTGGGCGTGATGGCTGAAAAGAAAAGTCCTGCTGTACCGCCACCAATAATTATTGTATTGTATTTCATCATGATTTGATTATATAGAAAACTATTAGTAAAAACAATAATTGCTTAGTATGGAGGGGTGGAGCATTAATTTCAGGATACAAATATTTGTGGTATAATTTTTGTATGCGATTGTTAAATTCGGTTTTATTGATGATATATTGTCATTTTGAAATGTGGAACTGGTGTTTAGCAATATTTAGTTTGAAAGAATAGGGTGTTGAAAGAAAAGATGCTTACTTTCGTAATATCGGATTTATGTATAACTGAAAAAGAAGAAATAGCACAACATTGCATGGGGTGTTTTTCATGTTTTGTAAAAACTCCGGGGGTATGCGTTATTAAAGATGGCTTCGAACAATCAGGAGCTAAAATGGGTAATGCAGACCGTGTAGTTATAATTAGTAAGATGGAATTTGGTGGTTATAGCAGTAGAGTTAAGAAAATTTTGGATAGATGTCTGCCGTCTGTGCATGCTGACTTTGAGATTGTTAATGGGCAGATGCGTCACGCCAGAAGATATGATAATAATCCGGATTTTGATATTTATTTTTATAGCGACGCCATATTTGATAGTAAACAAATGAATGTAGGTATTGATTTAGTGATGAGAAATGCAAATAATTTAGGATTTACTAATACAAATATTTCATATGTTAAAACTGAAGAGGCAGTAAAGATTGCCGAGGAGTTAATAAAAGATGGAGCTTACTATAATCAATGCTAGTCCAAGGGGCGAGAAGGGTGCAAGTGCGACTGTTGTAAATGATTTCATAAGCTATGTTAATGATGTTAATGCAGATATATCAATAAAAAATATGCTGCTTAAGGATTCAATGCAACAAGATTGTTTAGCTGAAATAAAGCATTCCTCAAATATAATGTTTGTATTTCCACTGTATTTTGACAGTTTACCGGGGAATCTGGTTGAATCGTTGGAGTATATAAGAGATAATAGAGAAGCGTTTGGTGAAAATAAAAACGTGTCTGTAATCGTAAATTGTGGATTGCATGAAGCTGTTCAAACGAGTCTTGCTATCGAAATGATAAAGATGTGGACTAGAGAGATGGAATATAATTTTGTTGTTGCTGCCGGTTTTGGCGGCGGTGGAGCACTGACAGGGGCAAGAAAAATCCCTGTTGGCGAAGGCGTAAAAAAATATATGAAAGCCTTTTTTGATAAAATAATAGACTGTCTATGTTCGGATTTTTCTGATATAAAACACGAAGATAGCAAAGAAAAATGTTCTAATGACAATATTTATGCTACTATAGATATGCCAAGGGATGAATATATAAAGATGAGTGAACTTGGCTGGAGAAAATTAATTATAAGAAATGGTCTTGAAGAAAAAGATTTAGATAGAAGAATAGGAGTAGAAGATTTATGCAGGGGCTAAAAATTAAAGACTTATTTAGAAAAACTGAAGATTATGCTAGCAAGCAAATTAGTGTTGAAGGCTGGATTAGAACTAATAGAGGTTCAAATAAGTTTGGATTTATCGAGTTGAATGACGGTACATTTTTCAAATCAGTACAGGTAGTTTATGAGGCAGATAATTTAGATAATTTTGACGAAATTGCAAAACTTCCTATTGCAACAGCTATATCTGTTCATGGTGAATTGGTTTTAACGCCGGATGCCAAACAGCCATTTGAAATAAAGGCGACAAGTGTAGATGTTGAAGCGTTATCTGATTCAGATTATCCATTACAGAAAAAGAGACACTCTATGGAATACTTAAGAGAGATTGCTCATTTAAGACCAAGAAGTAATACTTTTGCTGCAGTTTTTAGAATTAGATCTTTAGTTGCTTATGCTATACATAAATTTTTCCAGGAAAATGATTTTGTTTATGTTCATACGCCAATTATTACAGGAAGCGATGCCGAGGGTGCAGGAGAAATGTTTAGAGTTACAACTTTAGATATGCAGAATACTCCTGTTGATAAAAGTGGTAATATTGATTACACAAAGGACTTTTTTGGAAAGGAAGCAAGTCTTACTGTTAGTGGACAACTTGAAGCAGAAATTTTTGCTTTAGCATTTAAAAACGTTTATACATTTGGACCTACTTTCAGAGCGGAAAATTCTAATACTGCAAGGCACGCATCTGAATTTTGGATGATAGAGCCTGAAATAGCATTTTGTGACCTTCAGGGTAATATGGAAGTTGCAGAAGCGATGATTAAGTATATAATTAGCTATCTTCTAGAAAATGCTCCTGAAGAAATGGCGTTTTTCAATCAGTTTGTTGATAAAGGCTTAATTGAAAGACTTGAAAATATTGTGAATTCTGATTTTGAAAGAGTTACATATACAGAAGCTGTAGAAATATTACTAAAGGCTGATAGACCGTTTGAATATCCTGTTGAATGGGGTATTGACCTTCAGACAGAACATGAAAGATATTTAACAGAAGAAGTTTACAAGAAGCCTGTATTTGTTACAGATTATCCAAAAGATATTAAGGCTTTTTATATGAGACTTAATGATGATGGTAAGACTGTTGCGGCTTGTGACTTGCTTGTTCCTGGTATTGGTGAAATTATCGGTGGAAGTCAAAGAGAAGAAAGACTTGATATTCTTAAGGAAAGAATGGATGAAATGGGTCTTGATGAAAAGGATTATTGGTGGTACCTAGAGCTTAGAAAATATGGTGGTGTTAAGCATGCCGGATACGGTCTAGGCTTTGAAAGAATGATTATGTACGTTACAGGAATGGGTAACATTAGAGACGTATTACCATTCCCAAGAACTCAAAAGTCAGCAGAGTTTTAGAAATATAAAAATATATTAATATATTAATATCATAGATATAGCGGATAATAGAGAAAACTTAATTTAAAAGCCCGAGTGTTGATAAGATGCTTGGGTTTTATTATGGTTAAAAACATATATTTTTTGTTTATATAATTAAGAAAATCGTTGTGTATTTACTTGAAGTAGATATAGAATGTATATATAGTATTGGTAAAATAAACTATTGGAAATATTAAGATTAGGAGGAATTATGAATAATTTTATATATAGCATCCCGACAAAGATATTTTTTGGTGAGGGGCAAATTAAAAATTTAGGTCACGAAGTTAAGAAATATGCTGATAAGGTATTGCTTTTATACGGTGGTGGAAGCATAAAGAAAAATGGAATTTATGATGATGTTGTAAAACAGCTAAATGATAATGCTGTTGAGTTTGTAGAATTAGCCGGCGTTGAACCGAATCCACGTATACAGACAGTTCGAAAAGGTGTGGACCTATGTAGGAAAGAAAATGTAAAGCTTGTTTTAGCCGTAGGTGGAGGTTCTACAATAGACTGCGCTAAGGCTATTGCAGGAGCTACTAAATATGATGGCGATGCGTGGGATATAGTGCTTGACGGTAGAAAGATAAAAGATAGTTTGTATGTAGCAAGTGTGTTGACTTTGGCCGCTACAGGCTCTGAAATGGACGTTGCAGCGGTAATAAGCGATATGACTAAAAATGATAAAATAGGTTTTAAATCAGAGCTTGTTAGACCGGTATTTTCTGTAATGGATCCAACTTATACTTATTCAGTTTCCAAATATCAGACAGCGGCTGGAAGCGCAGATATAATATCTCATATATTGGAGTCATACTTTTCAAATGTTAATACATATATGAATGTTAGAAACTGTGAAGCGTTATTAAAGACAGTTATAGAGTTTGCTCCTATCGCTATTAAAGAACCTACAAACTATGAAGCTAGAGCAAATCTTATGTGGGCAAGTAGCTGGGCGATTAATGATTTTATTAAGCTTGGAAACGAGGTTAATTGGACAGTACATCCTATAGAACATCAACTTTCAGCCTATTATGATATTACACATGGTGTGGGACTTGCTATAATTACACCTCATTGGATGAGAGCGGTTTTAAGTGATATAACTGTTGAGAAATTTTGTGAATTTGCTCATAATGTTTGGGATATTCCTTATATTGAAGATAAATTTAAGATGGCGAATGACGGAATCGACAGAATGGAAGAGTATTTCAAGTCGCTTGATATACCTATGACTTTGAGAGAGGTTGGCATAGATAAAGAGAATTTTGATATTATGGCTACTAAGGCGGCAAAGAGTATGGTTAACAATTATGTGGAATTAACTAAGGAGCAAATTTTGGAAATTTTTGAAAAGGCACTTTGATTTAAATCTCTGATTAACTAATTCAAAATATTTGTATTTTTTCCTATTGATATTTTGTGGGAGAAATCTAAGTTGTCATAGACAGGAGTTGATAAATTATTGACAATTATATAGTCGTGTGCTTTAATTTAATTAAGTTAATTTAATTATTTAGAGGAGGTTATGTTATGAAAATAAACAAAATACCACTCATTAAGTTACCATTACTAATCTTATCTGTACTAATAGTTTGTAGCTTAATGCCTAAATTGTCCGTTAATGCTCAAAATATCAATTCTAAAATAATGGTTATACCATCATCTATTCAAAATACTGTTCATGAATATGACGATTATATTAATCAGGTGAAAACAATTGATGTTAATAATTCAAATGATTTAAAAAGACTAAAACAATTGAATACTAATCTTTCTGATGGAGCAAAAAATATCTATAGACGTACTTTATTGTCAGAAATTAATAATAAATTATCTCATGGAATTTCTATACCATCGAATACAAATACATTAACTAAAGAATTCGTTTTGTCAAATGGTGAAACATTAAAAATTGAAGCCACTGATATCCCTGAAAAAGAATCAAATATTGAAACGAGAGCTAGTAGTAACTCTCACACTGTTGAATTTACTGGATATAAAGATTATGGTAGTAGGAAATATACATCAAGAATTTTTGTTCACTCTTTAGTTGATGGAAGATTAATCTTAGAAACTACTAATCATTATAAAATTTCTAATGCTGGTTTAAATGTGAGATATGTTTCAGGTTCTGCATATACAACAGTTATAACATTAAGGAAAATGTCGTCTTCTTTTAAAGTAACAGATTCTTCTGCTCCTGTTGTAGGTCATGATATTAATGTAGAAGGTTATGCTACAGCAAGAACACATAATCTTTATGGTATTCCAACTGGTATTGTATATCACTTGAAGGCAGATAATAGAGTCGATTTATTAGAATTAGATAAAAAGAAGAAAAGGGCGAGGGTGAAACAACATGTTTATGCGTATATGTGGTATTAGAAAATATTTATTTGCAGTCCTCCTGTTGCTCATAGGGGCAGTGATTTTTACGAGCTGTGGAGACAGGGCGCAACTTGGTGTTATAAGTGACGATTCTCAAGCTAATCTCCCGTCGGCAAAGTCCATGGAATTAAATCTCAACCTTAAAAATGTTGAAAATCAAGATATAAAATTGATAACTGAGCCAATTGCCGAGGATATTGATTATCAATTAGGTGAATACAATATAACTAAGGATATTAAGTCGGTGAGCTTGATAAGTTTCAAATATGTTAACGGCAAATGGACAAAAAATGAGCTTGCTAAAGATAATTATTTAGAATACGATAAGCCTATTAAATTCTTCCTCGGAACTTTTAAGTCTAATGACCAAATTTTGTTTTCTACTGCAACAACCTTAAAGGACAAAGATTTTCCGGGAGGGAAATATAAAGACGATTCTAAAATTTCTTATTCTAATGCACCGACGGTACTGCTAACAGAGGGCTATCAAAAAATATCAAAAAATCAATTTATACCGCTCATAATAAAGTTAAGCGGCACACAGGCGAGCATAGAAAAAGTGCGGAATAAAATGCAAGAATCATTTAACACAAACCGTCCTATGAATGAGTTGAATTATTTTGTAGAAAACCCTAAAGAACTCATAAATAACAATATTCAATATCAGTTTATAGGGATTGAATTTAATTAAATTACAAAGCCGGTTAATTTTAAAAAGTTAACCGGTTTTTATTTTCATAATATTTTTAAATTTTTTATTCAGAGGTTTAAAAACTAAATTATTATAGCAGTATCAGTACAGTATTAGCAATCTTTACTTCAAGTAATCTCAGCCGATGTCCTTCTTGTTGTCCAAGACAGTGATAACGGCAATTATATTGTAGTTGTCAATTATGGTGCAATGAGCAAAATCTAAAGAGTATCTTTGTCTTAATCGGCATTAAAATGTATAATAATATAAATATACAAAATATTTTTAATGAAGATATTATAGATAAAGAGGTATTATATGAATTTACATAAACTACAAAACGGGAGTGACATCAGAGGTGTTGCGTTGCCATTGATTGAAGATCAACCTGTTACGCTTGGGAAATTAGAAACATACTCATTGACATACGGATTTGTTAAATGGCTTTCCGACAAGACAGGCAAAGAAATTAAAGATTTATCTATATGTGTCGGCAGAGATTCCCGACTTTCCGGTGAAAAGCTCGAAGGTTATATATTTCAGCTATTAAATACAACAGGTTCTATATCTTTCAGCTCCGGATTGTCCTCTACTCCGGCAATGTTTATGTCTACGATATTTCCGGAAATAGAAGCTGATGGAGCTATTATGATTACGGCATCACACCTTCCGTCAAATCGAAACGGTTTTAAATATTTTGATAAAAATGGCGGGCTTGATAAGAGCGACATAAAAGATATTATTAGTTATGCCGAAACTTTAACAGATAAAGAAGACAACTCTATCGCTGAAGATAATTCTATCGCTATTGATGATATTTCGGCATCTTCCATTGAGCCTTACAAAAGAGTTAATCTTATGAATTTATATGCATTGCATTTGCAAAATAAGATAATCGAAGGCATAGCGAAAGAAACAGGAAGAGAATCCGGCAAAACGCCGTCTCTCACTGCCGGTTTAGTAAATAAGGGAATAGATAAAATTGTAAACACAATTAATGACAGATTAGTATTAAATAATTTGCATATTCTTGTTGATGCCGGAAATGGTGCAGGGGGCTTTTATGCTGAAAAAGTTTTAAAACCGTTAGGTGCAAAAATAGATGGTAGTCAATTTCTTGAGCCGGACGGCAATTTTCCGAACCATATACCAAACCCGGAAAATAAGGAGGCTATGGATTCAATCTGTAATGCTGTTAAAGAATACAAGCCGGATTTGGGACTGATATTTGATACAGATGTCGATAGAGCGAGTGCTGTAGATGAACTTGGCAATGCAATAAATAAAAACAGTATTGTAGCGATGGCAGCACTTCTTGTGACTGATAGTTCGTTAAATTGCGATGATAAACCTATAATTGTGACCGATTCAATAACATCTAATGAACTTACAGATTTTATAACCAAAGAGATGGGATTTGAACATCTTAGGTTTAAAAGAGGCTATAAAAATGTTATTAATAAATCTATTGAATTAAATGAAAGCGGGCAATTTTCACCATTGGCAATAGAAACTTCGGGACACGCAGCCTTTTTAGAAAATTATTTTCTTGATGACGGTGCATATTTGGCTACCAAAATAGTAATCAAGACAGCCTTGTTAAAAAAACAAGGGCGTACTTTATCCGGTGTTTTGAGCAAATTACAACATCCGGCAGAAAGCATTGAGAAAAGATTGCCTATTAACGATAATAATTTTTCTGCTTATGCAGATGAAATACTTAAAGCGGTAGGTGTTTGGGTAAAGGATAATCCTGACAAAGTCTCGCTAGAGTTGCCAAATTACGAAGGCATAAGAATAAACTTTAACAAAGAAAACGGTAACGGGTGGGCATTATTAAGAAAATCTCTTCACGACCCTATTATGCCGGTTAATATCGAGTCTACAGATATTGGCGGAACGGATATAATATGGAATCAATTAGAAGAAGTTTTAGATAAGTTTAAAAATTTGGACTTAATTATCTAATTATATTCAAGTCATTTTTAGAAAATTATTTCAACATATGTGATTTTAAGAAATAAAACCTATGGTAGAAATGTTTAATTAATGGAGACGATTTATGATAATTGCGAAAGTTTTATTAATAGTTATCGGAATTGCTGGCACAATCTATGGATATTTAATTTATTTTAAAAAGCGCTATAATTTAATTAACGGATTTGAAACGGATTTTAAAGCAGGAAGAAAAAAAGAAGCATACGCTAAAAAAGTCGGTATATTTGATTTAGTGTTAGGTATTAGTTTAATTATTATTGGAATTTACTTAATATTTATCAAATGACAAGAATTTTTATCAAACTTTGAAAACATAGATTTTGCTTAGATAGCTCTATTTGTTTTGCTAAAAGTTTCCAACTGACTGCTGACACTTAACTCGCTAAAAGAAAAAACAATAAAAACTTGTAATCATAAAGAAAATTTGATATGCTATTCGAGGAACTAGAACTTTTACAGGGAGAGTGGGCGTAAGTCCACTCTTTCGTGTTATATGAGTAAAAATAAAATTTATTTAAAAAAGTTAATGCATGAATAATTGATTATGTATTGAAATGGAGAAAGTTAGTGGCAAAAAAGAAAATTACAGATGAAGTGAGAGACATATTACAAAATTTTATTGAGGAAAGAGAGTTAGTCCTATGGAATTTGGAATATGTGAAAGAGGGAAAAGATTGGTTTTTAAGGATATATATTGATAAACCGAACACGAATCAAGGGGGGATATCTCTAGACGATTGTGAGTCAGTAAGTAGATACTTAAGCGACATTATGGATGAAAAAGACTTTATAGAGCAAAATTACTACTTAGAGGTTTCGTCACCGGGGCTTGATAGACAACTGATAGAAGATTGGCATTATAGTAAATATGTAGGTTCAAAGATAGATTTTAAGCTTTATGAACAGGTTGAAGGAAGTAAAAAATTCAAAGCGAACCTTGTGGAAGTATCTGATAAAGGTTACTTAGTAAAGAAGGAAGATGGCGCAGAATTATTACTGGAAAGAGATAAAATTGCTAAAGCTAGGCTTGTAGTTGAAATATAGAATGGAGGATATGAAAATTCATGAATAAGGAATTTATTTCGGCAATTGAAATGCTAGAACAAGAAAAAGGGATTGATAAGGAAGTAATTTTTGAAGCTGTAGAAAGTGCTCTAGTTACGGCTTACAGAAAAAATTATGCAGACAATCCAAATGTTGATGTAAATGCATATATTGATAAAGAAACTGGGGAAATCAGTGTGTATGTGTCACTAGAAGTTGTAGACGAAGTTTTAGATGATACATTACAAATTGCGTTAGAGGATGCAAAAGAAATTGATCCGGATTATGAAGTTGGTGATTTAGTTAGCTTTGTAGTAACACCAAATGAATTTGGTAGAATTGCAGCACAATCAGTGAAACAGACTGTAGTTCAAAAGATAAGAGAAGCAGAAAAAAAGCTTATTGTGGACAGATTTGAAGATAAAAAAGGAACAGTGCTTCTTGGTAAAGTTGTAAGAATTAGCAGAGGCAATATTGTTGTTGATATCGGCGGAGCAGAGGGAGTAATTCCGGCAAGAGAACAGGTGCAAGGCGAGAGATTTGCTGTAGGGGATAAAATTAAAGTTTATTTATCAGATGTAAAGAGTGATGACAAGGGTGCACATATTAGACTTTCAAGATCTCATCCTGATTTAGTTAGAAAGCTATTTGAGATGGAAGTTCCGGAAATAGAAGAAGGAATAATTGAGATAAAGAGCATTGCAAGAGAAGCGGGATCTAGAACTAAGATTGCTGTTTACACAGAAAGTGAAGATATTGATCCATTAGGAGCTTGTGTAGGACCTAGAGGAAATAGAGTACAAAACATTGTTGATGAGCTTTATAACGAAAAGATTGACATAATCATTTGGGACGATGATCCATTTATGCTGATAAGTAATGTTCTAAGTCCGGCAAAGGTAGAAACTGTTGAGATTGATGAAGAAGAAAGAAGTGCTAGAGTAGTAGTTCCAGATTATCAGTTATCGTTAGCTATCGGAAAATCAGGACAAAATGTAAGATTGGCGGCTAGACTATGTGGATGGAAGATTGATATTAAGAGTCATACTCAAGATGAAGAGGAAAGAAACGGGCAATGTCAAGAAGAAGAGATAGTTACCCTTTAAGAAAATGTATTGGATGCGGTGAATCAAAACTTCAAAGTGAACTTTTGAGAATTAGCGTCAATAGCGACAATAAATTATCTCTTGAATCTAAAAAAACGGTAGGCAGGGGCTTTTATTTATGTAAATGTAGAGATTGCTTTGATAAAGCTGTTAAGAAAAAAGCTTTTAATAGAGTTTGCAAGAGACTTGTTGCTAAAGAAGAGATAAATGCCATTAAAGAGGTGGTGGAACAATATGTTCAGAAAGAACAATAAAATAGATAGCTATATTGGATTTGCACGAAAATCTAATAAGTTGGCTCTAGGTACAGAGGCTTGTATAAGCAAGATGAAAGCTGGAAAAATTCGAATTCTAGTTGTTTCAGAAGATGTTTCGGCAGATACTAAAAATAAATTAGAGAGTGTTGCGAAAACTACGAAAACTAAAATTGTGTTTTATGGTGATAGTATAGAAACTGGGAAAATAGCTGGAAATCAGGGGTCTGTAGCATATGGAGTGATGGATGATAATCTGTCAGAGGCTATCTATAATGAAGTTTGTAATATGAAATAAAGGAGGTGTCTAGATGAAAATAAAAGTAAGTGATTTAGCAAAAAAGTTAGGTATAAAAAGTAAAGAAGTTCTAGACAAGGCGAGTGAATTGGGAGTTGTTGCAAAGGCGGCAAATAGCTCTATTACAGAAGAAGAAGCGATAAAGATTGAAAAATCGTTAAGTTTAGGTGCTGGAACTGCTACGGAAGTAGAAGAGTTATCTAAGAAAAAAAATACAAATATTGAAAAAGAGTTACCAATGGGTAAGGCTATGAAGAAAAATGCATTACCAGGAGGAATGAAGTTAACTGCTGTTCCAATGAAAAAAGCAGATATGCAAAAGCAACAAGAAAAGATTGAACTTGATAAGAGTGAAGTAGTAGAAGTTGCAGAAACAAAAAAAGAAGTTGCGTCTGCAGTAGTAGAGCTAAAAACAGAGAAGGATGCTATATCCGATGGTGTTAAATCTACAGTTAAGGAAGAAAAAATTGACAAAAAGGTTGCCGTAGAAGAGAAAAAAGCACATGGAGTCAAGATTGTAAAAAAAGCTGAGGATGTAGCGAAAGAGAAAAAAATAGAAAATGATTCTATAAAAACAATTAAAGAATCTAAAACAAAAGATACTTCTAAAGTAAAGAAAGAAGCGGAAAAAGAAGTTGCTACAAAGAAAGTTGTAGATGCCGAGAAAAAGATAAAGCAAGAAGAAAAGGCTGAGGAAGAAAAACCAAAGGTTAGAATCAAGGTTATTAAGACTGCTGATCAGATAAAACAAGAAGAAAAAGAGCGCAAAATAAAGCAGAATAAGACAAAGAAAGATAAGTCTCATAAGGAACGTAATAAAGATTTTAAGGGTAGAGATAACGATAGAGATAATGTGAAGGAAAATAACTTTGCTGATGTTGCTATGCCTCAAAAAGAAGATAGAAAATCTAAAAAATCTAAGAAAAAAGATAAAGAAAAATTAAAGGATAGAGAAGATCAAGGTAAGAGAAGAAAGAAGCAAAGCCATTATGATGAATTCCATTATGGTGAACAATCTCTAGAAAAGAAGGCTAAGAAGAAGTATAAGAAGGCTAAAGATATAGAACCAGAGGTTGAAGAAATCCAGGAAGTTCCTACTGGTACTAAGGTAATTAATATACCTATTACTATTGCAGGATTCTGTGAGCAGGTAGGTATTTCAGTTTCTAGTGCAATTATGGCACTTATGAAGCTAGGTATAGTTACAAACCTTAACGCTACACTTGATGAAGATACAGCATTGATATTAAGTGAAGAGATGGGTATTAGTATTGTTATTGGCAAGGTTGAAGAAGAAGTTGTAGAAGAGGGACTTGAAGTATTTGAAGATAAGGAAGAAGACTTAGTTGGAAGACCGCCTATTATTACGGTAATGGGACACGTTGACCACGGTAAAACTTCGCTTCTAGATGCAATTAGAACAACTAATGTAACTGCACAGGAATCTGGTGGTATCACACAGCATATAGGAGCTTCGGAAGTTAGATTAAATGGTAAGAGAATTGTATTCTTAGATACTCCTGGTCACGAAGCGTTTACTGCGATGCGTGCTAGAGGGGCGAATATTACAGACATTGCTATATTAGTGGTTGCGGCTGATGACTCAGTTAAGCCGCAGACTATAGAGTCTATAAGTCATGCTAAGGCAGCAGGGGTTCCTATTATCGTAGCAATAAATAAGATGGACAAGCCTGGTGCAAATCCTGATATAGTTAAGAAAGACCTCGCTGAAAACAATGTACTTGTTGAAGATTGGGGCGGAGATGTAATCAGTGTTCCTGTTTCGGCGAAGACTGGTGAAGGTATTGAAAATCTTCTTGAAATGGTATTGTTACAGGCAGAAGTTTTAGAACTTAAGGCAAATCCTAAAAGACTTGGTCTTGGTACTGTAATTGAAGCTAGACTTGATAAATCTAAGGGTCCTGTAGCGACACTTCTTGTTGCAAATGGTACTGTTAAGAGTGGTCAGAGTATTGTTGCTGGTAATACATCAGGAAGAATCAGACTGATGACTGACTTTAAGGGTAAGACTATTAAGAAAGCTACGCCTGCTACTGCGGTAGAAATCTTAGGTTTAACTGAAGTTCCTGCGGCTGGTGATGATTTTAATATTGTTCAAGATGATAAAACAGCTAGAGAAATTGCATCTTCTCGTCAGCAAAAGCAGAGAGAAGAGATTTTGGCTAGAAATGCAAGCTCAAGTTTAGAAGAACTGTTTAATCAGATTAAAGAAGGCGAAGTTAAGGATCTTAATTTGATAATTAAGGGTGACGTAATGGGTTCCGTGGGTGCTATTATTGCTTCTCTTGAAAAATTATCAAACGAAAATGTTCGAGTAAATATTATTCACTCTGGCGTAGGTGCGATTACTGAGTCAGACGTAACTCTTGCAAGTACGTCGGGAGCAGTAATTATCGGATTTAACGTAAGACCAAGCTCAAGCGTTCAATCTATCGCAGATAGAGAAAATGTACAGCTTAGAACTTATAGGGTAATCTACAATATTATTGACGATGTAGAAAATGCTATGAAGGGTATGCTAGATCCTGAGTTTGTTGAAGTAGTTTTAGGTCAAATGGAAATTAGAGATACATTCAAGGTTCCTTCAGTTGGAACTATTGGTGGTGCATATGTTACCGACGGTAAGATTGAAAGAAATTCTAGTGTGCGTATTGTAAGAGACGGTATCGTTGTTCATGAAGGTAAGCTTTCGTCGTTAAAGAGATTTAAGGACGACGTTAGGGAGGTTGCTCAAGGATATGAATGTGGTGTCGGTATAGAAAATTATAACGACATTAAAGAAGGTGATATTGTTGAGTGCTTCAAGATGCAGGAGGTTGCAAGAGATTAATGGCGAATAATTTTAGAACTGGAAGAATGGGTGCTGAAATACAGAGGATATTGAGTAATTGTCTTGCGAGAGAAATAAAGGATACGACGTTAAAAGAAAATATGATTAGTATAACTGCTGTTGATGTAACTAGAGATGGCAGTTATGCGACTGTATATTTTACAGCTATTCCTCTAGGTGTTCAGGATGAAAAGAATATAGATGAACTTGATGCGCAGATTATTGATGCATTTCAGAGATCTAAAGGTTTCTTGAAGAAAGCTATTGCAAGAGAAATGAAGCTTAGACATATTCCTGAATTATCATTTAAAAAAGATATTTCTCTGGAAAATGGTAGACATATTGACGAATTAATCAATAGTTTGTAGTTGCTATAATTAATTATGAGTATGTAGCTGGATTATTATACAAAAAGAGTGAAAATATGTATTTAGAACAGTTAAAAGAAATAAAGAATTTAATATTACAAAATGACAATTTTGTTCTGTTGCCACATGTAAGACCTGACGGTGATGCATTAGGTTCAAGTGTTGCACTTGCTCTTTCTTTGGCAAAAATGAATAAGAATGTAAAAATTCTCTTAAATGATAAAGTTCCAAATAATTTAACTCATTTAGATAATTCTTGCATTGTTGTTGAAAGTTTGGATATTGAGAGTCAATGGTTAACAGAATCATATGTAGCTATTGCTGTAGACTGTTCAGATATTACGAGATTTCCTGCTTTTGAGGGAGTATATAATGAAGCCATATTACGACTTGCTATAGATCATCATAAGACAGCAATGCCGGATGCGGATTATTATGTCGTTGAGCCAAAGGCGGCAGCAACTGCAGAAATAATTTTTGATTTAATTAAGGAGTTTGAAGTAAAAATTGATGAGCTGATAGCTATAGCGATTTATACGGCATTAGCTACAGATACAGGAAACTTCACATATTCAAATGTAACGACAAAGACGCATCAAATAGCTTCAGAATTATATGAGATTAGAGATACATTTGATGATATAAATAATCATATTTATTCTACTGATACTGTGCAGAAAATTAAGCTGCATAGTGAAGTGTTATCAAGGACAAATATGTTTTTGAGAAATAGAGTAGCTGTAGCGAGTATTTCACAGGAGCAATTAATTGAATGTGGCTGTGAGATGCAAGATAGTGAAGGAATCGTTGAGAAATTAAGGAAAATATATACTGTAGAAGTAGCTATATTGTTAAAAGAGGAAGAAGACAAAAAAATAAAAGTTTCTATGAGATCTAAGAACTTTGTAGATGTAGCTAGAATAGCTCAGAAATTTGGTGGAGGTGGTCATACAAGGGCTGCTGGATTTTCATCAGAGCTACCGAGACACGATATAGTGAAGATGCTTGTAGAAGACATAAAAAAACAATTTTAGATAGAAAGAAAATAGAAGATGATAATTTTTAATTCTTTAGATGAAATAAAAAATATTCAACCATGTATTGTTGCGCTTGGAAACTTTGACGGTATCCATTTGGGGCATCAAGGAATTATAAAAAAAGCTGTTGCAGATGCAAGAGAAGATGGAGTGAAGAGTGCGATATTTACATTTTCCAACCATCCGAGAAATCTTGTTGAAGGTGAGAAAGGGATAAAAAATATTCTTTATCAGGAAGATAAACAGAGAATTGTTGAGAGTCTTGGTGTGGACTATTACTTTAATCTACCTTTTGATAGTATTATGATGAAGATGTCACCAGAAGATTTTATAGATAAAATTTTGATTGATATCCTTAATGCAAAAGGGATAATGTGTGGCTTTAACTACAACTTTGGTTATAAAGGCAAGGGCAATGTAGAACTTTTGATTAAACAAGGAAGTGAGAAAGATTTTAGTGTGCATGTTGCAAAGCCATTTACAGTAGATGGAGAGGTTGTAAGCTCATCATTAATTAGAGAAAATATTACAATTGGGAACATGAAAAAATGCAGAGCATTATTAGGTAGATATTATTCTATTGGTGGCGAAGTTGTAGTAGGGAATAGATTAGGAAAAACGATTGGATTCCCAACATCAAACTTAAATATTGATGACGGTATGGCAAGTCCGCCAAACGGAGTATACAGAACACTGTGTATATATAATAATGTTGTGTATCCAAGTATTACTAATGTGGGTAGGAAACCTACAATAGGTGAGTATTGTAAAAATATTGAGACTCATATATTTAATTTTGATAAAGAGTTATATGGGAAAAATATAAGGGTTGAATTTATAGAAAAAATGAGAGATGAAGTTAAGTTTGACTCTATAGAGAGGTTAAGTGAAGCTATTAGAAGAGATTGCAATGAGGCAAAGAAAAAGCATGAAGAAGAGGGCAGAATTTTATAACTGGAGGCAACAAGATGTTTGATAGATTATCGCTTAAAAAATTAAATATTAGTAAAAAGTACTTCGTATTGGTAACAATCCTTGTAATTAGTATATTTTTAACTTCTTGTGGTAATAACTATGATTTGGAACATAGCGTAAAAAAGGATATGCATCAGTTTTACGATGATATAAATGCAGTTATCAAATCAGATAATACACGAGAACAAACCGTTAAAGGTGTCAAAGAGATTATTGAAAATGCAAATATTGGTAAGATAAAAATTGTAGATGAAAATCTTATTATAGATATAAAATCTGAAGGTAAGGCTAAATATAAATATGTATTACAATGTGATTTTGGAAATAGTAAGACTATATCTGGTGATGAGCTTGCAATAGCTTTATCCACTGCTAAGAATTTACAAAAAAACAGTGAGATTAGACTTATTTTATCGTATAAAGATTCCTTGAATTCTGCTGTTGAAAAACTGGACAAAAGTTATTTTGAAGGATATAGAGTTTTATCTTTGGTTAATACGTCAAAAAATAGATTCTATACATCATCTATGGGAACTACAGAATATAAGCTGACATACGATATGAAGAAGTCTAGACCTGCGGGTAATACTGCGTACAGTGTTGAAATTAGTGGGCTATCAGCTTTTGATAGTGCTATTAGATCAAAGAAGGACATAAATCCAATAACTTTTGTCGGGAACATGCTTTCAGATTTGAATTCAGCGGGCGTTAATATTGAGATTGCAGAATTTGAGTCTGATGGAGAGATAAATAACTTTGCTAATAAGGTGAAACTTGTATTTGTTGGAGATAAAAGCGTTAAAGAAAAAGTTGAAAGGAAACTTGAGCGAGAGAAAAAAGATTTCACTGAAAGAAAAGATAATAATTCTAATGCAAAATTTACATATAGTGAAGTATCAGTGCCTGACTTGGTGTATGATTACAATCAAACAGCAAAGATCTTATCGGTTTTATATACTTTAGTTGATGGAGTTTATGCAACGTCAGAAGAGGATTTTGAAGGTGATATTACTGGCGTTACCGCGATAAGTCGCATAAGTTCTTCAGGAGGAATTAGTGTCGGCGTTATGGGTAGATATGCAACAAAAGATATTAAGACAAAACTAGATAGAGATATTAAGGCTGTTGCAGTTCTTTCTGATTTTACAATTAATACTACAGAGAGAAAATCTATATGGAAGATGGATGATAAAACTAATGCAGATCAGAATAAAGCGCTTTTCAGCCTTTTAGAGAAGGCGGGATTTGAACAGGAATCTGGCGGTATGCTTTTAGAAAGTTCAGCTCCACAGATTGCTCCTAAAATAAAGAATAACTTATTTGTTCCAATAAGTGTCGAGATTACAAATGGAGAAAGTATTGTGGTAAACATTTTGAATATGATAGGGGAACAATAAAAACAATAATATTACTTAAATGCTTGCAATAGCTGATTAGCTATGATAAAATGTCTTTTGTTCGATTTAAAAATACGCTTGCGTTTATGCAAGAGATACGATATATGAAAGGGAGGTTTTGCAAATGTCAAGAAAGTGCGAAATATGTGGAAAAGGTCAGGTTTCTGGCAATAATGTATCACATTCAAATAGACATACTAAGAGAAAATGGAATGCTAATATCCAGTCAGTAAGAATTGATGACAACGGGACAGCAAGAAGAGCTAACGTATGTACAAAATGCATAAGATCAAACAAAATCACTCGTGCTAATTAATTATTAACCGTGTTCGTTTGAATTATACACCGACCTTGGCGTATGCTGAGGTGGGTGTTTTTTGTGTTATAATAAAATAATAATATATGGATATTTATAAATGAAATTAAGGTTGATTCAAGATGAGCAGTGTTTATAAGTTAAAAACAGAATACGGTAAAATTACTATTAATGCGGATACTGTAAATAATATAGTTTTTAGGCAGTTAGTTGATATAGAGAAAATATATATTTTAAATAGTAATAAAAAGAACGTTTCTAGTTTTCCTAAAAAAGGAAAAATAAATACAGATGGAATTATCCAAACAACTAAAGAAGATGAAGGTTTCATTGTCGATATAAAAGTGGCGTTTAAATTTGGTATAAGTATAAATGAAAAAGCTAATGAAATTTTAGATAAGGTAAGTGTTGCATTAGAAAAATCGTTAGGTGTTAAGGCGAATAAAATAACAGTTAATGTTGTTGCCGTCGTTGCGAAAAAGATAGCTCAGAGAAATATAGTGATTCAAAAGAGGTATGATGCTTAAGGATAGTGTGTGTAGTTTAAAGGGAATAGGGAAAAAGAAAGCTGATTTACTTGCAGATATCGGAATATATTATCTACATGATATTTTAGACTATTTTCCTAATAGTTACGAAGATCGACGATACGTTACGAAAATAAGCGAACTAGAAGAGGGAAGAAAATCATTAATTAAAGCTAGGATTTTAAAGGTTATTAAAAATAACTTTACACGAGGGAAAAGGGTTGTCAGATTTATCGTTGTTGATGAGAGTAAAACTGAACTAGATTGTGTGTTTTTTAATCAACCATATCTTGCAAATGTGTACAAGACAAATCAACAATTTTATTTTTATGGACTAGTTAGCAGCAATGGCAATAGCTTACAAATAGTACATCCAGAGATAATAAAGGTAGAAGATTTTAAGAGAAGTATTGTTCCGTATTACCTGTTGCCAAAAGGTATATCTCAAAAAGAATTTCAAAAGTATGTTTTATCGGTTATGGATATGCTTGGCAAGACCAAAGATAATGCTGATTCTTTATATGGAGATTTTATACCTATAACAATTGCTGAGAAAAATGGTCTTTGTTCATCAGATTTTATGTATCAAAATATACACTTTCCAAAAGATAAGAATTTTTTGAAAGCAGCTAAATATAGAAAAATTTATGAAGACCTGTTTGTGATGCAACTTGGGTTAGATGATTTTGATAACGAGAAAAAAAATAGTCCGGTTATTGATATTGATACAAGTGAATTTATTGATGATTTAGATTTTGAGCTAACAGCTGCTCAAAAGAAAGTTGTTGATGAAATTTCTTCTGATTTGGCATCAGGTGTGCAGATGAATAGATTGGTGCAAGGAGACGTTGGTTGTGGTAAGACAGCGGTTGCTCAAGTTGCTATGTATCAAAGTGTAAAAGGCGGCTATCAAACAGTGTTCATGGCTCCTACGGAGCTTTTAGCTAAACAACATTACAATAATATGTCGCTAGTATTTGAACGATATGGATTTAAGACAGTATTGCTTGTTTCGTCGATGAAAGCGAAAGAAAAAAGAGAAGTTCTTGAAGCTATTAAGAGTGGAGATGCAGATGTTATTGTCGGTACGCACGCTCTAATACAGGAAAGGGTTGAATTTAATAACCTCGGATTGGCAATTATAGATGAGCAACATAGATTTGGCGTTAAACAAAGAGAGGCATTGAGTAACAAGGGTTGTATTCCACATATCTTATTGATGACTGCTACACCAATTCCGAGAACGTTGACGGTTCTTTTGTATGCCGGTTTAGATATTTCTGTAATCGATGAACTTCCTAGTGGAAGAAAAAAGATTGATACAGTACTAGTAAAAAATAAGACGGATAGAAAACGATTATTGGATAATTTAATTGAAGAAATCGAATCGGGTGGTCAAGTATATATTGTAGTTCCTTTGATTAATCAAAGTGATGATTTAGAAGGTGTGAATGCTACCGATAATATTTATAATGAACTCTGTGTTTTGTATAAAAAAGTTAAAATTGGCGCTGAGCAGAGAAGTGTTGAAATCAGTGTTTTACACGGAGGTATGCCTAAACTAGAAAAAGATATAGTCATGAGTCGATTTGTAAAAGGTGAAGTAGATATATTGATTTCTACAGTAGTTATAGAAGTTGGAGTTGATGTTCCAAATGCCAGCATAATGGTTATTGAAAATGCGGAGAGATTTGGACTTGCGCAGTTACACCAGTTAAGAGGAAGAGTTGGTAGAAGGACAAAGCAATCTTATTGCTATTTAGTAAGCCAAAAGAATGGGGATATAGCGAGAAAAAGACTTGATATTATGAAGACGTCTACGGATGGATTTTATATTTCTGAGCAAGATTTGTTGTTGAGAGGTCCTGGAGAAGTTTTCGGAACAAGACAGCATGGATTGCCTGATATGCAGATAATGATGGCGATTAAGTATAAGGATATATTAGATATAGTTAAGAATGATATCGAGTATTTAAAAAAAGATGATAGTATGTATTTGAATTTGAAGAATAATACAAAATTAGGCGATAAGATATCTAAGATGTTTAACGAAAAAACAGAAATAACATTATAAATCGAAAATAATACTACAAAAAGGAGAGATAATGAGAGTAATCACTGGAAAATATAGAGGAAGAAGATTAGAATCACCGTGGAACGATGAGACAAGACCGACATCGGATAAAGTAAAAGAAGCACTGTTTTCTATTTTGCAGATGGATATTGATGGTGCAGTTTTTTGCGACGTGTTTGCTGGAAGTGGCGGAATAGGCATAGAAGCCTTATCTAGAGGAGCTCAGGAATGCTATTTTATAGAGGCGAGTAACGAAGCATGTAAACTTCTTTCAGGTAATATTAAAAAATGCGAAATAGAAGAGCCGTACCAGGTTTTAAAGGGCGATTTTAGAGCGGGATTAAATAGAATAGGTAAGAAAATAGATATTTTATTTATGGATCCGCCGTATGAAAATGATTTGGAGATAGAAGCTTTAGAAATAATCGCTTCTGAAGAAATTATGTCAGAAAATGGAATAATCGTTGTGGAGCACTCAAATCATACAGTTTTACCAGAAGAAATTGGCAGATTTAGTAAATATAAGAGTAAAAAATATGGTAAAATTGCATTATCTTTTTATGAGTAGATAATGATACATTTTGAGGGGAGTATTTAATGATAAAAGCGCTTTATGCGGGATCTTTTGATCCTTTGACGAGGGGTCATGAGAATATAGTTACAAGAGCGTCCAAATTCTGTGATGAACTCGTTATTGGGGTTATTGAAAATCCGCAAAAAACACCACTTTTTTCTTCGAAGGAAAGAGTGGAGCAGATTAGAGAGGCAGTTAAAGATATGCCAAATGTAAAGGTGGACTCTTTTTCGGGACTATTGGCGGATTATGTGAATAAAAATGGATTTAATATGGTTATCAGAGGGCTTAGGAGTATGTTGGACTTTGATAATGAGATACAGATGGCGCAGATGAATGCTAAAATTTATAAAGAGAATGTGGAAACTGTGTTTTTGATGACGGATCCAGCGTATTCATTCCTAAGCTCAAGCATGGTGAAAGAAGTTTGTTTTCTTGGAGGAGATATAAAGGGATTGGTTCCTGAAAATATATTATTAGTAATGGAGGGTAAATTAAAATGATAAAAACTACAAAATTATTAGATGAGTTAAGAGAAATTTTGGAAACATCATCATCAGTGCCTTTGACTAGCAAGGTAATGATTGATTCTGTTGAAGTAAGTCAGATTATTGATGAAATTGAAGAAAGCCTTCCAGATGAAATTAAGCAAGCTAGATGGATTGAAGCAGAGAAAGATAGAATCTTAACTGAAGCTAGAGAAGAGTATGCAACTGTTGTTAAGGAAGCTCAGAGACAGGCGGATGCACTAGTTGAGAAAGATGCTATATTAGTGAAATCAAAGGAAAGAGCTGAACAGGTTATGCATAGCACCAATGCAAGTGTAAGAAAGTTAAAGCTTAGCACTTATGATTATGTAGATAAAATATTATTTGATTTCCAAGAGAAGATGGATGATTTAAGTGAAATGTATAATAAGATGTATAAGCATCTAGAAAATACTTTTGCCGATATTGAGGATGAGATTGAAAAGAATAGAGGCGAAATTCAGGAGATGGCATTTAGAACAAACCAAGAAGCAAGAGATGGTGAAAGATAAAAAAGTATTAGGAATAATTGCGGAATATAATCCATTTCATAACGGACATCTATATCACATTAATGAGGCGAAAAAGATAAGTGGTGCAGATACAGTTGTTGTTGTGATGAGTGGTAATTTCACTCAGCGTGGTGAACCATCAATTATAGATAAATATGAGAGAACTAAGATGGCAATCGATAATGGTGTAGATCTCGTTGTTGAGTTGCCATTTTATTATGCTTGTAATTCAGCGCAGTATTTTGCTGAAGGCGGAATTGAAATTTTGGAGTCTTTAGGTGTTGTCGATTATATAGCTTTTGGTGCAGAGACAGGCGACATAGACGTATTAAAAAAAATATCAAATATTGTATTAGAAAAAAATGAGATATTACAAAGATATTTGGATAAAGGATTGTCTTATCCGGCTGCATTAGAGGAGAGTCTTAAAGAAATTGTTAAAGTTAGTGAGGCTGATTTTGGAAATGATTTTGTAGACAACTATGTTAATAATTCTGCTAACAGCTTTATTAATAATTCTAACGATATATTGGCAATTGAGTATCTGAAAGCTTTGAAAAAAATGGATTCAAGTATAATTCCTATAACAATAACAAGAAAAGGTGCGAGGCACTTAGATAGTAATATCAACGCTGAGTTTGCAAGCGGTAGCGCAATTAGGCGATATATTAAGGAGTTTTGGCAAGAGATGCTTGATTCTCAAAATAATACATTGATTAGTGCAACTTCAAATAATGTCTATAAAAATATGATTGAAAATAATAAATTTGGAGTACAATGTGAGTTGCTTAAAAATGTTTTGCCTGATTTAGCTTTAGAAATTTTAAAAAAGAATATAGATAAATTATATTTAGATGAGAAGAAATACTATGATATTCTTCGTGCGAAGCTTATGACTGCTAAGGAGTGTGAGCTTAAAAGGATATATTCTATTTCCGAGGGGCTTGAAAATAAGTTTTTGAGTGAACTGCGATATAGCAATACTCTTGACGATTATATTAAGAGTGTCAAGAGCAAGAGGTATACATATACTAGGATTAACAGGATATGTTCACAAATTATTGTTAATTTAACTAAGGATGAAAAACCACCTAAGTATATCAGGATTTTAGGTTTTAACCATAAGGGTAGACAATTATTGAAAAATATTAAGGGTGGGGGATTAAATAAATTACCTATATATACAGATGTGTCACAAAAAGAAAAGGATTTAATGAGGCACGACATAACTGCGACAGATATTTACAATTTATTGTCTAATAACGATATATACGAGAAAAGTGATTTTGTTGTAAAGCCTGTAATACGCTGATTTGATGGCGATGAGAAACTTGTATGTGCTTGATTTACATGGCGTGATAATATATAATTTTAGGGCGAGTTTAAGACATAATTAATGTGAGACATAAAAAGATTTTGAGTCTCATTATATGACGATTTAATTTAGTCTTTATAAAAAAATGGAGGAAAGAAAATGAAGATTTTGGTTATCAACTGTGGAAGTTCTTCTCTAAAATATCAGGTTTTAGACATGAACGGCGAAGTGCTTTTAGCTAAGGGATTAGTAGAGAGAATTGGCATGGAAGGTGCTGTTATTACTCACGAAAAAATTGGTATGGACAAGGTTAAAAATGTAACGCCAATGGAAACTCATAAGGAAGCTATTGCACTTGTTCTTGAAGCTATCGCTGATAAAGAGCATGGAGTAATTGCTGATATGAGCGAAATTGGAGCAGTTGGACATAGAGTAGTTCATGCAGGAGAAAAATATGCAGGATCTGTATTAATTACTCAGGACGTTATCAATGCATTAGAGGAGTGTACAGAGTTAGCTCCATTACATAATCCTCCAAACTTATTAGGAATTGCAGCTTGTCAGGAATTGATGGCAGATACTCCAATGGTTGGCGTATTTGATACAGCATTCCACCAGACAATGCCAGCTCAGTCATATATTTATGCATTACCTTATGAATATTATGAAAAGTATGGTGTAAGAAGATATGGTTTCCATGGAACATCTCACAAGTACGTTTCAAAGAGATGTGCAGAAATTTTAGGCAAGGATATTAAGGACATCAATATTATTACTTGTCACTTAGGAAACGGTGCTTCTATTGCAGCGGTTAAAGGCGGTGTTTGTATTGATACTTCAATGGGATTTACTCCACTAGAAGGTTTAGTAATGGGTACAAGAAGTGGAGATTTAGATCCTGCTATTGTTAGCTTTGTTGCTAATAAAGAAGGTCTAGATCTTGATGGCGTAAATAATGTATTGAACAAGAAGTCAGGTGTATTCGGTATTTCAGGAGTATCAAGTGACTTTAGAGATTTAGAAACAGCTGAAGCAGAAGGTAACGAAAGAGCTAAATTAGCGTTAGAAGTGTTTGCTTACAGAGTTAAGAAGTATATCGGAAGCTATGTTGCTGCAATGAATGGCGTTGATGCAATCGTATTTACTGCTGGTGTTGGTGAAAATGATATGGGTATGAGAGAAGCTATCTGTAAGGATATGGATGCACTAGGAATCAAATTGGATTCAGAAAAGAATGCAGTTAGAGGTAAGGAAACAATTATCAGTGCTGATGATTCTAAGGTTGATCTTGTATTAATTCCTACAAATGAAGAGTTAACAATTGCTAGAGATACATTAGAAATCGTTCAAGGTTAATCGTTATATTATACAAATTTCAGATTTTTATTATGTGTAAAGTTATATTCTTGATAAAATCGAGTAAAATTGGTGAGATATTTAATGATTTTTATATATAGAGGTATAGTTTTCATTTAAAAAGGTATAATTTTAATTGCTTATGATTGCAAACTGTTGACATAAGTTATAGAATAATATATACTCTAATGGTTGTAAATAATTTGAAATTAAGTATATATAGATACAAATAAAACAAGGAGGTGTAGAAATGGCAGTACCTAAGAGAAAAACATCTAAATCAAAGAGAGATAGCAGAAGAGCTCCAAATATGAAAATGAAGGCTCCAGGATTATCAGAGTGTCCTCAGTGTCATGAACCAAAACTTCCACATAGAGTTTGCCCAAATTGCAACTACTATGATGGCAAAGATGTTATGGCTGAATAATTTGCACCAATTTGATAAATATGTAATTAAGGCAAGCGATATGCTTGTCTTTTTTTGTATAAGAATGCATTCCTTGAAGAATGAGCCTATTTATAATATAATTAAATGAAGTCAATACATAAATTTGTATAAAACCATGATAGAAAAAATGTTGTGGTAGAAAGGAGATTCAATGTACAAGATTGGAGATAAGATTTTTTATCCAATGTATGGTGCAGGGATTATCCAAGATATTGAAAGAAAAGATGTCTTAGGCGAGGAAATTGATTATTATGTAATTTACACCTCACATAGTGCCATTAAAGTTATGATACCTGTAGAGTCATGTGAAGATATAGGTATGAGACGTATTGTTGATCAAAAGACAATTGACGATATTATGGGGACATTGAATGAGCCTTCATCAGTAATGCCAGATAATTGGAATAAAAGAAGACGTGAAAATAAAGAAAAGATGCAGAGTGGTGACATTTTTTTGTTGGCAGAAGTTATAAGAAATTTATCCAATTTGAATGTGGAAAAAAGTCTTTCACCTGGAGAGAAAAAGCTCTTAGATGATGCAATTAAAATCTTTGAAAGTGAAGTTATGCTTGTTAAAGATATTGATTTAGAAGATGCACATCAATTAGTTACTAATAGTTTAGTTTGTTAAACGGAGGCTAAATTAAATATTTGTAGGAATAGGTTTTAGGGGCATTATATGTTTAAAAATAGAAGAACTACAGCGGTGATTGTTGCAGCGGGTAGTGGTAAAAGAATGGGAGCAGAGGTAGCTAAGCAGTTTTTAGTAATAGACGATGTTCCAATGATTATTAAAACATTAAGGGTGTTTATTTCAAATAGATTTATTGATGATATAGTGCTCGTGATAAGAAAACAAGATAAAAAACAAGTGACTGATTTATTGAGCAAATATTTAGAAAAAGATAAAATCGATCGCGTTTCATTAGTAATCGGCGGTAATCAAAGAACAGATTCTGTTAAAAATGCATTAAAATTTCTAAAGAATAAAGATGCTGATATTGTCCTAATTCATGATGTAGCAAGACCGTATATTACAGATGTAGTAATCGAGAATGTACTACAAGGGTTAGTTGATAATGAGGCAGTTATTCCTTGTGTTACACCTAAGGATACTATAAGAACAAAGGAATTTACTCTTGATAGAGATAGTTTGTTTATAGTTCAAACGCCACAGGGATTTGCCTATAAAGTGATTGTTAATGCTTATGCTAATATGAAGGTCGGTAATACTTATACAGACGACGCAAGTGTTGTAGAGGCATCAGGGCTTAATGTTGCTATTGTTGAGGGAAGTTATAAAAATATAAAGATTACTACAATAGATGATTTATAACATACAATATACAAAAATAGTGTTAAAATATATAACGATATATAAAAAATACAATAAAATTTGATTAATTTAAGAAGGGATAAATTACAAATCGTGAGAATTGGACAGGGATATGATGTTCATAGATTAATAGAAGGTAGAAAACTGGTTTTGGGCGGTGTTTGTGTACCGTTTGAACTTGGGCTTGATGGGCATAGTGATGCGGATGTGCTTGTGCATAGCATTATGGATGCTCTTTTAGGTTCTATTTGTGAGGGCGATATTGGACAATTATTCCCTGATACTGATGAACAATTTAAGGGTGCAGATAGCTTGAAACTCTTGGAGATTGTGGGAAGAAAAGTTTTTGAAAAGGGTTTTGAAATTTCTAATATTGATGCAACTATAATTTGCCAACGACCGAAACTTGCCCCCCTTTTGGGGTATATGAGAGAAAATATTGCTAGTGTACTAAGAATTAGTGTACAGGATGTTAACATTAAGGCTACGACTACAGAGAGATTAGGGTTTGAAGGTCGCGAAGAAGGTATTTCTTCTATGGCAGTTTGCTTAGTAAAAGAAAGAGCCAAGTTAGAATTTTGTTAATGATTAGTATGCGTGAAATAAGTCAAAATAAAATTGTAATTTAATCAATGAGATTGAATTATAAAATATCAATTAGATAAATAACTATGTGAAATATATAGCTTTAAGCTATGATTTATAGAATGGAGAAATTATTATGAGAATGTCACAAATGTATCTGAAAACATTGAGAGAGGTGCCAGCGGAAGCTGAATTAGCCAGTCATATTTTACTATTAAGAACAGGAATGATTAAAAAACTTGCTTCTGGTATATATGGTTTTATGCCTTTAGGATACAAGGTAGTTAAAAAGATTGAGAATATAGTTAGAGAAGAAATGGATGCTAAGGACTGTCAGGAAATCTTGATGTCAGCAGTTCATCCTGCAGAATTATGGCAGGAGTCAGGCAGATGGTTTGCATATGGTCCGGAACTTTGGAGAATTAAAGATAGAAATGGTAGAGATTTTTGCTTAGGACCTACTCATGAAGAAGTATTTACAGATGCTGTAAGACAGGACGTTAGCTCATACAGACAATTACCATTTAATTTATATCAGATTCAGACTAAATACAGAGATGAAGCTAGACCTAGATTTGGTTTGATGAGATCTAGAGAATTTATTATGAAGGATGCTTATTCATTTGATATAGATGAAGCGGGCTTAGATAAGAGCTATCGTGATATGTATGATGCATATACAAAGGTATTTACTAGATGTGGACTTAACTTTAGACCTGTTGCCGCTGATACAGGGGCAATCGGTGGGGATGGAAGTCATGAATTCCAAGCATTAGCAGAGGCTGGTGAAAGTGATATCGTATATTGCACAAAGTGTGACATGGCAGCAACTACAGAAAAAGCCGCATGTATTGACGATAAGCCACAGGACGGCGTTGCTGAATTACCACTAGAAAAGAAATTTACACCGGGAACAAAGACTATTAAAGATTTGTGCGAATACCTAGGTATTGAAGAAAAGCAGACAATTAAGGCGTTATTATATACAAAGTTCGACAATGAAGGTAATAAAGACGGATATGTAGCTGCTTTTGTAAGAGGTGATAGAGAGCTAAACTTAATCAAACTTGTTAATGCGCTAGATATACCTGAACATGCAATTGAGTTTGCTGATGAAGCTGAAATGAGTTCTGTTACAGGATGTGTTGGTGGATTTACAGGCCCAATCGGATTAAAGAATTGCGTAATGGTTGTAGATAGTGAACTTGTTGGGCAGAAAAACCTATGTGCAGGAGCAAATGAAGCAGACCATCACGTATTAAATGTTAACTATGGTAGAGATTATAAGGGTGATATTGTTGTAGACTTAAAGGTTTTAAAAGATGGAGATATTTGTCCTCAGTGTGGCGGAGAAATTAAGGGTGCTAGAGGTATTGAAGTTGGACAAATCTTCAAATTAAGAACAAAGTATTCTGAAAGCATGAATTGCGTATATAAAGATGAAAACCAGGTTCAAAAACCTATGGTAATGGGTTGTTATGGCATAGGAATAACAAGAACTTTATCTGCAATTATTGAGCAGTGTCATGATGATAAAGGTATTATTTGGCCAATATCTGTTGCGCCTTATCATGTAATTATTACATTGATTAACCCAGACGATGAAGACCAGAAAAATCTAGGAAAGAAAATTTATGATGAATTAAGAACTGCTAAGGTTGAAGTAATTCTTGATGACAGGGATGAAAGACCGGGTGTTAAGTTTAATGATGCTGACTTGCTTGGTATACCTGTAAGAATTGTTGTTGGCAAAAATGCTAAAGATGACAAGGTTGAATATAAGTTAAGAAGAGAAACTACTGATGAAATTTTAGCTTCAGATGAAGCAATTAAAAAGGCAATAGAAATTGTTGAAAGAGAAAAAGACGGTTACAAATAAATTTATACTGTTTTGGGAATTTTTAAAGATAGGATTATTCACTATAGGAGGAGGCGTTGTTATGCTTCCTCTTGTAGAGAAGATTGCTGTTAAAGAGAAACAATGGATAACTGAAGAAGAGATGATGGAATGTGTAACGATATCGCAGTCAGTTCCCGGCGTAATTGCTATAACCCTTGCCACCTATATTGGGAAAAAGAAAGCAGGGTTATTAGGAGCTTTGCTTGCTGTACTTGGAGTAGTTGTTCCGTCATTTTTTATTATTATTTTATTTTCAATTTTCGCAAAGAGTATCAATAATAATCAGTATTTGACTGGAGCATTTACTGCAATGAAGACCTGTGTTACAGCACTGGTGCTTGTTGTTGTGTATAATATGTCAAGGAAATTCATAAAGACTGTTTGGAGTTTGACCTTGGCGGTAGCAGGGTTTGCTGCGGTGGGCATATTTGGTGTTAATGCAATCATAATTATCGTTGTGGCAGCCGTGATGGGGATAATACACGTTGCATTAGAAAATAAAAAGACTTTAGATGAAAATAATAATTCGTTATCAGAAGAGTGTAACAAGCAGTTTGTTAATTCGGAAGAAGAAAATAATGTGAAGACTTCTGATAATTATAGCGATAAAGGAGGAGTTTTGTAGGTATGACTTCTTTATTGTTGTTAGGAGTATTTTTCAAAATTGGAATGTTTGGATTTGGTGGAGGTATGGCGACATTACCTCTTGTTTTTCAAACGGTGGATGAACATTCGTGGATGGGTTTAAATGAGTTTGCTAATTTGGTTGCAATAAGCCAGATTTCACCTGGTCCAGTTATGGTCAATGCGGCAACATATGTCGGATATAATTTGGACGGTATACTTGGTGCACTTTTGGCTACAATAGGGGTGATAATTCCGTCATTTATATTTACATTAATCGCTATGAAGCTTTTGAAAAAATACGAAAAAACTACTGTTGTTAGAGGGGCTTTGAATGGTCTTAGACCTGTAAGTATCGGACTTATTGCGGCGACAGTTATGTTTATGCTAAAAAGTGTAAATATTGATTGGATTAGCGGTTTGATATTTTTATCAACAGTTGTTATGTCATTGAAATTTAAAATAAACCCAATGTTAATAATATTAATTATGGCTTTTGTTGGAGCCTTTGTGTATATATGATATAATGTCGTTTGACTAAAAATAAAAAAGGAGAAAATCATGAATAAATTTAAGATAACTATGCAAAACGGAGATGTTATGAAGGGTGAGCTTTATCCTGAAATAGCTCCTCAGACAGTGGAAAATTTTGTGAAATTAGTAAATGAAGGATTTTATAACGGTTTAAAATTTCACCGTGTAATTCCAGGGTTTATGATACAGGGTGGCTGTCCGAACGGAAATGGAATGGGTGGTCCAGGTTATTCAATATATGGTGAGTTTACTATGAACGGATTTAAGAATGAATTAAAGCATACTAAGGGTGTTTTATCTATGGCAAGAGCTATGGATCCAAATTCTGCAGGTTCTCAATTCTTTATTATGGTGGCAGATTCACCACATTTAGACGGTCAATATGCATCTTTTGGTAAAGTTTTAGAAGGGCTTGAAGTAGCTGATAAAATTGTTTCTGTTGAAACTAATGGAATGGATTGTCCTTTTGATGATCAGATTATAGAAACTATCGTTATTGAATAACATTCTTGAAGGTTGTAATAAATAGATAACAAAAACATAAATTATATAGATTATTAGGAGATTATAAGTATGGAGAGAGTTACGTTAGAAGATATTAAGCAGGCTCGAGAGAATATTAAAGATGTTGTTCTTAAGACAGAAATATTAGAGAATATAAGACTAAGTGAAAAGACAGGTGCTAAAGTTTACTATAAATGTGAAAATTTACAGAGAACAGGATCTTTTAAGGTTAGAGGAGCATGCAATAAAATTGCTACACTGTCTGACGAAGAAAAGGCTGCCGGTGTAATTGCATCTAGCGCAGGTAATCATGCACAAGGGGTTGCTTTAGGAGCTAAGGCTGCCGGAATAAAGGCGACAATATGCATGCCTGCAAATGCGCCAGTTTCCAAGGTTGCAGCTACAAAGAACTACGGAGCTAATGTTGTTCTTAACGGTGTTGTTTATGATGACGCTTATGCTAAGGCATTAGAATTGCAAAAGGAAACAGGGGCAACATTCCTAGACCCATTTAATGATAAGTATGTTATTGCAGGACAGGGAACAATTGGTCTTGAGATATTTGAACAGCTTGATGGCGATGTAGATACAGTTATTGTTCCAATCGGTGGCGGTGGAATTATTGCTGGTATTGCAACAGCGCTAAAAGCATTAAATCCCAAGATTAAGGTCATCGGTGTTCAGACTTGTAATATTCCGTCAATGAAGGTTTCGTTTGATGCAAAAAAAGTTACATCAGCGTTTAACGACATTACAATTGCAGACGGTATTGCGGTAAAGACACCTGGAGACTTGACTTTTGATATTATTTCAAAAACAGTTGATGAAATAATCACAGTTACAGAAGAAGAAATTGCAGAAGCAATATTATTTATGATGGAAAATCAGAAGATTGTTTCTGAGGGTGCCGGTGCAGTAAGTACGGCAGCTATACTTTCAGGGAAATATAAGCCTGCAAATGGTGAAAAGGTAGTCTGCGTTGTATCTGGTGGTAATGTAGATATTAATACTCTATATAGAATTATGAGTGTTGCACTTAAGGCAGAGGGCAGAAGAATCACTATTGTGGCTGAATTGCCTGACGTACCAGGGTCATTAGCTAAGGTTTTAAATATTATAGCTGAAAATGGTGGCAATATTCTAAATATGAATCAGGATAAACTGGCTGCAGGTAAGTACTTAAAGAAGCAGACAGTAGAGGCTACGATTGAAACTACAGGCTTTGAAGTTATTAATTTAATGAAGTCACAGTTTATTGAAGCTGGTATCAAGGTGGAATTTATATAAATCGCTTAAAAAGGAATTTAAAATTATATTAGATGAACTTTTAAATTATTTATTAAATATTTAAAGAAAGCTTTTATGACGTTTATCATTGAGCTAGTAAAAAATGGAGGAAGAAAAGATGGCAGAAATTATTTTTACAAAGGATGCGCCAGCAGCAGTTGGTCCATATTCACAGGCAATTAAGACTGGAAATACAGTATATTGTTCAGGACAGATTCCGTTGGTTCCGGAAACAGGAGCTCTTTTAGAAGGAGATATTAAACAACAGACAAAGAGATGCTTTGAGAACATCGAAGCGGTATTAAAGGCAGCAGGTGGTAGCTTAGACAATATCGTTAAGACAACTGTTTTCTTAATCAATATGTCAGATTTTGCTGAAGTAAATGAAATGTATGCAGAGTGTCTTGGTGACAATAAGCCGGCTAGATCTTGCGTTGCAGTTGCAGAATTACCAAAGGGTGCGCAGATTGAAATTGAAGTTTTAGCTGTACTATAAGCTGAATATATAGTTTTATAGAGAGAAAAGCGTTAGCTTAAACTTAAGCTTGTATGGTAAAATTGTTTTTAAATATACTCTGTAAATATTAAAAATAAAATATGCAGTATATGAGATTCTATGTGTTTGGATGATTCATAACTGCATATTTTTTATTTTATGAGTTTAATTAGTTAGTTATTTTATTGTATAAGTATTGTTTGCTGTAAGATATTATTTCTTTTTTGACTCTTTTTCGATAGATAGATTGTTATTAATAGTGATTTTTATAAGCTCTTCGCATAGCAATTTTTGAATATAGCTTGAAATAGCTAAATTTAAAATAACTTGCCAGTTATCATCGGTATCGTTCATTATATCGTTCAATGACGATAAATTCTTGTCCACATTCTCTAATAGCATATCTTTGAAGATATTGTAAAAGTGTTCGTGGTCAACATTTTCTAAAGCGTATTTTAAAAGTTCACCTGTGTCGTTTATACTTATAACTTGCTTTAAAAGACATATAGCTGTTAATTCTGCTATATGTGTCTTATCATATCTCTTTCCTTTAGCCCTGCTCATAATATTATGCTTTATATAATTATTTACCATTGCGGCTGTAATATTTTCTTCCGATTCCAGTGCAAATCCGATATGTTGTTTTTTCATATATGAAATTAACTGATCCATATATAAGTCGATATCAGGTATTTTGTCCCATATATTTGGTGAAAATTCCGATATGATTTTTTTTGTATTATCTAGGGTTAAGCATGTTTTATTCATTTTGATCTCCTATTTAATATTGCAGTACTATATTTTAGTTACATCTTAGTAGAATTTTTTGAGTGCTTGATGATGCAAACGTTAGAGTGGTTATTTATCTGTTTATAAAATATTATACATTATTGTGTTGCAACTTGACAACGGATAAACCGATATATATAATCTTGTTATCTAGTTATTAAAACTATATTATGAAATAATAATTATTATATAGTGCGTAAGGCTATAAATATAGAATATGTTTGGTAACAAATAAGAGAAGTATTCATTAAAATGGAGGAAAGAAAATGAAGAGTATGTTTATTTTAGGGGATTCTATTTCAAAAGGTGTAGTACTGGATGAAGAAAAAAATAGATATAAAAAAATTGATGAATCATTTTCAAATATTTTAAAAGATAAGCTCGGTTTTGAAGTCAAGAATACAGGAAAGTTTGGCGCTACGGTAAAAAAAGGAGTTAAGATTTTAGATCAGAATAAAGCACAATTAGACGAATTTGATTATACAATTATTGAGTTTGGTGGTAATGATTGCAATTATACTTGGAGTGATGTTGCAAATGAGCCAAATAAAAAACATGAAGCTAAGGTTAGCCTTGACGAATTTGAAATCATCTATGAAGAACTTGTTGCTGAGATAATAAAAACGAATACTATTCCTATTGTTATGACTTTGCCGCCTTTAGACAGCAACAGATTTTTTAACTGGATAAGTCAGGGATTAGAGGCGAAAAATATTTTGGAGTTTATGAATTTTGATGTCAATGCAATTGCAAAGTGGCATGAAAACTATAATGCGATTGTAGAGAAAATAGCTGATAAATACAATCTTAAAGTTTGCGATGTGAATAAGGCTTTTAAGGAGTATAAGGATGGAGATTTGCTTTGTTCTGATGGCATGCATCCCAATGAAGAAGGGCATAAGGTTATTGCAGAGAGCCTCATAAAGATTATCGCTTAGGTATATGGCGCTACATACTGATTAATATAAATATTGTTCAATTGTGATATTTTCACGAAAATGTGGTATTCTTCTCTATGAGAAAGTTTTAATTTTTTAAAACTTGGATTATTAATTTTAAAATAGGTGATGAATTTAATATTTGTTGTATTTGATAATTTAATTTTGATTACTTTTTGAATTATATCAGCTTATATAAGGGGGAGGAAGATGAAGATATTAAATGGAATATTAGAAACAATTGGTAATACACCATTAATAAGATTGCCGAAGTATAGTGAAGAATCCGGTGCCAATATTTATGTTAAACTCGAAAAGATGAATCCTACAAGCAGCATAAAAGACAGAGCAGCTTATGAGATGATAAGGACAGCTGAGGGAGAAGGAGTGCTTAAGGAAGGAGCTACCATTATTGAGCCGACTTCCGGCAATACCGGTGTAGGTATTGCTATGATTTCTGCAGCGAGAGGATATAAGTCGATTATCGTGATGCCTGATACTATGAGTATTGAAAGAAGACAGCTTATGAGTGCGTTTGGTGCAGAAGTAGTTTTAACTCCCGGAAGTGAGGGAATGGCCGGTGCTTTAAAGAAGGCGGAAGAATTAAATAAAGAGATTGAAGGCTCTTGGATTGCCGGACAATTCTCGAACACGAATAATGCCAAAGCACATTATAAGACGACGGGTCCAGAAATTTTTGAAGCTCTTGACGGTAAAGTAGATATCTTGGTTGCAGGCATTGGTACGGGAGGAACGATTACCGGTATTGGGCAATATTTAAAGGAAAAGAAAGCGGACGTGAGGGTTGTGGGAGTTGAGCCGGCTGCATCTCCGCTGTTGACTAAGGGTGAAGCGGGAGCTCATAAGATACAGGGAATTGGAGCGAATTTTATTCCGGATATTCTTAATAAAAACGTGTTAGATGACGTTATTGTTGTTGAAAATGATGATGCGATAAATCAAACAGTGGAGATGGCAAAAACAGAAGGATTGTTATGTGGTATTTCATCAGGTGCAGCCTTATATGCAGGTAGGCAACTTGCTTCTTTACCTGAGAATAAAGATAGAAATATCATTGTTATTTTACCTGATACCGGTGAAAGATACTTGTCGACAGGAATATTTTAATCTTAAAATACCGACTTTAAAAACTTAGATTATGTTTTAAGTTTAGTAAAGCGGTATTTTTGTTGCATAGAATTCATGCTTTGATGCGTGTTTGTTGCAGATAACTAAAATGCGTATTGGTACTAAAAAATAGAGTTATTATTGTAATATTTATTTTTGGAATAACATCTATAAAATTTGTTTATATTTTATGAAGATATGAAAATGCTATAATTTAAACAATCAAGAGCCATCATAAGAATGGAGAGAATTGTGTGGAGGACAATATGTATTACATAGGCGTTGATATAGGTTCGACTGCAAGTAAGGCAGTTATTATTAATGATAGTAAGGATAAAATTCTACACAAAAAGGTTATGTCAAGCGGTTGGAATAGTAAAGAAACTAGTCTTGAAATTTTATCATGGATAGAGTCTTTGGGTATTGACAGAAAAGATGCGAGTATTATTGCTACCGGATATGGTAGAGTGAGCGTGCCTTATGCTGATAAGGTTATTACGGAGATTACATGTCATGCAAAGGGAGCTTGCTTCTTATACGAAAATAATATGACAATTATAGATATTGGTGGGCAGGATACTAAAATCATTTTTGTAGAAAACGGTTTTGTAAAGGATTTCATTATGAATGATAAATGCTCGGCAGGGACGGGTAAGTTTTTGGAGATAATGGCTAACAGATTGGCGTTGGGGCTTGAAGAAATGTTTGATTTTGCGAGACAAGGTACTAAGATCAATATCTCTTCTACATGTACTGTTTTTGCCGAATCTGAAATTATATCCTTAATGGGTAAGGGTACTTCAAAGCCGGATATTGCGGCAGGAGTTGTGAATTCTATTGCTTCTAAGGTTGTGGCTTTAGTTAACAGAAAACCTCACAGTAAACATTATTTTTTGACCGGAGGGTTTTGTGCTAGTCCATATATGGTCGAAGAATTGGCAAGGAGACTTGACGCTGATGTAAATACGCATGAGAATGCGAGATTTGCCGGAGCAATAGGAGCAGCGTTGTTAGCATGATGCAAGGTGTTTTTGACGAAATTATCAAGGACGGGCGAGTGGATTTTTCGTGTATGGAAGAGTTGCGAAGACAGGCTTTTGTAGATTGCATGATGCTTAAGTCCGAATATGATAATGTATTAGGATATTTTGGGAATTTTGGTACTTTAGGACATTTGGATGAGGACTTTGCGTATTTTTATTCATGTGGAATAAAGCCAATTCCAATTGAGGGTGTGGATAAATTTATATTTAAATATGGCGATAAAGACAAAAGATATTGCGATATTGTTAACTCAACAAAGATATATTTAAACACGGAAAAATGCCCTCTGTTGTTTTCAAGTAAGATATATATTGTTAATCAACGATGTATAAGGATGAAAGAAATGTTAGCAGAAAATTCAAAGAAGCCGGTTTATTTTATGCCCTCATATGAGGAAATTCTGAATATACTTCAAGAAAATTATGATACAAAATTTGATAATAAATTGTTTGAAGATGCAAAAAGGCAAATAGCAAATATTAATGCTTTATTTGGTGAGATTAGAAAGACATATATAACAGGGAAGGAACTTTTTGAATTAGAGTTTTTTTCTAGGTATATTGTTAATCTTGATGATAGAGCCACGTTTTTAAAAAAGTGTTTGGATATATTGTTATTAAGCGATTTGGATTGTGTTAACAAGGAAAGAATTAAAATACAATGTTGTTGTTTGGCGGGAGCATATAAGTTATTGGATGCTTGTATGAAATCTAAAAATTATTATGTGGTTGATGGCTTTGGACAAGAGATTGCAGATATAAAGTATACAGTTGACGGCTGCTTCTTAGATGGACCTGAGAAGTTGACATATTAGAAAATTAAGGGTTTGTATTATTTTTATCAGTTAGTTAAAGGCAAATAAAATTTGCGAGGAGGAAAAGATGGATAATAAACAGATGTGGGAAGCTATTGGAATGGACGTTGCTACACACGATTTACTTTGTGAAGCGCTTCCACAGGCATTTGGAGATGTGTACTTAAGTCAGGAAAATAGACCGGAAACAATGGATTATTTCAATATGGTTGTTGGAGATATTCATGGCATTAGACCGTCAGAATTGATTAAACATCAAGAAGAAGGTGGAAAAGTTGTTGGAAGTTTCTGTATTCATGTGCCTGACGAAGCTGTAATTGCAGCGGGGGCTATTGCTACAGGACTATGTAGCGGATCGCAGTTTTGGGTTCCCGGTGGAGAGAAGAAGTTGCCTACAGCAACTTGTGCATTGATTAAAGCTTCTCTAGGTGCCAGATTTGACAGAACATGTCCTTTCTTTAGAATTTGTGATTTATTTGTTGGAGAAACTACTTGTGACGGCAAGAAAAAGGCTTGGGAGATTTTATCTGAAGATGCTCCGATGCATATTATGGATATCCCGCAGTTAAAAAGAGAGAAAGATTTTGAAAAGTGGGAAAGCGAAATTAAGGATTACATGGTTAAACTTGAAGAATTAACAGGTAATAAGATTACAGAAGAATCTTTGGAAGCGGCGATTAAGATTGTTAACGATAAGAGAAGGGCGCTTCAGAGATTAAATTCTTATAGAAAGCTAGATAACGTTCCTATAAGCGGAAGAGATGCTTTACTTATTCATCAGGTTGCATTTTATGATGATCCTGCAAGATTTACAACTATGGTTAACAAAATTTCTGACGAGCTTGAAGAAAGAAAACAAAAGGGCTTTGGTGTCGCAGATGTGGGGGCGAAGAGAATTATGCTTACAGGTACTCCACTTTCTATTCCAAATTGGAAACTTCATCAGATTATTGAAACTTCCGGTGCTATCGTAGTTTGTGAAGAAATGTGTACAGGAGTCAGATATAGTCAAGAATTAGTTGATGAAAGCGGAAAGACTAAGGACGAAATGGTTAAGAATTTGGCTAAGAGATATCTTGGAAGTATTAACTGTGCATGTTTCACGCCAAATGATTCAAGAATAGATGATATTATTAATTTGGCTAAAGAATATAATGTGGATGGTGTAATTGACCTTAACCTGAAATTCTGTAATCTATATGATGTTGAAGGATATTTTGTTGAGAAAAAACTTGCAGAAGCAGGTATTCCATGTATTGGTATTGAAACTGATTATACAGACGAGGATGCGGAACAGTTGAAGACAAGAATAGGTGCCTTCATTGAAATGCTGGGTTAATAAGAGGATTTATCATTAATGAAAACTTTGAAAAAATATTATGTGTTAGTTGCTAATTCTAATATTGCATTTAAGTTGTATGAGGAGCTAAAATGCAACTCTATAAAATGTACTATGGCTCCGACACCAAGAGAGGCGGAACACTGTTGCGGGATAGCGATTTTGTATGATAATCCCGGCGATGCGAAGATAATAAAAGAAATTGCACTTAATGCAAATATTGTGATAGAACAGTTCTATAATATGGATAATAAGGATGATCCTTACCGCAATAAATTTTGTTAGTTTTTATAGTTAATAATATTTTTAGCTTTATTAACGACTCATAAAGCAAAAAGGGATATTCCCGGAAGTTAAACTTGATTGTGTTAACCTGGGAATATCTCTTTTATTTTTTGCGATATTGACCTGGAGTTATACCTGCCTGCTTTTTGAACATATCGGTAAAAGCTCCTGTTTTTTTGTAGCCTATAGAATTAGCAATTTCTGTCAGTGTTTGATTTGTGTTTTTAAGTAGTTGACAAGCTAAAAGAAAACGTTTTTGGGTTTTGAAATCTCTTATTGTCGAATTAAATACCGACTTGAATGTATATTTTAATTTTGATGTACTCATGCATGCTATCGATGCCAGCTTATCGTTTGTCAAGTCTTCGTTAAGATGCGTACAAATGTAATTAGCTACATCGGTGATCCTTGATATGTCATCACAATTTATGGGAAGTGAGATAGACGATGATTTTTTCTGTAATTCTTTGTGGATGAGTAGAGAAATAAGTTCGTTTAGCTTACTTTCATAAAACATATCGGCAGATAGCCCGGTGCCGTCATACGACATAATTTGTTTAAAAATTGTTATTGTTTGCGGTGCAACTTTTATGTCGCTTGACACGGGTAACTTGGTTATCTTTCTGTTATGAAGGAGTGCATATTTTTCGTTCAGATATTTTATATATTCGTCAGTTAATATTATTATAATTAATGATTTATTTGATGATGTATCATAATATTTTAAAGTCAATATATCCTCTTGATTACAAAATTGTAGTTCGCTGTCGCTAATATTACAATCAAATACCGCTATAGCGGCGAAATGCTGAATATAGTGGACGCTGCAAATGAAGTCGGTTTTTTCGTCTAGATTCATCTTATAAACATTGCCACCACAGACACATGACTGTTCTTTTTCGATGATATTGATTTTTTTGTAATCTTGTAAGCTTGCAATAAATTTTTTAATACTATCGTATTTCACTAAATATCCCCTTTCGGATAAATAAAATCTCCTAATAGATAAAATTGCATGTAAGGGATTGCTAACCATATATGTTAGTCTATACAATCAACTGGATAGGGTTAGTATCAGCTAACGTATGATATAATATTACCATATCATGGATTATATTACTAGTTATAATTAACTTATTTTATTTATGAAAGGAGATGACTTAATGAGCAAAAAAGCCATTGCCGCAGTTTTGATAGTTTGTGGAATAGCCACCCTGTCAGTCATATTTGTGCTCACGGGGGGATTAAATAATGATAAAACTAAAGATTCCAAAAACGATGATAAGATTGTGGCAGTAAATGAAGGTGAAGAAAAATTAAAAGATGGAGAATATACCGAAAGCGCAGATGGTTATGAAGGACCTGTTACGGTTAAAGTTACAATAAAAGGTGGTAAAATATCGGCTGTTGATGTGATATCACAAAAGGAAACACCTGAGTATTATGAAAAAGCTAAGGCGATTTTATCTAAAATAGTTGAGAAAAACAGTGCTGATGTAGATGCGATATCAGGGGCGACAATAACGTCAAATGCCATTAAAGACGCAGTAAAAAAAGCTCTTGTTAAAGCGGGAATGAAAGAAAGCTCTGTTGAAAAACAGATATCTGATGAAAAGGATAAGGAGAAGGTAAGTTCAAAAAGCAAGGTAAAGCGAAAAACAGCAAGGATATCTAGTTCAGTATTTACTCCACTTAAGACCGGGGTTAGTAGATTGAAAGATGGAACATATATTGGCTTCGGTATAGGGTATAACGGACCTATCAAGGTTGCCGTGAAAATATCCGGAGGGAAAATTGTAGGGATAGATGTACTAAGCCACAAAGAAGATCAACCATTCTTTAATATGGCGCGCGGTGTTATTCCTAAAATATTGTCCGGATCACGCAGAGTTGATGCTGTGACTAATGCGACATATTCGAGCCGAGGTATTCTTGCCGCTGTAAATAATGCGTTACAAAAAGCAACTGTTAATGTTGCGAGCACTAATAACAACGTGGTTGTGCCTGTAGTTCCTAAACCGCCTGTGGTAAATAAACCGGAAGTTCCTGCTACTCCAAGCGAGGCAAAAGAGCTTGAAAAAATTAAAGCAAATACGAAAAAAAGACTTAAAGAGTTAACTATTACAAGCAAACTTAAAGACGGAACTTATGACGGACATGGTGTTGGATATTTATCTTCAGGAACTATTAAAACAACGATTGTAGTTAGTGGAGGTAAGATAACTGATATTAAGGTTGGTGAAGGCAAGTACGATTATGCAGATGACGTAGTTCCGTTTAGAGATATTGCTTTAGGGGGAGTGTCATTCTTCAAAAATGATTCTGCAATGGAAAACATTGCTTACATGGTGTTGTTTTCGGAATATAAAAAACAGATTAATGATGCAGAAGATATGTACAAGAGAGCTGTTGAATTGATAGGTAAGAAATATGCCGAACCTATTAAAAAACTTAGCAAAAGTACCGGTGGAGAAGAAAAAATCTCTGTAATATCAGATTCAATTAAGAGATACTTGAAGAATGAGCATGGTCAAACTAAAATGTTGGATTCAGTAACAGGAGCGACAGTAAGCTATAGTGGTATTGCTAATTCTGTTGATAATGCATTGAAAAAATCTGTTAACGACTATATAACAGGCAGTGACATAGATGAATTGAAAGTTGTAGAACCTGCTAAATCAGTTGATTCTGCAACGGGTAAAATTGTACTTAAGAACAATAGAAAAGAACCTCTTGATTTGTCAGATTTAGTTATTTCTATAGTAAAGAAAGACGGCAAGCAAGTTAGAGTGAAATATAGTGACTTTAAAGCAAATAACTTGGTTGTAAGGGATCTTGAAACAGGTAAAGAACTGACAAATGGAATGGAATTGTCAGATTATCAAAATAAAGGGGTTATTTTAGCAGAAGTTTATCATAATATTTCTAAAAGAAGTGTTCCTTTGTCAATTTGGTTAGGTAATTACAGCAAGAACTACATAATAGGAATAGAATATAGCATTGATGGCAGTGATTGGAAAACTCTTGAAAAACCAAGGATGGATAGTCTGGAGGGCAACAATATTGCGCATGATGGACAGACAATAGAGATTCCTAAGGCATGGACAGGGAAAATAGTTAAGCTTAGAGTTGTTGCCAAAGATGGAACAAAGTATGATTTTAATACTGATGCAAAAGTCGGTTCGTCAAATACGATAAGATATAATCCTAAAGAAGGATATAGTAACGGGAATATTCCTCCTAACCTATTTATTAATTTTAAACTTACGGGTGATGAAGGGGAAGAACAGGAAATTGAGGTTGACAACAGTAAGATAGGAATTACAGGTGACCATGGTGTTAATATCATTGAAAGAGTTGAAATAAAACCGATAACGGTTGTGCCTTATGATTCTACTGTTACTTTAGATAAGGAAATTAAAAATCTTCCTAATGGACTTAAATTTGACGGTAAAACTATCACAGGAATACCGGAAATTCCGGAATCTGAATTTGGAAGTGCTTTCTTTAAGGCATATGACATAATAATAACAGGACATCAAGGAAAAGTTAAGATGATAAGAAAACATAAGCTTTTCATTCTTAGAGACCGAGATCGAGATCAAATTCCTGATGCAGATGAGACTGGTGCAGATGAAGATGCATTCTCTGCAAAATATGTAATAGCAACAAGGGTGTTAGAGAAAAAGAAAAATGATGCTCAACCGACAATCGATGAATATAAGGCGATGATTTCAAATTTCCCTAAGGACGACTCTGTAACAATTAAAGTAGTTAACCCGCCTGATATGAATAAGGAAGGAAGACAGAGAGTTAATTTAGAGTTTACTGTTCAAGGATTGGAAAAAAAGGGAAAATCGTTTGTGTTTGTAGATGTAAAATAACGGTTAGTGTTCAATCTTATATCTTTAATGATTTATATAATATACTTCCGAATATTCTCGGGAGTATATTATTCTTTATGGAATATAAATTTAGAGGAGAATTAAATGAATTTAATAATAGGTTTGATTATTATTACACTTTTTTATATTTTGACAGCCGGTGCAATAAAAAAGATGCCGGTGGCATTTTACGTTGGAATTTATCTTTGGACGGGATTTGTTATAGTATATTACAGTGCAAAATTTTATGAGGTTATGCCACAATGGTTTACGGCACACTTTATGGATATATTTCAGCGAGGGATTTTTTCAACAGTTACATTTATGATAGTAATGTTTTTGGGAACGGTTAGAAAACATAACAATATTACAAAAAAGCTGATGAGAGTAAGGGGGGAAATATCAATAATAGGATGTTTTTCAGCTCTTTGTCACAATATTTTATTTGGTATGATTTACTTTGTTATGTTGGTTAAAAATCCTGCACTAATGAGCACAAGATCTTTAATAGCTTCAATTTTAACTATTGTATTATTAGCTTTGATGTTGCCGCTGTTAATAACTTCGTTTAAGTGTGTAAGAAGAAAGATGAAAGCAAAGACTTGGAAGAATGTACAACGTTTGGCATATCCGTTTTTTATATTGATATACGTTCACGTAATGGTGTTATTTACAGCCGATATCAATAAAAATTTGATTAGCATAATTGCTTATACTACAATATATGTTCTTTATATAATTTTGAGATTAAGAAAGTATTTTTTGAAAAAGGCAGTGTTAAAAAAGACTATAAATGACAAGGTTCAGACAATTGCTTAAGCTGTATTAATTTGAATGAATGATTAATTTAAAAGAGGCGTTTCATTAATTTTAGAAACTAAGATTCTGGAATATGAGAGACCTCTTTTTTTTATGTAATATGAAATATTAATTGAATTTACCTTTCTCCTTTCATTCACCTTTTACTTTTTGCCAAGTAGATTTCCCTTCTACATCAACAGTAACATTAGAGGAATTCTTTTTTTTTCATATTTTTTACTCCTTTATTAATATGTTTTTTTCTGATAGTGCGGTTTTAATATTTGTGAATACACGTTCGTTATCGCAAGCGATTGTATGCATGTGAATGCCGTTAGATAACATAGATAGGGGTTTTGCGGAAGAGTTAACTAGAGTATTTGTAAATATTTTTACGTCATCAATAGTGGATATATTTAATTGACACTTTATCTCTCCGTATGTTTCGTGATCAATTATTACATC
>JAQYMQ010000013.1 GCA_028872475.1 Eubacteriales bacterium | reverse complement strand
GTTACCCATAAACCACTGGATAACAAGAATAATGGCACTTGCTATGACTGTTATCAATTTGTTATCAAAAGACTAATCGAAATCGCTGAAACCCGCATAAACACTGGCTTTTTTAAGCAACTCGATTTATTCGAACTCAATAGTCCCAGGCGGTTTTCCAGTACAATCGTAGAACACTCTATTAACGTGGTCTACTTCATTTACGATTCTTCTTGTAACCTTATCAAGAACTTCCCACGGTATATTTGCAGCTTCTGCTGTCATAAAGTCGTTAGTCATCACAGCCCTTAAAGCAACTGCATAATCATAAGTTCTAAAGTCGCCCATTACCCCAACTGACCTCATATTTGTAAGACCTGCGAAGTACTGACCGATTTTTCTATCTAATCCGGCAATAGCAATTTCTTCTCTATAAATTGCATCTGCGTTCTGAACTATCTTAACCTTTTCCTCTGTGACTTCTCCAACGATTCTTACTGCAAGACCAGGACCTGGGAACGGCTGTCTGAAAACCAAGTTTTCAGGAATGCCTAATTCTAATCCAAGCTCTCTAACCTCATCTTTAAACAAATCTCTCAAAGGCTCAATAATTTCTTTAAAATCTACACAATCAGGAAGTCCACCAACGTTGTGATGAGACTTAATTACCGCACTCTTACCAAGACCACTTTCAATTACATCAGGATAAATTGTTCCCTGAACTAAGAAATCTACTGCACCGATTTTCTGTGCTTCTTCTTCAAAAACTCTGATGAATAATTCACCAATAATCTTTCTCTTTTTCTCAGGCTCAGTCACACCTTTAAGTGCATCATAAAATCTCTGCTGAGCGTTAACTCTGATAAAGTTAAGATCATAATGACCTTCCCTACCAAATATCTTTTCGACTTCATCGCCTTCATCTTTTCTTAAAAGACCGTGATCTACAAATACGCAAGTTAACTGTTTACCAACTGCTTTACTCATAAGTACAGCTGCCACTGATGAATCTACACCACCTGAAAGGGCACAAAGAGCCTTGCCATCACCAACTTTTTCTTTGATCTGCGCAATAGTTTCTACTGCAAGAGATTTCATCTCCCAATCACCTGCGCACCCACACACTTCCTTAACAAAATATGTAAGGATCTTGTCACCTTCAACAGAATGGTCTACTTCTGGATGAAACTGTGTCGCATAGAATTTCTTCTCTACACACTCCATAGCAGCTACAGGACAAACGTCCGTGTGAGCTGTAATTACAAAGCCTTTCGGCACTTGTGCAATATAATCTGTATGACTCATCCACATTACGGTTTCTCTCTGCAAGTTATTCATCATTGCAGATGAAGCTTCTGTTTTTATTAATGTTTTTCCATACTCGCTTGTTGGTGCTGTCTCAACTTTTCCGCCTAAAGCATGAGCCATAAGCTGAGCCCCATAACAAATACCCAAGATAGGAATTCCTAATTCAAAGATTTCCTGATTGTATTCTAAAGCACTTTCACCATACACACTGTTTGGTCCACCAGTAAAGATAATTCCCTTTGGATTCATCTCTTTAATTTTTTCTACGCTAAAAGTATGTGATTGAATTTCCGCAAATACATGATTTTCTCTCACCCTTCTCGCTATTAGCTGGTTGTATTGACCACCAAAATCTATTACTAATATTTTTTCATGTTTCATAATTTTAGAAACCTCTCCTAAAGTACGTGATTCTATATCTATAACAATTTTCGTCAATAGTTTCCTATAACGAAAACATAATTTCATTATTCATTAATTCATAATTAATTCATGCATTCTAATTATCTATTGCCTGTGCTAGTATCCTTCTTGATTACATCGTGAGCTCCACCTTCTACAATTGATGTAGCAGATACTAATGTCATCTTTGCATTTTTCTGTAATTCAGGAATTGTAAGCACACCACAATTGCACATTGTTGACTTAACCTTCTGCAAGGACTGTCTAACATTATCAGATAGCTTGCCGGCATACGGGACATATGAATCAACACCTTCCTCGAATGATAGTTTGCTATCGCCACCCATATCATATCTCTGCCAGTTTCTAGCTCTTGCTGAACCTTCACCCCAGTATTCCTTAACGTAAGTTCCATTCATATGAATCTTCTGTCCCGGAGCTTCATCAAATCTTGCAAAATATCTTCCAAGCATTAGGAAGTCAGCTCCCATCGCTAGAGCAAGCGTCATATGATAATCATAAACTAGACCACCGTCAGAACAAATTGGAATATATATGCCGGTTTCTTCGAAATACTTATTTCGTTCTCTAGCTACTGACTGAACAGCTGAAGCCTGTCCTCTTCCGATTCCCTTCTGTTCTCTAGTAATACAGATTGATCCTCCGCCGATACCAATCTTAATAAAGTCAGCACCTGCTTCTGCAAGATATCTAAAGCCTTCGCCATCTACAACATTACCGGCACCTACTTTTACATCATCACCAAACATTTCTTTAACATATTTTAGTGTATCAAGTTGCCACTCTGAAAAACCTTCTGATGAATCGATACATAAAATATCTACACCAGCTTCGATAAGCGCTGGAACTCTCTGCTCAGCATCTCTCGTATTAATGCCTGCTCCCACGATATATCTCTTTTCATGGTCTAATAATTCATTTGGATTTCTCTTATGACTATCGTAATCCTTTCTAAACACGAAATGTGTTAATCTCTGATTTTCATCTACAATAGGTAAAGAATTTAGTTTGTGATCCCATATAATATCGTTAGCTTCACTCAAAGTACAGCCAGTCTTCGCATAAATTAACTTATCAAACGGAGTCATGAACTCACTTACTTTAGTGTCTAAGTCCATTCGGCTAACTCTATAATCTCTAGAAGTTACTAAGCCAACCATCTTGCCTTCTGGAGTACCGTCTTCTGTAACAGCTGTCGTACTATGACCTGTTCTCTCCTTTATTTCTAATAAATCTCTTAGAGTTTGGTCCGGTCTAATATTAGTATCAGATTTTACAAATCCTGCCTTTGTAAGCTTTGCTCTTCTTACCATAGCTGCCTGAGATTCTACTGACTGAGAGCCATAGATAAATGCAATACCACCTTCTTTTGCCAAGGCAACAGCCATCTTATCGTCAGAAACAGACTGCATTATAGCCGATACCATCGGTATGTTCATTGTAATTGCAGGGTCTTCACCCTTCTTAAACTTTGTTATAGGCGTTTTCAGCGAAACATTACTTACCATACATTCCTTTGAAGAATATCCAGGGATAAGTAAATACTCATTAAACGTCCTTGATGGTTCACTATAATAATATGCCATTATTTCCTCCTTTATTTCTCTTTATATTATTCTCTTTTTGATATTTTTACTTCTTTATATTACGATTTTACTGTTCAAATTAATCTTTGATTAACCGCTAAGCTAAACACTAATTAACTGCTAATTCATTGGCAAATTTGCAAGTAAAAATCACATAAATTCTGTAAGGTTTGACGACTATGATACCACATTTTGTGTCAGGTTCAAAGATAAATTTTTATAAAATTTTATTATCATCAAGTCTTTCGTAATTTTCGTCGTTTAGCTTTCTCTTTTTTCTTTCTGACATAAAATAAACAAGCAGTGCTACTCCCACTACAATCGACCCTATACTAAAAATAATAACATTTGAATGTTCCATATTTCCTCCAAAAATATTCCAAATAGCAAAAATGGTGCAAATGGAATACCCAACTCTTTATTTTGATTTTGCGAATTGCACAGATTAAAATTTAAGCAATCCCTAAGTATTCCTTGAATCCTTTGAAAACTAATAATCGTTATCCCATAAACTCCGGCCACCACTAAAGCAATAAGGCTTACATTCAAGATAAATCCTGTTCCAAAACTCCAACCCAGAACTGCTACTAATTTCACATCTCCGCCACCAAATGAATTCTCTTTGATATTATTCGCCGCAATCATTGGCACTGCAATGCAAAATATTCCAAGCATTCTGTCTGCCAAAGGCGGCATTCTTCCAAGTAGAAGCGACAAACTTCCCATAGCAAATATAATAAAATTTAATTTATTTGGAATTTTTCTTATAAGTACATCTATAAACGCAATGACAAACAATATTATAAAAATCAATGCATCTATAAATAAATATATATTTTCTATCAGTCTACTTTATGGCGATTTCTCCAGTCTCACTAACCCCATAGACCAGATGCCTTCCTAGAATATACTCTTCAATTTTCTCAATATGTTCTGCGGTAATACATTCACCTTTTCTAACAAGTATGACACAAGGTGGATAAGGGATAATATCACAATCTGCAATCTTGCCTATATACCTCTTAAGATTCAGCGCCTCAATATCTATGTCATTAATTGAAAAATCACCTTTTCCAAGATTAAAGTCATTACTAATGTTAGGCATATCATTAAGCTTAAACTCAAAGCTTTTGTCATCGTTATTTCTCTGTTTACCAAACATAGAAATATATTTATTAGAATTATTATCTATATCTTCTAAAGCCTTATACAAGGCTTCATATTCCTCTTCTCTATTGCCAATCCCTGTCATAGCCAAAACTATATTGCCATTGTACATTTCCATATATACTCCTTGCATTACAAGAAGTTTCTCAATCTGCCACGCTAACAGCCCTGTTTGCGAAAAGTCGATATTAATCTTTGTAAAATCAATATTATTACTTTTAATAATGCTAATCTTCTTGAAAGATTCACATCTTGCTAAAAACGCATCTACACTTTCTTTCCATCTTATAAAAAGCTCTTTACCATGACTTTTAATTATCTGTGAATTAATGTAAAGCGATGTCATCAATATATATGACGGACTGCTTGTCTGAATGAGTTGCATATTTTCTAAAAGAAGATTTTTATCGATTTTTATGCTTACTACATTTACTATAGCAGCCTGTGTCATAACCGCTAAAGTTTTATGAAGACTATTAATAACAATATCTGCTCCACAGTCTTCAGCTGAGGGCTTAACGCAAGTCATATCAGCATTCACAGAATCTTTTGAGTAATCCATATCGGCATTCCCAGAACACTCACTATTATTTCCAAAAGTGACACTTATACCACAATCGCTAAATAACTTTAAATGCGCACCATGTGCCTGATCTACAATCAAAATAGCATTATTTTTATGAGCTAAATTCGCAACCGCACTTACGTCATTAATCGTCCCTTTATAAGTTGGATTAGTCATCAATACAGCTTTAACCCCTTCTGTCTCAGAAAAGGTCAAAGCTATATCTTCATAACAAATATTTTCACTACCAGTCATATAAGGGATTCGTACAGCGTCCAATCTATATAACCTTATCGCACTCTCTACGGACTTATGTGCATCACCTATAACTATGATTTTGTCACCGTAGTCACAAGCTGTCATGATAGATGCAATTATCGCATTAGAAGCTCCATTTACGGATAGTAATGTAGCCTCAACGCCATATAAGTCTGCATATTCATCCTGAATATTTTTAATAATGTCCTGAGGATAATACAAATTATCTGCGCCCGTTATCTCTGTAATATCACACTCCATAAAGTTGTCCAGAAACTCTCCGTATCCAAACTCTCGATAAAGATGTGACCCCTTATGTCCCGGCATATGGAATACAGCCTTTTTTCGCTTTGAATAATCAAGCAAAAAATCGACAATATTATTTTCTTTCATATTTCAATACCGAATATTTCTAAATAATAGATTTATAAACTATTATTTCCCAATTACATCACAGCCCATATATGGTCTTAGAACTTCAGGAACTGTAACTGTACCGTCAGCATTCTGATAATTTTCTAAAATAGCTGCAACAGTTCTACCAACTGCTAATCCTGATCCATTTAATGTATGTAAGAATTCAGGTTTTTTGCCGTTTTCCGGTCTAAATCTAAGATTTGCTCTTCTAGCCTGATAGTCTTCAAAGTTTGAACAAGAAGAAATTTCAACATATCTGCCATAACTAGGCATCCATACCTCGATATCATATGTCTTAGCTGCAGAAAATCCTAAATCACCAGTACTTAGAGTTACAATTCTATATGGAATTTCTAAAAGCTGTAATATTTTTTCAGCTGCATTTACTAGTGATTCTAATTCGTCATAAGAAGTTTCAGGTTCAACAAACTTAACAAGCTCAACCTTATTGAACTGATGCTGTCTCACAAGACCTCTTGTATCTCTACCAGCTGATCCAGCTTCTTTTCTAAAGCATGGTGTATATGCGGTATAGTAAAGTGGCAACTCATCAGTTGATAGAATTTCGTTTGCTCTTAAGTTTGTAACTGGCACTTCTGCTGTTGGAATTAAGAAGAAATCCTTAGCCGGTACTGCAAACATATCGTCTTCAAACTTAGGAAGCTGACCTGTTCCTGTCATAGCTGCTCTATTTACCATAAACGGAGGCAAGATTTCTGTAAATCCGTGCTCTTCTGTATGAAGATTAAGCATAAAGTTAATTACAGATCTTTCAAGTCTTGCTCCCTTGCCCTTATATACAGTAAATCTTGAACCAGCAAGCTTTGTAGCCCTTTCAAAATCTAATATATCTAAATCTGTACCGATATCCCAGTGTGCCTTATGTTCAAAGTCAAACACTCTTGGTTCACCATATTTTTTAACTTCAACATTATCACTATCATCAACGCCCATTGGAACGTCAGCATTCGGAGTATTAGGAATGTTTAGTAGAGCATCCTTTAACTTAGCTTCAATATCAGTAACTTGAACATCTAATTCCTTGATTTCATCTGAAAGCTTCTTCATTTCTTCCATTAGCTCAGTCGTATCTTTTCCCTCTTTTTTCAAAGTTGGAATCTGCTTAGAAGCCGTAGACTGTTCATTCTTCATCTTTTCCACTACTGCTAATATTTCTCTTCTTTGTATATCTAATTCAACAACCGCATCTATACCAAAGTCACCCTGACCTCTTCTTTCTACCGCTGTTTTAACTTCTTCGAAATTCTCTCTTATTCTCTTAATATCTAACATAACAATCTCCCTTTTTCTCAAACAACATCTATCTTCAATAATCAGTTTGCAATAATCCATCTACAATAATTAATCACTCATTAATCTGCGACAAGTAATACTACACAATTATCACTCAATAATCATTCAACTATCTAAAAATCAATGTCATTTTGCCTTAAAACATATTTCTCTTATATAATTCGTACAATCTAGTCATTTCCTCAATCTTCTCTTGCATTTCTAGCTGCATTCTCGAAGCCTCTTCATAATGTCCTGCATCAAGCGAATCTATTGCTCTCTTTAACAGACAATCATGTCCTACTGAATTTTTACCAAGACTATGTCTCAATTCATCGATTTTTTCCCAAAGTGCCTCATCATAGTCATTATATGTTTCATCATTATGTTTTACAGTCTTTCTTATTACATCCATATGATTTGGAACAATTCTGTTATAAAGTTCCGCAACCCACTTCATCTTCATACTTTCTTTATATGATTGTAATAATTCTTCCGTAAATGCGTTTCCAACTTTTAATACTGCTGTCTTTTCTTCAAACTTATCAAAAGCCTGCAAGTTTTCCCATACCGTTCTAGGCGCTCTTCCAAAACATCTATCCATAGCTTCAAGATCGTACACTTCATATATGTTTTCCTCACTTCTGTAGATTCTATCTGTTTCTAAATAAAAATCTTCTTCTCCCATAGCTTTGGATAACGACTGTTCTAAGTCTTTCGATTCCTTATTATTTTCAAGAACTGCCCTTATGCCATCAAGCATTGCCATATATGCCGAACCGATGATTAAGAATGTATTTGCTGTAGGGCAAGGTCCTCTAAGTTCAAATCTGGTTGCAGCCTTACTCTCAATATCTCTGATTAATCCGAGCATTACTGTTCTGTTTCTCGATGGAACATCAGGAGCATGTCCAAGTGATGTAACAACGCAAACTGGAGCTTCATATCCAGGCTTTAATCTATTAAATGCATCATTATTCGGCGCAACAAACGGATTGACAACTTCATAGTTCTTCATCAATCCCATCAACGCACCGTATCCTATAGGACTCAAGAAATCTTCATGCATATCTCTTGGGCTAAATAAATTAAATGTCTTACCGTTCTTAAGTTTTGCAGCAACTCCCAAATGAGTATGTTCTCCACTGCCTGCAACGCCTAGCATCGGTTTTGCTTCAAAAGTCACTTCCAAATCATGAATTCTAAAGATATCTCTCACAACATGCTTAACCATGTTTTCATTGTCTGCAGCTTGAATAGCTGTTGAGAATTTCCAATCTATTTCAAGTTGTTCCATAATGTGATCATAATCACCGGAGTTGTTCATCTGAGCCGTAACACCGCCAACTTCCTTATGTCCCATCTCTATTTCAATGCCGTACTTGTCAAGTATCATTATTGTCTTCTCAAGGGCTTTTCTAACAGGACCAACCGTTCTCTTCCAATAATGTTCCTTTAAAATCTGAGCTGTACAAAGCTTTTCTCTATCTGCAATATCTTCAGGGGTCTTAACCCAAAACTCTAACTCTGTTGCAGAAGTCAAAACGATTTCTGCAATATCTTCTGGCTTAACATCTACCATGCCGACATTCTCTAATGCATAAGGATGCTTTTCAATAAGCTCCATAAGTTGACTCTTAAATACTTCTGTACAATTTCTAAGCAGCACTCTAGATCCAACTTCAGTATCACTATTGTGCACTAAAAATGACGGAATTCTTAAAGTTCCCACCGGCAATCCTGTATTCAAATCCTGATGAATGTAGTTGTAGTCTACATACCAGTTAGCATTTCTATCGGGAACAATATCAATCCTAGCGTTATTTAACGAGGCAATCTTTGGCAATACTACCGAGGATCCATCAGTTTGAACTCCAGACTCCATTATCTTTTCAAAGTCTTTTATAAAGAGTTGCACAGGAATCTTCTCATCTGTATCGTTGCCATTCATGTCAATACCAACAAGGGATACAAATTTTACCTCTTTATGATCCCTAAGAATTTTCCTCACATTTTCAATATCATTTTTTTCCGGCGGAATGCAATAAAGCATTCTATCGATATCAAAATCAAACGCTATCATTCTGTCAAATTCTCCTATTTTTCACTTAGTCATAATTTATTAAATAATTATGACTATATTTGTTCATTTTTAAAGCAAATATTTCAATTTACTATCTATTTTAAAACTTTTATAAGGTTGATTTATAAATTCATTTATTAATTTTCAATTCTACCAATAACTAAGTAATAAATAATCGACGATTGTCCATTATCACTAATTATTTGATTATTACTTAAGTTTATTTAAAATAGACTCTAATTCATTCATATGCTCACCATACGCAGCCCAATCACCATTTTTAAGAGCTTCTTGAGCCTTGTTGTATTCTTCTTGAGCCTTCTTTGCTAGACTTGATACATTACTATCATTATTGTCTGCTGTCTTATGATTGTTTTCTGATGATTTAGGAACATCAGTCTTAGACGCATTATCCCCAAATAGCTCTACTAGTGCTTCTGCCAAAGTTGGCTTATACGCAATCTTATCTCCATATGCAACGATTACTCTCTTAACTTCTGGGATTGAAGCCTCTGAAGATTCTAAATAAACTGGTTCTACATATAACAGAGATTGTTCGATAGGAATTACAAACATATTTCCCCTAGAATATTGGGATCCTGCACTACTCCATAACGAGAATTCCTTAGAAATCTCTGTATCTTGATCTATCTGCGCCTCTATCTGTCGTGGTCCGTAAACGACCTTGTTCTTAGGCATTTTATATACAACTAACTCACCGTAATTTTTGCCATCATTTCTTGCAATCATCAGACCAGTAAGGTTTCTCTTATTCCTTGTCGTGAATGGAATTGAATTGACAAATTCCGCACCTTTTTCTCCCGGCAATTTCATAATGTAATAGCTTGGAGACATTGTCTTTTCCTTACTACCATAAATTTCCTTAGCAATATCCCACAAGTCTTCATTCTGATAGAATACCTTTTCATCATTCATATGATACCTTGTATAAACTTCTGCTTGAGTTTCCAAAAGCTCGTTCGGATATCTCAAATGTTCCTTAATAGCTTCTGGCATCTTAGAAATGTCCTTAAATAATGTTGGATAAATCTTCTTATATGTTGCAGCTATAGGATCTTTGTTATCAACAATATAAAAATCTGTGTATCCGTTGTAAGCATCGATAACAACCTTAACTGAATTTCTCACATAGTTATGTCTTACAGAATCTGTATCATAAGGTTCTGAATAAGGGAATCTATTACTTGTCGTATATCCATCAATTATCCAGTATAATTTGCCATTTACAGTTACCATATACGGATCCTTGTCATAGGATATATGAGGCATTATCTTATTCACCCTAGTCATAATATTTCTATCTATCAAAATCTTCGAATCGCTATTGATAGTTGATGAAACAAGCAGTTTAATATTTTTTTCTTTTATTGCAAACATAAGTTTATTTATAAAGTTAAGCTTAATGCCTGCAGCTCCCTCATATCTAGAATATTCATTGTTATCGCCATTTGGATAGTTAAATTCTGATTCCTTAGCTCCAACAACTACATAATTATTTGTATTTTCACCAAAGTAAATCTCTGGTCTTGTAATCTTTATTTCTTTAGCACTAGATTCAGATGGAATATTCTTTAGCAACATCTTAGGCTGTCCACTCGCTGTAACCTCGTCTACTTTTGACAATGTTATGCCATATCCATGAGTATACTTTATATGTTTGTTCAACCATGTCTGGCTAATCTTCTTTTCGTCAATTTCTCTTGCAGATAAGAATGTCTGTGCATATTCACCATTAATCATATATCTATCGACATCAACGTCAACAAAATCATAGTACTGTCTTATAGATTGAGTCTGATTATAGAAAGTTTTTGTCGGTAAATAATCATTAATTCTTATGTTTGAAATAGCTGCATCATTATTTCTAATATCCTGCGCGGTCAAATTATTATTTGCTTCAAATGCTTTTGTTGTCACATTTTCAAGCCCATAAGCCTTCTGAGTAAACTCGATATTATATCTTAAATATTTGCTTTCCTTAGCAATTTCATTTGAAGATACAATAAGTGATTGAACAACCGGTTTAGCAATCTGTCCACCCACTCCTACAACTACCATAAGTATTGGAATAACTACAATATACTTAATCTTGTGTTTCTTAACTCCAACGATAATAGATATAGCACCCAATATAGAAAGTCCAATAAGTATTCTATACATTACCAATGTAACTTTTACGTCTGTATATCCAGCTCCATAAACTGCACCTGTATGAGAATGTAACAAATCAAACTGCTTCAAGAAGAAGTGAATCGCAATCATTATAAATAGCAACACTCCTGCAACTATCATCTGAACAGATGCAATTTTAAATAAGTGTTTTACATTTTGGTTATCAATTTTTGACTTAGTATTCTTAAAGTTTGCGAAACTAAAAATTTTAAATATATTGCCCAGATTTGAAAAAATACTTTTCTTTTTAAAATCAGCTTCATAGATATTACTATTTTCCTGATTATCAAACCTGTCGTATTCTTCAAAGCCTGTTGGTTCCTCTGTTTTAAATACTCTCGGTGGTCTAACAGCCATAAGTATCAAGTAATAAGCAATAGTAACTACTATAAGCATAACTGCGATAAATATTATCAGTTGATTGATTGAATGTAAAAAGTCAAGTTTGAATATATAGAATGATATATCAAAACCAAACAGTGGATCGTCATATTTAAAATTAGTACTATTTTTAAACTGCAAATACTTAAACCATAAATCTCCTGAAACATATAAAGCTACCATAAAGCCAAAAAGTCCTGAAATTAACAGCGATACACTATTCATGGATTTTTTATTATCTAGATCATTTGAAGCGATATCCTCAAAATAATTTTTCTTTAAAATCTTTAAATATATAAAAGTCACTATTGTAACTATTATGAAAGCTGGTAATGCCAATTTTAACTGGGTTAACAGTTTTGTAAAAAATACTGCAACGTAACCTAAATCTTTAAACCATAAAAAGTCTGTAATAAATCCTATTAATGCTAAAAAAAGCGCTATAAATAGCGCTACAGCAATAATAACGAACTTTAGTTTTTTATGATTCTTCTTTTCCTTTTTTTCTTTGTGCAGTTTAAATTCGCCTTTATTAAAAATATTTCTCATATGTTATATTCCTTCTGCCAATATTTAAATGTTTTCTCACTACATTGTTTCCACATCTATCATTTTTAGATTTTTGTCTTGTTTTTCTAATGTATAGACTTTCTTTGTTGTTGTCGTACCTACAGTCTCAATAATCCATACATAATACTTATTTTTAAAGTTTCTTATTTCACCAATCTCTAAAACTTCTAATTTGTATTCTTCATTCTTAGTTGCCTTCTTTAATTTTTCTTCTAAAGCACTACCACTCTTTACTATATCATAAACTGCTTTATCTTCATTTTTATAAAATTCGACTAGCTTAGATTCGTATTCGATAATTGCACCAACTATTGATTCATCCAAATACACTATTTTACCATCAGTATTCTTATAAAATACATTGTCAGCAATTAATGTCGCAGTTAGTATATCCTTATCTGCATAAGTCTTGCCTAATTCTTGTTTTATCGAACTATTATATTTAATTGTACCAACAGATGACTTATAATTGCTATTTAATTTAAGTTGTATTAATCCAGTCTTGTCATCAACAGCCGCTCTTTCAGTGTTATCCTCATTATTGTTAGAATCACCCATGAAAATGCTTGTAACTTTGTAAGTTATCTTATCAATATATCTAGATGCTGCTGAAGTTGGAGCAATAAGTTTAATGCCAATTACAATCACTGATAACACAAATATTATCGTAAATAACACAAGAAAGAATTTTCTCACCTTGCTTGGCTTAGCTTCATCATTTTCTTTAAATAATTCTTGTGTCTTCTCTTCTACAGAAGCTTTTGATGTATCTTCTACCTTATTTGTATCATTTTCTACAGGTACAGGCGCACTCTCCTCTTGCGAAGTTTCCTCTATTTCTGAGTTTTCCACTGGCTCTGTAGGTTTAAATGTCACCTTGCTATGATTCTCGCCAACTTCCTCAACCTCTATCTGAGTTCCATCGTCCATGACAATATTTTTTTCATTAGGCTTTTCTTCAGAGCTTTCCATATTATCAACTAAAGAATCATCGCTATCAGTAGTAGCCTCTATATCTGATTCTTCCGCTGCTGACTCTATGTCATCTACAACAACATCTTCAGTCATTGTATCTTCCTCAGGTTTTGCCTGTAACTCCTCTGGCATAGCTACAATCTCATCAGTAACTTCTAAATCCAAAAGATCATCTTTTGGCTCTTCCTGTGAGTCTCTATACGCTCCTGTCAGGAAAGAGTCCTTAGTAAGTTTTTCTCTGGCTCTAATCATTTCTTCGATTTGAGATGTACCTTCTACATCTGTGCCTCTTTGAACAGCCATAAATGTCTCAACGTCTTCTTCCATTCCCTTTGAAACTGACGAGCTTCTCTTCTCTATTCTTTCATATTCTTTATCTAGTAGTTTTTGAAACTCTTCCTTCTTTTGATTAAACGTAAAGAATTGGTCAATCTTCTTCTTATCTTCTTTTAACTCTGCATTACTTAATATGTTTGCCGCATCATCAGATATAGCATCAAACAATGATTCATTATTTCCTACATCTGTAGAGCCTATCTCAGCAGCTCTTTCCGCAGTTTCTAATACTTCTGAAGTAGAAATAGAAGAATTATCCGAAACTGTAATCTTTGGAATTTCCTCCTTCTCAATCACAAACACTGGCGCATTTTCATCATGATTATTTAAAAATGACGGTATATCAAAATCAGAAGCTGACTCTTGAGGTACACTAGCTACGGGCACATCAACGCCTTTATGCTTAGCAATTCTTGTATCCTTTGCGACTTCATCTTCTATTGCTTTTCGCTCAACTTCTTCCTTTTTCTGTCTTTCTTTCTCGTCTTGTATCTCGTTGTGCAAAAACATTCCTTCAGTATTCCAAGAAAAATCTAAATCTTCCAAGTCAATCTTTTTATATGATGGCTCCTCAATTTCCCAATTGAACTCATCTTCAACTAGTTTATCTCTTCCATCGATATTCACATCATCAAGAATACTCTTTCCATCTTTTTCTTTCTTAAATCCCAAAATTTCGCTTTTATCTACTTTAGCTCCGCAGTTTTGGCAAAAATTTTCTGTACCTTTTAAAAAGAATCCACATTTTTTACAGTACATATATCCTCCACTAATCACTTATAAGGTCTTCTAATTCCTGTCTAGTAAATCTTTTTCCACTTCTTGCAAGACACATATCTAACTCTCTGTCTTCTTTATTGAATGTCTTACCAGCATTTACTAACGCCATCTGAATTTCTCTCAACACATCTATATCCTGATCTTCTAAAGAAACTTCCTCTTTAGTGTTGTCCTCACTTATTTTGTGTCCTTCTACCTTCACCAGCTTATAATCGTCATGGCTTCTATCTTCTATAGCTTTCTCACAAGTAGGTTCAATAATATTTTCACGCACAATTTTGTTCACTATATACGTTTCTAGTTTCCTGTCTATCTGCTTAAGCAATCTATTGCTTTTATTGACCTTAACTATCCAGACTATAATCCAAATAATCGACAAAAGAAGAACTATAATCACCGATATAGCAATAAGTAATTCAAAATTTGTTATATTTAATGATAAATTAAATTTACCCACTTGCCTCTCCTTCTCTTATCACACGATACAAAAATATATAATATTATACTAAAAACATAGCTTTATTGCAAAGACATATGTCTTTAACAAAGGCATTTACCTTCTATTACCGATACTGTTTTTTATAACTTTGTCCATCTTTCGTTTGGCATCTCTCTGCGCTATTGATTCCCTTTTATCATAATTCTTTTTGCCTTGACACAAGCCAATTTCCATCTTCGCTCGACCTTCAGAATTAATATATAATTTCAATGGTATAAGAGATTTACCCTTTTCTTTTAACTCTTTTTCAATTTTTGAAATCTCTCTTTTGTGTAGCAATAGTTTTCTTTCTCTTAATGGCTCTACATTAAATATATTCCCCTGTTCGTATGGACTAATATGCATTCCTAGGACAAATACTTCACTCGATCGAATTTTCGCATAAGTCTCTTTAATACTTACCTTGCCCTGTCTAATCGATTTTATTTCAGTGCCTGTAAGAACAATGCCCGCCTCAAAAGTTTCTAAAACGAAGTAGTCAAAATACGCTTTTTTGTTATTCGCTGCTAAAACGACCTTTTTCTTCACTATTTAACTCCCCCAAAACTCGAAAACGGATAAATCCTCAAGATTACTTCTCCAACCAAAATGTCTTTATCTACTGTACCGAAGTATCTGCTATCCAAACTATTTCCTCTGTTGTCACCAAGAACAAATACTTTGCCCTTCTTGACATCAATATTTATTTCTCCTGCAGTAAGTACTTCACTTGGGAAATATTCTGCCTTCTCCGGCTTTCCGTTTACATATAATTTTCCACCAGTAATTTTAACATTATCACCTTCTATTGCTACAACTCTCTTGATATAGTATACATCATTATGTGGAAATACAACGATATCTCCCCTCTCTGCTTCACCAAAAACATAAGAAATCTTATTAACTATTAGAAAATCGCCATCTTTTAATGTTGGAAACATTGAACTTCCACTAACTACAACATTTTTAAAGCTTAACATATAGACTATTAATATCAGGCAGAACAAAATAAATTGCCTAATATATGTATTTTTAATCAAATGCATACAGCTTTTTTTATCACCAGACTCAATATCGTCATTACGCTTGTCTGCAAAATCAATTTTTACAAGGTCATCCAATGATTCAATGCCTTTATTCTTATCTTTAAACAATTATCTTTCTCCCATCATTTACAGATATACTTTTTCAATATTGTCTATTTAATTATAATATACTTTTACTTAATAAATCCAAAATCCGAAAATGGATATACTCTTAATATCGCCCTCCCATAAATTCTATCTACAGGTATCGCTCCAATAGTTCTACTATCTAAACTATTTTCTCTATGGTCACCTAGTGCATAGAAATGTCCTTTTGGAACAACAAAATTATAAACATGCCCAATTTCTTCCTTAAATATATATTTTTCTTTTATTTGCTTACCGTTTCTATAAAACTTGCCGTTGTCAATTGTTATTATATCACCTTCAAGTCCGGCAACTCTTTTAATTAGCATCTTCTCTTTGCCTTCATCGTCCTTCATATCAGATCGAAATATTACAATATCATTTATATCCGGATTAGTTGGATTAATCTTGTTCACGATTATGTAATCACCATCGTTTAATGTAGGTTGCATACTCGTCTGCCTAACTACACTCGATGAAAAGCAAAGTAAAATTATTCCGACAACTGCTGCCGGAAGAACTATATCAAATACTATACCTTTAATTTGCTCTAGGTATTTTGGAGCTTTTTTTTGCTTTTCTGATTTCATGCACTAATTCCCATTAAATATATCATCACAAATTTGTTTGAATAGTTTTTTCGGCTCATCAATATATTCTTTGCCGTCAATAATAATCTTATATGCGTGTAGCAATTGAAATGTTAATCCATATTTTTTCTCAACAACGGCATTAATTCTTCTATCACCATATTTCGAATCACCAATTAGCGGATTGCCCATCTTAGCAAGTTGCGCTCTTATCTGATGAGTCCTTCCTGTAATAAGTTCAACCTCCAATAGAGTGTATTTACCATTACTCTGCAAAGGTTTTATTCTCGTCGACATTAACTTCGTATCATCACCTTCTCTCGTATGAACCGTAACAACATTCTTAGCTTCATTTTTAGTCATATATGACTCTAAATAGTTTTCTCCATCAATACTCCCTAATACAATGGTCATATAATATTTTTGAATGTCTTCTCTTGACTTAATCTTTGCATTTAGTTCTCTAAGTGCTTTGGCGGTCTTCGCAAACACTACAATTCCACTAGTATTTCTATCTAGTCTATTTGCTGGACTAGGAACAAATGTCTTTTCTAACCTTGGATTATATGCTCCATTTTCGATAAGGTAATCAATAACTTGATTGGCAAGATGGTTTTTCTTTTCAAATTTATCTCCATGCGTTAAAAGACCTATAGGCTTTGAAACAATAAGCATATCATCATCTTCATAAACAATATGAAATTGCTTTTTAGCAACTACCCGCTTCTTCTTTTCTCTTAACACTTCATATTCTTTATCGTTAATATACAGTTCTAAAACATCATCTTCTGTCAAGATATATGACTGCTTAACTCTCTTTCCGTTTACCTTAACATCTTTTCTTATCGCCTTATATATATAGCTGAGCGATGCCTTTTGAAGATGCTTTTTTAAAAATTTATCAATTCTCTGAGATGCATCATTGCTTGCAATTATTATTTTTATCATATTATTTATTATTACCTATCATGCTAGATTTTATCGATTATTCATACCTTTAATGATACCACAAAAGCCCTAACAATTTAGCTTAATTTATGATACTATATAATTGTATTTATGGAGGTAAATTATGAAAAATCTAAGAGATTTATTATATAGAAAAAATGATATTTTTATTGTAGCTGTTATACTTATTATCTCTGCTGGTATTATTTTCTGGAGAATTAACGCGCTTATAAAATTCCCACAAAATAACGAAGAGCAAAAGGATACAAAAAAGACAGCTAATATTACTTTTAATATTGACAATACCGTTTTATAAACTATAAAAATTACTGAAAGGAGTTTATTATGGCACTTATCACAACAACAGATATTTTTAAAAAAGCATTAAATGAAGATTTTGCAGTTGGAGCTTTTAACGTTAATAATATGGAAATAATCCAGGGTATAGTAGATGCTGCTAAAAAACAAAATGCTCCTCTTATCCTACAAGTTTCAGCAGGTGCTAGAAAATATGCTAAACCAGCTTATCTTGTCAAATTAGTCGAAGCTGCAATGGAAGATACAGGTCTTGATATCACTCTACATCTAGATCACGGTGAAAGTTTTGAAATTTGCAAGGAGTGTATCGACAGCGGATTTACTTCTGTTATGATAGATGGGTCAAAATATCCTTTTGAAGAAAATATAGCTCTTACAAAAAAAGTTGTAGACTATGCTCATCCAAGAGGTGTCGTTGTTGAAGCGGAACTAGGAAAACTAGCTGGTGTTGAAGACAATATTAAGGTTGATGCAAAAGCTGCTACTTACACAGATCCTCAAGAAGCAAAAGAATTCGTTGAAAGAACAGGTGTAGATTCTCTAGCTATCGCCATTGGCACAAGTCATGGAGCTTACAAGTTCAGCGGAGAACCATCTCTAGATTTCGAAAGATTAAAGGAAATACATAAACTAATCCCAAATACACCGCTTGTTTTACACGGTTCTTCAACTGTATTACCTGAATTTGTAGACAAGTGCAACGAATATGGAGGAAAAATTCCAGGAGCAAAAGGAGTTCCTGAAGAAATGATCAGAGAAGCTACAAAATACGGAATTTGCAAGGTAAATATTGATACAGATCTAAGACTTGCGATGACAGCTGAAGTAAGAAAGTACTTAGTTGAAAATCCAAGCGAATTTGATCCTCGTAAATATTTAGGTGTTGCAAGAACTGCTATAGAAGACATGGTATCTCATAAGATCAAAAACGTATTAAATGCATCAGACAAAAAGTAACTGCAAAAAACAAAGTAAATACAACGGATAATCTATATACTTATATATGAGAAGTAAAAATTTCATAAATCAATATACAACACAAAATACAACTTGCTATATAAAGAGAATAAACAAAAAGCTGTTAGATATAATAACTAACAGCTTTTTTATTTTAATATTTTGTTCTATAAATATATGTCACTCATATACACCATAAACACATACTTATTCAGGTATTACTATAAAGCTACATTTGCAAATTCATAAACTATACGAATCTATTAAGAAAATATTTACTCTTATCTTAGAACATTATCCTAGTAACTATAGACAACGCCAGCAAAGACCACATTATTAAATATGCAATATAGTCACGCTTTACATACTTAAGAGCATGCATCTTCGTCCTACCTTCTCCACCTCGATAACATCTAGCTTCCATAGCCATAGCCATATCCTGAGCAATTCTAAATGCACCAATAAACAAAGGAACCAGTATAGGCACCAGCCTTTTTGCCCTCTTTATAATGTTGCCGGTTTCAAAATCTGCACCTCTAGCTTGCTGTGCTTTAATAATCTTATCTGTCTCTTCCAGCAATGTCGGTATAAATCTAAGTGCAATACTCATCATCATTGCAAGTTCATGGACAGGCACCTTTATCTTTTTTAATGGGTTAAGTAAGTATTCAATTGCATCTGTCAAGTTAATTGGCTTTGTAGTAAATGTCAGTACTGAAGAACCTAGGATTAACAATATCAACCTAACAGCCATAAAAATCGCCTGTCTTAAACCTTCAGCTGTTACCGTAAATATCCACCACTTAGCCAAAACTCTGCCATCAATCATAAATATATTGAGCACAAAGGTTAATATTACAATAAAAAATATTGGCTTTAAACCTTTGAGCATAAAACCTAGAGGTACTTTTGACATCTTGATTATAATCAAAAGAAAAGCAGTTGCCACTCCAAGTCCTACAAAAGTATTCACAACAAATAATGCGATAATAAAAATCAGTGTTGAAACTATCTTCACTCTCGCATCAAGCCTATGAATTATAGAATCCACAGGGAAATATTGTCCCAATGTGATGTCTCTTATCACCATTGCCCTCCTTGAAGCTTCTTAACTAACGCTTCTTCCAATGCATCTATGTCAAAGATAGCCTTATCAAAAGAACTATCCAGCTTATTAATTTTTTCTGCTATATTTACTACCTCAGGCAAATCTAAACCAATACTATTGAGATATTCTGATTTCGCAAACACTTCCTGAGGAGTTCCATCAGCAACAAGTTTACCCTTGTCCATTACGATAACTTGATCGCAGTATTCTGCTATGTCATTCATATTATGAGATACGAAAATAGTTATTCCTTCATTTCTCTTATGAATATCGTAAAGCATATTTAATATAGCTTTATGCGATTGTGGATCAAGACCTGCCGTCGGTTCATCTAAAATAAGAACCTTTGGCTTCATTGCCAACACACCTGCAATAGCAACCCTACGTTTTTGTCCACCTGATAATTCAAATGGACTCTTATCCTTAAACTTTTCGTAAGAAAGACCTACAAGTTCCATAGCTTCCCTAACTCTATCTGTTATATCAGCCTCATCTAAACCCAAGTTTTTAGGACCAAAGGCGATATCTTTTTCTATCGTTTCCTCAAAAAGCTGATATTCAGGGTACTGAAATACTAGACCCACCATCTTTCTAACGTCAAGTAGAGAAATATCTTCCTTAGTAATCTCTATATCGTCTAAGAATATACTTCCACTTGTTGCCTTTGCTAAACCGTTAAAATGCTGCAATAATGTAGATTTACCAGAACCTGTATGACCAACTACACCCAAAAATGTTCCATCTTCTATACTAAACGATACATCATCAAGCGCAAGTGTTTCGTATGGCAAACCTTTTGCATATATATGTGTTAAATTTCTAATCTTTATTGGCATATCCACTCCACCATCTGTTCAACATGAATTATATCGTGAGGAACATCGATACCTTTGGCACGAAGCCTATCGCACACTTCTACAGTAATAGGAACACCTAAATTCAATTCCTTTAGTTCCTTCGAATTCTTAAAAACTTCTGCTGGCACGTCGTCAAACTTAACTTCACCGTCATCCACGATAATAACCCTATCAGCTAGCGCTGCTTCCTCCATAAAGTGTGTAATCAATACTGTAGTAATTCCCTCACTGTTAAGCTTCTTAATAATAGCTAAGACATCTTTTCTACCCATCGGATCAAGCATTGCTGTAGGTTCATCAAATATAATGCACTTAGGTTTCATCGCTACAACACCTGCTATCGCAATTCTCTGTTTCTGACCACCTGAAAGCATGTGCGGAGCCTTATTCCTGTATTCGCCCATATTTACGGATTTTAAAGCGTTATCAACTCGATTTCTTATCTCTAATGGATCAATGCCAAGATTCTCCGGACCAAAAGCAACGTCATCTTCTACAATACTGGATACAATCTGATTGTCTGGATTTTGAAAAACCATTCCTGCATTTTGCCTTACATGCCAAACATCATCATAATTACTAGTATCATATCCACTTACAAAAACTTTACCGCTATCTGGAACAATAAGACCGTTAATATGTTTTGCTATAGTAGATTTACCTGATCCATTTTTACCAATAATGGCAACAAAAGAACCACTTTCTATATCCATAGAAACATTATTTAAAATCTTCTTTTGAGATTCTTGTATATCATAAGAAAAATTTATTTCCTGTATTTCAATTATCTTATCCATTAAATCACTCATAACAAACCTTATTTTTTAATATAATTGCATTATTACAACATACAACTACTCAGATAATATATCAATTTGACCTGTACCTTTTGATAAATGCGCCATAGATCCCTGTGCAACGTTATATGCTATTACACTGCCAATTTCTTCTGCATCAGTCCTTGTAGCTACACCTACTTCGCCCATAGAGATGCCAATAATACCGCCAACTTCTTTAGCCGCCCTTCTAGTTGCATCAATCATGCTATATACATCCTGTTCAGAAGCTGCCATCTGCGCTATTTTAGATATATCTGCACCTAGATAGTTAATATGTAAGAAACTCTTGTATATCTTATCTTCTGTCTGTGTCTTTGCAAAATTGTGTTCACTGATAATAACTTTTTTTCCTTTTTGCTTTGCGAAATCAGCAAGCATTCTAACTCTCGAATCATTAGTACACGCTTTTCTCTGTATATCGATATAGTCCGTATCAATCTTATCAATAATCTGTCTTATATATTTTTCGTAATTAGAAACGTCAAGATCTATAGCTCCGCCCTCTTTTTTTGTTCTCAAAGTAAGTATAAGACGTATGTTCGCTTCCTTAAGCTTAGTACTTATCAACGACAGTTTAGAAACATTAAAATCTGCCAAAGTATCCAGCCTAATCTCAACAATATCTATCTTATTATCTAATCCACTACTTAAAATTTTTGCAATTTCATCATAATTTTTCGCCATTATTGGCTGACAAATAAACATATCTATCACCTGCATTCTATATTATTACAAAACAAGATTTATCCAAATTATTATAAAATCTTGCATACCACTTTATATTGTAACATTTGTATTTTATTTTCGCACTAAATTTTTTATTTCCACACTCCAATAAGTTAATCCACAAATCCCTTTATTTATCTGCAGGTTTTATTCTTCTAGATAAATACACAAATGGAGTATCAAGCAATGATGTTACGATATAGATTATATACCCTGCAACAACAATATTAATAACTGTAGATACATCATAAACACCGGCAAATGCTGCAATATTAAACATTACTATGTTAATAAACTGTGAAAATAATGTAGAACCGTTATTTCTTAACCATAAATATTTATTCTTATTTCCATATTTCTTTTCTGTAAATGCCCACCACTTATGATATAGCCATACATCTAATTTCTGAGAAATTGCATAAACAAGCAAGCTAGCAGCCATTATTCTAGGAGTATTTGTAAAGATAGTCTTTATTGATTCCATTGCCCAATCGTTCTTAGATGGCTCAAATAATAGCCAAATTTGTGAAATTAATATAAATAAAGCCGATGCAGCAATACCTATGTTAACACCCTTATTTGCTTCTTTTTTACCGTAATTCTCACTAATTATATCCGTAACTAGGAACGTCGACGCAAACAGCACATTTCCCAGTGTCTGCTCAATTCCAAACGCATCTACTAAAATCAATACTTCTATATTGGCTGCAATAGTTGCAACTACAATCCATACATACAATCCATGCAAACCAAATAACTTCATAAATACAAGCACTAACGAATAAAAAATAAATACCGAACCTAATAATAGAGCTTCGTTCATTTCTCCCTCCAAAACTATAACAATTATTATAAAAGTAATATTATTTAATAAAATTCTAATAATTCAATAAAATAAACAATCTTGAAAATAATATAAAAGGGTAGCGTCTGCTACCCTTTCAATTAAAATCATTCTGTCACAAACTAGTCGTTCATAATATGAATTCCGTCATCATCGACTAAAACACCATTTTTCTTTGTGTAATCTTCGATTTGCTCATCAATTACATTATTTAAAAGCTCTTTATACAAGTCTTCCGATGATGGTGTAGATATTTCCGGAGTTGCCTGTTCTGGTTCAGCATTATTTAGCTCTCCAGCTTCTGCAGCTCTCATCATCTCCTTCATCTTCTTTTCTCTTTCCCAAGCTTCTATAGTTGAAGAATTCTTGCCATAATCGATTGATATATCTCTATATCTCGACATACCTGTTCCTGCTGGCACAAGTTTACCGATAATAACATTTTCCTTCAAACCTACTAAATGATCAACCTTACCCTTAATAGCTGCATCTGTAAGAACCTTTGTAGTTTCCTGGAATGATGCCGCAGATAAGAATGAATCTGTTTCAAGAGAAGCCTTTGTAATACCTCTAAGCTGACTATGATATACAGCTGGTTCTTTACCTTCTTCGATAGCTTGCTTATTGATTAGTTCAATTTCTCTTTTATCGTATAACATATCTGGAAGCAATGTAGTATCACCAGGATCTTCAACCATAACCTTAGAAAGCATCTTACTTACAATAACTTCAATATGTTTATCATTGATTGTTACACTCTGTGATTTATATACCTTACGAACTTCCTTAAGAAGATATTCATAAACTCCCTGCACGCCCTTGTATGTAAGAATATCATGTGGGTTTAAAGGACCTGATGTCAAACCATCTCCCTGATAAATTCTATCTCCAACAACAACATTCTTTCTAGCTCCGTGAGGAACAGTATAGATAGCTTCTTCACCATTATCCTGTTTAACAGTAATATTTGTCTTATTATCTTCAGCAGCTTCGATAGAAGTTACTGTACCATCGCCTCTACATATTTCTGCAAGACCCTTAGGCATTCTAGCTTCGAAAAGTTCTTCTACTCTAGGAAGACCTTGCGTGATATCAGCTCCCGCTACACCACCTGAGTGGAATGTTCTCATTGTAAGCTGTGTACCCGGTTCACCGATTGACTGAGCAGCAGTAATACCAACAGATTCACCAATATTTACTGGACTACCTGTCGCAAGGTTTCTACCATAACACTTAGCACAAACCCCTCTCTTGCTCTTACAAGTCATAACTGATCTGATATATACTTCTTCAATACCAGCAGCTACGATTTCATCAGCAATATCCTCAGTAATTTCAGCACCACCCTCACAAATAACCTTATTATTCTTCGGATTAACTATGTCGTTAAGTGCCGCTCTACCAATAATTCTCTCTCTTAGGTTTTCAATTACTTCAACGCCTTCAACAAACGCTGTAATCTTAACACCCTCGTCAGTATGACAATCGTCTTCTCTTACGATAATGTTATGAGCTACGTCTACCAATCTTCTTGTCAAATAACCTGAGTCAGCTGTTCTGATAGCTGTATCGGCTAGACCCTTTCTCGCACCATTTGATGATACGAAGTAATCCAATACTGAAAGGCCTTCTCTAAAGTTAGCTTTAATTGGAATTTCAATAGTCTTACCTGTGGCATTAGCCATAAGTCCACGCATACCTCCGACCTGTGAAATCTGCTTCTTAGAACCTCTGGCACCAGAGTGAGCCATGATAAACAAGTTATTTAAAGAGTCTAGAGTATCCATTAGTTCATCAGCAACATCATCCGTTGCCTTAGTCCAAATGTTACAAACTCTTTCATATCTTTCTTCATCTGAAAGAAGCCCATCCAAGTAGAACTGTTCATATTCATCAACGGCTTTCTGAGCCTTATCTAGAATTTCTTCTTTTGCTTCAGGAATTTCCATATCTGCGATACTTATTGTAATTGCAGCCTTTGTAGAATAGTGGAATCCCATATCCTTAATAGCATCAAGCATCAGTACTGTGCCCGCATTTCCATGAACTCTAAAGCACTTGTCGATAATTTCTCCAAGCTTTTTCTTGTCACACAAGAAATCAACTTCAAGTGAATATGGATCTTCTTTTCTATTTGTAACAAAGCCTAAATCCTGTGGGATTTCTCTGTTAAAGATAAATCTACCAACAGTTGATTTCACAACCTTACCTATCTTATCATTTTCGCCAGCATACATTCTCACGCCAACATTTGCGTGAATGCCAACTTTCTTACTCTGATACGCCATAATCATCTCATCATAATTAGAGAAGATCATACCGTCGCCCTTAGTGTCATCGCTATTTCTATCGTCACTTCCTGGATGTGTTAGGTAATAACTACCTAAGATCATATCCTGAGTTGGTGTAGTAATAGGCGAACCATCCTTAGGAGCAAGGATATTATTTGTAGAAAGCATCAAGAATCTAGCTTCTGCCTGCGCTTCTACTGACAATGGGACGTGAACAGCCATCTGGTCTCCGTCGAAGTCAGCATTAAATGCCGTACAAACAAGTGGATGAAGCTTAATAGCTTTACCATCAACAAGTACCGGTTCAAATGCCTGAATACCAAGTCTGTGAAGTGTAGGGGCTCTGTTTAACATTACTGGATGTTCCTGAATTACCTCATCAAGGATATCCCATACTTCAGAGTCCATTCTTTCAACCATCTTCTTAGCGTTCTTAATATTTAATGACTTACCATTTTCGATAAGTTTTTTCATAATAAATGGCTTAAATAATTCAAGAGCCATATTCTTTGGAAGTCCGCACTGCCAGAATCTAAGTTCCGGACCTACTACGATTACAGAACGACCTGAATAGTCAACTCTCTTACCAAGAAGATTCTGTCTGAATCTTCCCTGCTTACCCTTAAGCATTTCAGAAAGAGATTTTAATGGTCTTGAACCAGCTCCAGTTACAGCCTTACCTCTTCTACCATTGTCGATTAGAGCGTCAACCGCTTCTTGAAGCATTCTCTTTTCATTTCTTACAATGATGCTTGGAGCACCTAAAGAAAGTAGCTTCTTAAGTCTGTTATTTCTATTGATAACTCTTCTATATAAGTCATTCAAGTCAGATGTAGCAAATCTACCGCCGTCAAGCTGAATCATAGGTCTGATATCTGGCGGTATTACAGGTAGTACTTCAAGTATCATCCATTCAGGCTTATTTCCTGACTGCAAAAATGCTTCAACAACTTCAAGTCTTCTAACAACCTTAGTCTTCTTTTGAGTACTTAACTTTGTCTTTAATTCTTCTCTTAACTCTGTTGCTAATGTAGGAAGATCAATATTGCATAAAATCTCTCTAACTGCTTCAGCACCTGTTCCTGCTCTAAAGTTTTCATCAGACTCTACAGCTTCATAATACTGTTTTTCAGTAATTACTTCTTTGTAGTCATAAATAGTATTACCAGGTTCTAAAACAATGTATGCAGCAAAATACAATACTCTTTCAAGGTTTTTAGGAGTTACTTCCATAATAAGTCCCATCTTTGACGGAACTCCCTTGAAATACCAAATATGAGATACAGGAGTAGCTAATTCTATATGTCCCATTCTCTCTCTACGAACTTTAGATTTTGTAATCTCAACTCCGCATCTTTCACAGACAACACCCTTATCTCTGATTTTCTTATATCTACCACAATAACATTCCCAGTCCTTCTGAGGCCCAAAAATCTTTTCGCAGAACAATCCATCTGGCTCAGGCTTTTGTGTTCTGTAATTAATTGTCTCAGGAAGAGTTACTTCACCGTGTGACCAGCTCAATATTTTTTCTGTAGAAGCTAGCCCTATTTTAATGGATTCAAAATTCTTAAATTCTTTATTATTCTTTCCTTTCATGGGGCTCCTCCTATTCCTCGTCTTCAAAAGTCATATTATCAGCAACTTCCGCTTCATCTACGATTTCTTCAAAATCTACAAGAGTTTCCAACTTTGTTTCAGTCTCTTCATTGATTGTAGAATCTTCGATATCAATTTCTTCATCAGTCTCTGTCATAACTGTTACATCAAGCGCCAAACTCTGTAATTCCTTTATAAGAACCTTAAATGATTCTGGAACTCCAGCTTCTGGAACGTTGTTACCCTTAACGATTGCTTCATAAGTTTCAACTCTTCCGATAATGTCGTCTGACTTAACTGTCAAGATTTCCTGTAATGTGTATGCAGCACCATAAGCTTCAAGTGCCCAAACTTCCATTTCTCCGAATCTCTGTCCACCAAACTGTGCTTTACCACCAAGTGGCTGCTGAGTTACCTTTGAATATGTACCAACTGAACGTGCGTGAATCTTATCATCAACCAAGTGGTGAAGTTTTAGCATGTACATGTAACCAACAGTTACTGGATTATCAAAGAACTCTCCACTTCTACCATCTCTTAGATGTACCTTACCAGTTTCACTGTAACCACATTCTTTTAGTAATTCGATAATATCTTTTTCGTTTGCACCGTCAAATACTGGTGTAGCAACATGCCAACCCATTTTCTTAGCTGCAAGTCCAAGATGAACTTCAAGTACCTGACCTACGTTCATACGAGAAGGTACGCCAAGCGGGTTAAGCATTACCTGGATTGGTGTTCCATCTTCCATAAACGGCATATCCTCTTCAGGTAAAATCTTAGAAATTACACCCTTGTTACCGTGTCTACCTGCCATCTTGTCACCAACAGAAATCTTTCTCTTAGTAGCAACATAACATCTTACAATCTTATTAACGCCTGGCTTCATTTCGTCGTCATTTTCTCTTGAGAATTCTTTAACTCCAACAACGACACCGCTTTCACCATGAGGCATCTTTAATGATGTATCTCTAACATCATTTATCTTTTCACCAAAGATAGATCGCATCAATCGTTCTTCGCCTGTCTGTTCCTTTTCACCCTTAGGAGTAATCTTACCAACTAGGATATCACTTGAAGAAACTTCAGCACCGATACGAACGATACCATATTCATCAAGGTCTTTAAGAGCATCTGCTCCAACACCTGGAATATCTCTTGTAATTTCTTCATCACCTAACTTAGTCTTTCTAGCTTCTGTCTCATATTTTTCAATATGAAGCGAAGTTAGAATGTCATCCATAATAAGTCTTTCATTTAGGATTATGGCATCCTCGTAGTTATAACCTTCCCACGTCATAAATGCAATAAGAAGATTCTTACCAAGAGCGATTTCGCCGTTATCTGTTGAAGGACCGTCAGCAATTACTTCTCCTGCCTTAACTTTTTCACCTACGAATACTATAGGCTTTTGATGAATACAAGTTCCCTGGTTTGATCTCTTAAACTTAAGCAGCTTATATTCACGAACAGCACCATCTTCACCTTTAATGCAAATAACATCTGCGTCTACAAATATTACTTCCCCATCTTCTTCTGCTACAACAACTGCTCCCGAATCCTTAGCGGCTCTATACTCTACACCTGTACCAACAATCGGAGCTTCTGCAACTAACAAAGGCACTGCCTGTCTCTGCATGTTCGCTCCCATAAGTGCTCTATTTGCATCGTCATTTTCCAAGAACGGAATCATAGCTGTTGCAACTGAAACTACCTGTTTCGGAGATACGTCCATATAGTCGATAGCAGCAGGTTCAAATAAATCAACCTCTCCACCTACACCTCTAGCTGCAATTCTCTTATTTAAGAATTTACCTTCACTGTCAAGAGGTTCATTAGCCTGTGCTACTACCATTCTCTCTTCGTCGTCAGCTGAAAGATATCTGATTTCTTCACTTACTACGCCGTCTTTTACTATTCTATATGGTGTTTCAATAAATCCATATTCATTTATATTTGCATAAGTTGTAAGAGAACCAATAAGACCGATATTTGGTCCTTCAGGAGTTTCTATCGGACACATTCTACCATAATGAGAATAATGTACGTCTCTTACCTCAAAGCCTGCTCTATCTCTTGAAAGACCGCCAGGTCCAAGTGCTGAAAGTCTTCTCTTATGAGTAAGTTCCGCAAGAGGATTGTTCTGGTCCATAAACTGAGATAGCTGTGAACTACCAAAGAATTCTCTAATAGCAGATGTTAGAGGTCTAATATTGATCAATGCAGGCAGCATTCTGTCATTGCCGTCCTGTGTAGTCATTCTTTCCTTAACGATTTTCTCCATACGAGAAACACCAATTCTAAATTGGTTCTGAATTAGCTCACCAACAGACCTAAGTCTTCTATTACCAAGATGGTCTATATCATCTTCTCTGCCGATTGCATAAGGTAGATTTAACAGATAACTAATAGATGCCAAAATATCATCAATCAATAAATGCTTTGGATAAAGATCATTTTTTCTATTTATTAACTGCTGTTTAATTTCAGCTTCATCTTCATACTGCTCTAGTATCTGCATCAAAACTGGATAATAAACCTTCTTTAATTTAATATCTGAAATATCAAAATCTACATAGTTTTTAATGTCAACGAAATGGTTACCAATAATCTTTGTAGTACCGCTCTGTTCATCATTTCTATATACAAGAATTTCCTTAACACCAGCATTTTCAATTTCGATAGCCTTTTCTAAAGTAATCTTTTCTCCCTCTTCAGCAAGCTGTTCGCCTGTCATAGGATTGAAAAGTTCTTCTGCAAGAACTGTATTTTCAAGTCTGTTTGAAACACCTAGCTTTTTATTGTATTTATATCTACCTACCTTAGATACATCGTATCTTCTAGAATCAAAGAACAGTCCACTAATCATAGAGAAAGCACTTTCCTCTGATGGTGGTTCACCCGGTCTTAATTTTCTATAAATTTCAATCAGTGCATCCTTACTATTAGTAGTATTATCTTTCTCTAATGTAGCTAATAGCTGTTCATCATCACCAAAAAGTTTTAGAATATCTGCACTTGACTCTAAAGAAAGTCCAAGATTAGCTCCAAATCTTTCCTGCTCTCCCGCAATGAAAGCATCCATTGCACGAATTAAAACAGTTATAGGCTGCTTTCTAGTTCTATCTACTCTAACAGAAAGAGTTTCACCATTGTTATCTGTAATATACTCTAACCAAGCACCTCTATTTGGAATAAGAGTTGTAGTATATTGAGAATTACCATACTTATCTAGTTCTTTCCCAAAATACGCACCAGAAGAACGCACTAACTGAGTTACTACAGCTCTTTCTGCTCCGTTATAAATAAATGTACCCTGCTTTGTCATCAATGGAAAATCGCCCATAAAAACTTCGTCTTCAATTATTGCTTTTCCTTGCTCATAAAGACGAACTTTAGCTTTCATAGGAACAGAGTATGTAGCATCTCTATCCTTGCACTCTTCCACTGTGTATTTAGGTTTTTCGTCAAAATGGTAGTCAACGAACTCTAGCATATATTTCCCTGCATAATCTCTTATTGGGGAAATATCTTCAAATACTTCTTTAATACCATCTTTCATAAACCAATCGTAAGACTTTGTCTGGATTTGTATTAGATTAGGCATCTCCGCAACTTCTTTAATTTTTGAAAAAGTTTGTCGCTCTCTTTTACCTAACTTAATCGCCTTTGGCATAGTTATCACTCCTTATTAATTACAAAAATCTACTTTTAATGCAGTTTATAATAATATCACAACCATTACAAATCGTCAATATACAGAGCAAATATTTTACAACTTTTTTCTAGGATTGTCAAACTGTAAATTGTAAAATGAAGTTAGACACTTAAAAAGCATCTTTTAGAGTATAATTGTAATTTGAAAAGAAAAAATTATACAATCCTATGAAAAGTCTAAAAGATGCAAATTAATTGTACTCCAAAAGGAAAACATTTAAAAGTAGAAGAAAAATATTTAAGTGGTTAACTTTAACTCGAAATATAGGAATTTTTAAAAAAGGTAAGGTTTCTCAAAAAAAAATTTCAAAATCCAACTTATTCCAATCAAAAAATGTTATTATATATCAATCAATAAAATATATTTGACGGGGGAGCTTACGCTGAGAGTCATCATTGTCGATGTGACCCATAAACCTGATACAGATAATGCTGTCGTAGGGAAAGTTTCGTGTTTGCTTACTCCTTTTGAACAAGAGGAGGTTTTTTATGTTCAAAGATTTTGGAGGTTTTATTCAATCCACAACAGGACAAATTATTGTCATCACAGCTATAGTTTTACTTTTTGGCTGCATTCTTGTTTTTGGCAAATCAAAAGAAGAAAAAGGCTATGATATTAAGTCTTTAACAATATGCGCTATACTCGTAGCTATCGCTGTAGTATTATCTCAATTCAAACTTTTCACTATGCCACAAGGAGGCTCTGTAACTCCACTTTCTATGCTTCCAATAGCATTATGCGGCTACCTACTTGGTACTCGTAATGCAGTTATGGCTGGTATCGTGCTAGGTCTAGTCAACTTGCTTATCGGCGGATATGTAATCCACCCAGTACAGATGCTAATCGACTATCCTATGGCTTTTGGTGCGATGGGTATTGGCGCCTTCATGAGAAACAGAAAACACGGGCTTATATGGGTATATATCATTGGAATCGTAGGAAGATATATATGTGCTGTACTTTCAGGAATCATATTCTTTGGAAGCTATGCACCTGAAGGATTTAACTCTGTAGTTTGGTCTCTATGGTACAACTTCACATATATTGCTGCTGAAGGCGTAATTACAATCGCAATACTTGTTGCAATAGAAAAGCCTTTAATGCAGTTAAAGGATAGGATATAAGATATTTTAAACATTAGATAGAATATACAATATATTAAATATTAGATAAAATAAAAAACCAATCTTTAATGCCGAACTCAAAGTTCCACACTTACAAGATTGGTTTTTATTTCTTTATAATTAGGCTTATCTAACAAGAATTATAGTACAATATCTATCGCTTCTCCGATTTTCTCACCTAGCTTAACCTTCGTCTCAATATTTTCCGATGAATTTTTAAGTATGTCTTCATCTATTTTCAACACATTAGGTTTTACCGCAAGGATAACTGTAGATCCCCCAAATTCAAATCTGCCCTTTTCCTCACCTCGAGAAACAGTTTTCACCTGATGATAATTCACTATCTTGCCAACCATCAGTGCACCGACTTCCATCATCATAATCAAACCAAAATTTTTACTCTTTAAAAGTGAAATCTCTCTCTGATTTTCTTTATATATAGGATAAACATCATTGGCTAAAGGGTTAACTGTATGAAATTTGCCATTTATGGTTATATTTCTAGTCTTTACTCCATCATCCACATAAGAATATCTGTGATAATCATCAACAGATAGTCTAAATACCATCAGTAATCCGCCACGAAATTCATCCATAAGTTTATCACTTCTAGTAAGCGACTTAAATGTATATCTTGTATCCTTAATTACAAATTCACCGCCATCATCAATCTTATACACCGACAATTTGGAGTCGCAAGGAGATACAAAATGCTTTGGCTCCATGTCTATTGGTCTAACACCATGTCGTATCTTCCTAATAAAAAACTCATTATACGAATCATATCTTACATCTTCGTATTCATGCATATTTATTGCGTTATTTCTTACAAACGATTTAATTACCAACTTTGATGCCCTAGTCTTTAAAGCCAACCCTCCAATCTTAGATACCGCCGGTCTTATCAAAACTCTTAGCACACCTCTGCCAGATTTCGTGTTATATAGCGCTCTCAAAATCCTATCTTGAGATTCATTGCCATTTACATATTCACCTTTTCTATTTTTACACTGCATAGTGTCACCTATCATATATTCCTAATAGAAGAATGTCGGCGGATGTATCATTACATAATTTCTATAATTCAAGCTCGCTATTACGACAACAGCAACAATTATAACTAGAATAAATAATTCCTTATTATTAGGCTTTCTAAGTTTAAAATCGATTATAAATGCCAAGCCTGTTATAGCGAACGTAAATACCAACACCAAATAAAACATTTCAATTGACATCATAAAGTTTAGAAGAAATACAATCGGTAAAATTACCGCAATAGATGTTACAGGAAGTCCATGATAAAACTTATTAGCACCACCTTCTACCTTTTGCCTGTTAATCTCTAAAACGTTGAAAAATGCAAGCCTAATAACTGCACATGTTACATAAAACACAATTACAGCAATAGCTACATATCCCCTCATACCAAGTGAATAGCACAATATAGCAGGATAAAACCCAAAACATACAACATCACACAAGGAGTCTAATTGCACACCAAACATTTTTTCATCTTCGCTACGATTCTTCTTCGTTCTGGCAACCTTGCCATCAAACATATCGAAAAGACCCGAAAGCGCTAAACACATTATTGCAAGTCTAAAGTGTCCGTTAAAAGCTAGGATCATACCTAATACGGATGAAGCCAAACTCATATAAGTTAATATTACTGTATAATTATAAAATCCTATCATAGTGCTCTATTTCTCCTTCTCCCAAAAAAATTTATATATGCAATTGCTGAAACCAATGCACTCATCACTAACTGTGTATAATAACTTATCCCTCTACTTACAATCATAATAGGAATAGTCATATCAGAACCAACCATTGGCTCAAAAATAATTAAAAATAAATGTTCACTTATCCCCATACCACCCGGTAAAGGAAGCATATCTACAGCTACCGATATCAAACCTTGTAATGCCGTTACATCCACAAGTCCTGCACCTTTAATGCCAAATGATAAGAATACAAGGAATGTTATAGCGAACAATATCGTCCTTTGTACAAAAGTTATAACAAAAATCTTCAACATAGTCAGCTTATGCGTAATCATAAATTCTGCCTTTTCTACATAAGCTTCCATTGCGCGTTCCACTCTAAATTTTAATTTTTCCAGTCTGTCAGAATTAGTTATTTTATGTAATGCCGAAAAAATAAAAACTACAATATGTCTCATTATCATCGGCTTAACCGTAAGCAATATCATTGCACCAACTACAACAACATTTAGAAATATCCCTAGATAAACCCAAAAAACAGCATCACCCAAGAAGTTCATAATACTTGTAGGTCTTATAATCACGAGCAAAAGACCATACAACACCAATACTGCCTTATATGTTATCGTTACCATCATAAGCACTATGGTAGATTCATGTAATGGTATATTATCTTTCTTCATAAATACCATCTGCGCTGGCTGACCTCCACTCGCCGATGGTGTTATACAACTTACGAAAAACCCTACAAATGAATACATACAACAATGTGTAAACTTTATCTTTTGTCCGAATATTTTCAAAAGATAATCCAAAATCCATGCTTCACAAACAATGAAAATTATTACAAATCCTACTCCGACAATCCAATATAGTGAATTTGCATATTGCATATTCCTGTGTACAGCTTCTAAATCTTCTCCTCTAAAAACATAGTACATAGTAACTGCAAAGCATATCACCAAAAATATTATATTAAATATAGTTCGTTTTTTATTCATATTTTTCTTTTCTTAAAAAGTTGACAACACCTTGATATACAGGCTTGTCCTTAAATTTAACATGCTCTACCAACCAATACAAACCCTCAGCCATAGCTATACCCGACACCAAATCAACGATATAATGCTGTTTTGTCAGCTGCGTCGATAAACATATTGCAATTGCAAATATACATGTAAATAGTTTTAATTTAAAACTCGCATTCTTTTCTTTTCTTATTCCAATAAAGCAAAGCCAACTAACAAGGCAATGAATAGATGGAAAAAGATTATATGGCATATCTACACCGTATATAATACTTAGCAAATAATCACCCAGACTATTGCCTAACTCTGGTCTTGCAATAGTTGTCGGCATGAGCACAAAAAACACACCACATATTATTTTCGCTACTATGTCAGTAATTACGAGCTTTGCACATTGCTCTTCACCTTCTCTTGCAATAATAATATACATTACTGCCCAAAATGGAAAGCTTAGCACATATATAATTACCCACCAAGGTTGCAATGGCACTGCCATATCAAAAGCTATCGTAAGGTCATAATGATAATCATTGCTCATCAAAAACTGTGTAATCCAATACACAGAGCAGTTTACTATTAAGCATAAAATCAGACAAATAGCTATTCTTTTATTTATATTTTTAAAAATTCTATTTTTATTTCCATTCATAATATTTAAAAATTATACACTAACAATATAATTTTTACAAGTTTTAGCCATCTAACTCCATACTGTATACAACTCAAAACTAAATCAAAAAGAGATTACAAGCTTCGCTTATAATCTCTTTTTTGTTTTTTAACTATCGATATAATATAACCTTTATTTTATAAAAGTAAAAATTATAACTCTACCTTCCATAATCCGTGTAGATTGCAGTATTCATAAACAGCTACCGGTTTTTCATCTCCTAGGTTTACAACAAATGTTGGTTCTTCACCAGGCTTTAATTCTTTCTTATGTCCACCTGTCTCAGTTTCTACAAAGATAAACTGAATGTAATGCTTTTCTTCCATTGGGTGAGTTACACTACCAACGTGTGCTGTTAGTACATTTCCTTCAACCTTAACTTCAGGAACGTGCTTTTCGCCAGCAGCATCAGTTGTATTTGGAACTAGTTCCTTCATTTCAGTACCACAACATACTAAAGGTACACCTGAGTCTATAATTTTTGTTACTATGTTTCCACAATGCTCACATACATAAAACTTTTTCATTTCATTTCTCCTTTCGACAATATATAAATAATATTGTTAATAGATAAATCCTTCTTGACTATATTATATACAATATATATCAAAAGCAATCACATAAAATGAAAATATTTTAATATTTTTTGTTAATTATATTTTTCAAAAATTTAATTATTCAATAATGTCACAAACATCAACCCAATCAAGAGCTTCCGAATATTTAAACACTTCTTCCGGAGTTAACTCGATAGCGCTATTACTACTTCCACAAGCTGGGAAAACTGTTGCAAATCTCTTTAAACTCTCATCAACATAAATTTCAGTTTCTTTGTTGGTAATACCAAAACCGCAAACGCCACCAATTTGATGATTTGTATAAAGCTCTACTTCCTCCGCTGGTAACATCTTAGCCTTAAAGCCAAACGTTCCCTTAAATTTACCATTTTTGATCTTTGTATCTCCTGCTGTTTGAACTAAGATTGCCCCACCTTCAGGCTTTTTAAACGAAATTGTCTTACAAATTCTCTGAGGCTCTGTACCAACTGCTTCCGCAGCAAGCTCAACTGTTGCACTTGACACATCAAACTCTAAAATTTTATCTTCCAACCCATATTTTTCTAAATGTTTTCTTGCAATCTCTATCGACATAATACCCTCCAAATCAGTCTAAATTATCGGCTAATCTAAGTATATCATTCTTCACATAAGCATACTTATTAATGATGGAAAAGTCTCATTCCTGTAAATGCCATCGCCATGCCATATTTATCACAGCACTCAATAACAATGTCGTCTCTAATAGAACCACCCGGCTGCGCTATATATTTTACACCACTTTTATAAGCTCTTTCAATATTATCGCTAAATGGGAAGAATGCATCTGATCCTAGTGCAACTCCATCCTTCGTATCAAGATATTCTCTAATCTCTTTTTCAGTAAGTGGTTCCGGCTTTTCAGTAAAGTACTTATGCCAATTACCGTCAGCACACACATCTTCTTCATTCTTATTAATGTATCCATCAATTACATTATCTCTGTCAGGTCTTCTAATATCTTCTTTAAATGGTAAATTAAGAACTTTATCGTGCTGTCTCAAGAACCAAGTGTCAGCCTTTGAGCCTGCAAGTCTAGTACAGTGCACCCTAGATTGCTGACCTGCTCCAACACCTATAGCCTGACCATCTACCGCATAGCAAACTGAGTTTGACTGAGTGTATTTTAAAGTGATAAGTGCTATAATCAAGTCCCTCTTAGCTTCTTCTGTCATCTCTTTATTATTTGTTACAATATTTTCAAGCAAGCTTCCATCAATTCTGAAATTATTTCTTCCCTGCTCAAAGGTAATACCATAAACCTGTTTAGTTTCCTGCTGTGCGGGCACATAGTTTGGATCAATTTCTACAACATTATAATTGCCATTTCTCTTTCCCTTTAAAATTTCTAAAGCTTCAGGCTCATATCCAGGAGCTATTACACCATCTGAAACTTCCCTACTAAGCATCTTAGCCGTCACAACATCACACACATCAGATAATGCCACCCAGTCACCAAATGAACACATTCTGTCTGTCCCCCTAGCTCTCGCATAAGCACATCCAAGAGGCGAATCATCTAACCCTTCAATGTCATCTACAAAATAAACTTTCTTTAATGTATCAGACAATTTTGTTCCAACAGCCGCCGATGTAGGACTCACATGTTTAAATGAAGTTGCCGCAGGCATTCCTAAAATATCTTTCAATTCTTTTACAAGTTGCCAACTGTTAAATGCATCTAAAAAGTTAATAAACCCCGGTTTTCCATTCAATATTTTAATAGGCAATTCACTTCCATCTTGCATAAAAATTTTAGCCGGCTTTTGATTTGGATTACAGCCATACTTTAATTCAAATTCTTTCATTTCAATTCTCCTATATAACTCCATTTAAATATAGTAAATATTTTAGCTAAGCTTCACTGCTCACATCAATTAACAGCATAAGACTTTACTCGTTTTACAAATACGTCAATATAACTTACTTATTTTTATTTATTAGTCTTCTCTCTTCGGTTGCATCTTCTAAGTTAATAAATCTTGTAAATAAAGATATTTTATTTTCATCGTTTAATGCTTCCCATATTTCATTTGTAAATGTATCGATATCTGAAGCAATCTTTACTCTCTTTGGTTCACCTGTAAATGTTGGCAATGGATTACCATCACAATTATATGTATGAATAAAATGTCCAACTCCAGGTAATGATGTATAGTCAAATATATATCTATTACAAGCTGTACCCTCAGCATCAGCACTCTTTAATATACTCATCTTATATGACGCGTCACATCTTTTAATCATCGCACTTATTCTTGGCGTAAAGTTAGGTGCATCAGGTTCAAACTCCCTACTCTTTAAAGCTTTACCAAAACCTAAACCCTCTTTAATGCCTTCATATATTGTGTCTGTTTGGTCGCCATTTGTAACGATAATCTTATTCTCATGGTCTCTCATAGCAGCGTAAATTATCAAACTTGGATCTTCAACCTTAGATACATCAAAAGGTTCAGTAAATAAAGCGTTATCCTTTTCAACAAAAACTCTGTTTCTGCTATTTTCGCTTCTACCCATGATAAAATATGCCATTGCCAACTTATTATCTTCTGTCTTTCCTACAACGATACCTCTACCAACGTAAGAATTTCCTTCAACAAGTTCTTTAAAACTTTTTACATCATATATACTCATGTCACTTCTCCACTTTTACTTAATATTTTATTTTTGCTAACTATTTCCTTATTTTCAATATTTAGCACCATTTTATCAATTTATAATTTATCTAAGTTGAACTAAAAACCTATCTACTTCGCCAACAATAAATCTTTTGAAACTTCTTCTATTGCTTGCGGCAATAAAATCCATTCAGCCTCTTCCATAACCCTTTTTTGTAAAATCTCCGGCGTATCTCCTAACTGTATTTCAACCGCTTTTTGAGCGATAATTGTTCCTCCATCAGTTATTTCGTTTACAAAATGCACAGTAGCACCTGTAACTTTAACTCCGTATTCTAAAGCCTTTTCATGGACCTTTAAACCGTAGAAGCCATCTCCACAAAACGAAGGGATGAGAGACGGGTGAACATTGATAATTCTATCCTTAAAGGTATCTGTAAATTTCTTGCTCAATATTGACATAAACCCTGCTAATACTATTAAATCAATATTTCTCTCCTTTAAAGCATCGATAATTGCATCTTCAAAAGCTTCTGCTGATTCGAAATTTTTTTTAATAATAGTTTTTGTAGCAACACCGTAGTTTTTTGCTCTTTCTAAAGCATATGCACCTGCTTTATTTGAAATAACCAAATCCACATTTGCATTAGCAATTATTCCATCTTTTTCGGCATCAAGTATAGCTTGTAAATTTGTGCCGCCACCAGACACTAAAACAGCCACTTTAATTTTTTTCATTAAGTAATCTCCCTTATTTAGCCATATACAGCTACAATTTTTTTATGAAATAAATTATTTTTATTTTTAACTGAATTTTATCGAACTGTGTTAAACAAGAAATCATTCTAATTAACTTATTTAAATATTAAAATATGACACTAACATTATTGCTCATGTCATATTCCTAATTAACAAAATTAAATAATTTTCACTTTATCTTCATCATCTTTAATTATTGTACCGATAACGTAAGCATCTTCACCGTGAGACTTCAATATCTCAATAGCTTTGTCCTTTGAATCCGCAGGCACAACAATTGTCATTCCAACACCCATATTAAATGTGTTAAACATATCTGATTCGCTAATTCCACCTTTTTCTGCAATTAATTTAAAAATTGGTAAAACTTTAACAGCATTCTTAATAACATTTGCACAGAAACCTTCCGGTATACTTCTTGGAATATTCTCGTAGAATCCACCACCTGTAATATGTGAGATTGCTCTAACTTTTACTTCCTCAAGCAATGCCAATACAGACTTAACGTATATCTTTGTAGGAGCAAGCAGTGCATCTCCTAAAGAAACACCATTTAACTCATCTAAAGGTGTAGTTAAATCAGCATTTTCCACATCAAACACCTTTCTCACTAATGAAAATCCGTTAGAATGAACACCGCTAGATGCCAAAGCAATAATTATGTCTCCCTCTTGCATTGTCTTGTGATCAACAATCTTTTCTTTATCTACAACACCTGTAGAGTATCCGGCAAGGTCGTATTCATCTATTGGATAAAATCCCGGCATTTCCGCCGTTTCACCACCAATAAGAGCTGCTCCGGACATTACACATCCCTCAGCAACACCCTTTACAATCTGCTCTATCTTTTCAGGATAATTCTTTCCACAAGCAATATAATCTAGGAAAAACAATGGCTTTGCGCCGCAACAAATAATATCATTCACACACATTGCAACGCAGTCAATACCAACTGTATCATGCTTATCAAGCAAAAATGCAAGCTTTAGCTTTGTACCTACACCGTCAGTACCACTAACTAGAACTGGTTTTTTAATGCCTTCAATGTCAAGTTCAAACAACCCGCCAAACCCGCCAACATCTGAACAAACTCCCGGAGTCATCGTCTTAGCAACGTGTTTCTTCATTAGCTCAACTGCTCTATATCCTGCAGTTATATCAACACCTGCACTTGCATAACTATCTGATTTTGATTTTACAGACATATCCCTATTCCTTTCCATTCCAACAATATGTACAAACATCTTCCTTATCTAAGCCTATCGCTTCAATCATTCCATCCAAAGTCTGAAAATCTAAAGAATCAAAGCCTAGCTTTTTCGCTATCAAATCTCTCAGCTGCTTCCCTCTTTGAGTATTGCCATCAGAATATTCATCTATATGCTTTAGACCTTCTTCGCCTTCTAGTTCCATAATGATTCGTCTGGAAACTAACTCCATCTCATTAGTCGTTCTAGTAAAATTTAGATATTTACAGCTATACATAATCGGTGGACAAGCTGATCTCATATGAACTTCTTTTGCACCACTCTTATACAAAAACTTAACTGTCTCTCTAAGCTGTGTACCTCTCACAATTGAATCATCTACAAGAAGCATTTTCTTATCTCTAATAAGTCCCGGAATTGCAACCTGCTTCATTCTCGCAACCTTATTTCTGTCTTCCTGCTTAGCAACAGTAAAACTCTTTTGCCACGTAGGAGTATATTTAATAAAAGGTCTAGAAAATGGTTTCTGGCATCCATTTGAATAACCTATAGCATGAGGAGTTCCTGAATCAGGCATTCCCCCTATATAATCTATAGTATCAAAAATCTCAGGTTTTTTCTCGTCTCTAGCCATTATTCTGCCATTATTGTATCTCATTATCTCAACGTTGATATCTTCATAATCAGATGTAGGATAGCCGTAATAAGTCCACAAAAATGCACATATCCTACACTTCTTCTCTGGCTCTTTTATTGTAGTTATATCGTCAGCAGTCACCTTAACAATTTCACCAGGTCCTAAATTTCTTACAGGTGTATATTCAAGTTTTTCTGCAGCAAAAGTTTCAAATGTAACACAATTGCCATCTTCACCCTCACAGATAGTGATAGGAATACGTCCAAGCAAGTCTCTACCAGCGATAATATCTCCATTATCCTTTAAAATCAAAACAGAAGCTGTACCGTCAATTATCTCTTGAGCAAAACGAATACCATCTTCAATACTATCCTTTTGATTAATCAAAAATGCTACAATCTCTGTAGAATTAATTTGACTTCCGCTCATTGCATTAACATGACAAGATTTAGCGAACAAATACTTCTGTACGATTTCTTCTTTGTTATTGATTACACCAATCGTACTAATAGCATAATTACCTAATTTAGAATATATCAACAACGGCTGTGGATCTGAATCACTTATACAGCCTATCGCAGATCTCCCATGCATCGTTTCATAAATTCGCTCAAACTTTGTCCTAAAAGGGGAGTTTTCAATCTTATGTATCTCTCGTTGTAAACCCTTGCCTTCATCATATGCTGCTATGCCACCTCTTTTTGTTCCAAGATGCGAATGATAATCTGTCCCAAAAAACACATCAGACAGACAATCTCTCTTAGAGGCAACACCAAAAAAACCGCCCATACTATACTCCTAACAATAAAAATTTTTATGCAAAAAATAATTCAGATAGTGTCATCGGATCAATATATTCTCCATCTTTATAAACTCTCATATTTCCTGAAGCAATTTCATCAATTAGAATTACATTGCCATCCTTGTCATATCCAAATTCGAATTTAATGTCGTATAAGTCAAGTCCCTTTTCAGCTAAGTCATCTGCAATAATCTTAGTAATATCCTGAGTCATCTTCTTTAAATCGTCATACTGCTTTTCCGTCATTACACCTAAGACAACTAAACCATCTTTAGTTACTAGTGGATCCCCTTTTGCATCATCCTTAAAAGTAGTTTCAACATAAGCTGGTAATTTTGTGCCTGCTTCCATATATGCACCATATCTCTTAATAAAGCTTCCAACTGCTCTGTATCTACAAATAACTTCAAGACCTTTGCCAAACACCTTAGCTGGTAAAACTTCCATTGTTGTATTTTCTAAGTCAGCTGATACATAATGAGTTCTAATTCCTTTTGCATTAATCTTTTCAAAGAAATAAATTGACATTCTTAAATTAACATCACCAACGCCATCAATTGTAAGTCCAACCGCATTTTCACCTGGGTCGAAAACTCCATCTTTACCGGTAACATCGTCCTTAAATTTTAATAAATAATTTCCGTTTTCTAGTTCAAATACGTCCTTTGTCTTTCCTGTGTAAACCAATTTCATCTTGTTTTCTCCTTATTATTCGTCTGTTTAAAATTTATAGTTTTTCTAAGATTTTGCTATCTTTAATTAATATTGCTTGCCTGTTAGCCTCTCTATCCGCAGCTAACTTGTTTGATAATTCTTCATCTGACACTGCTAAAATTTGAATTGCTAATAAAGCAGCATTCTTACCTCCATCAACAGCCACTGTAGCAACTGGCATTCCTGGTGGCATCTGTACTGTAGCTAAAAGTGCATCTAACCCATCTAGGTTTGTAGACTTACAAGGTATCCCTATAACTGGCAATACAGTATTTGCGGCAACAACTCCTGCCAAATGAGCTGCCATGCCTGCTGCAGCAATAATAACTCCAAATCCATTTCCCTTTGCACTCTTTGCAAAAGAAATCGCTTCTTCGGGCGTTCGATGTGCCGAATATACATGCGCTTCAAACTCAACACCAAATTCACGCAATGTATCAGTAGCTTTTTTTATGATATGCACATCACTATCACTACCCATCAATATTCCAACTTTACTCATTACAAAAACTCCTCTTCAATGTTCATTACCAAAAAAATATACCATGACAAACAAAATAGTTCTCATGGTATGTTATAAATCAATTAAGCTTAAATCTCTTATAAAATAACTCTATAATCATAAATATCTCAGCCTTTGTTATTAAAATTTTCTATACTAAATTGCAACAAAATTAATTGCAATTTTTACACTATTATACAACAAAAATGAACGCTATATCAGCCATATACATTCTCATATTCCGAAAAATCAGTATACAAATGCATATATCACATATAGCGTCCCATTAAAAGTTCATTATTATCTATAATCTCGTTCTAGTTTTTTGTAAATATTCGTTTGTTTCCCTCTTGACAACACCACTTAACACAACTAGGGCAATCAAGTTTGGTAATGCCATTAATGCATTAGTGATATCTGCAAATGCCCAGATTGTCTTTAATGCCACAAACGGACCAATAAATACTGCTGCTAGATACACTATTCTATACACCATTACAAGTTTCATATTTCCACCAGTAAGATATTCAAAGCATTTTTCTCCATAGTAATTCCATCCAAGAATAGTTGTAAATGCGAATAACGCTAAACACGACATCAACACGAATGAACCCACAGAATCTGCCCAAGGAAGACCTGTACCAAATGCCTTTGATGTTATAGCTGCACCAGAAACTGACGGATCATTATATGTTCCAGTAACAATTACAACTAGAGCTGTCATAGTACATATGATAATTGTATCTATAAATACACCAACTGTAGCAACTAAACCTTGTCTTACAGCATCTTTAGTCTGTGCTGCCGCTATAGCTATTGGGGCACTACCAAGACCTGCTTCATTTGAAAATATACCTCTAGCAACACCGTTTGACATAGCTGCAAAAATTGCACCCATCACACCACCTGCTGCTGCATCTAAACCAAATGCTCCTCTAAAAATCTTTGAAAAAGCTTCCGGAATTCCCTGATAGTTATAAATCAAAATTGCCAATGCAACAAGAACATATATTATCGCCATAGCAGGCACAAGTTTCTCTGTAAATTGAGCAATTCTCTTGATACCACCGATAATGGCAAAAGTCGCAATACCTGTAACAATAATTGCAGTAAATACAGTAGCATATGTAACATCATTACCAAATATATTTATAGTGTGTAATTTCTGAGGATCCACAAATGATTCAACCGCTGTAGCTACACCGTTCATCTGCGTTGACGTACCAATACCGCAAGCTCCCGCAAACGCTGCAAAGAATGCAAACAACATCGCTAACCACTTCCATTTTTTGCCCATACCATTTTCTATATAGGCAAACGGACCTCCTAAGAATCTACCATCCGGAGTTTTAAATCTATATTTAATAGCTAAAAATCCTTCAGCATACTTTGTAGCCATACCTAGACACGCAGCAACAATCATCCAAAATAATGCTCCCGGGCCACCAACTTCAATAGCTATAGCTACACCTACGATATTACCCGTTCCAATCGTAGCAGCCATTGTAGTACAAAGTGCGCCAAAACTTGAAACGTCACCTTCACCACCTTCTTCATTTTGAACCGACCACTTAAATGCTTGCCCTAATTTTCTAAATTGAAAACCTCTTAATCTTATTGTCATTATTAGGCCAACACCCATAATAGCAACAATCATAGGAATACCCCAGACAAAGCTACTAATCCAAGCTAGTACTTCCTTCATAACCTCTCCTCCTTATGCTATTAAATTTAATTGGTTTCATATCGGACGACCATTATTTTATAGATATTGTCCCAATTAAAAAAGCTATGTTATTAATGAAATAATATCACAGCTTTTTTTCAAGAACAAGCTTTTTGTACACAAAAAGATACAATTTTTTTATTTTTTTATCACATCACAACAAGAATATTGAAGCTTTTTTGTGTTCAGTTTTTGATTAACTTTAAATCGTTACAACCATTTTGCCTTCTTCAACCGTAAAGCATTTAAAACTACACTAATAGAACTTAAACTCATTGCAGCTGACGCTATCATCGGTGTTAACGTTATACCAAACGGAACTAGCAGTCCAGCAGCAACCGGAATACCTATCACATTATAGAACAATGCCCAGAATAGGTTTTCTTTTATATTCTTCATAACACTTTTTCCAAGTCTGATTGTCCTTGCAACATCACTAAGCTCATTTTTTACAAGAATAACATCTGCAGCATCTTTTGCTATATCTGTTCCCGCTCCAATAGCTACACCTATATCTGCTCTAACTAATGACGGCGCATCGTTGATACCATCGCCAACCATCATAGTAATATCCGAATTGTTTTGATGCTTACTTATATATTCATCCTTGTCTTGTGGCAATAAATTCGCATATACATTCTTTATCCCAACTTCTTTAGCAATCAAGTTAGCAACCTTAACGTCATCCCCTGTAAGCATTACCACATCTGTTTGATTGTCAATCATCCAATTTATCGCTTCTTTACTATCTTGTTTAACAGTATCTGCCAATGCTAAAGAACCAATAATATTATCATTACAGGCAAAAAATATAACTGTCTTGCCATCTTCCATCAAAGGTAGGCTTCCGGCAATAATACTATCTTCCTCATTATAAGCGTCTTCATCTTTTAGAAGCGAAATATTCCCGGCAATGCACTTTTTACCTTCAACAGTAGCTTTTACTCCCCTTCCAAAAATCTGCTCAAAACTCTCTACATTTAATTTAGTAATTTCATCATCTTTTATTGTTTCTTTTATATATGAAACCACACCCTCTGCTATAGGATGATCTGAATACGATTCAAGCGCATAAGCTAAAACTAAAAATTCATCTTTAGATATACTGTTCTTCACAATCACGTCTGTTACCTTTGGCTCACCATTTGTAATAGTTCCTGTCTTATCAAGAAAAACAGTATTAGTCTTTCCTATAATCTCCAATGTCTGTGCCGATCTAACCAATATTCCATTTGCTGCACCACTACTCATACCAACCATCACTGCCGTTGGTGTCGCAAGTCCTAATGCACAAGGACACGAGATTACGAGGACACATATCGCCATCTGTAACGCAAACGATACCTCTTTACCCATTATCATCCAGATTATAAATGTTATTATTGCAATCAAAATAACTGCAGGCACAAAGATAGCACTAACTCTATCTGCCAACTTTTCTATCGGAGCCTTTGTTGTAGTTGCATCTTCAATAATCTTTTGAATTTTTGCAATCATCGTTTCGTTACCAACTTTTGTAACTTCAAAGATTATATAACCATTTTTAACTAATGTTGTGCCAATTACCTCATCACCAACAGATTTTTCAACTGGCATAGATTCACCTGTAATTGAACTTTGGTCTATAAACGCCTCTCCTTCAACAATAATTCCATCTGTAGCAATAATCTCACCAGCAACAACTATTACCTTATCACCTATTTTTAAATCTTCCGAAGCAATCTTTTGCTTTTCCTGACCAACTATTATTGTTGTCATTTTAGGTGTTAAATTCATTAAACTTGATATTTCTCTTGTTACGCTCGCCTTTGCACGACCCTCAAAATATTTACCAATAGCAACAAACGCCAAAATCATACCTGCTGATTCAAAATATATATTGCCAGCTACATTGTGGGCACCAGCAATATCACCCGTCTTAGTTAAGTTAAATGCAACGACAAAATTATACACTCCGTAAATAAATGCCGCTGTACTACCTATCGCCACCAAAGTGTCCATATTAGGACTTCGCCTAAATAGCATCTGAAATCCATTCTTGAATATATGTAAGTTAATCAGCATTATCGGAATTAATAAGACAAACTGAATACCAATAAACATAATCGGATTAAGCATCATATCAAAGACTTCAGGCAACGGGAAATGAAACATATGTCCCATAGCAACATAAAAAAGCACAAGCATAAATATAAAAGAAGATATTGCCCTCTTTTTTAATATTTTCTGTTCATCATCAAGTTTATTTAAAGCATTAATCCTATCCTCTTCATTATCTCTGACTATTTCAAGAACCCTGTATCCTGCATTCTCTATAACATTTGAAATCTTATCTACATTTACTTTATTTTCATTGAAAGATATATCTGCCGTCTTAGTAAGTAAATTAATATCTACACCACTGACACCATCAATTGTTTCTATATTTTTCTTTACATTTGCAACACATGCAGCACAATGCATATCGCCTATTATTAATCGTTCTTTTTTCATTTTATCCCCCTTCCTTTCTATTTATTCTACCACGCAGTTTGTCCTTTTAACCTTATATATGCTATAATTGTCTAACTTAGCTATAAATACATACAAAAAGGAGCGTATTATGTTTAGACTATTAATCGTAGATGATGAACCTAGCATAAGAAATGTTATAAAAGAATACGCAAAGATTAATGGCTTTTTATCAGATGAAGCTGTAGACGGCATTGAAGCTGTAGAAAAGGTCACTCTAAACGATTATGACATCATCGTTATGGATGTTATGATGCCTAGATTAGATGGTTATAGTGCGTGCAAAGAAATAAAGAAAATTAAAAACATACCTATTATTCTATTATCAGCAAGATCAGCTGTAGAAGACAGAGAGTATGCTTTTGCTGAGCTACAAATCGACGACTTTGTAACAAAGCCTTTTAGTCCTAAAGAATTAATTGGCAGAATTAATGCAATTGTCAACAGATATTATTCAACCGATAAAACAGTCGATATATTATCAATGCAAAAAAATATTGTTCAAGAAGGCAACAAAACTCTGCAAGATACAGAAACTACTGCTGTTACTCCAGCGAACGCAGAAAGTACTTTAATCGCAAAAAATCAAACTGCTGCTACGGTTTCTCAATCTGAACAGCCAGCAGAAGAAGTACGTTTCTATGATTTCGATGGACTCCACCTTGACAAAGCAGGACGAAAAGTACTGGTAGATGGTGAAAAAATCGATCTTGCTCCAAAAGAGTACGAGCTATTATTATATCTTATCACTAATCAAAACGTTGTCATTTCACGTGAGGACATTTTAAAAAATGTTTGGAATTATGAAAATGCAATTGAAAGCGATAGAACGGTTGATACTCATATCAAAAACTTACGCAATAAGGTAGGTCATTACAGAAATCTAATCATTACAGTAAGAGGTATAGGTTACAAATTTGAATACTAAATTACACTTGACAAAGCCAAATTTAAGAAGCATTAAATCTAGGATGTGGTTTGTTATAGTATCAGTTATTGTACTGATACTGTTTTTAGTGTGGTTTTTACAAATATTCTTTCTAAACAATTATTTTGGAAGAATGAAGATAAATTATACAAAAGCAAATATTTATGGAATAAAGCAGGCATATTCTTCTATGTCTCAAACTGATTTTCTTAATGATTTAAATTCAATAGTTAACTTAGATGACATATATATAAAAATTGTTGCAAATAATAAAACCGTTTATAATTCCAACAGCGCAATTTCTAATATATATAAAAACGAAATAAATCAGATTAATCAATCTCTTGTAGACTCTCCAGAAGACACTGTAAGCACTACTATCAGAGATAAGGTAACAGCTAAAGACACTTGGGTTTACGCGTCATATCTAGATCCTTCACAGAAGACAGTAATTTATGTTGTATCTCCACTATATCCAATGGATTCAACGATAAATATCTTGCAAGATCAGTTTATATACATTACATTTATTTCTCTTGCACTAGCATCAATAGTTGCCATCTTCTACGCACAAAAGCTTACAAAGCCAATACTGACTCTTACTGAACGTGCTAAAAGTCTCGGTAACGGGGAATACGGTAGAGTTTACGATACAAAAACAGCTTATACAGAGTTAAACTCTCTAGCTCAAACGTTAAACGATGCGTCGGTTAAGCTAGAAAAATCTGCAGTTTTTCAGAAAAATCTATTATCTAATTTGTCTCATGAATTAAAAACACCTCTAACCATGATACAATCTTACGCTGAAATGATTAGAGATTTATCTGGAGACGATAAGGAAGCACGAGAAAAACACCTTAATATAATTATCGAGGAATCACACACTGTAAATACTTTAATTAACGACATTATGACTCTTGCTAAAAGTCAGGCTGGAGAACTTAAATTAAATTACAGCATATTTAATATAAAAGATTTATTTAAATCGATTCTTAAAACATACGAATTAAAACTTGAACAAGGCGAATATAAAGTTTCTTTCATATGTCATTCTGATATATATGTAAAGGCTGACGAAGATAAAATTAGACAGGTTGTTACAAATTTCTTGACGAATGCAATGAAGTATTGTGGACAAGATAAGCTAATTGTTATCGAAGTAAAGAAAATCGGAGATATGGTAAGCTGTGCAATAATTGATAACGGTAAGGGAATTGCACCTAATGAAGCTGAATTTATATGGAATAGATTTGCACAATCGAGCACAAATCATATAAGAAAAACTTCTGGTTCAGGCGTAGGTCTATCAATCGTCAAAGAAATACTTGTTGCTCATCAAGCTAACTTTGGCTTAGAAACAAAGGTAGGCGCTGGCTCCAAATTCTGGTTTGAACTAAAATGCTATAAACCACCTGAAGCATCTCCAAAAGCCCTTGATTTCACTAGATTTATGGTTACAAGATAGAAAAAGCACTTGCATTTAGCAAGTGCTTTTAAATTCACAATTATTCTCTATATTTTTCTAAAACCGTATTCATCAAAATACTTTTTTAATGCTATTTCTGTTGGAATAATAGCTATACACATAATAACTATCTGTATCAAACATATAATACCACCAATCAATCCCACAATATTCGTGCTCTTATCAGTAGCCGTCAACATTAAAATTATTGTTAAAAATAACAGGATAATTCCACTAAAAAACCATATTTTACCGAAATATTTATGAGCGAAAATCCAAGTTTCATCATTTTTCATAGACATAGTCGTCCTATATCCAAACCAATAGTTTATCTTTTTAGGAGCTCTATGCATAAAATATCTCCCAAAGCCTATCATTGTAATCGGAATCAATAAACTATTAAAAAACATAAATATCCAAAATCCCACAATATCCACCTTATCGAAATTCAGACTACGTTTTATCGTTCTAATCTCTTTGATGTTTCCTGAACCCTCTTCAACTCATTATGAACATCATCAACTAAAAATTTTAATTCTAATAAATCCTCTGAATCCACATTATACATAAAGAATATTTCTTCTAAAATCGTATCTAAAAGACCCATACTTTTGCTAATAGAGATAAATGTTTCATAATTCTTACTCTTATAAGCATTCAAGAAGGCTTCTAAGTCATTTTTGATAGCCATAACTACATTATGTTCATCAAATAATTTAGCTAACATCTTTCTATATGGCTCTACTCTCTGTAAATATATGCTACCTGTTTCTTTTACTTCATAAAGATAAATAATATCCTCACCATTTGGCATCTTGAATTTTACAATATTCAATGTAGCCGACATCGATTTAATTTCAGTAGCACCAAGTTGTCTCAGCCCCATATTGATAATATCGTCTGATATAAAACTAAGCTTCATACAAACACATCCTTTCTATTAGCTATGCATACATAATTATAAGGTATATTGAAGATATTATAACACTTCCAATCATTACCGGGAAACCTACCTTCGTAAAATCCTTGAAAGAAATAGGATATCCATACTTTGTACTAACCTGTACAGCAACAACGTTAGCTGATGCTCCAACCAGTGTACCATTACCTCCAAGGCAAGCTCCGAGAGATATCGCCCACCATAAAGGCGCTACATCCATACCATCAGCTGCCATAGCTTGAACAAGCGGAATCAAAGTCGCAACAAATGGTATATTGTCTAAAACAGCGGAAAGCAATGCCGAGCCCCATAAAATTACCATAAGAGTTATTATCAAGTTGTCGCCAGTTAATGATATAAGTTTGTTAGCTAATACCTTAATAACTCCTGTTTCAACCATTCCCCCAACAACAATAAATAGACCAAAGAAAAACAGTAATGTAGACCACTCAGCTTCCAATATAACTCTATCAACATCTGACTTGTTGATAATAACCATAATTACAGCTGCTGTCATAGCAACGGTTGATGCCTCAACATGATAATGACCACCAAATATAAAGCCTACAATAACAAAAACCATCATTATCACACTCTTTTTTAGGAGTCTTGGATCTGCTATCGCCTTTTTTTCATCCATCTGCATTACTTCTTTTATGCGCTCTGTAGATGTCAACATTTTATTGCCATAAATAAATTTCATAACAACAATTAGAACCACCATGCTAATTAACGCAACTACTCCTGTATTTTTAACGAAATCTAAAAATGAAAGTCCTGCTGCATTACCAATCATAATATTAGGTGGGTCACCAATTAAAGTTGCCGTACCACCAATATTAGAAGCAAATACCTGTGTTAGCAAAAATGGCTCCGGACGTAAATCAAGCATTCTTGCAATAGATATTGTCATCGGGGCAACTAATAAAATAGTCGTAACATTGTTAATAAACGTAGACATCACCGCTGTGAAAATCATAAATAAAATTAAAATTTTCCACGGTGTACCTTTAGCCATTTTTGCCGTCTTAATGGAAATATACTCAAATATTCCAGACTCTTTTATAACTGCGACAAAGATCATCATACCTAGAAGTGTACCTATAGTATCAAAGTCAACATAACTTATAGCTGATTCTATATTTAAAACCCTTGTCAATAACAACGCCATTACTCCTGCAAGTGCTGCTGCCGTCTTATGTATTTTTTCCGTCATAACTGCAATAATGACAACTAAAAATATACCTATAGCAATATATTGTCCCATCTTTTGCCTCTCATTAAATTCTCATTAAGTTATAATCACATTTCAAATTCATTTTACATAAAAAATGCTTGTAAATGCATAAATATTGTTCACTCAAAATTAATACTTAACTAGAATAAACCTTTTTTACAAATTTACAAGCCATTTTACAAATATTTTTCAATTAATTTTATCAACAAAATGAATAATTTAAACATCCTTAAAGATTTCATTTAACTTCTCTTTAGACTCACCCTTCTTTTTGTTCTTATACAAATTATTAGACACAGGGCTTATCGAAGCTTCACGCAAAGCAAAGAGCATCTCTAACCTAACATCGCTCGCCGTCGTAAAGCTTTCTTCTATATTGTCTGTCCAAATAAATATCTTTAACGTAATACCCTCTGGTAAAATTGCACTACATAAAACATCTTCTTTTTTATTAGAATATTTATTTCCAACCTCCTGTATTATTTCTTTAGCTTTTAAAATATCCACATCTGCTGGGAAAGTAAACGATATAGGATAGCTCATTTCTGTTCCCATCAGATTGCTATTAATAATAACAGAATCATTTAAAATCGCGTTAGGTACAATTACAATCTGGTTAGTAAAATCTCTAATGATTGTATGTCTCAAAGCCATGCTTTCTATCGTACCAGTCAAATTTTTATCTATTATTGTAACCCTATCGCCTAATTTAAAAGCTCCAGAGTAGCTCATTAAAGTGCCTGCTACAATATTCTTTATACTATTTTGAAGCGTAAATCCTAAAACAGCCACTAAAAGAGCAGAATTAGCTAGTATACTGCCCAAAAATCTATCAAATACAGGAATGTAACTTAGGTATGTAAAAATGATAATAATACCGAAGACTACACTCATTATATTTATAAAAAATAGTTTACCAATGTTTTTAATCTTATGCTTAATCTTCTTGCTATATACGATATTCGCTAGTATGTATAATACCGTAAGCCCAATCAAGATATATATTTTCACAAAATTCACCGCCTCACATTATGTTTCAATACTATTATTGCAAACGTAAATAATATTACTAGCCTTAATTCTTAAACAATATTGCTAACATTAAAACACATGAAATATTACTACAATTTAAAACTTATCTGCTCAGTATCACTTTTCTTGACGTTTTTATCTGAAGCATTCTCAAGTTCATATAACTTTTCTTCTGCTCTTGAAAGCAAATCATCTGGCACACCTGCAAGCCTTGCCACATGAATTCCGTAACTTCTAGATGCCATACCCTCAACAATCTTATGAAGAAAAACAATCTCTCCATCTTGCTCAACAACATCTATTGTTAAATTAACTATTCCATCTAACCTATTTGTCAGTTCTGTTAACTCATGATAATGTGTAGCAAATAGAGTTCTTATCCTTCTGCCAACTGTACACAGATATTCGACAACTGCCCACGCAATAGAAAGTCCGTCATACGTGCTTGTCCCACGTCCAATTTCATCAAGAATAATTAAACTCTTTTCAGTTGCAGAACGCAAAATCGTAGACAGTTCGCTCATTTCAACAAAAAATGTACTCTGTCCACCCACAAGGTTATCACTAGCACCTATTCTTGTAAAAATTCTATCAACAACACCAATCTGTGCCTCATCACAGGGAACAAAGCAACCAATCTGCGCCATTAAAACGATTAGCGCTGTCTGTCTCATATATGTAGATTTACCTGCCATATTAGGTCCTGTAATTAACAGCATAGACCTATCTGAATCATTCATATATAAGTCATTTGGAACAAAAATCCCTCTTTTAATCATATCCTCAATTACAGGATGTCTTCCTCCAACAATTTTAATTTCACTATCATCTGTCATATTTGGTTTAACATATGCAAGGGTATCACTAACATGCGCAAAAGACACAAGCGCATCAATAGTTCCAATAGAAGTAGACGTATTTTGTATCCTTATAATATGTTTGGCAATCTCTTCTCTTAACATAACAAAAACAGAATATTCTCTATCATTTATCTTACTCTGTGCACTCAAGACTAAATTTTCCATCTCTTTCAACTTAGGAATTATATATCTTTCTGAATTAGATAGTGTCTGCTTTCTAATATAATCTTCTGGCACCTTTTCAAGATGAGACTTGGTAACATCAATGTAATAGCCAAAAACTTTATTATATCCAACTTTAAGATTAGTAATACCTGTCCTTTTTTTCTCTACTTCTTCTAATCCGGCAATCCATTCCTTAGCCTCTTTAATAGAATCATTAATCTCATCTAGCTCTTTATCAAAGCCATACCTTATGAGACCTCCCTCTCTTACGCTAAATGGAGGGTCATCAACTATAGCCTTTTCAATCAATTCCTTAATATCATCAAGCATATCCATCTTAGATTCCAATTCATCTAAAAGCTTGATGCCTGTATCTTGAATATCATATTTTATATCAGGTATATGTACAAGCGACGTCTTAAGGCTAATTAAATCTTTAGCATTTGCACTTGCATATACTATCTTTGAAAGAATCCTATCGAAATCGTAAATTCGCTTTAGAGATTCCTTAATATTATTTCTTATCAAACCTTCCTCAACAAAAAATTCAACACTATCTAATCTATCATTAATTTCAACCAGATTATTAAGTGGCTCTCTTATCCATGATTTTAACTTACGCCCACCCATCGCTGTATGAGTCTTATCCAGCACACCAAGCAAAGAACCCTTTACGGTTTTATCAGCTAAAGTTTCTGTTAACTCAAGGTTTCTAATCGTAGCCTTATCCAGCGACATCGCTTCACCCAGAACGTAAATTTCAATATCGGTAAGATTAGATAATGACTGTTTCTGCGTCTCAAAAAGATAATCCAGCAACATACCTACTACAAGCGTAATCGTATCTCTATTTTTAGCCATTACGTCTTCAAAAACTGAATTGCCAAATTGTCTTGTCACAACTCCATCCAATTTCTGTCTATTATATAAATTATCCTCTTTAATATTTATAAATGCCTTAGTTTCGTATTGTAATTTATCTATATCTATATGCAATTCTGCATTCTTATTAACTATAATCTCTTTTGGTGCAAGTCTAATAATTTCATTTTGAATTCCATCAATAGAATTATCGCCAATAGGTTTTGTCGCTCTAAATTCTCCTGTAGAAATATCACAGTAAGCAAGTGCTACATCATCCTTATTAATGTAGATAGAAACTAAATAATTGGAATCTTCATCGCTTAAAATATCACTATTAGTAACCGTGCCTGGTGTAACAATTCTTATAACTTCCCTCTTTACAATGCCTACAGCATCACTTGGATTTTCAACCTGCTCGCATACAGCAACCTTATAACCCTTTTCAACTAATCTAGCCAAATAAATGTCGCTTGAATGATAAGGCACTCCACACATAGGGGCTCTTTCATCAAGACCACAATTTCGACCTGTCAAAGTTAAATCTAAAGCCTTAGACACTTCTAAGGCATCATCAAAAAACATTTCATAGAAATCCCCAAGCCTAAAAAACAATACGCAGTCCGCATATTGCTCTTTTATTTCCATATATTGTTGCATCATTGGTGATAATGCCATAGTATCTCCTATTCTCATAGTTTTATTTTTTAACTATAAATCTAAAATCACAATTGATATTATTTTTCTTCTAATAAGCTAATTTCAATATTATATAATAATTACACTATAATTTTTCGTAAATATTGTATTACAATTTTTCGTGAGCTTCATCGACTACTTTTTTAACATCTTCAATGGTAAAACTGCTTTTAGTCTTATCAAAGATCGCAAGATATTCAATATTACCCTTTGTCCCTGTTATCGGTGAATAACTGAGTCCTTTCATAAAAAGGCCGTTTTTCTCTGCATAACCTAAAACGTTTATAATTACTTCCATGTGGACATTTTTATCTCGAACTATTCCCTTTTTCCCAACCTGTTCTCTACCAGCTTCAAACTGCGGTTTAATTAAAGCTACAAGTTGCATCTGTGTATTCGTTAAAAGACTTGCCACTCCAAGCATATGTTTTAATGAAATAAAAGAAACATCTATACTTACAAAATCAGCCTTTTCATCAAGATCTTCTTCTGTCATATATCGAATATTAGTCTTTTCCATATTGACTACTCTGTCATCAATACGAAGACTATAATCTAATTGACCGTATCCCACATCAATAGAATAGACCTTCTTTGCTCCATTTTTAAGCATACAATCTGTAAACCCTCCTGTGGATGCCCCCATATCTATACATGTTTTATCTTTTAAATCTATATCATAAAGTTTAATAGCTTTCTCTAGTTTAAGACCACCTCTGCTAACATAAGGACATGTATTATTTTTTACAGTAAATTCTGTATCATAATCCACCTGAGTGCCGGCCTTATCATACCTTTGACCATCTATAAATACCACTCCAGCCATTATTGCAGCCTTAGCTTTTTCTCTTGAAGCAAAATATCCTTTTTTATATAAAACTACATCTAATCTGTCTTTCAAAGATTAACCCTCTCTCATTCAACCGTCAAAGTATTCTAGATTATCAATAAGTTCTTTATATATCAACAAATTTCTAATTAATGAATTTAGTAATTCTTTCAGCAATACCAATACCATCAAGACCATATCTATGTTTTAATTCGTCTTGTGTACCGTGCTCAATAAATCTATTATCCCATGCAATATTTAAAACCGTTACATTTAACTTTGTCTCTGATAAAATTGCTGAAACACTCTCCCCGAAGCCACCAGCTTTTATACCATCTTCAACAGTAACAATATATTCGTATCTCTTAGCAATATCTAAGATAAAATCTTTATCTATCGGAGCAACACATCTAACATTTGCTATTCCTATATCCAAGCCTACTTGTTCTAAAATATCTGAAGCTTTAAAAGCTTCCTTTAACATATCGCCAACAGATAATATCATAACATTTTTACCATTTTTTAATTCTAAACTTTTATGCACATCAACTTCTGATATTCCATCTTCAGCTATGGCTTCAACAGTATTCGCACCGTCAGTCTTATTGTAAATCTTTTTAGATGAATGTGATTTTGTCATTAATGAAATTATTTCATTGTCATTTCCTCGAGGATATCTTATGGCAACAGGATTTTTCGCATATACAGAATATTCAAGCATAGCTTCTAACTCCATAAAAGTCGCTGGAGCAAACACCTCAAAATTCGGTATATTCTTCAGGTAAGCCATATCGAATATACCATGGTGTGTTTCGCCATCGGCACCAACCACACCAGCCCTGTCGATTGCAAGTACGACAGGGGAATTTTGCAAAGCAATATCTATAATAATATTGTCATAAGCTCTCTGTAAAAATGTTGAATACACCGCTAAAACCGGTTTTTTACCTGCAACTCCAAGAGCTCCGGCAAATGTCGCAGCATGCCCCTCAGCAATACCTACATCAAAAGTTCTATTTGGAAATTTTTCTGCAAATTTTTCTAAACCCGTACCGTCAAGCATAGCTGCCGAAATGGCAACAATATTTTCGTTAGATTCTGCTAAGCTACATAGCTTGTCACCAAACACTGAAGAATATGAATTTTCAGACTGAGTTTTCTTCAAAGCTCCCGTCTCTACATCAAAAGCTCCGATACCATGAAATTTAGATGGATTAATTTCAGCATTTCTATAACCCTTGCCCTTTTCTGTCAAAACGTGCAATATTACAGATTCCTTTGACTTCTTTGCAAGCGCTAAATAATATAAAAGAGACTTAAAATCGTGTCCATCTACTGCACCGAGATAAAGATATCCTATTTTTTCAAACATTACTCCGTCGACAACAGAATCCCTAATGTGATTCTTTAATGTGCCTACTTCTTTATATATTTTTTCTCCAATTTTAGGCACACTTTTCAAAACCGTTCGCACATTGCTCTTCAAAGCACCATATTTATTAGAAACTCTAACTCTCGCCAAATGCTTAGAAAGCCCGCCTGTATTTTTACCTATAGACATACCGTTATCGTTGATAATAACGATAGACTTTCTACCTATTGTCGCTAAATTATTGAGTCCTTCATAAGCTAAACCGCCTGTCAAAGCACCATCGCCAATGACGGCAATTATTTCTCCATCCTCATTATCAATCATTTTTTGAGCAGCAAAACCACAAGCGACAGAAACAGAAATACTGCTATGCCCTACATCAAAATAATCATAAATGCTTTCCTTTCTCTTTGGAAATCCACTTAATCCATCCAGCTGTCTCAATGTATCAAACTGATGAGCTCTTCCTGTCAAAATCTTATGAACATAAGACTGATGGCCTACATCCCACACAATCTTATCCTTATCTATGTCAAAAACCTTATGTATTGCCATAGTAAGCTCTACAATTCCAAGGTTAGAAGCTAAATGCCCACCTGTTTTTGAAACTTTATCAAGCAAAAACGATCTAATTTGAATAGCAAGTAACTCCATTTCCCTAAGACTCATAGTTCCCAGGTCTTCCTTGAAATTGTAATCTTCAATTCTAGTTTTAATACCCATAAATCTATTTTTCTCTTATCGACATCATCTTAATAAGGTCTATAAAAAATGTCGCTCTTTCTCCATATTTTTCTAAAATATTTATAGCAGCATCATTAAGTTCATTAAACTTTCTCTTAGATTCTTCCATACCATAAATCACCGGATAGGTAGATTTTTCTAATTCTATATCTCTGCCAATATTCTTACCTAGCTTAGCTGCATCTCCCTCAATATCCAAAATATCATCTCTAATTTGAAATGCTAATCCAAGATATGATGCAAATCGAGTCAAATCTTCTAGTTCTTCTTCTGTAGTTCCACCGATAAATGCTCCGGCTCTAACCGCACCTACAATCATTGCACCAGTCTTATTCTCATGAATATATTGAAGCAATTCTTTACTCGCCTTTTTACCTTCATTTTCCACATCGGCAACCTGTCCGCCGATCATTCCATTAACGCCAGCAGCTCTCGAAATTTCCCTTGTAGCTAAAACCTTTCTCTTAAACAAATCCTGACAATCAATGTTCTTTACTGTATCTGAAAGCATAATATCCATAGCTGTATTAAGAAGTGCATCACCCGCTAAGATAGCCATTGCCTCACCAAAAACCTTATGATTTGTCGGTCTACCCCTTCTCAAATCATCGTTGTCAATCGCCGGCAAATCGTCATGCAAAAGCGAATATGTATGTATATATTCTATCGCTAACGCATGTACCAAAGCATCTTCTGCCTTTCCACCGGCAAATTCACACGCAGACATAACCAATGCAGGTCTTAGTCTCTTGCCACCTGCACTCAAGCTGTACAACATAGCTTCACCAACATTCTTACTTTGATCATGTACTAACTTTGTCCCAAAATCCAAATTATCCTCTATGATTTGTTTATAATATTTAAATTTTTCTGCACTATTCATAACATATCCTAACCAACTTCTTTAACGTATATCTATCATATATCATTTATATACTATACATTTTAAAGTTTAATTTACCTAACCAGCTATAATTACAAACATTAATAATTAACTATTTTGCTTAAAAATTTCAATTTTTTGCACACTATTTTCTAAAATCTCTTCACATGCTTTTATTTTCAATTTACCTTTTTCATAAAGAGCAATAGCCTCATCAATATTCATTTTATCATTTTCCAATTTTTCAACTATCTCTGATAATTCTTCTATTGAATTCATAAACTGATCTTTTCTCTCTGACATATTATGCCTCACTAACTTTCTTTATCTTCTTAATCTCAACCTCTATCTCACCGTCTTGCATCATTATAGAAAATAGGTCTCCGACATTAAGTTTTTCTACACTGGATATAAAATCACGATTTTCATCTAATAAAGCTCCGTAACCTCTCTCGATAATCTTTCTCGGATTAAGTCCATTTAACCTCGCCTTCCAATATTCAAGAGTCTGTCTATCTCTATCCACAATCGCTGACACTGCACGCTTTGCTCGCTCTCTCATATCGTAAACGTGATTCATTATCTCTGATATATCAGGTACAGCTAACGCTGCACCATTTGTAGGCGTTGTAGCCCTTAAGTCTGCCACCATATCCGATATAGTCACGTCGACCTCATGCCCTACCGCCGATATAATTGGAATCTTCGACGAAAATATTGCATGTGCAAGAATTTCTTCATTAAAAGCCCATAAGTCTTCCATTGAGCCGCCACCTCTTGAAAGCAATATAGTATCAAAATATTCAAATTCCTCATTGACTAATGCAATCGTTCTAGCAATATCAGCTGCTGCTCCATCTCCTTGGACAATAACAGGAAAAATCATAATGTTTACGAAATTATTTCTCTGCTTAATTATCTCTAATATATCCTTCAGTGCCGCTCCATGTTCTGACGTAATAATCGCTAGATTTGATGGAAATTCCGGAATTCTCTTTTTATACTGATAATCGAAGAGTCCTTGCATCTTTAACTTTTCTTTCATTGCCTCAAAAGCTGCTGCTAAAGATCCTTCTCCCTCAATTTCAAGCCCGTATATGTTTACACTGTAATATCCACCCTTTACATATAGATTAACATTGCCCTGAACGATAACATTCATTCCATCTTTTAGTTCATACCGTAAATTTCTAGCAACGCTTGCCCAAATAGCACATCTTACTACACTTTCTTCATCTTTAAGTGAAAAATAAATGTGTCCAGTCTTTGACTTAGATATATTTGATATTTCTCCTTGTACACAAACATCAGATAGGATTGGATCGCTATCTGTAACTCTCTTTATGTAATTATTTAAGTCGACAACCCTCATGGTCCTCATTATAATAATTTCCTACCTATACTTCCTAACACACCATTTATAAATTTAGGAGAGTCTTTCTGTGAATATTTTTTTGCAATTTCAACCGCTTCATTAATTGCGACTGGAGCAGGAATCTCATCCATATATAAAATCTCACATACAGCAAGTCTAAGAATTGCAAGATCCACCTTTGCAATTCTTTCCAGACGCCAATTCTTAGCATTATCCTGTATCAGATTATCAATTTCATCCTGATGTTGCACTAACTGCTTGAATCCACCAATTATATACTGCTCATTTTTTTCTGTCACAGATTTATCTTCAATGGATCTTTCCACTAATTCTAAAGTCTTATCTTCCTGCAAATCCATCTGGTACACAATCTGCATCAACAATTCTCTGGCTTCCTGCCTATTCATCCAAGTTCTCCTTCTATATTTTAAATGTAAATCTTTTTTCTTATATGCTGTACAAATACATTTACTCCTGCAACCTTTGTTGCAGTTATTTCTTCCACTTCATCTCGAACTTTCTGCTGAATTTGCCATACAACATCCGGAATATTATACCCAAACCCTATTACAACATAAAGCCCAATTTCAACACCCTTTTTAGTTTTGCCAATCTTAACTCCCTTGGTAAAAATTTCTTTCCCAAACAGCAATTTTGAGATATTATCAGTGATATCACTCGCAAAACCAACAACGCCGTCAACTCTCATAGTTGCATTGACAGCACATATCGCAAGTACCTTATTTGAAAACTTCGTTTCTTCAAGTTCTTCTTGTGTTATATATTCGTAATTGCTCATAATATTTTACAAAATTCTCCTAGCAATAAAGGATATAAAGCTTCATATTATTATACCATAATCTTAAACCCTTTAATAATACTCAGAAACCTAAAATTACAATCCACATATACTTTATTCCTCTCCTAAATTAACTATATGATTTCCTTCAATCAACTAGCCAAAATCTTCTCATATTTCTTCCAATATTGCTCTATTTCAAGATATTCACTTTAGCAATATTTATTAGGTTAAAGAAAAACTATTTTCTATTAATTTCATTATCTCATTATCATCTAAAGTATCATTCAAAACTACAGAAATCCAATTCCTATGATTCATATGATATCCATGATAAATTCCCTTAGTTACCATTAATAATTCACTGTCTTGTGCATTAATTTTTAGGTTAATAACATCAACTTTATCTTCATCTTTATTTTTTAACAATAAGTCCCACTTAATATTCATAATTACCGCAAACCATTTTTCAGAGTCTTTGTGACGAAAAACTCCATAATCTTTATACTGACTTTGTCTCCACGGAAAATCAGGATATATATCATATTTTTTCAATATCAGCTTTGAAAGACGATTTGCTTGATTGGAAACAAACAATACATTAGTACAACAAATATCTGCTACTTCTCTAAGTAACTTTTCATATTCTTTTCTTATTTGCCCAACATAAGCTCCATTAAAATCCTCCATATGTAGCTGAGCATACTCTTCTTCACTTATTGCATCTACTACTTTTCCTTCCACATGTCCTTCTTCAGATATCACGATTACAGCATAAAATGCTCCATCCATTAGGTCTGTCTCATATAAATATTTGTTCTCTTTTTTATTAAATCCATACTGCAAAAGTTGTTCTACAATAAAACGCTTCCTTTCAAAAATTCTTCGTTCAATCATTATTATGAAACCTCTTATAATTTCAATAGCCAGAAAGAATAAATCTACTCATCCTTATTTTGCAAATATTATACTACAAATTCAAATTCAAAAAATTTACTATACTATTAAAATAAAAAACTATACACCAAAAATTTATATTTAAAATTAAACTGTCATTATTTAGAATGTAAATAATAAATGAAAAATTAAAATCTTTATTTTAATAAAGTTAAATTATGCAACTAAAACAAAATAAAAAATAACAGCCTCCTACGACAATCCAATCACCGTAGGAAGCTATTATACCTTTATAATTAATATCTCTTTATCCCTGTTTATTTAGTAAACAAATTGCTCAGCTAATAAGGTTTTATCAATTAAATCTTTATAGATTTCAGATTTTTCCAGCAACTCGTCGTGCTTACCCATCGCCTCTACCTTGCCGTTATCTATTACGACAATCTTATCCACATTTTGAACAGATTTTAATCTATGAGAAATAATCAAAACAGTCTTATTCTTTGTTAATTTATTTAAACTATCTTGAATTTTCTTCTCATTATCTACATCCAGTGATGCCGCGATCTCATCTAAAAGAATAATTGGTGCATCTTTCAAAAATGCCCTTGCAATAGATAGTCTTTGCCTTTCGCCTCCAGATAAATTAGCTCCATTTTCGCCTATTAAAGTATCATATCCATTCTCCATTTTTTCAATAAACTCCTCACAATTAGCAAGTCTTGCTGCATTTTTAACCTCTTCATCTGTCGCATTTACATTGCCAATTCTTATATTTTCTAAAACAGATGCATTAAATAATGTCACATCCTGAAACACTATAGATACTTTATCAAATAAGGATTTTGTAGAAATATTTTTTATATCCTCTCCTGAAATTAAAATTGCCCCTCCAGTTGTATCATATAATCTTGAAACTAATTTCAATATACTCGTCTTACCACAGCCACTCTTACCTACAAGAGCCGTAACTTCGTTTTGTTTTGCAACAAAACTAATATCATCCAACACCGAAGTCTCTCCATCGTAAGAAAAAGACACATTTTTTAACTCAATATCAAATTGGCTTAATTCTTTATCCTCACCCATTTGCCTATTAGCCATTCTAATTTCATTAACCCTTTTTATCATAGAATCAAGGTAGAATAGTTCCATTACATTCATGGATACCGCTTCTGCACCTTCTTTAATCTTAATAGCTGCAAGCAAGTATCCTAAGAAATAGAGTAAATTTATATCTCCTTTTGCAAGAAATGTTGTGCCAACTATTATTACAAGAACGTGAGCAACGTAAAGCACAAGGGAAGCTAAATTCAAAATTGTTGCACCAACAAATTCTGAACGAATATGGATTTTTTCCCCCTCTTCCACTTCTTTATTAAGTTTATTCTTTACATCTTCACTCATTCCAAAACTCTGTATTTCCATTTGAAGTTCAATAGCTTCCTGGAAACTGTCAGAATTTTTCCTAAGCTTTTGATAATATCTATCAAAACCATTCACCTGAATTCTCTTTGAAAGAAATATTAATAAGAAGTAAGCTAAAATAGGACAAATAATGCACAGTCCCAAGATCACATTTCCTGAAAGCAACAATACAGAAATAACTACAAAGAATGCTACAAATCCAATAGCTTTAGCTATCGCATGTGAAAGGGCGTGTTCTATTGCTGTTACGTCAGCCATAATTGTCTGTGCAAGATCTGATAAATCATGTTTAGAAAAATATGAAAGAGGTAAATTGCTGATATTTCTTGCTATATCTATCCTCAATTTTTCACTTTCTTTATATGTCGAATTATATAAAGCATTGTACTCCATACTTAAAAACATGAAAATCAATCCCAACGCTGCTGCACAAGCTATATAATAAATCGAATGGCTTCTTTCATTCATCAACAATACATAGTCAAAGAATAACATTAAAACAATAACTGGCAACATATTTATAAAATATGTAAAAAATGTTATCACACTTGATTTTACGAGGTCTGTTGCACCCTGATCAGTTAGAGCAAATCTTTTCTTAAAAAACGCTTTCATTTACAACCCTCCAATCATTTGCTATCTTATATGTTTCCTGGAAATGTTTATACATAGCATCTAGGTTCATCAATTCTTCGTCACTACCTCGCTCTATAATCTTTCCATTATCCATTACAATTATTTCATCAACCTTTCTTATAGTAGTCAATCTATGAGCTATCATAATAACCGTTTTTTCTTTCATTAAATTAGAGAAAGCTTTTTGAAGTTCATGTTCATTATCTGGATCTATAGCAGCACTGGCTTCATCAAAGATAACAATTTTGGCATCTTTTAAAATAGCCCTTGCAATTGCTATTCTTTGTTTTTCTCCTCCTGATAGGTAAACCCCTTTCGAACCAATTACTGTGTTTTCTCTATCTTTAAACTTATCAATTATGCTATCCACCCCTGCCAAACGTATCGCCTCAAAAACCTTTTCACGATTAGCTTTCTTATTTGCCAACGCAATATTTTCATAGATTGTAGTTTTAAACAGTTTGGAATCTTGGAATACAAATGAAATCTTATTAATTAACGCATCCTTGCTATACGAAGAAATATTTTTACCGCCAATCTTAATTTCCCCACTATCAACTTTATAGAATCCAGAAATCAATTTAACAATTGTAGATTTGCCTGAACCAGATGAACCAACGAGAGCATATGATTTATTTGCAGCTAACTTAAAGCTCAAGTTTTCTAAAACTAAATTGTCATCACCGTAGCCAAAGCTAACATTATCAAACTCTATATCATAATTATCAAATTCAGTATTATCACCAAACTCCAGCAAGTCTTCTTTCATATCTTCGTATAAATTTTCAAGTTTAGACATTGCGTCTTGCGCTTGGAACATATACATAGACAAGTACATAACTTTCATCATATATGCAAACAAAACTCCACTTAAGAAAAATATCATTATCAAGTCTACAACCAAGAATTTTGTATCTGCCCCTAAATCAACAAACATCAAAATCAACGGAATCAATATAGCAACAATGCCGAAAAATATTCCCTGAAACAGCACATAAGCCCTCTTACAACTTAAAGAGTAATTAAGCGCATATCGTGCATACTCTTTAATGGCGTCATTTAATGCTTTAAAGCTTCTAACATCTACTCCAAATATTTTAACAACCTTAATTCCACGAATATATTCAACAGTTTCTGAACTCAACTTTTCAAGAGATTCCTGGTAAATCTTCATAAACTCTTTTTCGCCCATCATAAGTTTAAACAAAATACCACTTACAATGACCAGAATAAGCAATATTAATCCTACTCTCAAGCTCACAAAAAATCCCAAAACTAAAACTAAAATCGGAGTAATCATTGCCCCTATATTGTCTGGAATCAAATGTGCTACAGCCATATGCGTCTGCGCTGCATTATCATCAATTAGCTTTCGAACTTTACCTGATGAGTTTAAGTCAAAAAATTTAAAGCTTGCACTTGTTAGACCCTCAATACCGTACTTTCTTAAATTTGTTTCTAATCTAAACGCAAATAAATGGGAAGCTGTCAATGACAAGAAATATAAAATTCCTCCAGCTGCCAAAAATCCGCCTATCATAAAGGCATAAGTCTTCATATCTCCCACATTGTCAAAAACAACAATATTTTCTATCAGTCTGTACAAACAGTAAAATGCTAATACCTGCATAACTGCTGCAAAAGCTGAAAAAATAATCGTAATAAAAATACAATATCGTTTTTCTTTTGCATAAGATATTAATTTTTTATAAATATTAATCATAAGAAACTCCTCCTAGCTTCACAATATAATATATATCTATAATTAAATATATTATTAGTTAGCGTTCACTAACTAATAATATATCACCAACTATATCCCTTTTCAAGAAAATATATATTTTTAATTTATATAAATAAGAATAAAACAAAATAAAAATGGCTCATTCTATTACAATGCAAACTTAAAATATTATCCTAATAAAAAAGAGATGACAAATGCCATCCCATAAATACAACTTTTACGATAAATTAATTTACATGAAATTTTGTTACACACATATATTCCACTTATCGCAATCTATTTATATCCATTTATATTTTCGTATGTCATATACTAATATAATTATATATTCTTCCTATATAACCTATACAAAATAACTGCAATCCAAGATGATATAAGTGCAGGTAACACAAAAATCATCATATCTGTCGGAGTCGTTATATCAAGCTTGTCAATTTCTCTCAAAGATTCTTTTGGAATTAAATTATCAAAGATAACTTGATATATAGTTATATATATCAGTGACCACTGGATAATATATTCAGATAACATGATGACCCTATCATTAATTTTTAATTTCGGTACTACCAATCTAATTATCCAATACACAATTATTCCATTAATAATAGCAATATTTAATATTACTATAAACAAATTACCTAAAGTATCACTAAAAAGCTGACCAATCTCACTGCCAAAAATAAATACATTTAATATTGCAAATAAGAAAATTCCTATTATCGTTTCTACTGCCACAAACGCAAAAGCCCTAGATAAATCAAATTTCCTATCCTTTGGTATAGCTGCAAAATATCCGATAAAAATAACTAGTATCAGCATAATAACTGAATTTAACATCTAATATACATCCTTCCTTTTCAGTAACATCTCTAACCTTTAAATCACTGGCATACTATAAATATGTGTAATTATAATGCCTAATATCATTACAATTATAACATGATATATTTCTAAATAACCTATGCAGTCTCATGACAATAAAAATCTCGAAACAACATAGCCACTTCGAGATTTTATTAACCATTATATACAATTTATTATTAATTACTACCGATTAGCAAGAACCGCAACCGCAACCTTCGTTGCCACAACCACAGCCTTCGCCTTCTTCGCTAGCCATAATTTCATCAAACGCCTTTACCGCTGCTTCAAATTCCGCTTCATCTTCAATGTCGATAATTTCGCCAAATTCTTCTCCGTCAGCTTCTTTGTATCCATAGATATATACATCATCACTGTCATCATCCGGAATAAGTGCAATGTATTCCTTTTCACCAACTTCGAATATACCCATAATTTCGCACTCTACATCTTCACCGTCTTCAAACTCTAGAGTGATTATATCCTTTTCCATATCTTCGCTCATATTTTCCTCCATCTATTAATTAAATAAAATAACTTTCAAATTAGTCAATTAAGTATAGCACCAACTACTCCCTATTTTCAAGGAAAAATTCAACTATATCTTCTGCATTTTTACGGCTTATGCCATCAATTGCTACAAGTTCATCTATATTAAGTTTAGAAATTTCATCAATATTTTTAAATTCCCTAAGCAATATATTTCTTTTAGTCCGCCCAATACCCTTTATTTGTTCAATAAGTGATTTTTGTAGAGGCTTACTTCTAACATTTCTATGATATTCTATAGCAAATCTGTGCACTTCTTCTTGCAATTGTGCGATATAGTGTAATTTTAAGCTACCAGCTTCTAACTCATCTATTTGTTCTTCATCATCAAATAAGTTGTCTTTTCTATACACTAACCCTTTTGTTCTATGCTTATCATCTTTAACAGCTGCTACCAAAGGAATATTTATTTCCATAGTTTCTAATAGTCTAGATACTGCTTCAAGATGTCCCTTACCACCATCTAGTACGATCAAATCCGGCAACGGCAGAAAACTTTTATCTCCATCAAGAGCTCTCGTAATTCTACGTTCAATCATTTCCACAGTCGCCCCGTAGTCATCGCCTCTTTGAGCTTTATTGATCTTAAACTTTCTATACGCCCTACTGTTTTTCTTATCATCGTGAAATACTATCATACAACCGACATTAAACTGCCCACCAATGTTAGAAACATCATACATTTCAACTCGAAAATATTTTGTATTATCTTTAAGTTCAATAATTTCGCCAGTTTCACCGTTTACATAACGCTCCGTATCCCTATCAACTCTAGCTTTTTCTATTATAGTCTTAATCTCTTTATGAATACTTTCTGCTCGCTTATTCTTAGCCATATTCCTATCAGCAATAACCTGTCTCATCTTCTTAACATCATTAATAGCTAAGTCAACTATTGATTTTTTCTCTCCTCTAACAGCTGTCTTGATTGCTACCTTATGAGATGAAATAGTGGACAAAAATTGTTGAACAACATCATCGTCTAATCTATCTTCAACAAAAATTTCATTAGGAATATGTATATTATTTGAATAATATTGTTTTATGAATGCCTCTACTAGTTGTCTAGAATCTTCTTTTTTAAATCTTTCCACTTGTTTTTCGGAAGTAATTTTCCACTCATTATCTCTAACACTGAATGTTTCTCTCCCTACGAGCTTACCATCTCTTACAAAAAATAAGGCTACATTATTTGTGTTGACAGCTAAAACAATGTCAAAATCATACTTCCTACTAAGCTGCACTCTCTGCGTCACTGATAAGTTTTTCGCATGCTCAATTGCGTTTCTATACAAAGCAGCTTCCTCATATCGCATATCCTCTGAAGCACTTATCATCTGCGCTTCAAGGTATGAAATAATATCCTTATCCTTGCCCTTTAAAAACTTTTCTATGGAATTAATGCCTGCTAAATACTGTTCTCTATCCACGTTATTTTTACACATACCATAGCAAGTATTAATATAATAATTAAGGCACGGTTTAAAATTCTTTTTAAAAACATTTGCAGAACATTTTTTTAGCTGATATATATTACTCAGCATTTCAATAATCTTATTGACTGCACCAGCATCTGCATACGGGCCAAAATATTTCGCTCCGTCATCTTCTACTCGCCTCGTCTTTATTAAACGAGGCCATTTTTCATTCGTAATCTTTATAAAGGGATACGTCTTATCATCTCGCAAAAGCACATTGAACTTTGGCATATATTTTTTAATTAGATTGTTTTCTAAAACCAAGGCTTCAACTTCATTGTCACACACTATATACTCGAACTCTGCAATTGTGCCGGATAGTGCCTTCAGCTTTGCATCTGATTTTTCATTGACATTAAAATACTGACGTACCCTATTTCTAAGTGATACCGCCTTACCAACATATATAACTTCGCCAAGTTTATCCTTATGAATATACACTCCCGGCAATTTAGGAAGTTTTTTTAAATTTTGCTCAATATCAAACATCTTTAAAGCGGCCAGTTTCGTCTTCTTTTTTCTGCTAGCTCCTCAGCCTTCCTTCTTTCTTCAGCTTCTCTTCTTTGCCTAATAATTCTTTCTCTCTTTTTACGAATCGCTCTTCTTCTAAGTTTTATCACAGTTCCCAATATAATTATTAAAACTAAAGTTATTGCGATATAAAACATATTTTGATCTGTTAAGCCAATCTTAGTCCAGATTCCACCTTTTTTTATACTCTCTTGCGTAAACCCATCAACACTTGCAACAACTTTTCCGACTTCCCAAACTTCAATCTTACCAATTTTTTCGCCAGCCTTAACAGGTGCCTTAACTTCCTTGTCGGCAGTAAATTTAATATCTATAATCCCATCGTCAGCTTCTTTAGGCAGTGAGATAAATACATCGGATTTCGATACTATTCCAACTGTTCTCTTAGCACCATCTTTTACATCAACCTTCGTCGCGACTTTATCTTTTTTTATCACATGAAATGTCCTAAAATTATACAATGCATATGATAATAGTTCCTCACTATCATTAATAGCTCTATTCACACTCGCACTATTCATAGATAAGACTAAAAATGTACTATCACCATTGCTACCGACCATAGCAAAGTGCACCTTATTTGAATTACTCAATGAAGTAGATTTCTCATCACTCTTTTTCTCTTTATTACTCTTTTTAATATTGACATTAGAAAAAACACTAACCTTAACATCTTTTTTAATACCAAAAACCTTATTTGCATCTTCACTGTTAAATAAAGGGGCAACAAAAATCGCAATATCTCTCAGTGATGCTGAATTACCACTGTCATCTTTAGATGATAAACTCTTAATATTTATATTTGTTAAAGATTTTCCTTTAGCTGATTTATTTATAAATTCTATCGCCTTAGTACTATCACCAAACTTTTTGGTCATCAACTTTTCAAATTGCGCACTATCATTTTCCGTGAATATTTTTTTTGCAATCTCAAGTTCATCATTTGAAAGTTTTGTTTTTTCATTCGCTGCCGCTATTCCAAGCATGTAAATATATTCTTTAGGATTAATCTGCGCTGTTGAGTCTTTATCAATTAATGCACTTCTAGATTTAATATCTACACCACAATAATTGTTAGCATCAACAAATAGATTTTTCTCTAAAGCAAAAGTTGGTGGTACACACATTGTGAATACCACCATTAAAATTGCAATTATAATTTTAAATTGAAAAGTTTTTTTATGACATCTATTAGCCATATTTATCTTCCTTTCAATAAACCATTTTTTTTCAATAACTTATTTCTGTATCTCTAATAAACCTATGTTATTTATTAAATATGAAATAGTCTGATAATTTAGGTCCGTCTGAAAAACTAACGCCCTTGCTTCCACATAATTCTGTATATTTTCGATCTTCATCAAACTGTCTTCGTTGATTACTGCGATAAATAACAAAAGGTACTGAATCTGCACTATGTGTCCTTATTGCAATAGGTGTCTTGTGGTCCGGCAATAGCAAAATAGAAAAGTCTTCGCCACATTGTTTTAAATATTCAAAAACGGGCTTTAAAATCTTTCTATCTGTATATTCAATAGCCTTAATTTTGCCGTCAATATCGCCTTGATGTCCACATTCATCAGTAGCTTCCACATGGAGATATACGTAATCTACACCTCGTTCAAAAGCTTCAATTGCCGCCTGTGCTTTTCCCTCATAATTAGTGTGCAGTGTACCTGTCGCACCCTCAACATCTATACTTTCCATATCAGCACAAATAGCAATGCCTTTTATAAGATCTACAGCACTTATAACTGCCGCTTTAAGTCCATTTTTCTTTTCAAATATTGGCAAGTTAGGCTTTGTTCCCTGTCCCCAAAGCCATAAACTGTTTGCAGGATTAAGACCTCTTGAAATTCTATCTCTATTTATAGGATGATTCTTTAGTATCTCGTGGCTTTTCTTCATCATATCTACGAAATAGCCTATGTTGTCACCCTTAGGCAAATAATCTCCAATGCGTTTTTCTAAAATATCATGAGGCGGAACAAACTTACCCTCAAGACTTCCATTTCCTATTACCATACAATGTCTATAACTTACACCTGTATAGAACTTTAGATTTTCATTTTCAAAAACCTTGGCTATATCTCTTAATAAAATATCCGATTCTTCAGTAGTTATATCGCCTGAACTATGATCTGTAATTATCAGATTTTCATATATTCCGTCACCTTCTAAAGTTACAAAGTTTACTCTAAAAGAAACATCTGTATCCTTCATATGAACTCCAATACTTGCAGCTTCTAATGGTGAGCGACCTGTTAAATATTTCTCTGGAGCGTACCCCATAACAGATAGGTTTGCAACTTCACTACCCGCTGACATTCCATCAGGTATAGTGCATACATTACCAACTTCGCCACCAGCCGCCAAAAAATCCATTGTTGGTTTTGAAGCAACTTCAAGCGGTGTCCTAAAGTGCAGTTTTTCTATAGGATTATCTCCTGCACCATCAGTTAATAAAACAAAATATTTCATATTTGTTCCCCCTCTTTATTCATATATTTATTGAATATAGACAAATCAAGGGAACGAAATATAATTATTAAACGCTCTTACTTGTTTGCCTTTTCAAATTTTTTCATAAATTCAACCAATGCCTTCACACCTTCTAACGGCATAGCATTGTAAATAGATGCTCTCATACCTCCGCTAATCTTATGACCAGCTAAGTTATGAAGCTTTTCTTCTCTCGCTTCTGCAATAAACTTTTTATCTATTTCAGGATTACCTGTAACAAATACAACATTCATCAATGATCTGTCTTCCTTAGCAACCGGACAATAGAAAAGTTCACTCTCATCAATACACTTGTATAAAAGTTCAGCCTTCTCGATATTATCCTTAGCTACAGCGTCAATGCCACCTTCTCTCTTTATTCTCTTAAATACTTCACCTGCTACATATATTGGGAAGCAAGGAGGAGTATTGTAAGCTGAATCAGCATCTGCATGAATTTTGTAATCTAAGTAAATAGGAGTTCCCTCAGGAGCTTTACCTAATAAATCATTTCTAATAATTACAAGTGTTGCACCTGCAGGAGCAATATTCTTCTGTGCACCAGCATAAATTAAGCCAAACTTAGATACATCTACCTGTTCAGATAATATGCAAGATGACATATCAGCAACTAAAAGCTTATCGCCAAAATCAGGCATTTCATTGTAATGTGTACCAAATACTGTGTTATTGTAAGTAATATGTACATAGTCAACATCTTCTCTGATATCTTCTTTTGTTACCTTTGGAATATATGTAAAGCCATCTTCCTCTGAAGAAGCTACTACTCTAATATCACCAAATTTTTGAGCTTCTTTAGCTGCCTTTTTACCCCAAGTACCAGCAACGATATAGTCAGCCTTTTTAGTGTTTGTAAGAAGGTTGATAGGAACCATTGAAAATTGAAGTGTAGCTCCACCCTGTAAGAATAAAACACTATAATTATCCGGAATCTGCATAATTTCTCTTAAATCAGCTTCTGCATCTGCCATAATCTTCTTGAATACTTTTGATCTGTGAGACATCTCTAAAACAGATTCTCCACAACCATCATAATTCAATAAATTTTCTGCAACTTTCTGCAAAATATCTACAGGTAACACAGATGGACCTGCTGAAAAATTCCAAGCTCTATTTTTTATCGCTTCATTAGTAGTCATTACATTCTCCTCTTTCCATGAAAACTCTTTAAATATTAAAACTTATAAAATGCACCGATTGGCACAAAATATACTAATTATTATACCACTTTCCGAGTCATTTATGCCATTAAAGTATGCGGCATTACCTTTCTTTTTGTGTTATAATTTAAAGGATATGAAAAATATTCATGTTAACTTGTATTAATGCAATAAAACAAATTAATTAAGGAGTGAACTATGTATAAAATTGCTACGTTAAATAAAATTTCCCCAGCAGGTACAGATCTGCTAACAGATAAATATATGTTAACAGAAAACGCTGATGAAGCTGAAGGCATAATACTTAGAAGCTATAAAATGCACGATATGGAGCTACCTAAAACCCTACTTGCTGTAGGTAGAGCCGGTGCTGGAGTAAACAATATCCCTCTAGACAAATGTGCCGATAATGGAATTGTTGTTTTTAATACTCCTGGTGCGAATGCCAATGCTGTAAAAGAACTTGTAATCGGTTCTCTACTGTTTGCCGCTAGAAACGTTGTTGAAGCGGTTGAGTGGGTCAAAACTGTTAAAGGTTCTGACGATGTTGCCAAAGATGTAGAAAAAGGCAAAGGTCAGTTTGCCGGTTCAGAAATTGCCGGAAAAACACTTTGCGTTATCGGACTTGGCGCTATCGGCGTTATGATTGCAAATGCTGCTGATAACCTTGGAATGAAAGTTGTTGGATACGATCCATATTTTTCTACAAAATCAGCTCACAACTTAAATAGTTCTGTAGTTTTTGAACCAAACTTGGAAAAAGCTGTTTCAGGAGCTGACTATATAACTCTTCATGTACCTGCTATGCCTAGCACAGTAGGAATGATAAACGAAAAGCTACTAAGCAACACAAAAGATGGTGTTACTCTTCTAAACTTCTCAAGAGATACTCTTGTAGACGAAAAGTCTGTTCTTGAAGCAGTAAAATCAGGAAAGATTAAAAAGTATATTACTGACTTTGCTACTCCAAACATCTTCAATGTTCCTAATGTTGTTATCACACCTCATCTTGGAGCATCTACAGGAGAAGCCGAAGACAACTGTGCAATAATGGCTACAAATCAATTAATGGATTATCTTGAAAACGGAAATATTGTAAATTCTGTTAACTTCCCAGCTTGCAATCTTGGTCCAAAAACAGACAAAACTAGATTAATAATCTTAACAACTGCAGATGAAACTCTAGACAGTATTTCAACAAAGATTAAAGAAGCCGGCGCTACAATCATCAATTGTGCTTTTGCTAATCGCGGTAATTACTCTGCATTGGTAGCTGATATTGACGGCAATATAGGCGCTTCACTATCACAAAACACTAATATATTAAAAGTTAGAGAAATATAATGGTCATATTTATAACCGGAAAGGTCACATTATGAGAGAAGCATATCTAACCAAAACTGAAGCCTTAGATCTTCTAAAAAAATATAATACCGAAGATTTTCACATTCATCATGCAAACACAGTTTCTTGCGTTCTAGGCTACTTTGCCAAAGAGCTAGGTTTCGAAGACGAAATAGCTTACTGGGAAAATGTAGGTTTATTACACGATATAGATTTTGAACTTTATCCAGACCTGCACTGTCAAAAAGCACCTGAACTATTGAAGGAAGCAAATATCGGTGATGATATGATCTACAGTATCGTTTCCCACGGATATGGCATTTGCAGTGACCAAGAGCCTATACATCTGATGGAAAAAATTCTATTTGCCACCGATGAATTAACTGGGCTAATTGGCGCCGCTGCACTAATGAGACCTTCTAAAAGTTACCAAGATATGAACTTAAAATCTATAAAGAAAAAGTTTAAAGACAAAAAGTTCGCTGCAGGTTGTGATAGAAGCATTATCTCAAAAGGTGCTGAAATGCTCGGCTGGGAAATTGATGAATTGTTATCAAAAACCCTTGAAGCTATGCAAACCCGTGAAAATGAATGTTCTATTGCATAAACTGACTAAAAATAGGAATTTTTTAAATTATCATTTTCTATGAAAAAATCCTCAAACCAATGAGGATTTTTTCGTATAGAAATAAAAAGAAAAGAATGATATCCCTAATTATTGTAAATCTCTCATTTATTAATTGATTAAAAGTTCTGCAATCTGTACAGCATTAGTAGCGGCACCTTTTCTTACCTGATCACCACAGCAGAATAGATTAATTCCATTTTCATTGACCAAGTCTCGTCTTATCCTGCCAACAAAAACTGTATCTTGATTACTCGTGTCAATAGGCATCGGATATTCATCACCCATCATCAACTTACATCCGGGCATTTTCGCAATCATATTTTCTACATCTTCCAACTCTAACCTATCCGCAGTTATTATATTCGCTGAAATAGAATGCGACCTTTCAACAGGAACTCTAACGCAAGTACACGAAACCGTTAAATTAGGTAGATGCATTATCTTTCTTCCCTCATTTTGCAACTTCATCTCTTCTGATGAATAACCGTTTTCACCAAAACCTCCGATTTGTGGAATTAAATTAAATGCTATTTGATGAGCAAAAACCTTGCTTTCCACAGTCTTTTCTCCATTTAATATAGATTTTGACTGTTCATACATTTCTACAGGACCACCTGCACCTGCACCGCTAACAGCCTGATATGACGATGCATATATACCTTTAATTTCTGACAATTTTCTTATACCGTTAATTGCAACTAAAGTAATTATGGTAGTGCAATTTGGATTGGCAATAATTCCATTATGCTTTTTAACATCTTCTGGATTAATTTCCGGGACTACGAGCGGTACATCATCATTCATACGAAACGCACTAGAATTGTCTATATATATTGCACCTGATTTCTTAATATCCTCAGCAAAACGCACAGATATATCATTTTCAGCAGCACCAAGAACTATATCAATGCCCTCAAAAGCATTCGACGTAGCCTCTATTACTGTAATTTCACCAAAAGGAGTATCTATCTTCTTCCCTGCACTTCTACTGCTGGCAAGAAGTCTCAACTCATCAACAGGAAAATTTCTCTCTGCCAATATATTAATCATTTCCATACCAACGGCACCTGTTGCACCCAGTATCGCTAGATTATATTTCATCTTTTTCTCCATATCTTCACATCCTTTATTACTTATGTTTTGCAAAACTGTTATACAGAACTTGTATCGCTTTTTCAAAATCAGTCGTCGCAACGCCAACAATTATATTAATTTCATCAGAGCCTTGCTCAATAGTTCTTATATTTATCTTATTATCTCCTAGTGCTGCAAATATCTTGCCAGATATTCCCGCTGAATATGCCATATGACGACCTACTATAGCTATAAGGCTTATTCCATCAGTAAAACCTATATTGTCCGGCTTACACGCCTCATCTAGCGCCCCTATCAACTGATATATCTTTCCGTCAATCGAGGAGTCCGTCATTACTATCGAGAAACTGTCAATGCCCCACGGAATTTGTTCTACCGTTACCCCAAATTGTTCACATACATCGAGGGCTTTCTTAAGCGTATTAACACCATCTGAACTATTCTTATATATATTTACAATAGTGTAATTCTTTTTACCTGTTATGCCGGTTATAAATCTCTCACTTTCCGTTAACGTATCTTCTTGAAAGCTCTCTCTGATTATAGTTCCAGGGTGTTTCGGGTTATTCGTATCTCTAATATTTACAGGAATATTTTTCTCTCTTACAGGGAATACTGTATCTTCATGTAATACAGCTGCGCCCATATATGAAAGTTCTCTAAGTTCATTGTAGGTCACCTTTTCAATCGTCTGCGGATTATCGACTATTCTTGGGTCAGCCATAAGAATACCTTGCACATCAGTCCAGTTTTCATATACATCAGCATCTACTGCAGCAGCCGCAATGGCACCGGTCACATCAGAGCCTCCCCTTGAAAAAGTAACCACCTCTCCATTTGGATCTGCACCATAAAATCCCGGTATTACAATCTTCCTTCCCTCATCATAAATATTTCTAAGATTTTCCTCGCTCTTTGCTATATCTACGCTCTTATCATATCGAAATGCTATCCAATCCTTTGCATCAAGAAATTCAAATCCTAAGTAGTCCGCCATTAATACCGCATTTAAGTACTCACCTCTAGAAACAAGATAATCAACTGACATACCCTTTTTCATCTTAGCTTTGATATCAGATAATAATTTTTCAATATCTGTATTTAATCCACACTCATTTCTTATATCTACATATCTCTGCTGAATTTTCTCAAAAATTCCATCAAACGAAACATCGTATTTCAAATGTGCATTACATAGATAAAGTAAGTCCGTAATCTTATTATCTCCGCTATTTCTTTTCCCTGGTGCCGAAACAATCACAATTCTTCTAGACTTATCAGCCTCAATTATTTTTTTAACTTTTTCAAATTGCTGTCCATTACTTAAAGATGAACCGCCAAATTTTACTACCTTAACCATGTTTCAACGACCTCTCATTTTAACTTTTCTCGAAAATGTATACCATTCACTTGTTTTTTTGTAATAAATAACATATTTATTTTATAAATTTTATTTAAGAAAAATATATTTTTGTCCGTCTATCAAAGACACTTGTCTTTATATGAAAAATAGTGTATCATAGACAAAAAATATTTGCAAGAAAAAATTTAAAATATGAAAAGAGGTCATTATGCTCACATATATTAGTACTAGAGACGAAAATCTAAAGTTGACTCCAGCAGAAGCAATTATCCAAGGGTTAGCCGTAAATGGCGGACTCTTTGTTCCTTCAAATCTTGAAGATATAAAGGTTGATTACAAAAATATAATTCAAAAAGATTATTTAGATATTGCCGAAGAAATATTTACAAAATTTTTCCCTGACTTAGCAAGGGAAATACCTACAATAGTAAAAAACAGCTACACCAATAAATTCAGTGATGAATCAATAACGCCATTAATTAAATTAAATAATAACTATATTCTCGAGCTATTCTTGGGACCTACATGTGCTTTTAAAGACGTAGCTCTATCTGCCCTACCAAACTTGATGATGGCAGCCATCAAAAAAGCTAATATACGTGATCACATCTTAATTTTAACCGCTACTAGCGGCGATACCGGAAGTGCAGCTATGAAAGGATTTTCAAACGTTCCAAATACAAGCATTATCACTTTTTATCCTGACGACGGAATTTCAGATATACAGAGATTACAAATGACAACACAAGAAGCTACAAACGTTACAGCTTGTGCTATTAAAGGTAATTTTGATGTTGCACAGTCAGGAGTAAAGGAAATTTTTAAATCACTAAAGGGACTCAATAACGGAGTAATGTTATCAAGTGCCAACTCTATCAATATAGGCAGACTTGTTCCTCAAATCGTCTATTACTTTTCAGCTTATAAACAACTTGTAGATAATAGTGAAATTAAAATTGGTGATGAAATAACATTCACTGTTCCAACGGGTAATTTTGGCAATATAATGGCAGGCTGGTTTGCTATGAAAATGGGGCTTCCAATAAAGAAACTTTATTGTGCTTCAAATAAAAATAACGTCCTTACGGAGTTCTTAAAAACAGGACATTACAATAAAAACAGGGGATTCTTCAAGACTTCATCACCATCTATGGACATACTCGTTTCAAGCAACCTAGAGCGACTGCTCTATTATATATGCGGCTCAGAAAATACAGCTAAATATATGAATGATTTAGCTAATACAGGTGAATATCAAATAGAAAAAGAAGAATTGGAGAAAATTCAAGAAATCTTTGTCGGAATATGTAGTAACGATAACGATGGAGCAAGTGCTATTGATAATGTTTTTCAGGCAAATAGCTACCTTATGGATACACACACAGCAATCGCTTACGCTTCATATAAAAATTACCAAGATGACAATAACTCTTGTTATAAAAATGTAATACTTGCAACAGCTTCGCCTTATAAGTTCCCATATAGCGTACTTGAAGCACTTAAACAAGATTATTCACTAGATGATAAGCAGAATCTAATAGAGCTGCAAGAGGTTACAAACTCAGCTATGCCGGAACAGTTAAGCAAAATATTTGAGAAGAAAATATACTCAAAAGATGTTATTCATCCTGAAAATATGAGAAAATATGTTGAAGATAAAATTGCAGAAATATGCAATAACAACGTTAACAAATAATAAATAATTTCATTTAAATATTTGTGAACAACGACGAATAATAAGGGTGAGAGCAATGAACGGAAAATACATAATAGTTAACAAAGAAATGTTGCCTGATTATTTCGAAAAAGTCATAGACGCTAAGCATATGATAGAAAAAGGTGAAATCAAAAATATCGGTGAAGCTACAGAAAAGTTAGGCATTTCAAGGAGCACATACTATAAATACAAGGATCATCTATTTACAATCAATGAAGGGGTATTATTAAAACGAGTTACAATATCAATGATTTTAAAGCACCAAAAAGGTGTTCTATCCAGAATATTAGATTTACTGCAAGAATACTCTTTTAGCGTTTGGACAATCATTCAAAATCCACCGATAGATTTGTTAGCTAGTGTAGACATTAACGTTGAAACAGAAAATGCTCTCATAAGCATAGATGAGATACTTGATATAATAAAAAAACAAGATGGAGTACATAAGGCTAGACTAAGAAATATGGAATAGATAAAAATATGGAGGTGTAGAACTAGGCTATATCTCCATATTTTTCATTTATCTAAGAATCAATATGTTAATTCATAAACTTGAAATCGATATCACATAACAAACTTTCAAACAGCTTATTTTCTACACTCCAACTGCTCAGCTTGTTACTATTTTTTATCAAAATATTTTTACTTTCTAAACACGAATAAATATTCATGTGCAATTAACAAAAAGTTATACTTAATACTATTTGTTTTCCAATATCCCGTCGCTCTACAATTATGTTGTTCTTTAATAATCAATTCTTTTAGATTAAATCCCGCATCCTGAAAAATTTTCATAACATCAAAAGACATCGGTATCATATGTCCTTTTTGACGAGTATCTCCCATAAGAACAGCACAAAATTTATCTTTCTTTAAAACACGGTAACTTTCATATGCTACCTTTTTCATTTCTTCAAGGAAATCCTTCACTTTCAAGCGTGATAAATCCTCATCAATATTCTCACTATACTTTATAATATCTGCATATGGTGGGTGTGTACATATTAAATCAACACTTTCATCAGAAATAAAATCTAGATTTCGCGCATCTCCTTTATGCAAATATACCTTTCCTTTAGCTCCTTCATGTTCAAAGCTTGTCTTTTCTTTACATCTTTCAAGCGCAATATCATTTACATCTACACCTATTATGTTTCTATTAAGTACCTATATATCTTCTTCCACCCGAACCGCTTTCTCTTTTTGAGGTAACATTTTGTGACCTCAAATTTTATTTCTTTTGCTCTATAACCCCGGCTTAGTTTCTCGCCACACATAATTAACAAGAATCCCTAAAAACATTACCCATGCCATCAAATAAAACCAAATCAACATCGCAATAATTGTTGCCAATGACCCATAAATAACGTTGTAATTAGCGATTTCAACAGCATATTTAGAATAAATCATTGTAACTATTAAAAGACCAGCTGAAGCAAATATACTGCCTGGAATAATCTCTCTAAACTTCAGTTTACTGCTCGGTAGCAGATAATAATTCAAACTAATCATCAAGAAATATATCATTACCGCCACAATCCATCGTATATTTAACCAGATTGTACCAGCAACGGCCTTTATGCCAAAAAACTCAAAAATTATTTCAATAACTACCCCGCCATACGTAATACCAACCACTGCTGTTGTCATAGTTAACAGAGTAATACTAATTGTAGCTATCGCTCTAAACCTTTCCTTAAAAAATCCACTCCCTGTAGTTTCTCCACCACTAAATGTATAATTCGCAATACGCATCATCGCAAATTGTGCTTTGGAAGCCGCCCATAAAGCAACAAACAAAAATATAATACTAATACTTGTCTGCGCAGCACTACCTACAATTAATTTTTGCAAAATTTCAGCAACTGGAGAATTAGCAATATCAACCTTATCCAGTATCCATACAAAGGCTTCTTCTAAATTTTCTTTAAAAACGATAGAGGCAACTTGTGAAATAACCAATAATATTGGAACTAACGATAACATAAAATAAAAAGAAAGCTGAGCAGCAAATCCTTGATAATAAGGATCGCTCATCTGCCTAATTCCCAAGCTTATCATTTCCAACAGCCTCTTTTTTCTCATTATTTTATAAAACCCTCTCAATATTATTTAAATTTCAAAAACCGAAAATTCACCATATTTGCCATTACTTACCGTATTTACTGTATCCATTATATTTATTAACCAAGATCAATAACAGATATGTTAACAATCGATAATAAACATATTAACAATCAGAGACAAACTTATTAGCCCAATGAATAAATTTCCTTATAGTACTTTTTTAATTCTTCGCTTAAAACCTGTAATGCTCTAGCCCTGTGACTCACTGTATTTTTTTCTTCAGGAGTAAAACACGCAAAGGTCTTATCAAAACCTTCTGGTATAAAATGCGGATCATAACCAAATCCACCATCACCTTGTGCAATATCCGTTATCTTTCCCTCTACTTCTCCACGTGCCACAATGCTTTTTCCATCTTCAAACAACATTGTAATCACGCACACATATCTAGCTGTTCTCTTCTCAGCTGGGATTTCTTTAAGTTCTCTAATTAATTTTTCATTATTTGTTTCATCATTAGTATTATCTCCAGCATATCTGGCGCTATAAATTCCCGGAGCGCCACCTAGCGCATCAACTTCAAGTCCAGAATCGTCTGCAATAGCAATTCCTCCAAGCTTATCAACTATAGCCTTTGCCTTAATCATAGAATTTTCTTCAAACGTAGTCCCATCTTCTACAATTTCCATATCACCTAAACCAGCTTCTGTCATAGATACAAGATTAATATTAAAAGGTTTTAGAATATCATTAATCTCTTGTATCTTATGTTTATTTTTACTTGCTAATACAGCTTTTATCTCTCTATTTTTTGAATACATAATTCATTCACCTGTCCATTTATATATAAAATATAAACTCTTCCCAATCAATAACTCAATAATATATCTCAACATCGGTATCTTGTAATTACCAATCTTAATATCGTGTTTTATATATAGTAGTATATCATTTAATTTACGGTAAATTTGCTCAAAATTGAACAACAATATAGTAAAACAACTAGCATTTTGAATGTATTTTTTTGAGTTATTTATTTAACGTTAAAAATATGTTTTTTCTTTATATATTCATCTTCTAACATTTTATTTCATCAAATCATTGTTTTATAAATCATTATTATTGTTTTTTGTGTTATATACACAAAAATTTTTATATTTTTTTGTATATATTTTTATTTCTTGTGGTATAATCAAATTGTACTAAAAACAATACAATCAAGGAGGTTTCTATGTTTATAAAGGATTTTAGCGAGTTAAGAGAAAAAGTTCTAAGCAATGATAAAAAAACTGTTGTAGTTATAGCTGCACATGATGAACATACTCTTGAAGCTATATTAAAAACAAAAGAAGAAAACATCTTAAATTATATATTAATAGGAAAAAAAGATGAAATTCTAACAATAGGCAATTCTCTCGGCTACTCAATCGACGAAAAAGATATTATCGATAGCGACACCGACGAAGATGCTGTTGCAAAAGGAATCAGCATTATAAAGGAAGGCAAGGCAGACTTTATTCAAAAAGGTATCTTACAAACAGCTACTTTGCTAAAGGGAATTGTCAACAAAGATACAGGGCTTAGAAAAAGTGGAACTATTTCACATACAGCGCTGCTAGACGTCCCTAGTTATCACAAAATCATTGCTGTTACAGATGGAGGAATGATGTTATTCCCTACTTTAGAGCAAAAAAAAGAAATTATTGATAATGCAGTAAGTGTATTTAAGGGTTTTGGATATGAAGTACCTAAAGTTGCAGTTCTAGCTGCTGTCGAAACCGTAAATGAAAAAATGCCGGAAACACTAGATGCTAAAACGCTTAAAGAAATGAATACCAAAGGCGAAATTACTGATTGTATAGTTGAAGGACCTATTTCTTTAGACCTTGCAACAGATTCTGAATCAGTAAAAATCAAAAAATATGAAAGTGCAGTCGCTGGAGATGCAGACATCTTAGTCGCACCCGATATTGCCGCAGGAAACCTTACCAGCAAGGCATTATATGTACTTGGTGGTGCAAAGATGGCAGGTGTAGTAGTGGGAGCTCAAGTTCCTATAGCCTTAAACTCAAGAAGTGCATCTTTTGAGGAAAAATATTACTCACTTCTAGCTTGTGCATATATGTCATAAAAGCAAAATGGATATAAAAAAATACACAAAAACACAAATAAAAACAAACAAAAATTACATATTAACAAACAATTCAGTTGATTGGAAATAACAAACGACCAATATCACTCTATACCGTTTACAAAAAGGAGGTAATGATAAATGAGTAAATTAATGACTGGAAACGAAGCCCTAGCAAGAGGTGCTTATGAGGCAGGCGTAAGATTTGCAGCTGCATATCCTGGCACGCCAAGTACAGAAATTCTTGAAAACCTAGCAACATACGATGAAATATGTGCAGAATGGGCTCCAAATGAAAAGGTAGCTCTTGAAACTGTAATTGGTGCATGTTTCGCAGGAGCAAGAAGTATAGCATCAATGAAACACGTAGGAGTTAACGTTGCTGCCGATCCACTATTTACTTGGGGATATACTGGAGTAAATGCTGGCGGCGTAATTATCTCTGCTGACGAACCTGGAATGTTCTCATCTCAAAATGAACAAGATAATAGAAACTATGCAAAATCAGCAAAGATTGCTATGTTTGAACCTGCTGATAGCCAGGAATGTATCGACATGCTAAAAGAAGCATATGAAGTCAGCGAAAAATTTGACACTCCTGTAATGATGAGATTGACAACAAGAGTCTGTCACTCAAAATCTATTGTAAATCTAAGCGAAAGAAATGATGTTCCACTAAAGGAGTGGGATAAAAATCCTAGAAAATACGTAACTCTACCTGCTAATGCAAGAGTACTTAGAGTTAAAGTAGAAGAAAGATTGGATGCACTAAAGGAATATACAGAAACTACTCCTTTTAACAGGGCTGAATACAACGATACCAAAATTGGATTTATCACTTCAGGAGCTTGCTACTATTTTGCAAAAGAAGCTTATGGTGTAAAAGCTTCTTATCTAAAACTTGGATTCACTAATCCACTACCTGCAAATTTAATTAAAGAATTTTGCAGCAAAGTTGACATAGTTTATATCGTAGAAGAAAACGATCCATATATCGAAGAATTTGTAAGAGCTCTAGACATTGAATGTCACGGAAAAGATATATTCCCTAAGTGGGGCGAAATGACTCCTGATGTTATCTATGCTTCTATCGAAAAAACTAATAGCAATGAAATTATTGACTTTGACAAGAGCAAGGTAATTGGCAGAGCACCAACTTTCTGCGCTGGCTGTCCTCACAGAGGTTTCTTCTACAAACTAGGCAAGAAAAAGAATATTATGATCAGTGGAGATATCGGTTGCTATACTCTAGCTGCAGGCGGACCTTACAATGCAATGGATACAACAATATGTATGGGAGCTGCATTTAGTATTGGACACGGCGCACAGAGAGTATTCAATATGGGTGATACAGGCAAGAGAGTTGTTTCTGTATTGGGCGACTCAACATTCTTCCACACAGGTATCAACTCATTGACAAACACACTATACAACGGTTCAAATACAATCAATGTAATCCTTGATAACAGAATTACCGGAATGACTGGACATCAGCAAAATCCAGGTTCTGGTTTTAACGCTAAACTTGAACCAACAGAAATGATTGATATTGAAACAGTCGTTAGAGCTCTAGGATTTAAACATGTATTTGTAATCGACCCTAATATTCTTGAAGAAGTTGAAGAAACATTAAATAAATGTCTAGCGATTGAAAATGAGCCTTCAGTAATCATTACAAGATGGCCATGTGTTCTTAAGAAGCTATCTGATGCTGACTTAAATGAATTTGAAAATATCTTCCAAGAAAAGAGTATCGTAGACGAAGATAAATGTATCGGATGTAAAGTATGTCTAAAAACTGGATGTCCAGCACTAATCTTTAACAAAGAAACTAAAAAGACAAAAATTAACAGATCACAATGCGTTGGATGTAGTGTATGCCGTCAGGTTTGTCCTGTTAAGGCTATTTCAAAGGAGGATTAATACAATGGCAAAGAGTATACTATTAGTTGGAGTAGGTGGTCAGGGTACAATCCTTGCAAGTAAAATATTAACGCTAGGACTTATGGAAGCTGGCTATGATGTAAAAATGAGTGAAATTCACGGTATGTCACAGCGTGGAGGAAGCGTATCTTCTCAAATCCGATATGGTGAGACAGTAAGTTCTCCAGTAATCGAAAAAGGTACTGCGGATATAATCGTCGCTTTCGAAATTTCTGAAGCACTAAGATATCTTGACTATCTAAAAAAAGGTGGTAAATTAGTTATAAATAATCAAAAAATTGATTCCATGTCAGTACAGATTGGTGCCGAAGAATATCCACCTGATGTACTTGATGAAATCAAAAAACATGCAGAAGCTACGGTTATAGATGCTGCTCAAATGGCTTCTGATCTTGGAAATGACAAAGCAACAAACATCATTCTTCTTGGAACAATAATCAAATTAATGGGTCTTAAAGAAATTGATTGGAATGCTATTTTAGAGGGAAATATCAAGCCTCAATTCCTAGAACTAAATAAAAAAGCTCTGAAAGAAGGAATGGATGCTGTATAAACGGAGGAAAATATGAGCAAAAAAATATTGGTAATTAATCCAGGCTCTACAAGTACAAAGCTAGCAATCTATGAAGATCAAACAAAAATAGTTCAAGAAAATTTTGTGCATGAATCATCAAAAATTGCAGAATTTAAGAACTTAATAGATCAGGTTCCTTTTAGAACAGCAATTATTGACGAATTTCTAAATAGCAATAACATATCTTTACAAAGCCTCTCTGCCGTAGTTGGCAGAGGAGGCTTAGTTGTAGGGCTAAAGGGCGGTGGTTACACAGTCAATGACGACTTAGCAACAGCCTTGTCAAGTGATAAATACAGCTCACCACATGCATCTAATTTAGGCGGCTTAATAGCTAGAAGTTATGCAGAAAAAGTTTCAGAAATTACCGGAAATACAATTCCGTCCTACATATACGATGCCGTAACAGGTGGTGAATTATCTGAAGTTGCAAGCATTACCGGATTTAAAGAAATTACTAGAACAAGTGCATGTCACCTATTAAACAGCCATGCAATGTCTGTTAAATATGCTCAAAGTATTGGAAAAACCTATAACGATCTTCAGCTAATTGTCGCACACTTAGGTGGCGGAATATCAATAAGTGCCCATACAAATGGTAAACTTACAGATTCTATTGGTGATGATGAGTTCCACTTTTCCCCCGAAAGGTCCGGAAATACATCACTATTAAAAGTTTTAGATCTTATCTATAACAACAATATAAGCAAGGCTGAACTCAAAAAAATGATTCGAGGCTCTGGCGGTATGTTTGCACATCTTGGAACAAATAGCTGCATAGAAATCGAAAAAATGATTGAAGGTGGCGACAAATATGCGAAATTGATATATGAGGCACAAGCGCAACAGGTAGCTAAAAGTATCGGAGGATTATCTGTTGTCCAAAAAGGACAGACTGATGCAATAATTCTAACTGGCGGTATAGCACATTCAAAAATGTTAACATCAATGATTACAGATTATGTAAACAGTATTGCCAAAGTTGTTGTATTACCTGGTGAAAATGAAATGGAAGCTCTCGCATTTGGAGCTCTTCGACTCATAAATAACGAAGAGACACCTCATACTTATAAGCTTCCACAATAAAAAATATAGATTAATTCTATCAATTCTATCCTCCAAGCGGAAATTATAACCCGCTTATAGAATTGGCTAACTATTAAAACTGCTTTGAGAAACCTTACCTTTTCATAACAACTCAAAGCAGTTTTTTAATACAACAAATAATTATATCTTTATATTCATAAAATATTATATATATTATAAGCAATTAAAATATATGGAATCTCTATTGTATTTTTATTGTATTTTTAATTTACAAGAATTTAATTTTTAGTATAATTATGCATATTTGTTTTTTATTTTTTTGCTCATTAACCTTTATTACTATATATTGATAAAGTATATGTGCAATAAGATAATATACATTTTAATTTTTACATTTATATCTTTATAACTATACATTAGTAAAGAAATACGTAAAAATAAAGGTCGTTTTTATTTAAAGAGGAGAAAATTTATGTGCAACATCAAAGGAGGAATTGATTTTTCTGGTCTACAACAGATTATCGATAAATCAGACAAGAAAGAATCTTCATTGATAATGATTCTTCACGAAACACAAAATTTGTATGGCTACATCCCAAGAGAAGCTCAAGGATATATTGCCCAACAGCTCTCTATACCAGCATCAAAAGTTTACGGAGTAGTGTCTTTCTATTCTTACTTTGTGGACAAACCAAAGGGGAAATACCAAGTAAGTGTATGTATGGGTACTGCATGCTATGTAAAAGGAGCAGAAGATGTTCTTAAAAGACTTGAGGAAGAGTTAGGAATAGCATTCGGCGAAACTACTGAAGACCTAAAGTTTTCTATTGCTCAAACAAGATGTCTTGGAGACTGCAGCAAGGCCCCTGTTATTATGATTAATGACGAAACTTATGGAATGGTTACACCAGATGAAGTACCGTTAATTTTAAATAAGTACAAGGAGGCGTAATCATGTTAAATATAAAATCATTAAAAGAATTACAAAAAACAACTTATAACGATTTAGTTAAAACATTGTCTGATAACTCTAATATAGGCATTAAAGAGGATGGATCTTTCTATTTAAAAGGCGACTACTATGAAAAGCAAACAAGAATCGCTCTTAGAAACTGTGGCATTATACGCCCACATTTTATAGAAGATTCTATCGCAACAAAAGCGTATATAGCACTAGCTAATCTATTAGAAAATAACATTCCACCAACTAAGGTTGTTGACGATATTATCGAATCTGGTCTTAGAGGAAGGGGTGGCGCAGGTTTTTCTACGGGAAAAAAGTGGGCAGAGGCTCTAAAGCATGACGATACTCAAAAATATGTAGTTTGTAATGCTGACGAGGGTGACCCTGGCGCATTTATGGACAGAAGCATACTTGAACAAGATCCCCACAGTGTTCTTGAAGGTATGGCAATATGCGGATATGCTATAGGCGCTACAAAGGGGTATATCTATGTACGAGCAGAGTATCCTATAGCTGTACAAAACCTTGAAATTGCAATTAAACAAGCTAAAGAAAAAGGATTGCTTGGCGAAAACATATTAGGAACTGATTTTACATTCGATATTGAGCTTCGCCTTGGAGCTGGAGCATTTGTATGTGGTGAAGCTACAGCACTTATCGAATCTATTGAAGGTCATCGCGGTATGCCTAGAAATAAAATATACAGAACTGCTCATAAAGGATTATTCCAAAAGCCGACTGTTTTAAACAATGTTGAAACTCTAGCCAATGTACATATGATTATGCTAAACGGAGTAGATTGGTTTAAGAGCATCGGTACTGAAAAATCTACAGGAACAAAAGTTTTCTCAGTTGTAGGTAAAGTAAGAGAAGCTGGCTTAGTTGAAGTACCTATGGGAACTCCATTATCCTACATAATATATGATATTTCTGGCGGAATAAAAGATGACAAAGCGCTAAAAGCTGTTCAGACAGGTGGACCTTCTGGTGGTTGTATTCCTGCTAATTTAATGGATACAACGACAGTAGATTTCGAGTCACTCGAAAGAATTGGCTCTATTATGGGATCAGGCGGTATGGTTGTAATGGATGAAGACGACTGCATGGTAGATATAGCTAGATTTTTTATGGACTTTACCGTAGAAGAGTCTTGCGGAAAATGCACACCATGTCGTATCGGCAACCAGAGAATTTTAGAGATATTAAATCGTATTACTAAAGGCGATGGAACAATGGAAGATATTCGAACATTAAAGGATTTATCAAATGTAATTATAGAAACAAGTCTTTGTGGTCTTGGTAAAGCAGCACCTAATCCGGTAGTTTCCACTCTACATTATTTTGAAAATGAATACATTGAACACATCCAAAATAAACGTTGTCCTGCAGGAGTATGTAAGAATTTACTAACATATGTCGTTATGGATAATTGTATAGGTTGCGGTATATGTAAGTTAAATTGCCCTGTAAATTGTATTGATGGCGAAAGAAAAGAAAAACATTTCATCCATATTGATAAATGTATCAAATGTGGAACTTGTTTTGACAAATGTCCAAAGAATGCAATTACAATGAAATAATGGAGGTGTCTAGATGATTTCTATAACAATAAATAATAAACCAATAATGGTTGAAGAAGGAACCACTATCTTAGAAGCTGCCAAAAAGCTAAATATATTAATTCCTACTCTTTGCCATCTTAATCTTCACGATATCAATGTAAATAGCGAAACTGCATCATGTCGTGTGTGTATGGTTGAAAACACAAAAAACGGCAAATTAATTCCTGCATGCGCAACTCGTGTATGGGAAGGGCTTGACGTAAGAACTGATACATTAAAAGTTATAAGAACAAGAAGGATAATGATAGAACTTTTATTATCAGACCACCCAAAAGATTGCCTTGTATGTGCAAAAAGCGGTCACTGCGAACTACAAAACTTAGCTAACGAAAATAACATCCGTTCTGTTCGATTCAACGGTAAACAACACAACTGCAAAATCGACGACACATCATTGTCATTAGTACGCGATATGAACAAATGTATTCTATGTAAGAGATGCGAAACTATGTGTAATGATATACAAACAGTAGGAGTTTTAACTGATGTAGGCCGTGGATTTGATACGGTTGTAGGAACTGCCTTTGATCATCCAATGCACGAAACTGTATGTACATTCTGCGGACAATGTGTATCAGTATGCCCTACAGGAGCTTTAACAGAAGTTGACAATACATCTCAAGTATGGAATGCTCTAGATTCTGAAAAGACAGTAATTGTACAAGTTGCCCCTGCCGTACGTGTTGCCTTAGGCGAAGAATTCGGTATGGAAGCTGGCTCAATAATTACAGGCAAAATGGTGAGTGCATTAAAAGCTCTTGGATTTGACTATGTATTTGATACAAACTTTGCAGCAGATGTTACAGTAATGGAAGAAGCATCTGAATTTATTGATAGATTCAAAAATGGTGGCACTCTACCTATCCTAACAAGTTGTTGTCCTTCTTGGATAAAGTTTGTGGAACATAATTTTGGCGATTTAGTAGATATTCCATCTTCTTGCAAATCACCTCACGAAATGTTCGGAGCTCTAGCAAAAACATATTTTGCAGAAAAAATAGGCAAAAATCCTAAAGACATTATAGTCGTTTCAGTAATGCCTTGCGTTGCTAAAAAATATGAATCAGCCAGACCAGAATTGTCTAACCAACAAATTGGCACGTCAGACGTAGATATTGTAATATCAACTAGAGAGCTTGCAAGAATGATCTCCGAGGCTACTCTTGATTTTACTTCTCTACCAGACTCTGAATTTGATAGATTTATGGGACAGTCTACTGGTGCAGCAGCTATCTTCGGAGCTACTGGCGGCGTTGCAGAAGCATCATTACGTACTGCATACGATTTAATTACAGGCGAAAGCTTACAAGATGTTAATTTCACTCCACTTAGAGGGTTTGAAAATATTAAAGAAGCTACTGTAAATATCAACGGTACTAATATAAATATTGCTGTTGCAAGTGGTTTAGGCAATGCAAGAAAACTGCTAGAAATGGTTAGAAATGGCGAAAAAGAATATCATCTAATAGAAATTATGGCTTGTCCTGGTGGATGCATCGATGGTGGTGGTCAGCCGTATATAAGAGGTGATATAGATATCCTCAATAAGAGAATGAATGCAATATATCAAATTGACTCGGATAAAAAAATTAGAAAAGCCCATGAAAATCCTGAACTTCAGCAGTTATATAAGGAATTCCTAGGAGAGCCTTATTATGGACAAAAAGCACATGACTTATTACATACTCACTTCCATGCTAGAAAAAAATATGACGAAGCATAATTATTAAATTTTCTCAATATTTTATACCTTCTTTTTGAAATGAAAGACACCCTCAACCAAAAGTTGTGGGTGTCTTTCATTATATATTCCATTATTTATCTTTACTATTTTTAATCACTTTACCCATAATATATCCACTATAAATAACTTGTATTATATATGTTATTGCAGTATGTAATAACAGAGGTAAAACGAATAATAATACAGTCCAATTTTTAATTATACAAAATACAATTAATCCAATTGTTTGCAAGACAACGCTAACAACATTATTTATAGCATAAAATTTTTCTGATTCCTCAGCTTTTTTAAGTCTTTCTTCTATACTTCCATTATATTCTTCCTCTTCGTTTGAAAATGCTGATAAAATTTATGGAACATCAAAGATTACAATTCCCACTACTATAGTTATACGAAATAGACTAGTTCTACCACTTTGTATCATATCAAATAATATAAACGCAGATATAGCAAGCCCTATTATACCCCAAATTAAATTTTTCCAACTTATATACTTTTAACTTCATATTAATACTCCCATAAGCTAATATCACATCAATTATTGTTGACCCTCAAAATCATACCACTACTATTATTTTTATTCTGTATTGAAAAACAATTCAAGAATACATTTTATACAAAAAGGCTCTATTTTACAACAGAACCTTTTTATTTAAAATATTTCAATTTAATGACATCAATTAGAATATATGAATTATCTAAAAAATTTAAGAATTTTTAATTTCTATTATCCTATCTAGAATTGTATGTGCAACAGCTTCCTTAGACATGAGTTCTAACTGTTCATGTCCGTCCTTGTCTATAATAGTAACCTTATTTGTATCAGTTGCAAAACCTGCGCCTGTATCCTTTAAATTATTAGCAATAATTAAATCAGCATTTTTGGCGATTAATTTTTTAGTAGAATTTTCGAGCATATCCTTTGTTTCCATTGAAAATCCACATAAAATTTGTCCTTGTTTTTTCTGAGAACCCAACGTCTTAAGAATATCCTGATTCTTTTCAAATTCTAAAACTACCTTTTCCCCACTTTTCTTTATCTTATCATCTGCAATATTTTTAACTCTATAGTCAGAAACTGCGGCAGCCTTTATGATAACATCCATATTGTCGCTATACTCAAGCACCTTTTCCAGCATATCATTTGCAGATTTAACTTCCTCAACCTTAACAAATGCAGGTATCTTAGCACTTGTATTCGCCTTAACTAAAACTACTTCTCCGCCCCTATCTATAACAGCTTTTGCTATGGCAAAACCCATTTTGCCTGTAGAGTGATTTGTAATATATCTAACTGGATCCATAGCTTCCATTGTGGCACCCGCAGTGACAAGAACCTTAACTCCAAGCAAGTCTTTTTCATAAGATACTTCTCGTTCAATATATGCCTGTAATAATTCCGGCTCCGGCATTTTACCAGCTCCAATATCCCCACAAGCGAGATAACCTGAATCAGCAGGAATTACAATCATACCCTGTTGTTCTAACTTTAGCATATTTTCTCTTGTCAAAGGATTCTCATACATATTGACATTCATTGCCGGAGCAATAATCTTTTTGCATTTAGATGCCAAAAATACAGTAGTTAACATATTATCTGCAATCCCATAAGAAAGTTTAGCTATTGTATTAGCCGTAGCCGGAGCAACTAAAAACACATCTGCCCACTTAGCAAGTTCAATATGTTCCACGCTTCTCTCAAAATTTCTGTCAAAAGTATCTGTATAACACTTATTACCTGTAAGGCTTTCAAAAATAAGAGGCATTACAAATTCCATAGCATTATCAGTCATAATAACCTTAATATTAGCACCCTCTTTTTTTAGGCTACTTACTAATGCACATATCTTATATATTGCAATACCACCAGTTACACCTATTAAAATGTTTTTATCTTTTAGCATTATGCTCTCCTTAGATTTCAACAATCGAAAACTCTTCAAAATTATTGTCTAACTATCAATCCAATATGTATTATACTTTATTTCTCTTAATTCTCAAAGTTTACTTATTTAAAACCTTCTTTATATAATATCCCGTTGCAGACTTCTGATTCTGTGCAACTTCTTCAGGCGTACCGATTGCAACAATTTCGCCACCGCGAATACCACCTTCTGGACCAAGATCAATAATATGGTCAGCAATCTTAATAACATCAAGGTTATGCTCAATAACTACAACCGTATTTCCTGAATCAACCAATTTATTTAACACATCATTAATCTTTTCGATATCAGCAAAATGCAAACCTGTTGTCGGCTCATCGAGAATATATATATTATTTGTACTACCTCTTTTAGAAAGTTCTGTCGCAAGTTTAATTCTTTGAGCCTCTCCACCTGACAATTCTGTAGATGGCTGTCCCAACTTTATATAACCAAGACCTACTTCATTTAATACATCAATCTTATTCTTTACTGCAGGAATATGTTCAAAAAATTCTACCGCCTCTTCAACCGTCATATTAAGAACGTCATAAATACTTTTTCCGCGATACTTAACTTCTAGAGTTTCCCTGTTATATCTCTTTCCTTGACAAACATCACACACAACATACATATCCGGCAAGAAATGCATCTCAATCTTTATAATGCCGTCTCCTTTGCAAGCCTCACATCTTCCACCTTTAACATTAAAGCTGAATCTACTCTTAGTATAGCCTCGCAATTTTGCCTCAGGCATCTTTTCAAACAAATCCCTTATATGTGTAAACACACCAGTATATGTAGCAGGATTTGAACGTGGCGTCCTACCAATAGGCTCCTGATTCACATCAATTACCTTGTTCAAATGCTCAATACCTAATATTTCCTTATGCTTGCCTGGTTTTATCCTCGCTCTATTTAATTTATTTGATAATGACTTAAATAATATTTCGTTAATTAAACTGGATTTACCTGACCCGGAAACGCCTGTAACACAGGTTAGGGTTCCAAGAGGAATCTCCACATCAATATTTTTTAAATTATTTTCACTAGCACCGACAATTTTTATAAATTCTCCATTACCTTTTCTCCTTGTTTCAGGAATTTCAATCTTTCTCTTTCCCGAAAGAAATTGTCCGGTAATAGAAGCCGGATTATTTTTAATATCTTCAATCGTTCCCTCAGCAACAACTTCACCACCGTGAACACCTGCATAAGGTCCAATATCCACAATATAATCAGCTTCATTCATTGTGTCTTCATCGTGTTCTACAACAATTAAAGTATTGCCTATATCTGTAAGTTCTCTCAGTGAAGCAAGCAATCTATCATTATCTTTTTGATGCAAACCAATACTTGGCTCATCAAGTATATACAATACACCTATTAATTTAGAACCTATCTGTGTCGCAAGCCTGATTCTCTGCGATTCTCCACCAGATAACGTTGAAGCCTTTCTTGAAAGCATTAAATAATCTAATCCAACATCAATTAAAAATGTTAACCTTGCGTTGATTTCCTTCAATATTTCAGCAGCAATCTTCTGCTCTTTTTCTTCAAGCTCCAAATTGCTAAAAAACTCTAAAGTATCTGTAATAGGCATCTCACATATTTCATAAATATTCCTTCCTCCCACTGTAACAGCTAATACTTCCGGCTTCAGTCTCTTCCCATTACAAGTTGGACAAGTCGTGTCAGACATATATTTCTTGATTTTTTCCTTTATAAACTCAGAATCAGTCTCAATATATCGTCTCTGCAAGTTAGGAATTACTCCCTCAAAAGGATTGCTACGACTAGAAACAATTCCCGTTCGCATACTTCTGTATTCATAAGAGATATTTCTATCACCTGTTCCATAAAGAAGCTCGTTTTTTAGTTCAGTTGGAATATCTTTATATGGCATATACACATCACAGTCATACTCTGCCATCAAGACATCAATAATCTGTCTATAAAATCGTCCGTCGCTCATTGAGGCAAATGCTGTTCCAAAAACGCCATCATATATACTTAAGTTTTCATCTTCAATTAATAACTCAGGATCAATTTCCTCAATTACACCTAGACCCGCACACGTAGGACAAGCTCCAAATGGACTATTAAAAGAAAAGGTACGAGGCTCTTTTTCTTCCAAGCCTACGCCATGGTCAGGACAAGACAATAGTGTACTAAAAAGCTTTTCATATTCATTTTCACCGTCATTCACGAGAGCAATTATAAGTCCATTACCGTGTTCTATTGCCATATCACAGGCTTCACTCAGTCTTCCTTCTACGCCTTCCCTAACTACAACTCTATCAATAACGATTTCAATAGTATGCTTTATATTCTTTTCTAATTTTATTTCTTCATCTTCTAAAGAATATACCTGACCATCAACTCTAGCTCTAACAAAACCCTCTCGCAAAATCCTATCTAATACTTTTTCGTGTCTACCTTTTTTCTGATTTACAACAGGAGCTAATATAGTTAACTTGCTTTTTTCCGGCAATGCCATTAATTCATCAACAATCTGATCTAAAGCAACAGAAGAAATTTCCTTACCACAAATATGGCAATGTGCAATACCAACCCTCGCATAAAGAAGTCTCAGATAATCATATATCTCAGTTACCGTACCGACTGTAGATCTGGGATTCTTATTTGTAGTCTTTTGGTCTATTGAAATAGCAGGTGAAAGCCCCTCAATATAGTCAACTTCAGGTTTGTCCATCTGACCCAAAAACTGTCTGGCATATGCAGATAAACTCTCTACATAACGTCTTTGTCCCTCAGCATAAATCGTATCAAAAGCAAGAGAACTCTTTCCCGAACCTGATAAACCTGTCAATACAATAAATTTATCTCTAGGCAAAGTCAAATTTATATTCTTTAAATTATTGGCTCTTGCGCCGCGAATAATAATATCTTTTTGCAATTTATTTCCTCTTTTTTCTTTTCTTCTAAAAGTTATCGAATTATTTTTTATATAAATCTATGAACTATGGAATTATTTCATTAACTGTCAATACAAACATAATTTAAAATACAAATATAATTTAATACATATATCATTGATAACATATTGCATTTCCTCTAATATATATTTGTTATGCGAAATATTAACGAAACATTAGTTAAATATTATTTAAAACTAAAGCATTATAATTCCTTCTTATATTCAAATAACGTATCCCTGAGCAGTGCCGCCTTTTCAAACTCAAGGTTCTTTGCGGCTTCACGCATTTCCTTTTCAATATTCTTAACGTATTTCTTAAGTTCTTGTTTTGTCATCTCATTAGGACGCAACTTAGTAGATTCATCTTCCACGCTATCAGTAATATGTATGGATTCCCTTATATCTTTTACAACTGTAGTTGGAACAATGCCATATTTATCGTTATATTCTTTTTGAATTTTTCTTCTTCTAGCTGTTTCATCCATAGCAGACTGCATTGCTGGAGTAATCTCATCGGCATACATAAGCACACGACCTTGTGCATTTCTAGCAGCCCTACCTATCGTCTGAATAAGCGACGTTTCAGTTCGTAAAAATCCTGCCTTATCAGCATCCAAAATTGCTACTAAACTTACTTCAGGCAAGTCCAACCCCTCTCTTAAAAGGTTAATTCCAATCAAAACATCAAATACCCCTAGCCTTAAATCCCTAGTAATTTCAATTCTTTCTAATGTTTCTATATCGCTGTGCATATATCTACACTTGATGCCAACACCCTTTAAATAATCTGTCAGTGCTTCTGCTTCCTTTTTAGTTACCGTTGTTACAAGCACCCTAAAGCCTTTTTCAACTTCCTTATTGATTTCACCAATTAAGTCATCAATCTGATATTCCTTACTTCTAAGTTCTATTTCCGGATCTAAAAGTCCTGTAGGTCTTATAAGTTGCTGTACGGTAATACCACCGGATTTTTCTTTTTCATATTTTGAAGGTGTAGCACTTACATAGATAATATCGTTATGAATTTCCTCAAATTCAGCAAATTTTAAAGGTCTATTGTCAAGTGCCGACGGCAATCTAAAACCATAGTCCACAAGAGCAGATTTTCTAGATCTATCGCCCTCATACATTGCAGAAAGTTGCGGAATCATTACATGTGATTCATCAATTATAGTTAAAAAATCATCAGGGAAATAGTCAATTAATGTATACGGTCTTTGCCCTGCAGGCAAGCCATTTAAATGTCTTGAATAGTTTTCAATTCCCTTACAACGCCCAATTTCTCTAAGCATCTCTATATCATATCTCGTCCTCTGATCTATACGCTGAAGCTCAAGAAGTTTTCCCCTATCTGAGAACCAATCTACTCTCTCTTTTAATTCTTCACCAATAGTAGCTATCGCCCTAGTCATATTTTCATCACTTGTAACATAATGTGAAGCCGGATAAATAGCAACGTGCTTTCTCTTAGCAATAATCTCTCCAGTCAATGGATTTATTTCCTTTATGCTTTCAATTTCATCACCGAAAAGTTCAATCCTAACAGCTGCTTCACTTCCTGCCGGATAAATATCTATAATATCACCACGAACTCTAAAATTGCCTCTTTCAAAGCCGAGATTATTCCTGTCATACTGAATTTTTATCAGCATCCTAAGAATGTCGTCTCTATCCTTAATCATCCCTTCTCTAAGAGATAACACCTGATTTTCATAATCAATAGGCGAACCAAGACCATATATACAAGAAACCGACGCCACAATAATAACATCTCGCCTCTCTCCTAGTGACGCAGTCGCCGAATGTCTTAATTTATCAATTTCATCGTTAATAGACGAATCCTTTTCAATGTATGTATCTGTAGTAGGAACATATGCCTCCGGCTGATAATAATCATAGTATGACACAAAATATTCCACCGCATTTTCAGGAAAAAACTCTTTAAACTCACCATATAGCTGAGCTGCCAAAGTCTTGTTGTGTGCAATTACAAGTGTCGGCTTTTGAACTCTCTCTATAATATTCGCCATAGTGAAAGTCTTACCTGACCCCGTAACACCTTGTAACGTCTGATATTTTTTCCCACTCAAAATACCATCAACCAAAGCATCTACTGCCTGTGGTTGATCTCCACTTAACCCAAATGGGGAATGAATCTTAAACTCCGACATAATATCTTCCTTTCCGTTTTTCCTCTTAATACTATTTTCCCATATTTTAGAGAAAAAAACCTGTTTTCCATAAAATATGATAAAAATTAGCATTATTTATACACCACTCAATTATGATATAATTATCAAATAAAGAGGATATTATTATATATTTTATTTTTTTCTTTCTTCATTAGCTTTGTGGATATATTTCTTACGATTTTTCAATAATATATATCTATAAATTCAAATAAAATCCCAACAAATATTTTTCTATAAACTCAAAAAGTCAGACTTTCGTCTGACTTTTTATGTATTTTTTTATTCTTTTACAGCTTATAAATGCATGCCCTAACCACTAAATCTAAACATTAAATGTATGCACTAAATATATTTTATATTTCAACTCCTCTTATCAAGAGTACTTATCACCATCAACCCAATGTCTGCTGCCCTCTTCATCTCATCTATATTATCCGTGTAAAAATATAGCATTTCATTATATTTACGACTTTCAAAAAAATCTTCTGACGTCATTTTAAATATATCATACACTTTGAAATAATCGACACCATCAGTCTTATCTATAAAATAATCTGCTTGTACATTTCCGCTATAATAAATTTTTTCTTTTGTATCATATATTTTTTCTGTAGCCTGACTACATATTAATAAGTTTGCGAATTCTTCATCACATTCATCTAAATCAATACACTCTATAGACTTATCTTTTTTTGCTTTTTCAATCAAATAGTTATTAAAAGGCAAATCTTCCTTTTTTAAAGATATAATAGTCGGAACATTCGAATCAACAAGTTTCTCTATAACTGACAGATAAGCTAAATCATTCCGCTCAAAGCGTCCTAACTCATCAATAAAGACCAATTTGCTTTCATCGGAATTACTCAATATAGCATCTAAATAGTCTGTAGCTTTTTGAAAATCACCTACCATTTTAGGCTTTCCTTCCTGAAGCTGTGCTATACTCCAAGTTTGTATTGGATTATAGTTTTCTAAAATACACATATCAAAACCTATAATCTTTTTATTTTCAAATCGCCTAACACTTCGTAAGCCTATAAAATCTATATTCAATACCATCAAAATTTTATTTATAAATGAGCTTTTGCCCGCTCCAATATTTCCCGTTATTAAAAGTGTTTTCATCACAACTCAACTCTCGCAACACATGTCTTTTTATCAGAATTTTCTATTTTTGAAACAGTTATATCACTCTGATAGATTTCACTGAGTAATTTATTAGTCATAACTTCATCAGGAATCCCCTTTGCCCTGATTTTTCGTTGACTCAACACAACAACTTCATCTCCATATCTAAGAGCAAAATCAGGATTGTGTATAGAAATAAAAATAGTGTATCCATCCTTGGCAAGTTTTTTCAACAAACTCATCAAATATGTTTGATTTTTAAAGTCAAGATTAGATGTAGGCTCATCCATTATCAATATCTTTGCATCCTGTGCTAGAGCTCTAGCCACAAGCACTAACTGCCTTTCTCCTCCTGAAAGTTCCATATATCCACGGTATCTCAAATGCTTAATATTAATTTTTTCTAAGGCATCTTCCATCCGTTTTATTTCTTTTTTTCCAGGTCTTTTAAACATAGACTCATTTGTAGTACTCATCAAAACAACCTGTTCAACAGTATAGTTGAACACACCTTTATGTTCTTGCGGAATATATGATAAATACTTAGCAATTTTCGTATGTTTCATCTTTTTTAGATTTTTTGAATTAACCGCAACCACGCCAGCATAATTATCATACAATTGCAAAATACATTTAAATAATGTGCTTTTACCTGCTCCATTTTCTCCCAACAAGCAAACTAATTTTCCATAATCTAGTTTAAAATTCACATTATCTAAAACCTTATTTTTTCCATATGAAAATGTAAGATTTTGTACTTCAAGCATTATCCACGTCTCCCTTCTCTATGAAGCAAAAACAAGAAGAATGGCGCTCCGATAAGTGACGTAATAATTCCCAAAGGTATCTCAGAAGAAAACGTCAATCTAGATATATTATCAACTATAAGCAGGAAATTGCTACCCAAAAGAAGCGACAAGGGTAACAGCTTTCTATAATCACTGCCTATAATCAATCTTGCAAAATGTGGAATTGCAAGACTAATCCAACCAATAACACCAGATACCGCAATAGATGCCGCAGTTAAAAGTGTTGCACACAGAATAACCATCAGCCTTAACATCTTTACATTTAAGCCCATAGTCTTTGCTTCCTCATCACTAAAGGTAAGTAAATTCAAATGCCATCTTGACGCCCAAAGCATAAAAATTGCAATAAACATTATAATCGCAACAGGAATTATATCTTCTGTCTTTGTGCCACTTAACGATCCCATTAGCCAATAGGTTATCTGCGGAAGTTGATCCATAGGATCTGCAACTAATTTCAAAAACGAAAGTCCGGAACTAAATACTGCACCTATCATTATTCCCGATAACACCAATCCCAATATGGGATTAATCTTCAATGTATTTCCAACTAAATATACAATTATTACTGCAACAATACTCCAAAAAAAAGCAGATAATGAAATACCTGTAGTAGATAAACCAAGCAGTATAGCAAGAGCTGCACCAAATGCTGCTCCTGAAGATGCACCAATTACATCAGAACTAACCAATGGATTTTTAAACAATCCTTGATAGCATGCTCCTGCGATAGATAATGCTGCACCAACTAAAATAGCAAATGCAATTCTGGGAAGCCTAACATGAAACAAGACTGCTTCAACAGTCTTATCATCAATCGCTGCACCACTTAACTTTTTAAATAAAGAATCAAAAATTTCTCCTACAGAAATAAAATATCTGCCTGCACCAAACGAAAAGATAGTCAAAGAAAACAAAAGAGCGACTAAAAATATAATAATCCATTTAAAACGTCTATCCTTCGTCGTATTATCCATTATATTTCTCACTCTCAATTATAGTAACTTGCACTTCTCTTTTATTTTCTAAGTAAAATGGAAATTCGCCCTGAATTTCCCTAACTTTTTCAAGGGCGAATTTCTTTGGATCATCAGATAATCTATGATCACTAATAAAATCAACAGCCTCTTCGAAGGATAAAAAAGGTTGTCCAAATGATGTTGATATTGGAAATGTCTTGTACACCAATTTACTATTTAATAGAATACGTTCATCAAAATCGTTAAGCTTTTTACTTGGAAAATACTGATTGCATAAAGTATTTACAAATATAAGTTTCTTTCTCGGAACTTTAAGAAGCTTCAAATTATTTTCATCTATTTTGCCTATAGAAATACCACACAACACATCGCAAGAATTGGCTTCCAAGCTTAAAAAATCTCCAACTTGAAACGACAAATTGCCTTTATCTACATAAAATTTCTTTGCAAATTCTATGGCATTCTCCTGAGCATCTATCCCTACAACACTTTTAGCATAGTCTGCTAAAACACCACTTATATTCCCTGGACCACATCCTGCATCAATAACATCCATACCTTCAATATACTCACGTATACTATTTACAATATCTCTCGCATATGGTTCAAATAAGCCTGCGCGAATATAATTATTTAAAACTTTACCTTCCCAAGTAATCAAAAGCTCTCCTTCTAATCTTATATAATATTTAAACATTTATTTTAGAATAATATTAACAATATTTTCTTAGCTTCGCTCATTTTTATAGTTAAAAGTAAGTTTATTTAAAAAATGCATTTTTAACTATATTGTTATATTCTTTGTCAGATAACTTATATCCATAAAATAAATCATAATACTCTGTGATTCTGTCTTTTAAATCGAACTTAAATTCATTTGGATAATACAATTTAGCTAACCACTGCGCTCCCATAAATCTGTTAATAGATGGCGGGAATCCTAACCAGTTATATGGCATTGCAGGCGCTTCAACATATTTACCTATTCTAATTGCTTTCATCTGTGCAAATGCCCGATTAGACTTAACGCTATCATATATACTACCTGGCTCAAAGATTATTACATCCGGATTTAGCTTTATCAACTCTTCTTGAGAAATTTCATTTGCTCCACCCTTAGCTGATTTTTCAGCACTTACGAAAACATTATCGCCAAGCACTTCCATCATTTGCATATGGAAAGATCCTTTTGGATTTGATCCTAAGCCATTCTTTCCTGCTAAATAAACAAATTTAAGCTTTTTATCGCCAACTTTCTTCATTCCTTCAGCTAACTCATCATTCACTCTCTTAACGTATTTTGCTAACTTTTCAGCCTTTTTCTCCTCACCGAGAATTTTACCTAGTTTCTTATACGCTTCATCCGCATTGTTAAAATTCATCTCAATAAAGATTGTAGGTTTACCACATTTTTTGCTGATTTTATCCATATCTTCGACAACCGTTTTCTTAGCTTCACCTATGTCAATGACTACATCTGGATTTGCAGAAGCAAGTGACTCCGCATTAAATGGTAACTTACCGTAAACCTGACCAATTTCAGGTAAGTCCATAAATTTACCTAAAATTTTCTGTCTTTCTTCTCCCTTTGGTTTTTGTGCAATTGCAACCATTTTATCTGGAGCAACTGATGCTATTACCTGTTCAGCAAGTGGACCTGAAGGTGCAACTCTCTTTATATTTTTTGGAATTTCTACTTTTCTACCTGCATCGTCAGTAAACGAAATAGTGCCACTATTCGAATCATCACCACTGCCACATGCTGTCATTGTAAAAGCAAAGGCAAATATCATCGCTATGGCAATGAATCCACAAAACCGTCTTCTCATTATAACTCCTCCTCATTCTTTCAATATATATCGTTCGTTCATAAAACAACTAACGGTATTATATTATATTTCGATTTCCTACACAATATCTACTCTCTAATTTTTATAATATAAGTATATTTTTAAAAAATGATAAAGACGATTTTATAATTGATCAATCAAATTAAAAAGCTCTTATCTCACAAAAGTGACGATAAAAGCCTTTTAATTTTTGTTTTTATAAAGTGATAATAATGTGGTGATATTATTTATAAGTTTAACTGATAATCCCCAAATTTAATTTTTCCTGCTTTCTTAAGCATTCTATCTACAATAATGGAAATAATTACTGGCAATATTATATGCAATAAACCAACCTTAACCAATACGTCCATAGTAAATCCCATATCTGTAAATGTTCCGATTTGACCAACAAGACCCGATGTACCCATGCCGGCACCAACAGGATTATTTGTCATCATAAATACACATGTAGCTAAAGGTCCTACGATAGCACTAGCAACAGTCGGTGGCACAATAATCCAAGGGTTTTTAATTATATTCGGAACCTGAAGCATTGATGTTCCAAGACCCTGCGCAAGAACTCCACCGATACCGTTTTCTTTATAACTTATTGCTGCAAAACCAACCATCTGTGCACAACACCCGACAGTAGCAGCACCCGCAGCAAGTCCCGATAAGCCCATCATTATACATAGAGCAGCACTCGAAATCGGAGCCGTCAACACCCAACCTACAACGATTGAGATAAATATACCGAACGCAAAAGGTTGCCACTGTGTAGCATCCATAATGACCGCACCTAAACCTAACATCAATTTTTGAACGCCAGGTCCAACTAGAGCAGCTGTAATAGCCCCAATAAGAATTGTCACCATAGGAGTAATTATAATATCAATCTTTGTCTCCTTAGAAATCATCTTACCGAACTCTGCTGCAATAACTACAGCTACAAAGGAACCAGCCGGTCCGCCTAATTCTGCACCCATCATACCTGTAATAGTGCTTGCAAACATTACCAATGGTGGAGATTTAAGTCCCCATGCAACAGCAACACCTATGGCTGCGCCCATCTGTTTTCCAGCAGCACCTCCTGCTTTAATCAAAAACTTTGCAATGTCTGTATCACCAAATAAATTTATACTCTGCTCACCTATAGTCTTTATAATTAGACCAATAAGCAGTGATGCAAAAAGCCCTAGTGCCATTGCCGATAGTGCATCTTGCAAATACCTTTTTGCACTAAATTCAATATCTTTTCTTTTCAAAAACGACTTAAATGTGGATTGACTCGCTTCCATTTCCTCTCCTTATTATCTCGCATTCATTAAAATACATTATTAATCTAACAAATCTATAAAATTATCTAATTATGAATATACGTATAAGCAAATATTTAAATTAACAATAACCACAATGAAGATAATATCAATATATTTAATACATGTCAAGACACATATCAAGACATTGTTTTGTATACATGTATTCTTTTTCTTCTGTTTCATAGCATTTGCACTTCCTTTTTGATATAATTTAGTGGTATTATTGGATAGTTATTATAGACAATAAATTTATTACACAGAGAAAGGAAAGATACGGATGTTAGATTTTTTAAAAAAAGTAACAGCTGGTCAAACTACTCCATCAAATATACCACAAAAGTACTTAGCAGATATGGCAGATCAAATCGAAAAGACAAGCCATATCGATTCATATTTGTATGAAAAATATAATGTAAAAAGAGGATTAAGAAATGCTAATGGCACTGGTGTTGTTGTAGGTATTACAAACATTGGTGAAGTTGTAGGTTATAAAATAGATGAAAATAAAAACAAATTACCATGCGATGGTGAGTTGTATTATCGAGGATATGAAATTAAAGACCTCGTAAGTCATTATATAGAAGAGGATCGTTTTGGATTTGAAGAAGTAATATTTCTTCTTTTATTTGGCGATTTACCTTCAAAAAAAGAGTTTGCAGCTTTCACAAAGTACATTAATGACAAGAGAGAGCTTCCTGCAAACTTTGCTAGAGATATGATTTTGACATCTCCATCACAAAGCATAATGAACAAGCTTGCACGTTCAGTATTAGCTTTATATTGCTATGATGAAGATCCCGATAATACATCAATTGCAAATGTTCTAAGACAGGAAATTGATCTTATTGGATATTTCCCTGCCCTGCTTGCATATGCATATCAGGCAAAGCGTTCTCATTTCGACAACAGAACATTACATTTAAGAAAGCCTTCACCTGAACTTAGCACAGCAGAAAACATTCTAAGAATGATTAGGTCTGATGGAAAATATACGGATCTTGAAGCAAAATGTTTGGATATATCACTAATTTTACATGCAGAGCATGGTGGTGGTAACAACTCAGCTTTTGCAACACACTTAATATCTTCTTCTGGAACAGATACATACGCTGCAATTTCCGCATCTATCGGTTCACTAAAAGGTCCAAAACATGGTGGCGCGAACATCATGGTAATCGATATGATTAACGATTTAAAGGCAACCGTAGGCGATATCAATGATTATAATAAAGTTGACAACTATCTTAAAGATGTATTAATGAAAAAAGCCAATGATAAAACTGGCTTAATATACGGTATGGGTCATGCAATCTATACACTTTCAGATCCTAGAACTACCATGTTAAAGGGAATGGCTAAACAATTAGCTGAACAAAGTGGAAGAATCGATGAATTTAATCTCTGCCAGCATATTGAAGATACTGCTGCTTCTTTATACGAAGAAGTGCATGGTGTAAAAAAGATTATGTGTGCAAATATCGATTTATATTCAGGACTTGTATACTCAATATTAAATATACCTCACGACTTAGCTACACCACTTTTTGCACTTGCAAGACTGGCTGGATGGTCCGCTCATAGAATAGAAGAATTGACATCTGGCGGAAAGCTAATTAGACCGGCATATATTGGTATTTCAGATAAAAAAACTTATACACCTTTAAACAAAAGAAAGCCTTTATCTTCAAGAAAATAATTAATCTTTCAAGTGAAGTATAAAAATTATAAAAGCTTTTTTCTTAACGACAAAAAATGTAAAAATAAAAATCCCAAGAGCTATATCTTAACTTTTGGGATTTTTTATTACTCACTATATTATTCTATAATTATACTATGATTATACTTTTTATTGGTTAAGTATGTTAACTTCAACCTTAAATTAATCGACATCCGTTCTACTTAAAATTTCTGCCGGAGTTTTTCTTATAACTCTCCAAACCGGCATCAATCCAAATATTGTATTGACAAAGTATATTCCTATTAAAGCAATAACTCCAACAACAAAGTCAAAGTAAAAATATGATTGGAACAATGTAATTTTCATTAACTGACTGACTATATATACCATACTTATAAGACCAGGTAATCCTACTAATGTTGTAATAGCAAAGATTTCACCAAAAAACATCTTATATATATCAAACTTCTTAACGCCTATAGCTCTTAGTATGCCCACTTCTTTTATTCTAGATAAGAAAGAAGCTCTCATCATCAAGTATATTTCCATTAAAGCAATTAAGATAATAACTCCTGCCAATATTAACTGTGACCTGGTAAAGTCCTTTAATCCTGTTTTGTATTTCTCTTTTTCCGCCTGATAAACATCTTGTGCATCAAACGGCTCTTTTTCAAGCTTGTCAATAAGTTTCTCTTTGTTCGCCTTGTCCTTAGGCATAACAATCATATTTGATGAGTTCGAAATAACATTTAACTTAATAGTATTATCATTTACTAATGCCAAATCTCTTCCTTTAGTATCTGAATAATAGCCAACTACTTTTAATTTCTTACCTTTAACTCCACTATCTATACTTGAATTTATCGGGTGATCAAATTGTTTATTTTCATTCAATATAGTCTCATAATCACTAGACGGCAATCTACCAGATTTTAGCTTTATTTCATCATCGCTAAACAAACTTTTTGCTACAACCATCGTTATATTTTGCTCTTCTTGTGTTCGGTCGCCAAGTTCTTCACTATACTTGCTATTTGATAAAACATTATACAGTTGAGAATCTTCTACATATATTGAAGGAGAATTTTTATCTACAAGTCCAACGAGTTTAAATGACTCCATATTCGCCAAATTAAATTCCATGCCAATGAAATCTTCCGGCTCATATATTCCGGCATTTTTTGCTGGCAACTCATTGGAGCCGTTACCTGGTGTCCCGTCAATAATTCTCTTTAAGGTCATCTTATCTAGAGCAATTTCATTCTTATTTTCCGGTAAACGGCCTTTTATAATATCTTCTTTTGAAATTGTTGACAATGCAGTTATAGATCCATTAACCCCTATAGGAATCTTCGATGTTTGCAAAAACTTATCGTATTTAGTAGTTAAACGCACTATAGAATTCCCTGGCAATACATAAGCCACATCATCCATATTCTCTATCTTTGTTAATGCACTATACTCTACATTCTTTTCGCTGATTGTAATATATTCCTTATTTGTAGTAACAAACCGTTCATCAGGTAGGTGTAATGCTCCAGCTAAACTACTTAGTCCATAAACCATAAACATTGCTGCCAAGAAAAATCCGCCTAATAAAAACTTTTTGGTTACGCTAAAATCACTAATTCGCTTAAATCCATTTTTGATTGTCTCCCATGGTCCAATAATTGATGTATATTTCGGAGTATTTCTGTGTTTTAGCTTATCTAAATTAAAACTATGATTTAAGTCTTCATCCATATCTATACCGGTATATTTTTCATTAACTAGCTCTATACCACTATTTTCATCAATAATCTCCACATTACTATTAATGCTATTATTTTTTAAATAAATGTTTCCATTCTTTAGAATAATCTCAATATCCATCTTTTTAATATCATCATTAAATATTTTAATATTATGATTTTCTAAATTAAGTGTTTGGACATCCTCTATATCACCTAAATAAATTTTACTCTCAATCCTATAATCTAGATTATTCTCATTTGCATTTACCTCATCAGAAACAATCTTTCCATCTATTAATCTAATTATTCTAGTCGAGTAAAAATTCGCTAACTTCTCTTCATGAGTCACCATAATTACAGGCTTCTCTCTCGAAATTCTCTTAATAATGTTCATTACTTCAATAGTATTCTTCGTATCAAGATTTCCTGTCGGCTCGTCAGCAATTATAATTTGAGGATTCTTAACAATAGCTCTAGCTATACCAACTCTTTGTCTTTCGCCACCCGAAAGCATATCTGCATATCTGTTACGATATCTATACATGCCAACCTGTTCAAGAGCATAATATACTTTTTCTTTAATTTCCTCTTTATCCTTAATTCCTATCATTTTGAGAACAATAGCAATATTATCGAAAACAGTCATATTATCAATAAGATTATAATTTTGAAATATATATCCTATCTTTAAATTCCTAATTTCATCTCTTTTCCAAGATGATCTCTTTGTAATTCTTTCATCATCTAAAAATATATCGCCACTATTTACATCGTCTAAACCACCAATCGCATTCAAAAGCGTAGTTTTACCGCACCCTGACGGTCCAAGCAAAGCTATAAGTCCATTATCCTTAATCTCAAAAGAGGTATTATCTATCACATGAATTTCATTTTTCTTTTTCCTATTGAAAAATTTATTTACATTATTTAATCTAATCATAGTTAAACCTCCTCTCTAAAGTTACCTACAGCCGTCTTTTTAAATACTGCTTTCGCAAATCTCTTTGAAATCAATAATGTCATTGCAATTACAATTACGTATAGTGCCACATAATCAAATATCCCAAGATGTTTAAATGTATCACTTATTGTATCAATTACTATAACCCCATTTAGTACAAGAGCTGTAAATATACCACAAAGTATAAAGGCAATATGCGATATAATTAATAATTCAATATCTAAAATTCTATTAATATCATTTTTATCTATACCCAAAACTCTTAATGTTGAGAAATATGAAGACCTTGACTTAAGAATTAGTTTAATGACAAAGTAACATATAAAGAATACTGCTATCAATCCAATAAATGTAAACGGAACCTGTACTATCTTCAAGATTGCTGTATCAAACATCATCGTCTTAGCATGCTTCAAATCAACTACTTCGTAGCCATCGGCTTTAAGCGATTTAACTAATAAATCCACTTTCTGTACGTCTTTTGCATAAACACTCATCTGATAATCAGGACGCTTATACAATTTATTGTAATCATCTTGATTTATGTATATATTGTGTGATACCGAATCAAATGTATCACTTGTTCCTAAAAGATTTTTAAAATTCTTGCTTGTAATAGTATTTGTTATTTCAAGTTCCGTATTATCCTTAAAATAAATATTCTTGATATTTAGATTTAATTTATTCCCTACTGCCCTTCCATTTTTAAACATGCCATCAAAGTCTTCCGGCACATACATCTTACCTCTAGGAACTTTTTGACTGGAAACAATAGAATTCGGTATTGCTATTTCTTTCTTATCTAATACAGCATACACCGTAGAGTTATTCTGAATATTTTCACTTTTAATCTCTTCTAAAAACGTCGGTCTCATATGAACTGTACTTTCCCACTTCATACTATTATTGCTATCATAATATTTAATACCAACTATCTTAATAGGTTTTGTCTTTGTACGATCATCACTTGTATAAGTCCAAGTTCCATTTAAATACTGTTTCAAATTCTTTCCACGCGCAGATCTTCCTCTATTTATTTCAAAGACAACTTCGTCATCGGCCTTTGGCATTCTTCCTGCAACTAATTCATCGCTACTAAACGAAAGGTCTCCCGGAAAACCACTTAAATTATCTTCCTTGCCCTCTATGTAAATCATAGTATCTAGCGCTAAATCCTGTTTAACAACAAAGTCAACACCCTCTTTTTTTAACAAATCATTATACTGTTTATCCGTAATCGGACTATTGTCCTTATTCTTCACAATAATGCGTTCATCACTGCTAGATAAAAAGAAGTTATTTGTTCCCATATTTTCCGCCGTGTTGTCACTTGCCTTAAATGAAGCATATTGACTCGCAACACCTTCTAGTAAAAATACAAAGACAACTAGTAGTAACACAAACTTACCAATAAGATTAAATGTATTCCTTGTCCCTAATTTTAATTTACTCTTAGAAAGAATATCTCCAACTTCTCTATTTCTAACTTCACCACCTGAAACTGATTTATCTGACTTTTCTTCAATATTCTCACTGATAACAGTTTCATTTACATCAGCTTTTCTGTCTTCAATAAGTCTCCCGTCTGACATCTTAATCTGCCTTGTCGCATATTTTTCAAACTGCTCAAAATTATGTGTTACAACAACCACTAATCTGTCTTTTGCAAGTTCACTAAGTAACTTTACTATTTCTGCCGCTGACTTAACATCAAGATTACCAGTAGGTTCATCTGCAACTATTATTGGAGACGCTTTTGCCAACGCTCTTGCTATAGCAACCCTTTGCTTCTGTCCTCCTGACAACTTAGATGCCTTTGTATTTGCATATTCCGCAAGTCCAACTCTATCAATAATTTCATTAATCTGTACTTTTATCTTGTCGCTTTCTTTGCCCTCTGCAAGAAGAGCCAGTTCAATATTCTGATAAACTGTATATCCTGCAACAAGGTTGAAATTTTGAAATATATTTCCTATATAGTTCTTACGATATAATTCAAAGTCATCTTGTGTAAAATGACTCGTTTCCTTTCCATCAATATACATCTCACCTTCTTCATAGCTATCAAGCCCCGAGATGACATTGAGCAAGGTCGATTTACCACTACCAGATTCACCAGTTATTACAACGAATTCTCCTATTTTTAATTCCATACTTACTTTAGAAATTCCGTTAGCAATAATTCCCTTCTTATAGTAGTATTTCGAAACATTTTGTAATCTTATCATCACCAATCCTCCCTCTACTATAAATTTACACTCTTATCAAGTAAATATCCCGTAAAATATACTATTCCAACATTTGCCAAAGCAGTAAAAACCATTGGTATTGATACAAAGAACTTCAAAGCTTCGAGGCTACGTTCATTAAGCATTTCTCTTAATGAAGAAAACGCAAAATCACTAAATACAAATACACTACGACTTGCATCCCATAGATAAACCAATACAGTTAGATATATAGCCACACTGACAACAAATACCACAACAGCGATTAACACCGAAGCTCTACTCTTTGATAACATTCTCGCAATAGTTATAGCCAGATACATCAATGAAATCAATGTAAACCCCATAATTGCAGCTTCGATTATTAAGGCTAGAATAAATCCAAACGCATTCGTAAAACCGTAGATAAGAACATCCGGATTATAATTGATGCTCATCCCTAAAATTGACATATAGCCTAAGTTTAAGAAACCACAAACAATAACCATCAATGACGACCATATAAAGGCAACCAATAGCTTTGCAGTAAGAATACTTCTTCCTTTTAACGGAAGTAAAAATGTCATATATCCACTATCTCGATAAAGTTCATTTTTGTAAATATTTACAACATACGCAATAAACATGATTCCTGTAACAGTTACAGATAATATCAAGCTAAATATTAGCACTGTATTAAAAAATCCACCTGACATGCCATAACTCCAAACTGGTCTTAGCAATAAAGTTTGTAATGTAAGCAGAACAACATTCATAGCAATAAATATTATTAAGAAAGGTTTAAATGTGCTCTTAAATTCAAATTTAAAATATTTTAACATCTTTTTATCTCCTTCCTCCGTAAATCTGCTTGTACACACCCTCAATGCTATCTTTATATTTGTCTCTTAAATCATCGCAAGCTTCTTTTAATAAAACCTCACCATTGCTTAAAAATAATACTTCATCAAAGATTGATTCAATATCCCTGACAAGCTGGGTTGTAATTATCATAGTTTTTTCTCCACCGGCATAATCAATAATAGCTTCCAAAATTTTATCTCTTGCAATCGCATCGACACCACCAAGTGGCTCATCAATAACGTAAATTTTTGCATTTCTTGCTAAAACTAATGACAAGTTCATCTTTTCAGTCATACCCTTAGAAAGTTCTTCTATTTTCTTCGCTGGATTAATATCCATAAACTCCAATAATTCATAGGCTTTTTTAGAATCAAAATCTTCAAAAAAAGTATCAAAGAAATCAACCGCTTGCGTAACCTTCATATTTTTTCTCAAAATATTTACATCCGGCATAAAAGCAATATCGTTTCTAGTTTCAACACTTGGCTCAGTTCCATCTATGTATACCTCACCAGAATATACCTTTATTAAATTGGCAATGATCTTTAATAACGTTGTCTTACCACAGCCATTTGGTCCAATAACACCTAATATCTTACCCTTTTGCAATGAAAAAGATACATTACTTAAAGCTAAGTGATTTTTGTATCTCATTGTTAAATTATTTACTTCTAAAATATCCATTTTACTTTTCCAACTCCTCTCTAAGCGCTTCCATAAATTTCTCTATATCGTACCCTTTTTGTTTAACTTCAGTGGCAATATCAACAACCATCTTTTCTAGCTCTTCAAACTTTAACCTTGCAATAAAAGCTTCATCATTAACGATAAATGTTCCAACACCTCTAAGGGTTTCTACAATTTCAAGTCTCTCCAATTCTTGATAAACCTTACTTATTGTATTTGGATTAACCTTCATCTCCTTAGCATAATCCCTCTGCGAAGGCATTCTCATGCCAAGTTCCCACTTACCTGAGGTTATATTGGCTTTTATGTTATTCACTATTTGAAGATATATAGGCACATCTCCATGAAATTCCATATGCAAACCTCCTTCTTTACTGAACTAATTCATCATCCTTTAAATCAAATAATCTCTTGTTTTATTTCCAGCTACACAGCTAAACACATAATAATTTATTTATGCATCTGCACTAGTGTACTAGCTACATAGTACACTAGTTATATTTCATAGTCAATATATTTGATAAAAATTTTTATCAAAGTTAGTTTATACTTATGCTTATTCGAAATTTATGTCTTATATAAAACTTCTTATACGAGAAACTTATACAATAACAATAAAAAATATTAGGCACAAAAAAAGACTACGAAAAAATATTTCATAGCCTTAACTTTACATGTAATCAATAATTAATATGTATATATCGATATAATTATTTCATTGTTTTATTTAATTAACTCCACAGATACAATACTAAACCGAATATTACTTATTTAAAAATATCTTTAATTATATCTTTGAATGACTTTTTATTTGAATAGCAATCCATATTCACAACCTTAGCCATTTCAGTAATTGCCTTTTTCTGCTTATTATTTAGCTTAGTTGGAATTTCCACAATTACTTTTACATATAAATCGCCTTTTCTAGTTCCTCTAGTATTGACAATACCATTGCCCTTTAACCTAAAGCTAGTTCCACTCTGAGTTCCGGCAGGAATCTTATATCTCACCTTGCCATCTAAAGTTGGAATTTCCAATTCATCGCCCAAGCTTGCCTGTTCAAATGTAATAGGAACTTCAATCTGTAAATCCTGACCTGATCTTCTATAAAGTTTATGTGGAGTAACATCAATAATTACATACAAATCTCCCGGAGGACCGCCGTTTTTACCAGGCTCACCCTGACCTCTAAGTGTAATAATCGTACCATTGTCTACGCCTGCAGGAATATTTACAGAAATAGTTACACTCTTTCTATTATGCCCCTTACCATTACAATCAGGGCAAGGTGTTTCAATAATTGTGCCTGTACCGTGACATTCCGGACAAGGTGTCTGCCTCTGAATTGCTCCAAACGGAGTTCTCTGCGTAGTTGCAACCATTCCGCTTCCACCACAGTTTGGACAAGTTTTACTTGCTGTACCGTCTTTAGCGCCCGAACCGTTACAAGACTTACAAACTACATTCTTAGTCATCTTGATGTCTTTTTTCACACCAAAAGCGGCCTCATTAAACGATATTGTCACTGCTTTTTGAAGATCATTTCCTCTAGTTGGTCCATTTTTTCTTGCTCGACCACCGCCAAACATATCTCCAAAACCGCCACCGAACATATCAAAAATATCTTCAAAACCACCAAATCCGCTAAATCCGGCACCACCGCCGAAGCCGGCGTTAGGATCAACACCGGCGTGGCCAAACTGGTCATATCTCTGTTTCTTCTCAGCGTCACTAAGGATACCGTAGGCTTCATTAACCTCTTTAAATTTTTCTTCGGCTTCTTTATCATCTGGATTTCTGTCCGGATGATACTTCATAGCCATCTTTCTAAAGGCTCTTTTTATTTCATCATCAGAAGCACCCTTTTGTAAACCCAGCACCTCATAAAAATCTCTCTTTTCTGACATCTTATATCCTCTTATCCGCTTTATTTGTCGTCTTCTACAACCTCGAAGTCAGCATCAACTACATTGTCATTAGCAGCCTGTCCAGTTGGTTGTTCTGCGCCCATACCGCCGTTCATACCACTCATATCCGGTCCTGCTTGTCCTGTACCTGCAGCAGCCTGTGCCTGCTCATAAAGTTTAGTAGACATCTTGTGGAAATGCTCAGTTAACTTATCCTTAGCAGCCTTAATATCTTCAACTGTACCGTTATTTAATTTAGACTGTAGCTCATCCTTAGCATCATTGATTTCTTTAATTTCATCAGCACTTAACTTACCTTCAAGTTCCTTAAGGTTCTTTTCAGTTTCATAAATCATAGTTTCAGCCTGATTTCTTAATTCAACTTCTTCTTTCTTCTTCTTATCTTCTTCTTCAAACTTCTCAGCTTCCTTAATCTTAGCTTCGATTTCGTCATCAGAAAGGTTAGTAGAAGATGTAATTGTTATGCTCTGTTCTTTTCCTGTGCCTAAATCTTTAGCACTTACATTTACGATACCGTTAGCGTCAATATCGAAAGTAACTTCAATCTGTGGAACTCCTCTTGGAGCAGCAGGAATACCTGTTAGTTGGAATCTTCCTAAAGTAATATTTCCTGAAGCCATTTCTCTTTCACCCTGCATTACGTGAATATCTACTGCTGACTGATTATCTGCAGCTGTTGAGAACACCTGACTCTTCTTTGTAGGGATAGTTGTATTTCTTTCGATTAGCTTAGTTGCAACTCCACCTAAAGTCTCAATTGATAGAGAAAGTGGTGTAACGTCTAACAACAATACGTCATTTACTTCACCTGTAAGTACGCCTGCCTGAATTGAAGCACCAACAGCTACGCATTCATCAGGGTTAACACCCTTGAACGGATCCTTACCTGTAATTCTCTTTACAGCTTCTTGTACTGCAGGAATTCTTGTAGAACCACCAACTAATACAATCTTATCTAAGTCTGAACTTGTAACCCCAGCATCTGCCATAGCCTTCTTCATTGGCTCAATAGTAGCATCTACTAAATGTGATGTTAGCTGTTCAAACTTAGCTCTAGTAATATCCATATTCATATGTAACGGACCAGCTTCGCTAACTGTGATAAATGGTAGATTTACATTTGTTGTCTGAGAAGAAGAAAGTTCCTTCTTAGCCTTTTCAGCAGCTTCCTTAAGTCTCTGTAATGACATTGGATCCTGCTTTAAGTCAACACCGTTTTCTTTAGCAAAAGTTTCAACCATAAACTTAAGTAAAGCTTCATCAAAGTCATCTCCACCTAGCTTATTATTACCTGATGTAGCAAGTACTTCAAATACTCCATCGCCAAGTTCTAGGATAGATACGTCAAATGTACCGCCACCTAAGTCATATACTAAAATCTTGTGATGTCCGGCATCCTTATCTAAACCATAAGCAAGCGCTGCAGCAGTTGGCTCGTTGATAATTCTCTTTACTTCTAATCCTGCAATCTTACCAGCATCCTTAGTAGCCTGTTTCTGAGCATCTGTAAAGTACGCAGGAACAGTAATTACAGCTTCTGTAACCTTTTCGCCTAAGTAACTTTCTGCATCATTCTTTAACTTGTTCAAAATCATTGCAGAAATATCTTGTGGAGTATAATCCTTACCGTCAATAGTTACCTTAAAATCTTCACCCATATGTCTTTTTACAGACGCAATTGTTCTGTCTGGATTTGTAACCGCCTGTCTCTTAGCAGTTTCTCCAACTAATCTTTCACCATTTTTTGCAAACGCAACAACAGACGGTGTAGTTCTGTTTCCTTCTGCATTTGTTATTACTGTAGGTTCTCCCCCTTCAAGTACTGAAACACATGAATTTGTAGTACCTAAGTCAATTCCTATAATCTTTGCCATTTTAATTTTCTCCTTTTATTTCTATTCAAATTTTATTTATTTATATATTTATATGCGTTTTTCGCATTCAATAAAATAATAGTTTGCTATGTAAAATTTTCCCATTTATTTTACTATCTTAAATATTTAGATAAATATTATATTAGTTTGATATGTCTAAATACTAATTAGCCACTTTTACCATACTTGGTCTTACAACCTTACCGTTAAGTGTATAGCCCTTTTGTAGAACTTCACAAACATTTCCACTAACAACTTCTTCGCTATCTTGCATCATAACTGCGCTATGAATATTTGGATCAAACACTTTATCATATGCTTCAATCTCTGCAACACCTATAGACTCCATCGCATCTAGTAAGCTCTTAAGCACCAATTCCATACCGTCTTTAAACGCCTTTTCATGTTCTGTTTCTGGTTCAACAACAAGTGCTCTTTCAAAGTTATCTACAACCTCAATGAGTTTTTGAGTTATCCCCTCATTTGCATAAGCATATATATCCGACTTTTGCTTTTCCGTTCTTCTTTTAAAATTTTGGAAGTCTGCCATAAGTCTCATATACTTTGTATTTAAATCTTCATCGTCCTTATCTTCTTTACTAGACTCTTCTTGAGTTTTACTTTCCTCTTTAACTGATTCATCGACATTATCGCACTGTCTCGCATCAGCTTCTACATTTTCATTATCATTCTGTGACGATATATCTTCAGTTTTTATTCCTTCAGCTTCACCTTCTACGGAAGATGCCTGATTTTCCTTATTAATATCTGTCATTTAATCAATCCTTTCTAACATATCAACCAAACCCTTATCAAGCTTCATCGCCCTTTATTTTCTCAGTTTTTATATGTTTTTCTGATAACTCATCTTCATGTTGATTATCACCATCAACTTTAAATGAATTGGATAAGTTTTCAGTTAAATATTCAACGACCGCTGTAACTTCTCCATAGTTCATTCTTGTAGGTCCTATTACGCCTAGTTTTCCAACAAGCTCTCCATTAATATGATAGGTTGCCGTAACTAAACTATAATCTTTAAGCATTGCATCGTCATTCTCAGAACCTATAGTAATAATTATTCCGTCTCCTCTATCTACGATACTATTTACAAACTCATCCTTTCTATGAAGAACTTCCATAAAATTTTGCGCCTTTGTAATATCTCTATATTCAGGTATTTGAAATATATTTGTAATACCATTCATATACATATTAACGCTTAACATATCCTCAAGAGTATGGATAAATGATGGCATAATGTCGCTACATATCTTACCTAGAGCCTCTATATCTGTTTGCAGAGTCTTAACAATGTCTAGTTGCAACGCTTCTGTAAGCGTCTTGCCCTTATAATTGTATGACATCGACTGAGAAAGAATCCTCAATGTTTCATCGTCTACATCACACTTAAGTTTAAGTGTAGTATTTGACACCTTTCCGGAATCAGCAACAATCATAAGGATAACTGTCGATTCATCAATAGGTACAATATTTATATACTGAAGCTTGTCATTTTTAGAAGTAGGGGTAACTGCAAACGAAGTCAAATTCGTAATCTCCGATAAAATCTTTGCAGCCTGCTCTATCGTCTTATCAAGCTCTTTAAAATTCTTATAAAGCTTATTAGTAATAACCTTTTTTTGAGATTGAGTAAGGTCCTTCTTTCTCATAATCTCATCAACATATAATCTATATGCCTTATGGGTAGGCATTCTTCCAGACGATGTATGTGCGTGAATCAATAAGCCCATATCCTCAAGATCAGCCATCTCATTTCTTATAGTTGCAGGACTTACACCCAAATCATATCTTTTAGAAAGAGTCCTTGAACCTACAGGTTCTGCAGTAGAAACGAAATCTCCAATAATAGCTTGAAGAATCTTTAATTTCCTTTCACTTAATTCCATAACTCCTCCTTTCTTGTCTTTGCTTTATTAGCACTCACGCAAATCGAGTGCTAACGCTTGATATCAGTATACCACTTTCACTACTTATGTCAAGCATATAAAACAATAATTTCACAAAAAAAGAAAGGCACCATCGCACCCTTCATTCTTTCGTTTTGCATAACTAAAATTTATATCTTATATAACAAATTTAGCTTTATCTCTTATTATATGCCTCAATTCCTAACCTAATTAGCTCAACTGCTCTTCTCATATCAACTTGATTTAGTACATAAGCAATTCTCATTTCATCCTTACCTAGACCTGGAGTTGCATAAAATCCTTCTGCCGGAGCAAACATAACAGTTTCACCATTATCTTCAAACTCTTCTAATAAGAACATCAAGAAGTTTTCAACACTATCAACCGGTAATTTAGCAGTCATATAAAAAGCTCCGCCCGGTTTCTGACACACTACTCCCGGAATCTTCATAAGTTCCTCATATGCAACATCTCTTCTTCCACAATATTCAGCCTTTATTTCTTCATAATACGATTCAGGAAGTCTAAATAGCGCTGCTGCACCAATCTGATCAACAGTTGACACACAAAGCCTACCCTGCGCAATCTTCATCACGCTATCCATCAATAATTTACTCTTTGATACTAAAAGACCAATTCTAGCTCCACAAGCTGAAAATCTCTTAGATACAGAATCCACGATAATAATTCTATCAGCATACTCTTCCATCATAGCAAAAGTTGTCACTTCTCTATCATCATAAGCAAATTCTCTGTAAACTTCATCCGCAATTATCCATAAATCGTGTTCTTTAGCAATTTCACAAATTAGTTTCATCTCTTCTCTTGAAAGAACAACACCGGTAGGATTGCCGGGACTCACACACGCAATAGCCTTTGTATTTGGCGTAATAGAAGCTTCAATCTTATCTCTATTAGCATAATGATAACCTTCTTCTGCCGTAGTAGTAATAGGCACAACACTAGCTCCTGCCGACTGTGCAAATGTACTATAGTTTGTATAATAAGGCTCTGCCATTAAAACTTCATCGCCTTCATTCAATAGTGCCAAGAAAATCATTGTAAGCGCTTCTGAGCCACCAGCGGTAACAATAATATCACCTCTGTCATATTTAGCTCCGTATTTTTCAAAATATTCAATAACTGCATCCTGCAAGTCAGTAACTCCACCTGATTCTGCATAAGCAATCACTTTATTTTCATAATTTTTTATAGCATCCATAAATACTGATGGAGTCTCAACATCCGGCTGACCAATATTTAAATGATAAACTCTCTTGCCGGCATCCTTTGCTGCCTGAGCAATTGGATTAAACTTTCTAATTGGTGAATACTGCATTGCATCAACTCTATTTGATATTTTCATCTTATCCCTCCCAAGATTAATCTAAAATTTAAGTGTCTAAAAAGCTCCTGATGATTAAAACACCTTTTCAATTATAACATGAAGCCTGTTTAAAAACACCTTATAGTATATGTATACAAAAAGGAACCCAATGCAATATTTACCAAAAATTCCGGATATATATCACAATTTAGATTCCTTTTAAAAATTAGTTAAGTTTTTGTTATTGTTCCTTCCAATAACCCTCTTTTACGAGAATTCTCTCTGTCCACGCTTTTTTTACTACCTTAGACTCCTTCACAGGCCACGCCCGTGTATGTTTTCCGTCTCAATCCTTAGGCTTATGTTTTTTCCATGAATCAATACTATCAAATATATCTCCACACTCACATTTAAACTTAGTAATTTCTTGTGTTTCTGTTGGATGATAAACAGTCTTATATACAGGCTCTACCCATACCTTTTCTTTTTTTGACGATGCAGATTTTGAAGATACATTTTGTGTAGCAACACTCTTATCTTTTATTTTATCTGGTAAATTTGAAAAAATTAACTTTTTCTCATTTATTCCATTATCTTCAATTTTACTGTTTTTATTTTCTTCTTTTTTAGAATTCTCATTAACTTTTACTTTTTCAACGTTTTTTTGAGTGGATTGACTTACAGGCTTATTTAAATACAACGAAAAATAGATTAATGTAACACTGGCTACAAGAAATATAATTAAAACATATATCTTTTTATTTCTCATAAGTTCACTATCCCTTTACTAATATATTTTAAAATATATCTATCTTTCATCATATTTACAAATTTATATTTATCTACCTGTCTTTCTTGTTTTTTTCAATACCCCAAAACCTGCTAAAGCTAACATAGCTACGACAATATATATAATTAAATTGAAATCGTCTGCCGTTTTTGCTATATTCTTTACCAACAATTTTTTATCACCGATGGTAAACTTAGCACTCGCCTTACCACCATCATTAAATAAAGCTACAATAGTATGTTCTCCATCAGATAATGTTTCCAAATATGAAACTTTTAAGTCTATAATTACACTACCCTCACGATAAGTATAATTATTCTTTGATACATCATTGCCATCAATTTGAATACCTACAAAGTTTTTAAATGTTGCACTATCATTTTCTACTAATGTAAATCTAAATTCTAAATCACTCTTTACACCTTTTATCCATTTTGCATTATTACCCTTAATAACAATATATATTTTCCCTTGTTGACTAGGTGTGTCAGGATTGTTAGGTTTATTTGGATTCACAGGTGTGTTCGGATTTGCTGTCATATCTATAACTTTATGTGTAGCTGGATTTCCTGCACACTTAGCTTCATTAAACTTTAAATGTTTATCTGGATTTAAAGTTTTTAGCTCAACAACATTTTTGCCATTTACATTTGCTCCTGCATTATTCAAGAATGGAGTAGAACCAAGAGTTTCTAAACTATTTGGCAAATTTACTGTCTCCAACAACGATTCCTTAAATGCATTTTTCCCTATAGACTTTATACCTTCATTTAACTTTAAATTTTTAAGTGTAAGTGCTTTAAAGGTTCCTTCAAATGCTGAATCTCCAATAATTTCTACACAACCCGGAATTTCTAAACTTTCAATATGGTGAAGTTTAAATGCTGCTCTATCAATTTTTTTCACTGTATCCGGAATCTGTAAAGACTCAAGTCTTGCTCCTGCAAATGCACTCTCTCCTATTTGTTCAAGACCTTGTGGCAAATTTAGTTCACTCATTCTAATATTCATAGAAAATGCTGCCTGTGGAATAACCTTAGTATTAGGCGAAAATTTTATATCTCTTAAATCATTCATTGCAAAGGCACCACTTCCCAAATTAGGAACATTTGTCAAATCAATTTTTTCTAATAAATTCCCATGGAATGCCTGTCCACTTATAACATCTACATTTTTAAGGTCTATGTTTACCAATCTATTATACTCAAATGCCTTTACTCCAATTGTCTTTAAATTTGCAGGTAAATCTACCGTCAACAAGCCTGTTGGTGACGAAACATTAGTCTTTTGTTCAACGACTAAATCATCTGGAACTTTAAATGCACTCTCTCCAATTGCCGTTATTTCTTTTCCTTCAGGATTTATATCTGGTAAAACTAAATGTTTATTCGTTTGTGCCTTTACTTTTCCTGTATCCGACCAACCTATTATAGTAGTACCATCATAAATAAAATCTTCATTTGACCAGCCTGTATTAGCTAACTTATCAAAAATAATCTCGTGTTTTGTACCCTTTGGCACATAACCAGTAGCGGCCTCAAGTTTAGAAGCATTACTAGTTTTAAGAATAGCTACAGCTTCACTATCTTTAAATGCATCCTTATTTAATTTTACAACAGAATTTGGAAGATCCATAGAAAGTGCCTGACTTCCACCAAACGCACAACTTCCTATTTCTTCTAACTTATCATTTAATACCAGCTTATTTAGAGTTCTTGGTAATCCTTCTTGTCTTATATAAAATGCATTATTACCGATTTTTGTAACATTTGCAGGCAATATAATTTCTTTAAACTGATGATTTTCAAATGCATTTTTACCAATTTCATTAACTGTTGATGACCACTTAATATCAGTTATCTTCGTTCCTGCGAAAGCTCTATCACCTATCTTAATTACACCTTCAGGAATCACTATACTCTTAATAGCAGTCATACTAAACATAGACGGCGCTATCTCTGTTATTCCTGTAGATAAGATTACGTTTTCTAATTTCGAACTATTTGCAAATGCACCACTTCCTATTGTTGTAACACTATTTGGTATAACAACATCAACTAAATCAGTACTTTGAAATGTTGACATTCCTATTTCTTTTAATGTTTCAGGCAACACAATATTCGCTATTGGATTCGTTGAAAATGCAAACTTGCCAATTTTTTCTAATTTATATGGTAACACCACAGTTGTTGGTTTATATGTTACCTCTTGAGATTCCTTGTAACCAAAAGTACCTACTTGCCCTACACCATCACCTATAGCAACAACATCTACACCTTTAGGACCAACATTAGGTAGCACTAAGTTTGTATCTACCTTAATCTTCTCCTTACCAGCATCTGTAAGTCCTGTAATAATTGTACCTGTCTCATCAAAAGTAAAGTGTTTCAATCCCCAAGGTACATCAGCAATTGGCTGTTCTCCTGAAGCTAATTTTTGAACAAGAGATTTTGTTGCAGCTGTACTTTCCGTATGACAAAACATACTTGAATCTTTATTTACAAGTTTGTCTTTGTCATAAATCTCAACAACACCACCCAATTTTGTTTCGTTTATATCGTTATTAACTCCAGGATTTTTCATAAATGCGTTTGCATTTAGCTTAAATAAATTATTAGGAAGAGTAACTGTCTTTAGATTATTTACACCAAATGCTCCTAAATCAATTGCACTAGCGAAATCCGTATTTTCAGAGAATTTAACTTTAGTAATTTTATTATTTGCAAATCCCTGACCCGAAATATTCATGACAGTTTTTGGTATTGTAACTTCTGTCAACTGGTTATTATTAAAAGCGCTAAACCCTATATGTACGACGCCCTCTGGAAGAACTAGCGTTTTAATACTATTCCCTGAAAATGCATTTGAACCAATAAAGAAGTCCCCTCTTTTTTCTAAAGCTGTATTCCAATCAGTATACCAAAAAGAATTTTTAGTATCTTCTTCCTTTGTCTTGAATACATTTGACGGAAGCACAACCGACTCCAACTCTTTTGCCTTAAATGCAGATGCAGCTATACCATTTATTTTTTTGCCATCAACATTCTTTTCCGGAATAACAAGATTTTTATTTTTCTTTAACTTCAACAGTCCCTGTTCAGAAAATCCTGTAACTAATACATATTCCGTATCTATAATTTTATTGGTAGCTGCAGTGCCTTCAGAAGGAAGATATAACTTAAATTCTTCTATAAGCTTATCATTTTCAACCTCACCATTTGGCACAACTGTTTTATAAGTAAAATCTTCTGCAAACCACTCATTATCTAAATTAGGTATTATCATATGATAATCTGACAAAGGAAAGTTTGTCTTGTCCTCATACTGAGATTTATTTGTTACAAATACCTTTGTTTTAAAATAATCAGTCGGTGCATTAGGGTCACTTGGTGAATACTCCACTCTAAATGTATTTTGTTTAAGTGCTTTTACAGTTTTAGGTAAGTCTACACTTTCCACAATGACATTCCTAAATGCATTATCGCCAATTTCTTCCAATCCTTCAGGCAATGTAAGACTTGCTTTTACATACAGTTTGTTTTTTGTCGAAAACGCATAATTGCCTATTGATACAACATTTTTAGGAATTTCAATATTTTTCAAATTATGTCCCGCAAATGCATTATTACCTATTTTTGTTACAGATTCCGGAATTACCAATGTTGTTAAATTAGACATATATTCCTTACCTGTAGAACAACCAAAAGCTCCATCAGGTATTTCTTTTAATGACTTTGGTAAAACGATAAGACTTAATGTAGGATTTGTAGCAAAAGCTCCTCCACCAAGCTTATCTAGTGTATCCGGCAAAATAACAGTTTCAAGATTGTTTCCTCTAAAGGCAGCCATACCTATATCTTTTAACACATGCGAAAATACAATTTCCTTTAATCCTGCTTCCGCAAAAGCATTTTTGCCAATTATTTGTAATTCACTCGGTAATTCAACACTATCAAACTTTTCATCAGCAGTTGCAAAAAGTCCGCCTGATGAATTTGTAGAATCAGCGAGCCCTGTTATCACTGTACCTGTTTTAGTTATTGACGGAATAACTAAATTTTTATTGATTTTACGCTTTGCTATACCACTTGCACTTAAACCTTTAACAATTCCACCATCAATAATAAAATCGCCTTCACTCCAATATCTAGTATCACTAGCATCCATATTGCCGTCTACACCGTTAACTATAAGTTTTTGATGCCAAGATTTTTGATTTTCAGCAACTCTTTCTATGTGATGTATTCTTTCTTTATCTTTTAAGGCAAAGTTGTCTGTATACATATATACAACTCCACCTAACTTCTTTTCTTTATCAGGTGCATTACTTGGCACTGGCTCCATACCTGGATTCTGACTAAAAGAATGCTTATTAACCACTTCCGTATAATCAGGCAATCGAACTGACTTTATCTGATTATACACAAACGGCATTCCATGCATTTCAAGTTGAAAATCACAAGTTTGAGGAAAATATACATCCTTTATATTATTTGATGCAAAAGCTTGTGTTTCTATATGCCAGATAGTTCTAGGTAATCGAACTGTTGTGATTTTATTCTTATAGAATGCATTTGGTTTTATACAAACCACACCTTCAGGCAAATCAACATTGGTAAGTTCATTACCTTGGAAAGCACAATCAAAGATAATAAAATTACCTCTCTTTGTCACCTTATTAGTAATTTTATCCTCATAAGGCACAATCATGCCTTTCGGGAAAGTAACCGATGTAAGACCTTTCTCTTTAAAAGCATATTCACCTATACCCATAATCAAATTGCCATCTTTGTCTCTCGCAGGGATAACAAGATTTTTGTTTGTTTTAACTTTTTCCAAACCTGTCTCAGAAAAACCCTTTATAACTGATCCTTTATACCAAATCTCTCTAGTATAATCACATCCTGACAGTAATTCTTCATCATAGGAATATTCAAAATCGGCAGACGTCCATTCACTAGGATTACTAACTTCTCTTTTTAAGCTAGTACCATCTGCTTGCTCAACAACTGCATTCCCAGCATCTGTATTAGTTGCATCTGTCTCAGTATTAGCATGTACAGTTATGCTACTCCACGTCGACAAGGCAAGTATAAATGCCAGAAATACCGCCATAATACGTTTCTGAATCATACAATACTCCTTTCAAAAACAACGACTTTTCAAACATAAAACATATTAGTCTTATATCTTTCATTATATAGAAGTAAAAAAATAAAACCTTAGTTTAACACAAATTCAATATATAGTTTGTTTTGATACTGAATATAAGTTTTCATAATACAAAAATAGGAACCCAATACAGTTGGATTCCTACTTTTGTAATTCTTCTAATTAAAAATTTCTTTTCTATAGATGGGATTTAATTATTTCCAATATCCCTGTTTCACCAAAACCTTCTCATCCCACGCTTCTTTTACGACCACGTCGTAATATCTGTACTCAAGAATATCATAAGTACTATGACAGCCATCTCAAATTTTAGGTCTGTGTTCTTGCCATGCTTTTTCGCTTGAAAATTCTCTGCCACATGTCGATGGTTGACAAACAAGTCTAGCAATTTCTCTTTTTTTTCTTATTTTTGCAGGATGATGTTTTATCTCATATACAGGTTCCACCCACATTTTGCTAGTCGACGCTTTAGGCAAAGCTGTGAGTATATTTGTAACAGAGTCTCTATTTTTTTTTGTAATAACATCTGTATCCTTCGATAAAATTTTAGCAGAAGATTCACCTTTTTCTACAGGTACCTTTTTTTCAACATCGTTACTTTTAATACTCGTATCGTCATTATCTACGACTTGGCTAGTATTTTTTGTTGTATTTTCTTTTAATAATGACTTCATCTTTATATTATTCTTACTACTACCAAAATAGATACCAATAGTAACAATAATGATTAACACTATTAAAATAATATATAATTTTTTATTTTTGAAATTAGTAATTATATCTCTCTCCTCTTTATAACAATAAAGCCAATGCTACCAAGTGCAATAAATCCAACGATAATATACATACCTAAATTAAATGTATCTGATGTACTTACTGATTGAGCTTTTATAACTTTAGCATTATTTTTAATGTTTTTAACATTGTTTACTTTAGCTATTTCTTTATTATTTGAATTATCATTTACTGATTTATTGTTATCTACTACATTATTATCTATTGATGAATTATTGTTTTCGCCTTGGTTTTGCTCAGCTTCAATTTTTTTCTCTTTTACATTAAAGTTTACGGTAACTTCTTTACCTCCTTTAAACACAGCAGTTAGCTTATGAGCTCCAGGAGTTAATTTATCAGCATATGCCTTTGTTAATTCAACAATTACACTACCTTGTCTTTTATCATAGTCTGTAGTTTTTAACGGGTCTTGATTATTATCAATTCTAACTGCCTCAAGCTCATCTACATTTGCCTTAGGAGCATTATCGCTTCCATCTTCACCTTCTAATTTAAATGTAAATTTAGGTCCAACTTCTGCATCTTTAGACCATGTCTGATCTTTACTTTCCTCTGTTGGCACATAAATGTCTGTCTTAAACTCTATAACTGTATTATAAATTGAAAGGCTATCTGTTTTTATTGTTATCTTTCCGCCAGCTTGTTCAAAAAATTTAACTGGTTTTAGTTTTCCATTTGAATCAGCTTCCCATACAGCCTTTACTTCTTTGCCTTGAGCCTCTGGCACATTTGCGATAATAGTATAGTCACCCGCTACTACCTTGCAAATTTCAGTTCTATACATATTAATAAGATCAATATCTAATACTGTATAATCCCTTTGCCCCATATTGTCAAGAGATCCTTTACCAAGAGGTCTAGCATTAAGAATGAGTTTCGCATCTTCATCTGTTATATCCTTATCCTGTACATGCACTCCCTTTACCGTTACAATGCTCTCATTTGCAGCATTTTTTTGTACACTATTAATATCTGTCATCTTTAATAATTCTGGTTTTTGGATACCTGCTGATATATATTGAGGCTTTACCCTAGGGTATACGAAAATCTTACCTTCAGAAGACGCTATAATCTTCTTAGCCTCTGCACATGAAAAATGCTGATAAAGACGCTTAAGTACACCTTTCTCTGAATGATCTTTGACAGTAACAGGATATACTGCAGTGGTGTAATTATCATCAACGAGGCTTACTATATAGTTAACACTTTCCATTAATTTAACAGTTACCGTCCCCCACTCATCTTCAATTTTTCCTTCAACAGTTTCAAATTCGCTAGTAAAAAGTACTTTTGTATCAGTTAAATCTTCAAATCCAAAATCCATAACTTCTGTACTTGTTTCGACTCTATTGTCCTCACCTTTTGCCTTTTCTTTAACATAAATAGCTTCCATAGGCTTTTGATTCTGTAGTCCTATTCTCTTTGCAGAAATAGCTTTATTACCACTCTCATCAAGCATTATATACATAGAATTTCCAGCAGCTTTATTTGGATTTTGAACAATATATTTAGCATCTTCAAGGAATATTCTATAATCATGTCCCTTAATCAATTCAACATCAGCCAATACACCATTTACAGATTTTACAGTTGGACCATAAACCTGTGCTGTCGTGTCATAAAATGTAAAAGTAAGCTCATCATTTACCTTATTTATTGTACCTGACATATATACAGGCATTCCTGACAATGTAGCTGTTTCAGCATTATAAATTTCTTTATAATCTTCCTCTTTATAGTCTACAGCTTGTGCAGTATACGGCACGATTGCTGCAATTGTCATCATCATTACGATTAAAACCGTAAATAACCTTCTCGCTTTAACCATTAACTCTCCTCCCTAATTCACTTAAAAATACTAATCAAAAAATTTGTCTATGCATATTGTTTGATTATAACATTATTGTCTATTTATATAAACTATATATGCCATATTATCCTATAGGTATTTTCGATATATGATATAGGTATCCTCAATGATTATAATTCAATTTTTTTATTGAGATTCTATAAAAAATATCCAAACCTGTTAATTAGGCTTGGATACTTAAATTATTGTATTTTTCTAGAAATTATACTAGCTCTAAGAATACAACTTCAGCACAGTCACCCTGTCTAGGTCCTAGCTTAAGGATTCTAGTGTAGCCACCATTTCTTTCAGCATATTTTGGTGCAATATCAGCAAATAGCTTAGTTACTACATCTTCATCATAAAGATATGCAAGAACCTGTCTTCTAGCGTGAAGATCGCCTCTTTTAGCAAGAGTAATCATCTTTTCAGCTATCTTTCTAGCTTCCTTAGCTCTATGAGCAGTTGTAGAAATTCTTTCTTCTCTGAATAAATCAGTAACAAGATTTCTAAGCATTGATTTTCTATGAGCGCTGTTTCTACCTAGTTTTCTATAACCTGGCATATTCGGTATCTCCTTTCATTTATTCGTCACCTTGACTAAATTCTAAACCTAATTCAGTAAGTTTAAGAACAACTTCGTCTAAGGATTTCTTACCTAAATTTCTTACCTTCATCATTTCCTGTTGAGTCTTCTGAGTTAAATCACCAACAGTGTTAATTCCGGCTCTCTTTAGGCAGTTATACGAACGAACAGAAAGCTCTAATTCGTCTATACTCTTTTCGAGATTGATTTCCTTCTGATCTTCTTCCTTTTCGATCATAAACTCTCTATGGCTTGTCTCTTCATTAAGTTGAACAAATAAATTCAGATGTTCGAATAATATTTTAGCCGCCATAGATACACCCTCTGTAGGTGTTACAGATCCGTCTGTCCAAACTTCTAAAACAAGTTTGTCATAGTCAGTTTTCTGTCCTACACGTGTATTTTGAACTGTAAAATTCACTTTTTTAATCGGTGTAAAAATAGAATCTATAACAATTGCTGTCTTTGACATTTCTGCAATCTTATTCTGTTCTGCCAATACATAGCCTCTACCTTTAGCCATCTTGATCTGCATAACAAGTCTAGCACCGTCAGCTAATGTTGCAATATGTAAATCCGGATTAAAGATTTCCACATCGCTATCACAAATTATATCAGCTGCAGTAACTTCTGCTGGACCTGTAATATCAATCTTGCCAACAGCTTCATCAGCTACACCAACAATCTTAACTGCTAATTGCTTTAAATTTAGGATGATTTCTGTTACATCCTCTTTTACTCCAGGAATACTTGAGAACTCTTGTAACACGCCATCTATTTTGATAGATGTAACGGCTGCTCCAGGTAATGAGCTAAGAAGAACTCTTCTTAAACTGTTACCTAAAGTTGTACCATAGCCTCTTTCTAGTGGTTCAAGTTCAAACCTACCATAATTTTTCTGTTTGTCATCATATATACATTCGATATATGGTTTTTCGATTTCAAGCATTGTAACCTCCTTTTAATAAATAACAAAATTATATCACTTATATAATTGTTATTTAGAGTACAATTCTACGATTAGACGCTCTTCTACAGGAGTATCAATCTGATCTCTTGTAGGAGCTGCAAGAACCTTACCTTCTAATTTATCTCTATCTACAGATAACCATGCTGGAGTTCCAACCTGCATTTCCTTGATTTCCTTAAATTTAGGAGATGATGTACTCTTTTCTTTAACTTTGATTACATCTCCCTCTTTTACTTGATAAGAAGGGATATCAATCTTCTTGCCATTTACAGTAAAATGTCCGTGAGTTACAAGCTGTCTAGCTTCTCTTCTTGTGAATGCTAGTCCAAGTCTGTAAATTACGTTGTCTAGTCTCTGCTCAAGCATGATTAGCAAGTTTTCACCCGCCTGACCTGGCTTCTTAGCAGCTTTTTCAAACATGTTTCTAAACTGCTTTTCTAACATACCGTAAATAAACTTTGCTCTCTGCTTTTCCTGTAACTGAATAGCATATTCGCTCTTCTTGCCTCTGCCTCTTTGTAATGTTCTCTTTGATGTCTTATAAATACCAAGATGGCTTGGATCTATACCAAGAGTTCTACATCTTTTTAGCACTGGTTGCTTATTAACTGCCATATCTTATCCTCCCTTCTCTTATACTCTTCTCTTCTTAGGTGGTCTACATCCATTATGTGGTAATGGAGTAATATCCTTGATTAAAGTAATATTAAGCCCTGCAGCCTGAAGTGCTCTAATAGCAGCTTCTCTACCAGAACCTGGACCCTTTACATATACTTCAACTGTCTTTAATCCGTGTTCCATTGCGCCCTTAGCTGCAGTTTCTGCTGCCATCTGTGCTGCGAATGGAGTAGACTTTCTAGATCCTCTAAAACCTAGAGAACCTGCACTTGACCAAGACAGTGCATTTCCGTGCATATCTGTTAATGTAACAAGCGTATTGTTGAAGGTAGACTGAATATGTGCTTGGCCTTTTTCAACGTTTTTGCTAACTTTTCTCTTTTTTCTTACTGTTTTCTTTGCAACTTTAGCCATTATTTACTACCTCCTTTACTTTTTCTTTCTTGCTACAGTCCTCTTAGGACCTTTTCTAGTTCTAGCATTTGTCTTAGTTTTCTGACCTCTTACAGGAAGTCCTCTTCTATGACGAATACCTCTATAACATCCAATTTCCATAAGTCTCTTAATATTCATAGAGACTTCTCTTCTTAGGTCACCCTCAACTAGGTATTCATTTTCTAATACCTGTCTGATTTTACCTGCATCATCTTCCGACAAATCTTTAATTCTTAAAGCTGGATCTAATCCTGCTTTTTCGATTATAACTTTTGCTGTCGGTCTTCCAATACCATAGATATATGTTAAACCAATGTCTAACCTTTTATCTCTAGGTAAGTCAACTCCGGCTATACGAGCCATACTCTTCCTCCTCTTCCCATCTTCCGTCACACACTTTTGCGTAATATAAACGGGATGTTCTAAATAAGTTAATAACTTTTGTGAACAGATTCCTGTTCTTAACCTTGTGTCTGCTTATGCTTAGGGTTCTCACAGATAACCATTACTTTACCTTTTCTCTTGATAACCTTACACTTTTCGCAGATTGGCTTTACTGATGATCTAACCTTCATCTTAAAAAACCTCCTACTTGTCTCTCCATGTAATTCTACCTCTTGTAAGGTCATAAGGTGATAATTCAACCCTAACCTTATCGCCTGGTAAAATTCTTATGAAATTCATTCTAATTTTTCCTGAAACATGAGCCAAAACTTCATGGCCAGTCTCAAGTTTAACAACAAACATTGCGTTTGGCTGAGCGTCAACAACAATGCCTTCTGCTTCTATTACATCCTTTTTTGCCATAATCCATTATACCTCTTTACATAGTAAGCAACTCAGGCTCACCATCTGTTATAAGTACTGTGTTCTCATAATGTGCTGATAGCTTACCATCGAGTGTAACCACAGTCCAATCATTTAAAAGAACTTCGGTTTCATAACTTCCCTGAGTAATCATAGGCTCAATTGCAAGAGTCATTCCTCTCTGCAGTCTTGGACCCTTACCAGGTTTGCCATAGTTTGGAATCTTTGGATCTTCGTGCAAGTTTCTACCAACACCGTGACCTGTATAATCTCTAATTACTCCAAAACCGTTACTTTCAACTTCCACTTGGATTGCATGGGACACATCTGACAATCTATATCCTTCCCTACAAAACTCAAGTCCTGCAAAAAAACTACTCTTAGCCACATCTATTAATTTTTGTGCCTCTTTTGAAATCTTACCCACAGGATAAGTTCTTGCTGCATCGCTTACATAACCCTCATATGTAGAACCAACATCCACACTTACGATATCACCCTCAACTAAGATTCTATCTTTTGAAGGAATACCGTGAACAATTTCTTCATTTACAGATATACAAGCGCTTGCCGGAAAGCCATAAAGATTTTTAAAAGTCGGATACATACCTTTGCCTACGATATAGTCCTCTACAAACTTATCAATATCTGCTGTCGACATACCCGGCTTTATAAAATTCTCTAGTTCTACTAATACTTCAGCAGTAACTTTTGCTGCTGTACGCATTATTTCTATTTCTTTTTCGGATTTAATTATAATCATTTTAATTCCTACGATTATTCTAACACTTCTACGATTTCTTTGAACAAATCATTTAAGTTTTTTGAACCATCTAAATGAACTATATTGCCTAATTTATCGTAGTAGTCAAGAAGTGGTTTAGTCTGTTTGTTGTAAACTTCAATACGATTATTAGCTGTTTCTGCGTTATCATCATTTCTCTGTTTTAGCTGCCCCTGACATCTATCACAAACGCCTTCCTCTTTAGGTGGCATATTGGTAACGTGGAAACTTGCTCCGCAATCTGCACAAACTCTTCTTCCAATAATTCTTTCTACTAATAATTCCTTATCAACATCTATATCAAGAACGTAATCAATTTTTCTATCGGTCTCTCTTAGATATGCATCAAGGGCTACTGCTTGCTCCACAGTTCTTGGGAAACCATCTAGCAAGAAACCATCTTTACAATCGTCCTCACCTAATCTATCAGTAGCTATTTCAATAACTAGACTATTAGGCACTAATTCGCCTCTATCCATATATTCTTTCGCCTTAATTCCTAAAGCTGTACCTTCGCTTATATTCTTTCTGAATATATCTCCAGTGGATATATGTGGTATCTGATACTTGTCAACAATCATTGCTGCCTGAGTACCTTTACCTGCTCCTGGTGGCCCTAATAATATTAAATTCATATCTATCTCCTTTTTCAATTAAAGGGATTTCTAGTTAAAGGATTATATTCTATCCTAAAAATCCTTGGTAATTTCTCATAACCATCTGTTCTTCCAGCTTCTTCATAGTATCCAAGCTGACACCTACAGCAATTAGTAGTGATGTTCCACCAAATGCGATATTTACGTCAATAATCTGAGAAACTATTGTCGGTAATGTTGCAACCGCCGCTAGGAATATTGCTCCTACAAATGTTATACGACTCATTACTTTGTTTAAGTATTCAGTAGTAGCTGTACCCGGTCTAATACCTGGAATGAAACCACCGTTTGCCTTCATCTGGTTTGCCACCTCAAGTGGATTAAATGTAATTGTCGTATAGAAATATGTAAAGAATATTATCAACAATATGTTAAACGATGCATAAACGATTACCCCTGGAGATCCCATTGGAGATAACCATTTTGTTATCCACTGAGAAGCTGATGAGTTTGCACCCATGAAATATGTAATTGTAAGTGGGAACTGCAACAATGAAAGTGAGAATATTACTGGAATTACACCAGCCTGATTTACTTTCAAAGGAATATGTGTAGCTTGACCACCGTACATTTTTCTTCCAACTACTCTCTTAGCATATTGTACTGGAATCTTTCTAGCACCCTGCTGGATTTCGATAATTCCTACAATTACTAATACAGCAAATACTACGAATATACCCACTGTTACATAGCTGATTGAACCTTCCTGAAGTTTAATCCAAATACTATTTAATCCTAATGGCAGACGAGAAACGATACCTGCAAAGATAATTAGTGAAATACCATTGCCAATACCACTTTCATTAATTTTCTCTCCAAGCCACATAAGAAATGCAGTACCTGCAGTAAGTACAACAACAATTAATGCTACTGAGAAGAATCCCTTGCTGATAAGTGCGCTACTAAACATACCGATTGTAGTACCTGTTGCCTGAATAAGCGCTAAAACTACTGTCATATATCTAGTAATACGAGTAATCTTTTTTCTACCTTCAAGACCTTCTCTAGCCATCGTCTCAAGCGACGGAATAGCAATTGTAAGTAATTGCATAATGATAGATGCTGTGATATATGGAGTAATACTTAGGGCAAATATTGTCATCTGCCCAAAAGCTCCACCTGAAAACAGGTTGAATAAATCCATCAGACCATTATTACCACTTGCAAATGCATCATTTAAAATCTGTCTGTTAATACCCGGAACTGGTATATTAGAGCCAATCCTGAAGATTACCAACATTAGCAAGGTAAAAATCATTTTTCCTCTAATATCCGGAATCTTCCATGCTTTTGATAGTGTCTCCAGTCCTTTCATCCTAAATTACCTGTGCCTTTCCACCAGCAGCTTCGATTTTTTCTAAAGCTGCACCTGTAAACTTATTAGCCTGTACTGTTAGATTCTTTTCAATGTTACCATTACCTAGAATCTTAATACCATCCTGTACTTGTTTTACAAGACCACATTCAATAAGTAATTCCGGAGTAACAACAGTACCATTTTCAAATCTATTTAGCTGTTCAACATTAACTGTTTCGAATTCTTTTCTCCACTTATTGTTGAAGCCTCTCTTTGGCACTCTTCTGTATAAAGGCATCTGACCACCTTCAAAACCAGGTCTTGTACCACCACCTGATCTTGAGTTCTGACCATTCATACCTCTACCACTTGTCTTACCCTGTCCAGTAGCTGTACCTCTACCTCTTCTCTTACGATTTTTAGTAGATCCAGCAACTGCTGTAAATTCGTGTAATTTCATCTTCGCATCCTCCCTTCTATATTTCTTCTACAGTAAGCAGGTGCGGAACCTTATTTACAGAACCTCTAGTAACTTCGTTGTCTATAAGTTCTACTGACTGGTTTAATTTTCTTAAACCTAAAGCTTCTACAACTTTTCTCTGTCTTGGAGAAGCTCCGATTGTACTCTTAGTTAAAGTAATCTTTATCTTTTTTGACATCTTTCGCTTCCTCCTATCCTAAAATTTCTTCTTTTGACTTGCCTCTTAGTTTTGCAACCTTTTCAACTGTAAATAGTCCTTTTAGACCTTCAATTGTAGCATAAGCCATATTAGCAGTATTACTTGATCCGATAGACTTAGCACGCACATCCTTGATACCGGCATGTTCTAAAACTGTTCTTACAGAAGAACCAGCAATAACACCTGTACCCTTTGCAGCAGGCATGATTAACACTTTACCAGCGCCAAATATACCAACATTCTGATGAGGTACTGTAGTTCCAACCATAGGAACTTCTATCATCTTTTTCTTAGCATCTTCAGTAGCTTTTCTAACAGCTTCAGGAATTTCCTGAGCCTTACCTAGACCAACACCTACATGACCGTTGCCGTCGCCAACTACCATCGTAACGCTAAACCTCATGTTTCTACCACCTTTTACAGTTTTAGCAACACGTCTAATGTTTACGATAGTTTCTTGCAATTCCATTTTGGTTGCATCAATTTTATTGTTCATCGTCTACCTCCATTAGAACTTAAGTCCAGCTTCACGAGCTCCGTCAGCTACTTCTTTAACTCTGCCGTGATATAAGAATCCAGCTCTGTCAAAGCAAACAGCTTCGATGCCCTTTTCTACCGCTCTTTTTCCTACAACTTCACCAATTTTTCTAGCGCCCTCTTTGTTACCACCATTTTCGATTGCTAGATCTTTTTCTAAAGATGATGCAGCTACTAATGTAGTGTTGTTTACATCATCAATAATCTGAACTGTAATGTTCTTGTTACTTCTAAAAACGCACATTCTAGGCTTTTGAGGAGTACCAAAAACATCTTTTCTAATTCTAGAGTGTCTTTTAACTCTTCTAGCTTTTCTAGTTTCTTTAGCCATGTCTTTTTACTCCTTTCTTTACTTACCTTTAGCTCCAGATTTACCTTCTTTACGACGGATAACTTCTCCAACGTACTTGATACCCTTGCCCTTGTAAGGTTCAGGTTTTCTCCAAGATCTGATGTTAGCTGCATAGTTACCTACTTTAGCCTTGTCACATCCTGTAACGTTGATTAATCCCTCTTTAGTAACTTCTGTTGTTATTCCTTCAGGATCCTTCATCTCTACCGGATGAGATAATCCTAGGTGCATAACTAATGTATCGCCCTTTTTATCAACCTTGTAGCCAACACCGTTTAACTCTAAAGTCTTTGTAAAACCCTGAGTAACACCTTCAATCATGTTAGCAATCAATGTTCTTGCAAGCCCGTGCTGAGCCTTGTCTGTTTTGCTATCTGTAGGTCTTGCAACCTTAACTTCAGTTTCTTCTACAGATACTGTTAATCTATCGCTTATAGCCTGCTGTAATTCACCCTTAGGTCCTTTTACAGTTACTACGTTAGCGTCGATTTTAAATTATAAGCCAGCAGGAAGATTAACAGGTTTTAGTCCAATTCGTGACATGTTCTACCTCCTACCAAACATAACAAATTACTTCGCCACCTACACCAAGTTTTCTAGCTTCTTTGTCGCTAATTACTCCCTTTGATGTAGAAACGATAGCTATACCTAGACCGCCCAATACCTTAGGTACTTCGTTAGCCTTTGCGTATACTTTTAATCCCGGCTTAGATATTTTCTTGATGCCGTTAATAACTTTTTCACCAGATGGACCATATTTCATAGCCACCTTGATAATTCCCTGTTTACCATCTTCAATCTGTTCAAATCCATTGATGAATCCTTCGTGTAAAAGAATTTCTGCAATAGACTTTTTGATCTTAGAAGCAGGAATTTCCACTGTAGCGATTCCTACAGTGTTTGCATTTCTAATTCTTGTTAGCATATCCGCTATTGGATCTGTCATTGTCATTAGAGTTTTCTCCTTCCTCTACCAGTTTTGCTCTTTGCAACTTAGTAAATGTGAATTAACTACCAGCTTGCTTTTCTTACGCCAGGAATTTCTCCCTTATAAGCAAGTTCTCTGAAACAAATACGGCAAATACCATATTTCTTTAATACTGAATGAGGTCTTCCGCAAACCTTACATCTAGTATAAGCCCTCGTAGAAAACTTAGGCTTTCTTTGCTGTTTTACTTTCAACGATTTCTTAGCCATTAAACGCCTCCTACTTTTCAAACGGCATTCCTAGAAGTTTTAGAAGTTCTAAAGCTTCTTCATCTGTTTTAGCCGTTGTTGTAAATACGATGTTCATACCCTTGATAAGGTCAACCTTATCATAATTAATTTCTGGGAAAATAAGTTGTTCTTTGATACCCATAGAGTAGTTACCTCTACCATCAAATGCATTTGCACTTACTCCCTTAAAGTCTCTCACTCTAGGAAGAGCGATATTGAAGAACTTTTCAACGAATACATACATGTTATCGCCACGTAGTGTAACCTTTGCACCAACAGGCATTCCCTGTCTTACTTTAAAGTTCGCAATTGACTTCTTTGCTCTTGTCACAACCGGTCTTTGTCCTGTTATAACCTTTAACTCTTCAATAGTAGTTTCTAAAAGCTTTGCATTGTCTTTAGCCTGTCCTAAACCAATATTAATTGTAACTTTTTCAAGCTTTGGAACCTGCATAACATTTGAATAACCAAATTTGTCCTGCATAGCCTTGAATACTTCGCTATTGTACTTTTCTTTTAAATTAGCTGTCAAACCGTCTCCTCCTTTCCTTAATCAATCTTGCTGCCACTCTTTTTAGCAACTCTTACTTTTTTATCTCCGTCCATCTCAAAGCCAATTCTTGATGCAGCCTTAGCTTTTGAATCATAGTACATTACATTTGAAACGTCGATTGGGCCTTCCTGGTGCTTAATCTCAGCTGCCGCAGTTCTTGTCTGCTTTTGGTGCTTAGTCTGAACATTAACGCCTTCAACTATTACCTTATTTGTCTTAGGCATAGCTTTGATAACTTCACCCTTTTTACCCTTATCTTTACCAGCAATTACAATTACTGTATCACCTTTTTTAATCTTCATCCTGTAAGCCCTCCTATAGTACTTCCGGTGCCAATGACACTATCTTCATATAGCCTTTGTCTCTAAGTTCTCTAGCTACAGGTCCAAAAATACGAGTTCCAACTGGATTCTTATCTTCTTTGATAACAACAGCAGCATTCTGATCGAATTTCACATAGCTTCCGTCATCTCTTCTAACGCCACTATTTGATCTTACGATAACTGCCTTTACTACGTCGCCCTTCTTAACGGTACCACCCGGAGAAGCTTCTTTTACGGCACAAACTATAATGTCACCAATATTAGCAGACTTTCTGCTAGTACCACCTAATATTCTGATACATAATAGTTCCTTTGCACCTGAATTATCAGCGACTTTTAATCTTGTTTCTGTCTGAATCATTTACGGTGCCTCCTTATTTAACCTTCTCGATAATGTTAACAAGTCTCCATCTCTTATCCTTTGATAGAGGTCTTGTTTCCATAATTCTTACCTTATCTCCGATGTTACAAGTATTTTCTTCATCGTGAGCTTTAATCTTCTTTGTTGTTTTTACAGCTTTGCCATAAAGAGAATGTCTTACGAAGTCTTCTACTGCAACTGTTATTGTCTTATCCATCTTATCGCTGATAACAATACCAACTCTTGTTTTTCTATTATTTCTTTCAACTGTCATAATGTCATCCTCCTTCCTTATTTATCTTCCTGTGCTAACTGTTTTTCTCTTATAACTGTCATAACTCTAGCAATATCTCTCTTAGCTTCTTTTAGCTTAAGTGGATTTTCTAGCTGACCAGTAACATGCTGAAATCTTAGATTCATTAAATCTTTCTTCATCTTTAATAGCTCAGCATTTAGTTCTACTTCAGACATTTCTCTAATCTTATTTAGTTCCATTATGCCTCACCATCCTTTCCTTCCTCATCCTTTGTAATGAACTTACACTTGATAGGAAGCTTGTGGCTAGCCTTTCTCATAGCTTCTCTAGCTAAAGACTCGCTAACTCCTTCAATTTCAAACATTACTCTGCCTGGTTTTACTACTGCTACCCAGTATTCTGGAGAACCTTTACCGGATCCCATTCTTACTTCTGCAGGTTTCTTTGTTACTGACTTGTGTGGGAAAATCTGAATATAAACTTTACCACCTCTTTTAATATGTCTTGTCATAGCTATTCTGGCTGCTTCTATCTGGTTTGAAGTGATCCAAGCAGGCTCTAGAGCTACTAATCCATATTGTCCGTAAGCGATCTTGTTACCACGAGTCGCTTTACCGTTCATTCTTCCTCTATGAAGCTTTCTTCGTTTAACGCGCTTTGGCATTAACATGGCTCTTTCCTCCTTACTTGTTATTCTTCTACTGGTGCTTCTACTGGTGTTTCAGCACTTACTTCAACCTGTGGTTCAGCTGCCTTTGGAGTTGGTCTAACTCTTACATTTTCAGCTCTCTTAATTTCAGGCTTATTGTCACGAGGCTGTCTCTTCTGTCTCTTATCGCCAGATTTCTTGCCTCTCTGCTTATCATTTTTTCTGCCTTCAGATTTTTCTTCTCTGATTACGCTAGTTAATCCCTTATCTAGGATTTCACCGTGGTTAATCCAAACTTTGATACCTAACTTACCGTAAGTAGTATCTGCTTCAGCAAATGCATAATCGATATTTGCTCTTAATGTATGTAGAGGAACATTACCTTCGCTGTAAGATTCGCTTCTAGCGATTTCAGCTCCGCCAAGTCTTCCTGACACTAACACCTTAATACCCTTTGCATTAGCTTTCATAGTTCTACCGATAGCCTGTTTCATAGCTCTTCTAAAAGCAACTCTCTTTTCAAGAGCCTGAGCAATGCTTTCAGCTGTAAGCTGTGCATCTAATTCTGCTCTCTTAACTTCTATAATTTCTATATCTACAGTCTTATTAGTTAACTTGCCTAAGTCTTTCTTAAGCTGGTCGATACCTTCACCAGATCTACCGATAAGCATACCGGGTCTACCTGTTGAGATAATAACCTTAACCTTGCTTTCTTCAGTTCTTTCAATAACAACCTTAGAAATACCAGCTGTATAAAGCTTTTTCTTAACGAAGGTTCTAATATCTTTGTCTTCTACTAGGTAGTCTGCGAATTTGCTCTTATCAGCATACCATTTAGAACCCCAGTCCTTTATAACGCCGACTCTAAGACCGTGTGGACTTACTTTCTGACCCATTATTGAACCTCCTTATCTGTATTTTTTTCTTTAAGAGTAACATTGATATGACTGCTTCTCTTAAGGATGATAGAAGCTCTGCCCTGAGCACCAGCTCTCCATCTCTTCATTGTAGGTCCCTGATTTATACAGATTTCTGCAACGTATAAATCATCTACATTCATTTCAAAGTTGTTCTCCGCATTAGCTGCAGCAGATTTAACAACTTTTTCTACTAATTCTGCTCCCTTACCCGGAGTAAATCTTAGTATTGTTAATGCCTCCTGCAAATCCTTGCCTCTAACTAAGTCAGTAACAGGCTTTAGCTTGATTGGAGACATTCTTACGTATTTAGCAACTGCTTTTGCTTCCATTTTAATCTCCTCTCCTATCTGGATTTCTTGTCGGCTGCATGGCCTCTATAATTTCTAGTTGGAGCAAATTCTCCAAGTCTGTGACCTACCATATCCTCTGTGATGTATACAGGAACGTGCTTTCTACCGTCATGTACTGCGATAGTATGTCCTACCATCTGAGGAAATATAGTAGATGGTCTTGACCAAGTTTTAATAACCTTTTTTTCGTTTGCTGCATTCATCTCTTCAATTGCCTTGATGAGTTTCGCATTGACAAAAGGTCCCTTTTTAAGTGATCTACCCATTATCTATTGCTCCTTTCTCCTATTTTGCATTCCTACGTTTAACTATCAGCTTATCAGAAGCCTTCTTGTTCTTTCTTGTCTTATATCCAAGTGCAGGTTTACCCCATGGAGTAACAGGACTAACTCTACCGATACCTGTTCTACCTTCACCACCACCGTGTGGGTGATCATTAGGGTTCATTACAGAACCTCTAACTGTAGGTCTTATACCCATGTGTCTCTTTCTGCCGGCTTTACCAATGTTGATATTTGCATGTTCTGAATTACCAACTTCTCCGATAGTCGCTCTACACTCAATACGAACTTTTCTAGTTTCGCCTGATGGCAATCTTAGTGTCGCATAATTTCCTTCTTTAGCCATTAGCTGAGCACCATTACCTGCTGCTCTAACCATCTGTGCACCCTTACCAGGCTTTAATTCGATGTTGTGAATTACTGTACCTACAGGGATGTTTGCTAAAGGAAGTGCATTTCCTACCTTAATATCTGCATCTGCTCCTGAAACAATAGTCATTCCAACTTTTAAACCTTCAGGTGCAATAATATATCTCTTTTCACCGTCTGCATAAACGATAAGAGCGATATTAGCTGTTCTGTTTGGATCGTATTCGATTTCTCTAACGTTACCGATAATACCGTCTTTGTTTCTCTTAAAGTCGATAATTCTGTACTTAGGTCTGTATCCGCCACCTCTGTGTCTTACAGTAATCTTACCCCTAACATTTCTTCCGGAATGTTTCTTTAAAGTAACCGTAAGTGATTTTTCCGGTGTACTTCTTGTAATTTCCTCGAATGTAGAAGTCGTCATTCCTCTCAAGCCCGGAGTGGTTGGATTATACTTTTTAATTCCCATTATTCCTTCCTCCTATCTTACAAGCTCTGGAAGAATTCGATCTCTTTACTATCTGGAGTAAGAGTAACGATAGCCTTCTTAGATGCTGCTCTATATCCAGCTGTTCTTCCCATTCTCTTTAACTTACCATTAACATTCATAATGTTAACTTTTAATACATCTACTTCGAATATTTCTTCGATAGCGTCTTTAACTTCTGTTTTAGTAGCATCTACCGCTACTTTGAAAGTGTATTTTTTGTCCTGTGCAACTTCCATAGAAGTTTCTGTAATTACAGGCTTTAATATTACATCATATGGTGTTCTCATTATGAATACACCTCCTCAATCTTTTCGATAGCTTCCTTAGTAATGATGAAACTTTCATGATTAACAATCTGATATACATTCATAGTGCTTACCATTTCTGTTCTAACACCAGGAATGTTTGCAGCAGATCTGATTACGTTTTCATCTCTACCAGCTGTGATAACTAATGATTTTTTACCAGCTTTCACGTTATCTAACACCTTAACCATCTCTTTTGTCTTAGGAGCTTCAAATCCTAAAGTATCTAGAACGATGATTTCGCCTTCCTTAACCTTTGAAGAAAGAGCTGATAACATAGCTAATCTTCTTAAAGTCTTTGGAAGAGTGTATCTGTAACTTCTTGGCTTTGGTGCAAATACCACACCACCACCGATCTGAGATGGGTCTGTAGTAGAACCCTGTCTGTGTCTACCTGTTCCCTTCTGTCTAAATGGCTTTCTTCCGCCACCTCTTACATCGCCTCTTGTCTTTGCAGACTGTGTACCCTGTCTTCTGTTAGCCAGGTGATTCTTTACAACTGCGTGGACGGCGTTCTGATTTGGCTCAACACCAAATATTTTATCGTTAAGCTCCATAGTGCCAGTTTCCTGACCAGCCATGTTTAGCACTTTAACTATTGCCATGATAATCCTCCTTCCAACGCTTATTTCTGAACCTTGATTGCCGGTCTTACTTTTACTAGGCTTCCTTTTCCGCCCGGTACAGCTCCCTTAACTAGCAATAAGTTTCTATCTGCAATAACTTTTACAAGGTCGATATTCTGAACTGTCACAGTTTCTCTACCCATTCTTCCAGGACCTTTGTTGCCCTTGAATACTCTTCCTGGGTATGATGCTCCAGCAAGTGCACCCGGAAGTCTCTTATGTTTAGAACCGTGAGAAGTTGGACCTCTTCTATGTCCGTGTCTCTTGATGTTACCCTGAGTACCCTTACCCTTAGATACACCTGTCACGTCAACCTTAATACCTTCTTCAAAATCACTAACTGTGATTTCCTGACCAAGCTCGTAAGCTTCGCCTTCTTCAACTCTGAATTCCATCAGATGTTTTTTGATTTCTACACCTGCTTTTTCGAAGTGACCAGTCATAGGTTTGTTCACTCTATGTGGTTTTGTTTCTCCGAAAGCAACCTGTACAGCACTATATCCATCTTTTTCAACCGTTTTGATCTGAGTAACTACTTCAGGGCCTGCTTCGATAACAGTAACCGGTATAACTACTCCTTCCTCGGTGAAAATCTGTGTCATGCCGATTTTCTTTCCAAGTAATGTTTTCATTTGTTCCTCCTAAATTCTTACATTGGACCACTTTCGCGGTCATGCTAAGTGGGTTAATTCCCCTTAGGCTACTTATAATTTGATTTCGATATCTACACCAGCAGGCAATTCTAATTTTGTAAGTGCATCTGTTGTCTTTGCCTTTGCATCTGTAATGTCGATAAGTCTCTTGTGAGTTCTCTGTTCAAACTGCTCTCTGCTGTCCTTATACTTGTGTACAGCTCTGATAATAGTCACTACTTCCTTTTCTGTAGGTAGTGGAATTGGTCCAGAAACTTTAGCACCAGTTCTCTTAGCAGCTTCAACAATCTTAGCAGCACTCTGATCAAGGATTGCATGATCATAAGCCTTTAGCTTAATTCTTATCTTCTGTAGTCCGCTCATTTTTTCCTCCTTTTAAAATTTTGTACAATTTTCGCTATTCTCGTACGGGGTTAAACTCCTGATTTTTAAATAGCCTTTTAGATTTTTAAGCTTGCACCACACGTCCGTGCGTTTCCTAATCAATGACTCAAAACAAAAACAGGCAAACCCATCGCCCCCGTCTAGCGGGAACTTCTCCACGGAAATTACCTGATAGCTCAGCAACTTTCCGCTTCTTCACCTTTGCAAGCCTAATAAGTATATAATTGTTCGAAACATAAATCAAGTATTTTTTAAAAACTTTTTTATTAAATTTTTACTTATACGATTAGTATTCCGCTTGAGTTTTCAACGATATATCTTGACACCTACAGACAAGTCGCCTAGCGTATCTTATGTAGCTATCTATCATTTATAAATAATTTTGTTTCAATTCTATCAAAAACACTACAACAATCCGATAAATCCAATAAAATTAACACCTAATCCCAATTATCCCAAAAATTAATTCCTCTAAATTAAATGAGCTTATCTATCCTTAATACTTAACTGTTCTTAATAACTTTAAAACTATTTTGAATAAAAAATCGACTTATGACATCAAAAATGGCGCAACCACTCTAATGTAGTCGCGCCAAAGCTTATTCATTTCATTAATTTTTTATTAATTTGTTTAAGCCTTTCATCAAGAGCGTCCCTGAGTGAAATCGCCTCTTCTTCCGAGAACGTAACGCCTCTGGACATACGCTCATGCTTTTCATCCCACTCCCTTATATCATATTTAGCATTTGCACCATTCCACGATACAAGATTAAGTTCTTTACTCCATCCAACTTTAGATGCAGAAAGCACAGCAATGTGTTCGATAATTTCATAAGAAAATTCCGAGTTATCTCTATTCGCCATAATTCCTCCTTCCTATTTATATTTTGGGGTAAGGTTATTATAGCTTAACTGGAAAAATATGTCAATATATTTGTAAATATTTTCCAATAACAAGCAGTTAATCGTTACATAGTTAATCATTAGAACAATAGTTTTACACGATTTATATGCACACACTCACTTAAAAGAAAATCTTATATGACAAAAGAAAAAGAAGCCAGTCTCAAAACCAGCTCCTTAAATCTCAAAAATAATATATTATCAATCCAATTTTAGAAATCTACATCTGTATCATAGTATACGCATTTGAATAACTTAACCATTTCTTCCTGATTAGGTTGACGAGGGTTACTTCCTGTACAAGCATCAAGAATTGCATTAGCAGCAATTTCTTCAACTCTTTCTAAGAAAACTTCTTCCGGTACAAATCCCTGTTCTGCAGGCAGCCCATCTGCACCATAGTGAGCGATACACTGCGGAATATTTAGTTCGTCATTCATTCTTCTAATTTCAGCAACTAAAGCAGCTACCTTTTCATCATCAGTATTACCACCTAAATGTAGGTAATCGGCAATTACGCCATAACGTTTCTTAGCCTCTTCATTTTTTGCATTGTATTGAATTACCTTAGGTAAATACATCGCATTAGCAGCACCGTGAATTATATGTGCTCCTAAATCCTGGAAAACAGCTCCTGTCTTGTGAGCCATTGAGTGAACTATACCAAGTAAAGCATTTGAGAACGCTTGACCAGCTAGACATTGTGCATCGTGCATTTCTGCTCTGCAACTCATATCTCCATTATATGAAGGAATTAGATATTCCTGAATCATCTCAAGAGCGTGAATTGCTAGAGGATCTGTATAGTTAGAATGAACCGTTGATACATACGCTTCTACCGCGTGAGTAAATGCATCCATACCTGTATGAGCAACAAGTTTCTTAGGCATTGTTTCAGCTAGAGCAGGATCTACAATTGCAATATCCGGAGTAATCTCAAAGTCAGCTAACGGATATTTTATACCCTTTTCGTAATCTGTAATTACTGAGAACGCTGTAACTTCTGTCGCAGTTCCTGAAGTTGAAGGGATAGCACAGAATTTAGCCTTTGTACGTAGTTTTGGAAGACCAAATACAACACACATCTGCTCAAAAGTTGTTTCAGGATATTCATACTTAATCCACATTGCCTTAGCAGCATCAATTGGAGAACCACCACCGATAGCTACAATCCAGTCAGGTTGAAATTCTTGCATTACCGCAGCACCTTTCATAACTGTTTCAACAGAAGGATCCGGTTCTATACCTTCAAATAGCTTTGTTTCCATTCCTGCTTCTTCTAGATAAGCAACAACTTTATCAAGGAAACCTCCTCTTTTCATCGATCCACCACCGACACATATAATTGCTCTCTTACCATCAAGAGTCTTAAGCGCTTCTAACGCACCTTCACCATGATATAACTCTCTAGGGATTGTAAATCTTTTCATAACAGCCTCCTTTTATGAATCTCTTTATTTGTTTGTCTATATTTTAACAATATATATCTATAAGGTCAATCCGTTTAGCCATTGTTTAGTTTTTAAAACATTCCTGCGTTGAATCAATACTTACTTATCATCATTTGTCCTTATTTATTCGCACTTGCCCTTATCTACTATTACTTTTATCACTTTCCTTCACTTACATAAATTTATCATCATTCTTTTCGTGATTCTTTTTTTGCTTTTCATAATACTTTTCCAAGAGATCCGGTCGCCTTTCTGCAGTTAATTTAATAGCTTCATCTAGTTTCCACTGAGCTATATTTTTGTGATGACCACTAAGCAAAACTTCAGGAACACTCAAACCCTTGTACTCTCTAGGCTTAGTATATTGCGGATGCTCTAGCAATCCCGAATAAACAGATTCCTCTTCTATACATGCAGAGTCCCCAAGCACACCGGGCACACATCTAGAAACAGCATCTACTAAAACCATCGCCGCCAATTCTCCACCAGTCAAAACATAATCTCCAATTGACAATTCTTCCATATCCCAAAGATCAATAGCCCTTTGATCAACACCTTCATAGTGACCGCAAAGAATATATATCTCTTCATCACGTGAAATCTCTTCTATTTTCGCTTTATCTATTATCCTACCTCTCGGAGACATATATAAAACATTTTTATTCTCTGCCCCTAAATCTGTCAAAGCCCTATCGATAGGTTCAACCTGCATCAACATCCCTGCGCCGCCACCAAAAGGATATTCATCAACTCTATTATGCTTATCCAATGTGTAGTCACGTATATCGACAACTTTTATTTCCAATATGCCATTTTCACATGCTCTGCCAAGCATACTAGTTTGCAGAGGCACAAACATCTCCGGAAATAATGTCAAAATATTTATCTTCATAATGCATTCATTCCTTTTATATAATTAATTCATTTGTTAATTTAACCAGCTAGTTAATCCATAGTTTAAATAAACATTGTTTTTTATGTATTACTACATTGTTCATTTAACTTTAAGTATATATTTTATTTATCTCTCTAACTATAATACCTAAGCTAAATCATACCCTCTATAAGTCTAACTGTTATCGTCCTTAAATCCATATCAATATTTAATATAAATTCATCTACACCAGGTATTAATATTTCACCTGTTTTTGTTTTAACTATATATATTCTCTGTGGTGTATCGGTTCTCACATCTTCCAGCACACCAACTTCATCCCCGTTTTCTTCAACAACAGCCATGCCTATTATATCTCTAATATAGAACACGCCTTCCGGCAACTCAGGCAAATCAGATCTTTTTACATAAAGAGTTTTATTCTTACAAGCTTCTGCTTCGTTTCTATCATTTATTTCTTCAAACTTAACAATAGGAATATTGCCTTTATACCTTACATTTTGAACATTTAATTTTGATCCGTCACCTAAAACATATATTGAAGTTGTTTCAAAGCGATCTATCTCATCAGAATAATTGTAAACTTTAACTTCCCCTTTAAGTCCCACGGCATTAACAATTTTGCCAATCTCAATATATTCATCGCTTAAAATTCCGGAAACAAAATCTTTATTGATTAATTTTTTATTACCCATACTTTCCTCTCTGCCATTTTTACCTGTATTCATTTACTTATAGCTCAATGGTCTTGTATCTTAATATTCTTGCATTCTCATCTTTCATATAGTATATCCTATAAATACATTATATTAAAAATCGGAGATATTTCTACCGATATATCTCCGACATACTTTATATTATTTCAACTACGACCTTTTTATGTGTCTTGGAAGTTGCCGCTCTGACTACAGTTCTGATAGCCTTTGCAATACGCCCATGTTTGCCTATTACTTTACCCATATCTTCGGGGGCAACCTTAAGTTGAAGTACCGTCACATCTCCATCTTCAACGACAGAAATTTCCACGATCTCTTCGTTATCTACTAAGGCCTTAGCAATGAATTCAACCAATTCTGTCATGGCTTCACCACTTCCTTATTTATTTTACGATACCTGCTTTTTTGAAAAGTGCTTTCACTACATCTGTTGGTTGCGCACCAGTCTTAATCCACTTGTCAGCTTTTTCTGCATCAATGTTGATTGTTGGCGGTTCAGTTAATGGATTGTAATATCCAATCTCTTCAATAAATCTTCCATCTCTTGGTGATCTTGAATCAGCTACAACAACTCTGTAAAAAGGCTTCTTATTAGCGCCCATTCTCTTTAATCTAATCTTTACCATATCTTCCTCCTAAATTAAATTACAATTTTATTTTATATCGCATCGAAATGTCGATTTTTTAACTTATTTATATTTGAATATCTAAAACATTTTAATATCTAAATCTTTGGATATCTGCAACAAAATCCGTATTATTGCATTCCCTTAAACATATTTGGTAACTTAGCGCCAGGTTTACTGAACTTCTTCATCATCTTCCTAGCTTCTTCGTATTTCTTAATAAGGTTATTTATCTTACTAACAGGCTGTCCGGAACCTGCAGCAATCCTCTTCCTTCGGCTTGCATTCAAGAGCTTCGTGTCATTTCTCTCAGCCTTAGTCATTGACTGAATAATAGCTTCCATTTCTCTAAATTCCTGTTCGCCCTTAGCAATCTGTGCATCATCAATGCCTTTAGCACTCATACCTGGAAGCATACCCATAATCTTAGCAAGTCCGCCCATCTTCTTGATTTGACCCATTTGCTCCAAGAAATCTTCCAAGGTAAACTGATTTTTTCTAATCTTACTTTCTAACCTTGCAGCTTGTTCTTCATCAAATGCAGCTTCTGCTGTTTCAATAAGAGATAAGATATCCCCCATTCCTAGAATTCTGCTTGCCATTCTCTCAGGATGAAATAGCTCTAAGGCATCCATCTTTTCACCCATACCGATGAATTTAACCGGCTTGCCCGTCACCTTCTTTGCAGAAAGTGCAGCTCCACCACGCGAATCACCATCCATCTTAGTCATAATTATGCCATCAATGCCAAGTTTTTCATCAAATCCCTTAGCAGCATTTACGGCATCTTGACCTGTCAAAGCATCTACAACAAGTAATATTTCATGCGGTCTAATCTCTGTCTTGATATCTTCAAGCTCATCCATAAGCTCTTCGTCAATCTGTAATCGTCCCGCAGTGTCGACAATAAGTATATCAAAGCCCTTAATCTGAGCATCGTGCTTCGCAGCCTTCACAATTTCAACAGGTTTTTCACTATCTCTATCTGCATAAACTGGTGTATTAACCGACTTACCAACCACTTCTAGCTGGTCAATTGCAGCAGGTCTATAAATATCACAGGCACAAAGCATAGGCTTCTTGCCATTTTGCTTAAACCATGCCGCCAGTTTACCGCAAGTAGTTGTTTTACCAGTACCCTGAAGACCAACCATCATAATAACAGTAAAACCGCTTGGCGAATATGTAATCTTACTATTCGCACCACCCATAAGATCTATTAATTCTTGATTTACAATCTTGATAACTTGTTGTGCCGGAGTTAAACTCTTTGTAACCTCCGCACCAAGAGACTTCTCTTTTACAGATGCCACAAACTCCTTAACAACCTTGAAGTTTACATCCGCTTCCAAAAGAGCAAGCTTAACCTCTCGCATAGCTGTATCTATATCAGCCTCAGAGAGAGAACCCTTTCCTTTTAACGCCGAAAATACCCCTTGAAGCTTTTCGGACAATCCCTCAAATGCCATACTTCCTCCACAAAAATTAATTAATTTTGTTCAATTTGTTAATTACTGAATCTAGTTTATTAACAATCTCAACATCATCATTAAATAACCGCTTTAATTGTTCCAGCTCTTCTTGAGCACCATTAACGATATCAGCATTCCTTTCAGCCTTCGTAGCAATCTGCAAAATATCTTCATAGTATCTCAACATTTTCTCGCCATTTTTAATTGACTCGTGAACACTCTGCCTACTTATCTCTAGCTCGCTTGCAATCTCAGAAAGACTCAAGTTTTCCCCATAATATAGCTCCAGAGTTTCTTTCTGTCGTCCCGATAATAGACTTCCATATATATCGTATAATAAACTTATTTGCAATATATCATCAATAATCAACTTCTTCTCCTGTCAATACATAAAACTTGACATTAAAGTATAATACCATTTAGACATTTATCTGTCAAGATATTTTTATTTACATCATCATTATATTTTTAAATATTCCCTAATATTATATTTTAAAAACAAAATCGATATAACTAACTCAACACAACTTTCTCACGATTTCCTCCTAGAAAAGTAGTATCTCACTTGTCATATCGATATTATCTTATCAATTATATTATTGTTTCAATACGATTTATTCGCTTTCAACGTCTATAATGTAAACAACTGGTGGCTTACTCCACTGCATAGGTTTTAGCTTAAATACATCTCCCTTAGATAATTTGTCTGTCTGACCTTTTGGCCTTGCAAATGGGCTTGTTGCATCGCCCGCTCTAAACACACCACTTCCCATAGGGTCAATTAATCTCATAATTGCATTCTTATTCACCATCGCCCTATCTAAATCTCCTACAGTTATATTTCTAGTTATCTTCTTTGTGCCACTTTTAATTTTATTACCAGACACAATATATACACCTGCAAAATCTGGTTTCAATTCATCACCCGCAACCATTAATGTAATATTATACTTTTGAGTAGCTTTACCATTAGCTGCAGTAACTAATAAATAATCTAAATTAGTTATCTTTTCATTATCATTTTTGGCAACACTATTAGCTCCCTTAGGATAAATAGCTAACTTTTGACCTGCATCTCCCTTTCTAATTCCACCTAGAAACTCCTTTACAGTCATTCCTTTAGTTAGTTTTATCGCCTTTATTACATCATTTAATTCAATTGCTGGATTTGTTGATGAAATCTTTGTATTAGCACCAGCTTCAACTTTTTCACAAGAGAATGAATATCTGCTTACATCACCATTTTCTGCCGTAACCATCAAATATAGTAGCGCAGTTCCAAGCTTATCTTTTTTATCAAGAGCTATAATTTCACTTCCCTGCATTTTAACAACTGCAATTGTTTGCGCTGAATGCATCTTTTCAAATTTAGCGATGAATTGTTCGGCAGTTTGATTTCCATCTATCTTAGCGCCAAGCTTATCAGTAATGCTTCCATAATATTTTCCAAATTTATCTTTTCTAACATTTACGTTATATACATCACTAGTAACCCTTGTTTCCGCGCTTAATGGTGTTACATTCACATTTTCAAACAATGCAAACTCATCTTTATAAGGGAATACCTGTATATGAGAAGTCGAAGCAACATTCTTCATTAAGAAATCATAGGCTTCATTTAAACTTAAAATCTTATCCTTATTTATATCTCCTTGCATATTGCTATTGTCAAGTCCAGCTGCCATTGCAAGCATCTTTGTAAACTTACCTATACCTTCTTTCTTATCTTCATAACTGTATTCATTTGCTGAACTAGCTGTCAACACCTTATACTCACTTCCAGTGAGATAATTTGCCTTAGCATTTTCTTCAACCTTCTTTGAGAAAGATTTTTTTACATCTAATACAAATTCTTTTGATGTATCTCTAGAAGTTAATCTACCGTTTACACCCATTTTAGTAGCTGATGTTGTCTCGTCAACAAAATTCTTACCTATAAATCCTCCAGAATTACAGCAATCTAAAATTATAACTTTCTTTCCTGGAATTTTATCAAGCTCTGCCCTTAGTTCATCAACACTAACCCAAGCAGTAGGGTCAAAGGAACCGTCAGCTAAAGTTTTATCATCTACAGTGCACAAATAAGAAATATTATTTACATTATTACCATGACCACTGTAATAGAAGTATGAAACATCATCATCAGTTGCACCTGCAAAAGTACTATGAATAGATTTTAGCAAATCCTTTTTCAAAACATTTTGATGAATAGAAACATCAGTTTTTTCACCAAACACTCTATTGCCTTTAAATACAGCTTCCATCATTTTCAAATCATTAGGAGGTCCTACTAAATCCATTTTTGTCCCTACATAGTCGTTGTTACCTATCAATAACGCCCTTGTCTTTGATTTAGCTCCGATAGGTCTAAGCATCCAATAATAGTTTGTATTCCCCATTGTCGCCTTAAGATGTTTATCACTTGCAATAGTAGTTTCCAGCGTAACATCATACTCATTTTTCCCTTTATCACCAACTACAGAAATATTTACTCCTTCTGCCGGTGTTATGGCTTTAATAAGTTCATCTGCTGTAGTTCCTTGTTTCACCTGCATAGTAGCTTGGTCATAAGATTTAACGACTTGTTCATCCACCATTTTTATAAGAATAGGTTTTGCATTTTCTACAAGTACGATCTCATATTCAACACTAGTCTGCGCATCTTCTGCTATAACTTTTAGCTTGTCACCTTCTTCCAAAGCTTGATAATTGCGCTTAAGCATATTAGCCTTAGAATAAACTAGTACCTGCTGACGAGGGTTAGCCTTTATAACATGTTGAAGCACTTCTGCAACCATTGTCTGCTTGTCTAGCTTATATCCATCAGTAAGCAACTTATTGCCTTCAATCTTTAATGTATTTTCCACAAAAGCAATCTCTGTATTATTACTTCTTTCCTTTTCCTTTTTCTTAATATATAGACCAACTTTGTTAGATCTAATATCTACCTTTGCAGTAGTATCAAAATATTTAAAAGTAAAGATTTTAACGCCAGATTCTGTAGAAGCATCACTTTGAGTTTTCATCTTATCAAGATATTCTTTAGTAAAAGTAATTGAGTCTTCATCATCGTCAATCTTTATATACTTAGGATTAAATATCTCCTTTACATAATTGCCCTGTTCATCTCTGACAACAATTATTTCAGAATCATTTGTATTATCTCTATTTACAGGGAATGGTTCTATATTTATGTTATCCTTTAATACTGACTTTTCCTTTGTAACTTTGTTACCATTAGAATCAAGAATATCTTTCACAAAAAGTTTAATACCATCTTCCGGAGCTTCTCCCTGAGTAAATGTTAAACCTTTTACAAATTCAAAGCTTGCGTAACTGCTATCTTTAACCTTAAACTGTACATCCTCCGAAATTTTGCCTATATTATTATCTTCATCAAAGATTTCAAGATTATATGTAACAGGAGTTCCTATATTCTGATTTTCTACATTGGCATATTCACTCGCAGGAATAGTTGCTAAAAGCTCTGCTTTCAAGACGATTTCATCCTTATCATCATTTACCTTTATCATATTGTCAGGAACAGAAACACCATATCTATTAAAGTTAGCCTTTATCTTTGTCTTATTTGCCGGCACTTCATTGCCAAACTTATCTCTGACATCCTTAACTTTTATAGTAATAGTATTATGTTCAGGATTAAAGTGAGTAAAACTCTTTGTACTATATTCAAACTTAGCTGAACTCTTATCCAAAACTTTTATTACAATAGCCTGCGATGTAATCTCACTAACCTTGTTCTTTTCGTCTTTAAATTTAACAACTATACTTGCTCTTTGCTGCCATGTATCTGCAACCTGTTTCTTTATGTGGATCGTATCACTAGCTTCATCAATAGTAAATGAGTCATCCGCAAGCGGATTACCGTTTACAAATACTTTTACGGAATCTAACTTACTCAATTCTGTCGCAACACTTCTACCACTGTCATTCTTTATAGCTGTAATAACTATATCCACAGTATTTGGAGCTTCTTTTCTCGTAAATTCTTTTACTGTTGAATCGAAAACAGCATCATTTTTTATTTCTGACTGCGCCTTAATATCAATTTTACCACCTACAACAGCGTGGTTGTTGATAGAACCATTTGGCAAATCAACAACTAAATCACCTTTTATATGTAATGTAGATGGTAGATTAACAACACCAGTACCTTCTCCAGCAATATATAAACCACCGATTTCTATAATCTCTGTAGGCTCTTCTGAATTTTCACCATAAGTTACAGTTCCATTTTCATTTTTGGTTACAACAAAGAAATGATCTTTATTTCCATATTTAGCCTTATTAATTCTTTCTTTTGTATTTATAAATCTGCCTTTTTGACCAACTAAAATCTCAGCCGAATCTACGACATTATCATTCTTATCATTTTCTTCTTTGGACATTATCTTGTTATCTTTATTTAGCAATTCAAATAACTCTGCATCTGTTGATGACCACTTACCATTAACAAAAGCTCCGAAAGTTGTATCTATATACGCCATAGATATCCCGAATTCTTCGTCGTTAGATGGTGCCAAAGCACCTGCTCCACCTTGACTATAGCCTTCATATGCAGAACGACCATAATTTTTAATAACATTACCTTTTATATTAATATTATGCTTTTTAGGATAATCAAGAGAAAAAATAGATAAACTTATTCCATTATCTCCAGTACCATCAATCACATTATTAGTTATATTAATATTTTCTTTAGATTGAGCCATCATATTCAATGCACAACTCTTTATATTTTTAAATTGATTATTTTCTATATTTAGATCACAGCCAAGTTCTGAACGTTGCATAAAGTGAATCATACCATAGCTATTGCTATTCCTAACCTTATCGACATTTTCACCTGCAAAAATATTATTTGCAACATTTAGCTTGCCATTTAATTGATATCCTACAATAGCCTTTGACATTGCAGTCTTTTCACCATTAAAAGTAAAAGTATTTCCCTCAATCTTCAAATCTAACCGTTCTTTACTCAAAGAGATAGCAGCATTATTTGACGCCTGTGCTAGTTCAGTATATTGTGAATTAAAATTTAAGCCAGCTATAACACTTGTATCTGCGAACGCAATAACACCAACATGCACTTCATTATTAGGTAGTCCAACTAAATATTTAGCTGTAAAAGCTTCATTAGCATTAACTTTACCTGCAAATAGCCTCATCTTAGCCCTTTTATTGTTTGTATTTTCAGTTTGAGTATTTCCGCTATCTTTGCTAGACCTATCATTATTTTCAACTTTTAGAATATTATCATCATCTGCTCTAAAAATTCCTGATTCTGATACAGGAAAATCTTTTGTCCATACTTTTTGTTTCTTTTCATCAATCAAACCTTTCTTAGAAAGAATTAATACAAGATTTTTATCTGAAAAAACTTCACCTAAGAATACATCATCTCTGTTATCTTCTGGAACTTGTGCCAAAAGTTTTGCCTGTATCGCTTCCACATTTTCTTTTTCAGCTTTTTTATACAAAAACATAGAAAGTGATTTCCACTTATTGCTATATAAATATAATTTACCATTTTCTATTTTGTCACCCTGATTATCATCTGGAGTTGATGAATCAGTCGGATTTGACGGATTAGATGAATTTGGTTTTGGTTTAGACGGATCCACCGGTTTAGGTTTAGTCGTAGTACCATTGTTAACTTTAGAAGTTGTATTAGTTTTACCATTTCCAAATTTCTTACCAATCATAGGAGTAAAATTTTTCTTTTTAAAGTTTTTAACGACACTATTTGTTTTATGATAAGAACTATTATAAACTTTAACTGAATTATTATCTTCATTAACACTATCATTTAGTTTCGTCTTATCACTTTCTTTATCTGATTGCTGAGTTTCTTCTATCTTCGAAACATTACTCTCATTATTTTTATCCGCCATTGCAGCTTTTTCCTTGTTTGAATCATTTGCTTTTACAATAAATATATAAGAAACTCCTACAACCAAAAGGACTAGTACAAGTGCGAGTATTACCTTCTTTTTCCTTAAAATTTCCATTTAACACTTATTTAGTCATAAAATTATAAACTAATGTCTCCTTTCTTTAACTTCAGCAACTTTTTTCTGACAGTAAATCGCATTTTAGTTAGCTATCACTAACTAAAATTGTAGCACCCTACAAAAATAGTGTCAAGCACATTCTTTTAAATATTACATAATGTGACATTTATAGGCAAAAAAATACTGCCTTACCTTATATAAAGCAGTATTTAATATCTCATTGATTATTCAACTAAATTATATTTAATTGTTATTATGTTCTTGCCATTAACTATTTAATAATCTCACATACAGCATCTGGACCGCAACCTGCTGCGTTTCCTTCATCAGTATCTAAATGAGCTTCTCTTTCGTGTCCGTCTCCAGCTCTTACTAAAACGTTATCAAAAACTAGTCCTCTTTCGCCACCAATTTTGATGCTTACAACTTCTTTATCCTTAACGCCTGCTTCTTCAGCCTGTGCTGCAGATAAATGAACGTGTCTTAATGCAGCTATTACACCATGGTCCAATTCTACGCTACCAGCCGGTCCAACTAAAGTACATCCTGGAGTTCCTTCTAACTTGCCTGATTCCTTTACTGGAGCTTTGATTCCGATAGTTCTTGCATCTGTTAGAGATAGCTCTACCTGTGTTTCTGGTCTAGCTGGTCCTAAAACTCTTACTCCATGCAATGTTTTCTTAGGTCCAACAATATCAACCTTTTCTTCACATGCATATTGACCTGGCTGTACTAAGTCCTTCATTGGAGTTAATTTGTATCCTTCACCAAAAAGAACATCTATATCTTTCTGAGCAAGATGTAAATGCTTATTTGATAGTCCAATCTTTACTTCATATCCCATTTTTTCTCTCCTTTATATTATTTATACTCTAAAGTTATTATTACTAACTTTAACCATCCTACCATATTATTATATAATTTTTTAGATATATAGTTCAACTTATCGTGGATAGATTATATAAAAAATATCCGAATATTATATAGTATTCGGATATTAATAAGCTGGTGAGGCACAAGGGAGTCGAACCCCTAACCGATGGAATCGAAATCCATTACTCTATCCAGTTGAGCTAGTGCCCCAAAATGAATGGAGCTCTCTGCCGGGATCGAACCGGCGACCTCATCCTTACCATGGATGCGCTCTACCTACTGAGCTAAGAAAGCACGTGATTGCTACACATTTTAGAAATTAAATTCTTTATACACATAGCAATTTCATTTCAATATATATGATACACACGATATCTACAATACCTAAACTTCTACATATCCAATATAAGGAAGCTGTCTATATTTCTGATTATCATCTAAACCAAAACCGATTAGATAGTGGTCCCCTGTAACAAAGCCAATATAATCGCCTTCCATTTCGACTCTTCTACCACTTGGTTTATCTACAAGAGCACAAATTTTAACTTCATCTGCGCCCTTATCTGCAAAATATTCCTGTAAATATTTTAATGTAAGACCTGAATCAATAACATCCTCAACAATAAGAACAGTCTTGCCTTCTACGGAACTTGAAAGCCCTTTAAGAATTTGTACTGTACCGGATGTCTGTTTTGCGCTGCCATAACTTGAACAAGATATAAAATCTATAGTAATATCAAGCTCTATATGTTTCATAAGTTCTGCCATCCACGGCACTGACCCTCGCAAAATACCAACTAGCACTAAGTCTTTATCAGCAAAATCCTTAGTAATCTGCGCACCTAATTCTTTCGCTTTCTCTACAATCTGTTCGTTTGAAAATAATATTCCCTTCAACTCCGCAGGTTTAAACATCATACACCTTCTATCTTAAATCAACACTACAACTTTAAAAACAATATATTTATGTTATTAAATTAATGCAATTATTGCAATAGTTTGAAGCCATTTAAGCAAACTTTATACTATAATTCAATCAATTGCTCTATTATATCTAGAAGCTCATCGTATCCCGTCTTCTTTAGAGAAGATGTAGGAATTACTATGTCGTGGTCTTCCATTTTTAGCTTCTTTCTAATGACAGAAACATTCTTATTTATTTCATTACGAGATATTTTATCAGCCTTTGTCGCTACAACAATACCATCTAAATTAAAATGCTTTAAATACTCATACATCTGAATATCCTGTTTTGTTGGCTCATGTCTGATATCAATTAATTGTATTACAGTTACAAGACCTTCCCTAGTGTTAAAGTATTGATCCATCATATTGCCCCAGCTGTTACTTAGTGAGCGTGAAACCTTGGCATATCCATAACCCGGCAAGTCCACAATCCTGAATTTATCATTTATTTCATAAAAATTAATTGTCTGAGTCTTTCCGGGGCTGCTTGACACCTTAGCAAGTTTTTTTCTATTAGTAATCATATTTAACAGTGATGATTTGCCTACATTAGATCTACCCGCGAAGGCAATTTCTTTCATATTATCTTCCGGATACTGACTAGGATTTCCTGTGACCGCCACTATCTCTGATTTCTTAATTTTCATAATTCACTTGCTACAATTGGAATACCAAGTAGCTTCTCCTTTCAACATTTATATATTACTTAACTAAAGCTTCTCTCAGAGCATCACTTACTGTTTCAATTATTACAAACTCAAGTTTTTCCCTAATATCTTCCGGAATATCTTCAATGTCTCTTTCATTATCTTTAGGTATTAAAATCTTTTTCGCTCCATCCCTGTGAGCACCAAGAACCTTCTCCTTGACGCCACCAATAGCTGTAATCTTTCCTCTAAGAGTCACTTCGCCAGTCATTGCAACAGTTTTATCAACCGGAGTAGATGTCAATGCTGAAATAAGGGCAACAGACATAGTCACACCCGCAGATGGACCGTCTTTCGGCTGCGCTCCATTAGTCCAGTGAATATGAATATCCTTGTTCTCATAAAAACTCTCATCTATACCATATTTTTTCGCATTAGCCCTAGCGTGACTTATCGCAATCTTCGCGGATTCCTTCATAACATCACCAAGCGAGCCTGTTAATTCAACCTTACCGCTACCATTTGATATAGATACTTCAACAGTCAATGAGCTTCCACCAATAGGACTCCAACCCATTCCAGTTGCAACACCAATTTCTTTTTTGCTATCAATTCTATCGTGAGTTCTCTTTTTCTTACCTGCATACTCTTCAATATTCTTCGCAGTAATGCTCACCTTATCCGTTTCCTGATCGGCAATCTTTCTGGCAGCCTTCCTAACAAGTCCACCAATCTCACGCTCCAGGTTTCTAACACCCGCCTCTGCAGTGTAATGTTCAATCAGTGAATTAATAGCTCCGTCATTAAGCTTAAAGTTTTTATTGCTTAAACCATGTAATTTTAGCTGTTTTGGAATCAAGAATTTCTTTGCAATCTCCAACTTTTCATTAGGAGAATATCCCTGAATTTCTATAATTTCCATTCTATCCCTAAGTGGTCCGGGAATATAGTTCTCATAGTTTGCAGTAGTAATAAACATCACTTCCGACAAATCAAACGGAATATCAATAAATGCATCCGTAAACTTAGAGTTCTGTTCCGGATCTAAAACTTCTAAAAGTGCTGCTGCAGGATCTCCATTTCCACTCGCCGACATCTTTTCTATCTCATCGAGCAATATTAACGGATTCTTCACTTTTGCTCTGATTAATGCATCAATAATCCTACCCGGCACTGAACCTACATAGGTTCTTCTATGCCCCCTTATAACACTTTCATCATGAACACCACCTAAAGAAATTCTTTGAAATTCTCTGCCTAGCGCTTCTGCCAATGATTTTGCAACAGAAGTCTTACCTGTTCCCGGAGGACCCACGAGACAGATAATAGGCGTTCTAACACTATCGGTTAATTTCATCACTGAAACATATTCTAAGATTCTTTCTTTAACCTTATCTAATCCGTAATGATCTGCATTAAGTTTTTTCTCACTCTTTTTGACATCTATTTCAAGCTCACTTTTTTCTTGCCAAGGTAATGCAAAAACAAAATCTAAGTATGTCCTTATCTTGTCCTTTTCGATATTGTCAAAAGAAATACTTTCAAATCTCTTAATTTCCTTTAAAATCTTTTCTTCATATTCTTTAGACAAGGAAATCGTTTTGAGCTTTTCTCTATATTTTTCAGCTTCTGTCTTTTCACCTTCCTCAATATCGCTAGCTTCTTCACCTGTTTCACCAAGCATCTTCGTTATTATATCTAGCTCTCTTTGTAGATGATATCTCTTAGAGCGAATGTTTTCAGAGTTTTTAACTTCGTTTTCTATATCTCTTTTAATATTTTCCTTATTATGTTCATCCTCTAAGAAAGCTAATATCATCTTTAGTCTCTCAAGTTGATCACTTTCATTTATCATAGACTGAATGGCAAAATTACTCAATCTAATAGTATGAGCAAGTCTATCTGCCATTTCCCCGCTCGAAAAATCAAAGAACATACGAGAATTAGAGCCACCCTCGTTACCCTTATTTTCCATATAATCATCATAAGCCTTAAGAACCATATTTCTTAAAACTTTTTCCCTGTCAAAATCAACTACTGGAATATCTTCAACAACATCAACTTCAACTTCCATATATGGCTCAAATTGAGTAATTTCTTTAATATCCACTCTTGAAATTATCTTTACTCTTGTCTTGCCTTCAGAAACCGACTGAATTTCTTCGAAACTCATAATGCGTGCTAGTACGCCGCGCTTATACATATCTTCAGCGCGTGGCGTATCGACGGCATAATCTCTTTGCATCAACAATACGACCATGCCGTCACTATCGCTTGCAGCCTTAGCTGCAGACAGCGATATAGCACGCCCTATACCAATCTGCTTTATACCGTGCGGAACAATATTTATTCCCCCTCTAATAGGAATAACCGGATATTTCATAAAATTTATTTTATACATATATTAATTTTTAATCAGTAAAACATCAAAATTCGTTAATGATGTCAAATTGTTTAATTAATAAAACCTCAAAATTCATTAATGTCATCAAATTACTTAAATAGATTTAATTAAACCAACACTTTATTCACCAAAATTAAACTATGTATAATCTCCTTTCTATAATCATTAATTATTTTTGCTTATATACAATACTGTCTATCATCGTCACACTAAATTTCATAATGAATTAATTGATTAATTAATAAGTTAATAAATTAATTTTCACAAATCGTAATATTTAAATATGAATAAACTCCAGACAATCACTCATAATTTATCGGCAAAAACGATAATATGTAATAGTCATAATAATAACCAATAATAATTATTATTGATTGAAATTGACAAGTTACAGTCTATCTTTTCAACAATACTAATAACTTTATATAAGCCTTATCCTATATTATACCTTATATACCCCCTCTTAATCATTAAAAAAACGGGCATTTACACCCGTTTTCATATTTTTATAAGTCATAATTAATTGCTAATTGCAATAAATCATAATTAGTATCTAATGACAAATCAATATTTTCAAAATGTCAACTGGCAACCACCCAGCCATTCAAAACACCAACCAGAAAATACTAATCTATTCAAAATACTAATCTGTTTAAAACACCAACCTGTTAAAAACACTAAACTCTTCCAACCCTAGCGTCTTCTACCATCTGTCTTGTGATTACACACTCTTTAATATCTTCATTAGATGGAATTTCGAACATCAAGTCAGTCATTATATTTTCCATAATGCCTCTTAAACCTCTAGCGCCAGTCTTTCTCGCCATCGCCTTTTCAGCAATAGCCTCTATAGCATCATCTTCAATAATTAACTTTACTCCATCCATTTCAAACAAAGCTTCATACTGTTTTTTAAGAGCATTCTTTGGCTTAGTAATAATATCTATCAAAGCTTCTTTTGACAATTCACCTAATGTAACAATGGACGGTAATCTTCCGATAAACTCAGGAATCAATCCAAATTTTAACAAGTCTTCCGGTTCCAGTTTGTTTAATATTTCCTCATCAGCACTATTTGTCTTAAGTTCGCTGTTTTCAGCATTAAATCCTATCAGATTTACGCCTGTTCTTTTTTCAATTACCTTATCAAGACCGTCGAAGGCACCTCCGCATATAAACATAACATTAGAAGTGTCAAAACTGATAAACTCCTCATGCGGATGCTTCCTGCCTCCATGAGGCGGAACATTCGCAACTGTTCCCTCAAGAATCTTAAGCAACGCTTGCTGAACGCCTTCGCCGCTCACATCTCTAGTAATAGACGGATTTTCTGACTTCTTAGCAATCTTATCAATCTCATCTACATAAATTATGCCTTTTTGCGCCATTTCAATATCGTAATCTGCAGCTTGTAAAAGCTTTAAAAGTATATTTTCAACATCCTCGCCGACATACCCTGCTTCTGTCAGAGTTGTCGCATCCGCTATAGCAAATGGAACATTCAAAATCTTAGCTAAAGTCTGCGCTATCAATGTCTTTCCTGAACCTGTAGGTCCAATCATAAGTATATTACTCTTTTGTAATTGCACATCACTTTCTATATTTCCAAGAGCTTTAATTCTCTTGTAATGGTTATAAACTGCAACTGCAACCGCCTTTTTAGCCTGCTGCTGACCAATAACATATTCCGAAAGTCTTTCCGCAATCTCTTTTGGCTTCAAAAGCTCAAGTTCTTTCTTTTCTTCAGCCTCAACAAGCTCCATATCCTGAGCAATAATATCCTGACACAATTCAACGCATTCATCACAGATATACACATCCTGTCCTACGATAAGCTTTCTAACCTGATCCTGAGATTTGCCACAAAACGAGCATCTTAGCTCATCATTTGCACTATATTTATCCATATTTGCCGTGTCCCCTATCTCTTTTCTACTACCTTATCAACTAGACCATATTCTAACGCTTGTTCAGCTGACATATAGTTGTCCCTATCGGTATCCTTAGCTATTACTTCAAGAGCCTTGCCTGTATTTTTTGCAAGAATCTTATTTAGCTTATCACGGGTGTTCAAAATATGCTCAGCATGAATCTTTATATCCTCTGCCTGCCCTCTAGTACCACCCAAAGGTTGATGTATCATTATCTCAGCATTTGGAAGTGCAAATCTCTTGCCCTTTTCGCCTGCAGAAAGAAGGAAAGCCCCCATACTTGCAGCCATACCTATACATATAGTAGATACATCCGGCTTAATATACTGCATTGTATCGTAAATAGCCAATCCGGCTGAAACCGAACCACCCGGACTATTTATATATAAATGTATATCCTTTTCCGGATCTTCTGCTTCTAAAAATAATAATTGTGCCACAACCAAACTTGCTATATTATCATCAATTTCATCAGCCAAAAAGATAACTCTATCCTTCAATAATCTTGAATAAATATCGTAAGTTCTCTCTCCTCTGCCTGTCTGTTCTATAACATAAGGTACTAATGCCATTGCAACCTCCTAGATTTATTTAATCTTTGCGTTGTCGTAAATGAAGTCTACAGCCTTTCTCATAGCAATATCCTTCTTAATATATCCAATTGTTGTTTCACCAATTGCTTCTCTAACTTTTTCTTTTTCCATACCGTACTGCATAGCCATCATTTCTAATTCGCCATCAACATCTTCGTCAGTAGCTTCAATATTTTCTAGCTCTGCAATAGCTCTCATTACCATTCTGCTTTCAACTCTTCCCTTAGCTTCTTCTTTTAGCTCTTCACGGAAATCTTTAGCATCCTTTCCGATGTACTGAAGGTATGTATCTAATGAAAGTCCCTGCTGAGATAGCTGTCCGTTAAATTCCTGAATCATCTGGTCAACTTCACCAAAAATCATTGATGATGGTGGGCTAATTTCATTCGCCTTGATTACAGCTTCAAGAGCCTTACCCTTCATCTGATTTTCTGCCCAAGCAGTCTTTCTTTCCTGTAAATTCTTCTTAATATCTTCTTTTAGTTCATCTAAAGTATCAAATTCACTAACATCCTTAGCAAATTCGTCATCTAACTCAGGTAATTCTTCTTCCTTAACTTCGTGAACTACACACTTGAAGATTGCATCTTTACCTGCTAAATCTGCTGAATGATACTGTTCCGGGAAAGTAACCTTAACTTCTACTTCTTCTTCCTTCTTAGCACCAACTAGCTGTTCTTCGAAGCCTGGAATAAATGTGCCTGATCCAATGTGAAGTGATTGGTTTTCTGCTGTGCCACCTTCAAACTGGTCTTCACCAACGAAACCGCTGTAATCTAGTACAACATGGTCGCCGTCTTTTACTTCTCTATCAACAACAATCATTCTAGCGTTTGACTTTTGTCTGTGTGTTAATTCTGTTTCGATGTCTTCTTCTGTAACTTCGCCATCTACCTTTTCAAGTTCAATTCCCTTGTAATTTTCAACCTTTACTTCAGGATAAATAGCTACAGTAACAGTAATATCAAATGGCTGATCCTTTTCAATCTTACCAAATTCAATTCTTGGCTGGTCGATTACTTCAAGTTCTAATTCATCAAGAGCTGGGCCATAGTTAGTATTAACCATTTCATTAATAGCTTCCTCTGTGAATACATTTTCGCCATATTTCTTTTCTATAATACTTCTTGGAGCCTTACCTTTTCTAAAGCCATCAACAACAAACTGGTCTTTAGTATCCTGATATGCCTTTACCTTAGCTGCATTAAACTCCTCAACAGTAAATTCAACGGTAAATTTAGCTTCTCCATTTTCTTTTGATAACAATGTAGTCTTCATCGTTTATATTTCCTCCTAAAAAACAAATTTTTACAACACCTTATAATATCATTTTAACTACTTATTAGCAAGTTTTACGCTTAACATGCACATAAGTCCATACTCTTTGCCCTGCCTTCTATACGAATGAAATCTTTCGTCATATCTGGTCGACAATTTAATAGTCTCAATTGATTCTTTCCTCACGCCTTCTTTCATCAAATCAAACTCTATAAGCTCCTGTAAGTCAATCATATATTTTGCACCTTCACTGCGCATAAACTCATCAATATTGTCAAATGATTCTCTAAATATATTTGCACAATCTTCGTCAACTTCAAACTCATTATTTGTAATCGTAGGTCCTATCCCAACAAGAACATTAACAGGATTTGTATTGTACTTTTCCTTCATAACCTTTAGCGCTTCAACAGCAATGTGTTTAGTCGTTCCCCTCCAGCCCGAATGAACATTGGCTTGCACCCTATTCTTCACATCAAACAACACAACCGGTGTACAGTCCGCAAATCTCGTAAGCAAGCATACTCTCTCTAAGTCTGTCACCAATCCATCTGTATCCGCAAAGGTTCTCGCAAACTCTCCAGTTTTACCCGCATTTAAATCTGACACAACTTCAATATGGTTTGTATGCTCCTGCTTCCCAACAAAAAACTCATCTGCCTTTAATTCAAATTCTTTCACCATAAACTTTAAATATTCTTTATTAGGCGTCTTATTTTCACACAAAGACTTATCGTCTTTAAAATTCATTGTCGATGTAGTAAACAATGTAAAAAGACCAGCTTCCGCCAAATGATTAAAAGTCAAAAACTTCATACCGTCTTTTTCTACCCAACTATATCTATTTTTTCCTGTCATATTTACAAAAACCTTTCATCATTGATTTTATCCATCTATCTCAATTCTTAATCATTATACTACAAAAAAGACACATACAATCTGTACATGTCTCTTAACTCAAATATAAACTTGCATCCCTTTTTAAGTTTATCGTTTTGCTATTTATTTCTCATTTTTAATTTCAATAAAGCAAGCGCCTTTTTACAATCCAACTCAACCATGTTGTTTTCTCCAACAACATCAGTTTCAACGCCTTCAGCACTCTTGTTAATGTCAACGATACCATCTAGATAATCATTAACTACAACAAACTGAGCCGCAGTACCACTAAAATTCAAACCGGTAAGAGCTATTCCTCTAGTACCAATCTGCTCGCAGGTGTTTACATAGTCTACGTCACTGTTACCCCAACCATCTGAAGATAAAATAACTCCGTCAGCTCTCATACATTCAGCCCATACAGCCGCTCTTGTACCCACCAACATTTTATCCTCGTTTGCATCAGGTGTTCCAACAATCATAACGCCCATTAAATCAATATCCTGATCAGCACTTACAATATCCACAAGCGGATCTCTAAAGTGATGTAATGTTGTCTCTTTTGTAGATGGTCCTATACCCATTATGCTACCTCCTATTGCATTGAACGGATAATACCGTCTCTATATTCATTTGGTGTAACTATTACAGGCATATTGCCCATATCGATTATTGACTTAGTAGCTTCAGATGAAGAAGGTTCCTGAGGGAAAAGATGTGTATCATACATTGCACCTTGCCCTGCAACCTGTCTGATAATAAGGACTCTCTTCTTGCCAGGTCTTACAACATCATGATATTCATGTCTTTCAGTGCACTTATCACCCTTAAACTTCTTAAGCTTCTGTCGATATACATTGATAAACTCATCACATGCCGCATGTGCAGCAGTAGGACCAGGTCTTTCCTGACCCATACCTTGTTCAAGAGTAACATCAAAAGAAATAATATAATCATTATCTCCCGGAGTACCAGCTCTATTTAAATAAAGCTGTTCTTTTAGAATTCCTTCAGATGAACCAAACTCATGGCACTGTTTACCAACAGTATCCACACCGGTAAGCATTACATAAACTCCGGTAACAGTATGCGAGATACCCTCACCAATTTTGCCAAGCACCTTAGTAGATATAGGTATAATATCCATAATAGTATTTGTCCATCTATCGTGTTCACCTGGTTTAATTATATTAATATCAATCTTTTCAATATGTGGATGCTTTTTTGCAAGCTCTTCACACATACTCTTGCTAACAGTTAAAACACCGTCAACAGTAATATCGTCATGATCGCCTTCAACGACTTCATTCATATGAAAAGCTCTTATAACTAATCTTCTTAGACTTTGTTCATTAGCCGCCATAGACTTCCTCCTATAAATAACTCAGGATAAAAATTATCCCTTTACTCAATTGTTAAAGCGAATGAATACATCAAATTATAAATTAATCAAATTATTTAACTGAACTACTCACTCTAATCTATCTAAACAAGCTCAATCCCCGAACAGGAATATCAAAATAGATTTCCTTATATGAACCCGTTATTTTTTTAACTATACACATATATTATAACCTAGAACCAAACGTTTTAATCGTCTTATATTGTTCTTTTTTAAGAATAATATTATTAATATACATTCAATTTTCAGCACAGAATCAACTCACTTGATTAAATCAAAATATATACTAAATATATATTAATAGCATTATTTAAATATTAATAACAATGTTTAAATACGACAAGCATTTAACTATAAGTTTTTGTCCTATAATCCAAATTTCAACTTTTCATATTGCATATCAAACAATATATTTTAGCCAATTTTATAAAAAATAAAAGGGTGAATGTTCACCACCCACCCTTTTAAAATTCGCATTAAAGCTTAGCTACATACTCAAATGGCAATGGAACAATCTTTCCAGGAGTCTGAATTTCTACTAGATTTTCAAGAGCTGCCTTTACGATCTGTGTCTGTTGTTCAACATTGTGAGGTCCACCTGCGTTTGCACCCATTGGAACCAATGGAGCTACCGCACGAGGAGTACCAGTCTGACGTACAACTGGCGGAAGAGCTGCAATAATAATTGTCGGAATTCCAGCTTCTTCAATTGCTCTCTGCACTAATACTGCAGAGCGGTGGCAAGTTCCTCAACCAGCTGTTAATAAAACTGCATCTACATCTTCTTCTTTGAACATCTGAGCAATAGCAGGACCAGTTTCATTCTTGAATTTTTCCTGGTTTCCGCCGCCTCCCATGAAGCCAGCGTGAACAGGAGCACAAGCTCTGATATAGCCTTCTGCTGCTAATTCGTGAATTCTGTCAATAGGGAACATGCAGTTGATGTCCTTATTAACGTCACCATTATCATATCCACCATGTGAAACCATTAACTGGTCTGATGGAACTGTGTTTTCTATCTTTCTCCAAGTAAAGTCACCTGCTAGGTTGAATCTTTCTTGATCCTTTTTATGTACTCCAGCTGCAGTAGCTAAGGCAATTGACATGTCTTTAATCTCTTTTGTAACTGGTGTCCATACAGATGGCGGAGTGATAGGAACGAATATTTCGGATTGTAATCCTTTAATAGCCGTTAAACTCATTTAAATTCCTCCTTCTTTAATCTCTTAATCTTTTTTACATCCGTGTTTTTTTATGTTTGTAATATATTTTTCATTAACCTCGTCAGATAACTGTTCTGGGAAACTCATATTCCAGCCAAATACTTGTCCAACTTTTGGTTCTGTATCTGAAATAAACATTCTCTTTGGAGCCTTGAAATATCCAAGTCTACCTTTAAGGTCAACAGCTATACTACAATCATCTATTTCTACAACGATGCCTTCCATATACAGAAGTTTCTCGCCGTAGTTCAGCTTTGAATCTGTCACGTAATCACCTACTAGTCGTATTTTTCCTTACGCTTCTGGCTCATTGGTAAAGCTTGTTCATTGTCAACAAGTTCCATCTTAGTACCAGTTGCTTCATCTGTAAGTTCAACGTTAGTTGTTTTTACATTTGGATTCCATTTCTTTTCAGCTGCCTTAACTTCTTCTCCTGCCATAGCAGTCTTAAGCATAGCAAGTGCACGGATAGCATCTTCATGGCATAATGTGTTACAAGCAAGAATTTCATTTTCAATACCTGATTCAGACTTATTATTGTCTACCATGTACTTCATGTGCTTGTTACCTACTACTAGAGCACCCTGTACTGCACAGAATGACATACCTACTACCGGAATACCTCTCATACCAATCTGTTCGATATGGCTTGCGAAGTCGATATGGTTGTTACCAAAACCTTCAGTTGTTACAAATGCACCTTCAGCGTCTAACATTTCTACAGTATGTCCAACTCTTCTTGATACATAGAATTTTTCTGCGTTGATCTGAGGAGATCCAACGAAGATAACACCGCAAAGGTCAACTTCAGGATCTTTTAATGCTTCTAATACTAGTGGTTCTCTGAAGTAGTGTCTAGACATTTCCTTAGATGCAGGTCCGATACAAGTGATTGCGTGGATAGCACCGTCTAGAACTTCTAATGGAGATACGCAAACAGGTACGTTACCTAAGTCTACATTAGCCTTTGATCCAAGTACACCAACTGGTTCTACTGGAAGGATGTAGTTATCGTGCATAGCACCCTGTCCCATGATTTCCTTAACGATTACAACCTTTTTCTTACCAGGTCTTCTAATCTGTTCGATTTCTTCAATTTCTACAACTAGGCTTTCGTCTGCCTTCTTAAGTACTTCTCTGATTTCCTGAGTTACATGATCAAAAGCAGTATGTGCAGCCATAGGTCCACGACGCTCCATGTTTGTGTGTTCCTGAACTACAATGTTACCCTTAATGAAGATGTCTCCCTTATCAGGACAACCAGGTCTGTTCCACATGATGTTTTCATCTAGGTAACCTTCAGATGAACCGAATTCACCAATCTGAACTCCGCCTTCATCAGTACCTGTTAACATCATTACAACGTTATCTAACATTCTTGTAACGCCAGAACCTAATTCGCTTTCACCTTCTTTAGTAGCTATAGGCTGTACGTCCATAACTGTTTCTGAATATGTGTGATAGATATCTGGAGTAATGATTTCGATAGCGAAATCTTTTACAAGATCACTTGTTGCGATAACTTCTTCTTCAATACCTTCTCTGATGTATAGAACTGTTCCTTCTAACTTAGTTTCAGGACCTCTCTTTACTTCAGTGATATTGAAATGTTTTCTTGTAAGAGTTCTTACAACTTTTTCTTCCTGTGCCGCTACTGGAGCTTCAGTTGTACCTGCAACAGGTAATGCTACTGCACCGCCTGGCGCTGCAGCTACTGCTCCACCTAAACCACCAACTGGAATTTCAAGATCGATATCTTTACCTTCGCCGATGTGAATTTTTAAAACTCCACCTGCTGTTGTTCCAGCTACTACTGGTGCAGCTACTACTTCAGTTACTTCTTCAGTTTCTGCAACTTCTTCAACAACCTCTTCAGTTGCTGCCTTAAATCCTTCTACTACATCTGCAGTAAGAGGAGATAGCGAATCACAAGTCTTTGTTAGTTTAGCACCTAAAACCTGTTCAATTGTTAAAGCGCCGTCTAAATTTAGCAATCCTGAATCTACAAGATCATCAAATATTGCTGGATCTTCTAGATTAGCAGCTTCGATAACAATGCCTTCTTCTGCTCTACAACAAAGTACAGCAGGATCTTTAGCATGCTCTTTAGCTGTTTCAGCCGTAATTGACATATTAAATTCCTCCTTTTCTCTTCAATATATGCAATGCCTTTTTCGCGTAGCTAATGCGAATTTATATTTGCCACTTTAGATAATAAGGACACAGATCCTTAATTACGTATTTCGGGGTTACGCTAATCTAAGTGGATAATATACTAATTTTTATTTGCCGTTTGGCAATTGTTCAACCTGCTTAGAGATAGTTAATCTTCTATATAGAGGATGTCCTATTGTTCTCATTACATGGTCAGTCTGATGGAAAACCTTAAGTTTCATCTGTGGTGCAGAACCCATAACTGTGTTTGAACAGTCTGAGCAGTTTCCTATAATAGTATACTCTGCGCCATCCTTCTTGAACTGTAATACTTTTTGTGCCTGTCCAGGGCAGTTTCCAGGGTTTTCACATTTAAGTGGTGCACCCGGTTTAGCTGCTACAGCCTGCTTACAAGCTGCTACAGAAACAACCTTACCATTCATCTTTTCGCAGATTTCTCTCATTCTATCTTCACTTCCACCACATGCACATACAAGCAATCCTACTGGAGCTCCGTGCAAGTCAGGGAATTCAACAGTTACAATAATTCCACCTGTAGTCTTTGTAATAGGTGATTCTAAAGTTGTTGATTTGCCTGTGAAAGGTCCACCCATAATTATTTCACCATATGGTTCTTCGATACCACTTGACATTTCTATCAAATCTTCTACAGCCATACCAACAGGCATATCAAAGTAAACGTGTGGAGCTCTTCCATCATTTAGTTTACCAATTACTGTAAGATGCTTTGAGAAGCTCGGTTTTCTTAATTCGATAGCTTCTGCAATACGAAGTAATGTTTCGCAGTTTATTACAACAGCATTAGCTGCTGAAGGTAGCTGAGTTGTTTCAAGAAGAACATCTAGACATTCTCTAACTACAGCTCTTTCTTCTCCCATTGGGTATATATCCGGCATTAGATGAATAAAGATATTATCTTCATCCTTGATAGCAGCTCTTACTGCTTCTACTGCCTTTTCATTCTTTTTCTTTATAGCAATGATACCTTTACCAGCATTACAGATTTCCATACAATACTTTAATCCTCTGATTGTGATATCTGTCTGTTCTTCTAGCTGTGCCATATTATGTCTTAATCCCGGCTCACATTCTGCAGCGTTTACTAAAACATATCCACCATTTAAATCTGTTCCAATTTTAACAGATGTAGGGAATCCTGCTCCACCCATGCCTACAATACCAGCTTCTTTTACCATTTCCAGTTTGTCACCTTCTTTTATTTCAACAAACTCTTCAGGTTGCTCAGCATCAGGCTTGATAACAATGCGGTCTTCCAAAACTTCTTCTACAACACCATATACACTTGAGAATATATTTGCTCCAAGTCCTGTAGGTGTAGCTATAAGCGTACCTTTCTTTACTGCATCGCCAGCTTTTACGATAGCTTCGCATGGTGCACCTACATGCTGTCTTAATAAAATTTGAATGTTTCTCATAGTACCTCTCCTCATTTTTTTGAATACAACATCCTTTTATCTATACTTTATAATTCGTTCCAATTAATTTTCAAAACCCTATATTCTCTTGATAATCTTTTCTGCTAATAATATGGCGAGGGCACGTGGGAATCGAACCCACCTAGGACGCTCTTAACGCCCCACACTAGTTTTGAAGACTAGGAGGCACACCAGTTACCTACCTACCCCCATAAAATCTGTTGTCGCTAACATATTCAAGATGCTTATTTTACAGCACTTTATTTTGATACATCGTTAAACTTCCGTACAAAAAAACACTGCATTAAAACCAGTTTTTTTTATCAACAGTGTATCCCTGCATTCATACTAACTCATCCCCTATACTTATGCAAGCCTTTTATTATTGTTTTAAATTAACGTTATTAGAATTTCTTATAACGATATGCATTTTCATTTTTACGTATAAAGCCTATAACTCCTCAAATACAATGGCTTGACACTATACTAATTATAAATCTCCTTTTAATGAATATGTTCATATTACGTTTTCGTACTTTAAAAAGAACAAAATACAAACTCCTTATTTTTAAATACTCCTAAGCATTTTATTAGTGCAATAAAATACACTCAACTACAATTCTCACAAAAACAATTGACAAACTTGTATCAAATGGTACATATTAGGTGTATAAGATACATATGCTATAAGTGATATTTGATTTACTTATATTCAAATAACACAACAAGGAGGTATTATTATGAATTTAAATCCACAGGTAAATTTTGACAAATATGAAGCTCAGCTTCAGGTTGTAGATTGCCACACAGTTGGAGAATTCTGCCGTATCGTTACTGGCGGTTTCCCTGAACCAGAAGGCAACACAATGATTGAAAAGAAACATTGGATGGAAAACAACTACGACCACGTTAGAACTGCATTAATGTTCGAACCAAGAGGTCACCACGATATGTTCGGAGCATTTTTACACGAACCAGTAAGCAAGGAAGCTGACTTTGGTGTAATGTTCATGGATACAGGCGGATACCTAAACATGTGCGGACACTGTACTATAGGTGCTGTAACAGTAATCCTAGAAGCTGGTCTAATAGAAGCTAAAGAAGGATTAAACAAAGTTGTTTTAGAAGCTCCAGCTGGTATCATCGAAACTGATGCTATTGTAAAAGACGGAAAAGTTGAAAGTGTAACTCTAACAAACGTACCTTCTTTCGTTTACAAAGAGAATTTAACTGTAAATGTTAAAGGCAAGGAAATCCCTTATACAATTTCATTTGGAGGAAGCTTCTTCGCACTAGTTGATACAACTAAGATTGGAATTCCTGAAATTTCTCAGAAAACTCTACGTGAACTTACTGACTTAGGTATGGACATGATGGAAATTATCAACAAAGAAGTTAAAATTCAACACCCAACTTTAGATATTACAAGTGTTGACTTAGTTGAATTCTATGGACCAACTCCAAACCCAGACAAGGCTACAATGAGAAACGTTGTAATCTTCGGCGAACACATGGCTGACAGATCACCTTGTGGAACTGGTACAAGCGCTAAGCTTGCTACTCTACACAAGTGGGGAGAAATCAAAGTTGGTGAAGAATTCATTTACGAAAGCTTTATCGGCAGCTTATTCAAGGGCGTAATCAAAGAAACTACTAAGGTTGGCGACTTTGATGCAGTTATCCCTATGATTACTGGTAGTTCATATCTAACTGGTGTTGCTACATACCTAATCGACCAGGATGACCCTCTAAAATATGGTTTCCAGGTATAATCTAACGTTTGGATTTAGGCAATAAAAAGGATTCATTAGTTTTAAAACAATTAAAATACCTCGTTAATCAAGTTAACGAGGTATTTTTTATTTCATTATCATAGAAAACTCGCTATTTAGCAAAACTAACTAAAAAATCTTTTGATTATATAAGACATTGTTTATTAAAACTAGTTATAAAAAATTTTGTCATATAAACTCAAATTTACGCTTTTTCAACAGCTTTCTTTATATCTTCAACCCTATCAAGTCTTTCCCAAGGTATGTCAAGGTCCACTCTTCCCATATGTCCATAAGCGGCAATCTTTCTATAAATTGGTTGCAATAAATCTAAATCTCTAATAATAGCTGCAGGTCTTAGGTCAAACAGTTCATTTACGATGTATGCTAATTTCTCATCGGCAATAACACCAGTATCAAAGGTATCAACCATTATTGAAACCGGCTTTGATACACCAATCGCATAAGCTAACTGAATTTCACACTTCTTAGCAACTCCTGAAGCAACAATATTCTTAGCCACATATCTTGAAGCATAAGCCGCAGATCTATCTACCTTTGTCGGATCCTTACCAGAAAATGCTCCGCCACCATGTCTAGAATATCCACCATAAGTATCAACAATAATCTTTCTTCCTGTTAGACCTGAGTCACCATTTGGACCACCTATTACGAATCTACCTGTAGGATTTACGTATATCTTAGTATCTTCGTCCATTAACTCATCGCCAACTATAGGTTTGATAACATGTTTAATTAAATCTTCTCTAATCTGTTCATTTGTAGCTTCTGGATCATGCTGAGTTGAAATTAATACTGTATCAACTCTCTTAACACCTTCGTCATCATACTCAACCGTTACCTGAGTCTTACCGTCTGGTCTAAGGTATGGAATAGTACCGTCTTTTCTAACTTCTGATAACTTTCTTGCAAGCTTATGAGCTAAAGAAATCGGTAAAGGCATGTATTCTTCAGTTTCATCACAAGCAAAACCGAACATTATTCCTTGGTCGCCAGCACCTATAGCATCTAACTCATCACCTTCAACCTTTTTGTCTACTCCAATCGAAATATCATTTGACTGTTCGTCAATTGCTGTAAAAATCGCACAAGTATTGCCATCGTAACCATATTCACTCTTTGTATAACCGATATCACAAATTACTTCTCTCGCAATTTTAGGGATATCAATATAACAACTAGTGCTAATTTCTCCCATTACCATTGCATATCCTGTGTTTACAGTAGTTTCAGCTGCAACTCTACCATTCTTATCATTTTTTAGAATCTCATCAAGTATAGCGTCTGAAATTTGGTCACAAATTTTATCAGGATGCCCTTCTGTAACTGATTCTGATGTAAATAATCTCTTCATTTTTCCTCCTAATTCCCATAAAAAAACCTTTCTATTCAATTAGATAGAAAGGTTTATCAAAACTATAATAATCCTCATCTATCAGAAAACTCTGTAGGATTTAGCACCGTCGCATATTGCAGGTTGCCGGGTTTCATCGGGCCTATTCCCTCCACCACTCTTAATAAGGTGTCTTTATGACTATTTAATTTTTTAAACAATATTTTAAAGCAATAAATATTGTCAATTAACTATGTGTCAGTATACACTAAGGCGCTTTTGCTGTCAACAAAATCAATCATACTTAGGACATATATTTTTATCGCTTTCTTCTCTTTAGAGTAAGCATTCCCGCTAATCCTGCCAAAGCAGAAGCAAATAGCACTCCAAGCATTGTAGTATCATTTGTCTTCACATTGTTTTTCACCGTTTTCTTAAACTGTGCCTGCTTCACTTCTCCTTTTTTAGCTATATTGTCTTTTTTAATAGTATTATCTATTTTTATTGGCTTATCCATAGCATTATCATTAGACTCTATCTTGCCCATAGAATCATTCTGTTTTTCTACTAGAGGATTATTCTCTGGTATTTTAGGCGCCAGCTGTTTATCATCTTTTTTTGAAATGTTAGGTTCATCGTGTTGATCCTTGTTTGCTGGAGCTCTATGCTTAGGACGTCTATTTCTAGTAGCTAATAAGTCATCATAATCTTTTTGCGCACTATACAGATTATTTTTCGCAGCAAATAATTGTTTCCCTGACTCGTCTTTAGCTAATCTAGCATTCTCAAGTTTTTCTTTTAATGCTTCAAGTTCAACACTATATTTATTTGAGATATCTATCGCATTATTAAGATCATCATTAAAAGCCTTAATCTCTTCAAACGCTTCAAAAGTTTCAGGTTTATCTCTTTCTATATCTTCAGCATTTCTTAACTTTGATTCGGCTTTTTCAACATTAGCATCAAGCTCCCCATCTTTAGCTTTGGCATCCGACAATCTCTGTTCGGCATTTTGCTTCTCTTTTACCTTTATCCATTGTATTATCCTCCTTTTTCATTTCTCTGTTTTTGCTTTTTGAGAATAAAAAAGGAGGACTTCTACACTTTGGCGTAAGAAGTCCTCCGATTACAACAATTAAAAGGCTTTTTGTTGTATGGTCTATATTCAGTTTTAGATTTTGATTACTTAAAAGGTTTTGTCATTCCCGTTTTTTGAATCTCCATTTCTTCTATTTCTTTGTTTGACTTTTTCTATCTCTACTTAGCCTGCTTTCTGCGTCTGTACCCAACAAGCAGCAGTAATGTTCCTGATGTTAACATTAACAAAACATATAGAGACATATTACTTCCATCTCCTGTTTTTGGAAGATTTGGCTTATTTGGTTTTTCAGGCGGTGTATTTGGTGTTCTAACATTGGTAACAACATAGCCGTCTTCTGCTGAACCTGTAATAGCACTTACATATCCGTTTCCTACAGGCTCTTCCTTGATAGTATACTTAATCTTCTTTCCTGCCTTGTATTCATCAAGATCAGTAAAGGTTCCTGTCCAGTTATCCGCTTTTGTTAAAGTTAGTGTCTTACCTGTTTCTTTTCCATCTGCTAATAACTTAATTGTTACACTGTTTGGTCTTACTCCGTCTTGGTCGTTCTTATCTTCCCAAGCCTTTGTTACTTTTACTTCTGTTTTATCTTGTGTGTTTTTTATTACAAGGATTCCTGTCGGATCTGTTTCATAGCTAACAGTATATCCCTGAGGTACATTTTTCTCCACTACTTTGTACTTAATAAGCGTAC